>JALHRR010000029.1 GCA_022841345.1 Saprospiraceae bacterium
GCAAGTTGCAATTCGCCTTCTTTTTCGAAACAGTGGAATGAGAGATGAGATGTAAGAGAAACAGCCGGTTATGAGTTGTGATTGATGAGTTATTATGTCCCCAGAAAAAACACTTGTGGTGAGGAATCGAATCATCACCTTTCAAGCCGAAGGCGCAGAAAGAAAACATCACCCGGATTCGAATTTGCCCGATACCAAAATGCACTTATCTAATCAGCAATTTCTGAGTAGAAGTCCCTTCCGATGTTTCCAGCGTAATCAAATATAATCCCGGTGCGAAGTCCTGCGCCTGAATGAAATATTTGCTTTCACCCTGAGGTAAATTACCATTGAAAATCATTTGTTGTGTTCTGCCCAGCATGTCAGTCAGCCGAATATTCGCATTCTGATTTCTGTCAGAATATACAGGAATACAAGTGATTGCAGATGCAGGATTTGGAAAAACAGGATCCAGTTTCACATCAGGAACAAAAGTGTAAATAGAAGATGTCTGCAATGCAGCTTCAAATTTCCAGGGTCCCTGAGGTCCCGGTAAAGGTCTGGCAATTGTTTTTCCATTATTGGCAGTTGCTTCAATGTAGTAGTAGAATGGTGCAGAATTTCTTTTCCCTAATGTAGTTGCCAGGCGGACTTCATAAATGTGATTTTCGGAATCAACCAATGTCATTTCTGAGGATATATATGCCTCAGAAGTATCACTTCTAAAATGCAGAAAAGCAGAAGATATTCCGCTTCTGTGACGAATCTTAGCCCGAAATACAAGTTCAGACTCTTCTTCTGTATGATCTCTTAACGGCTGATGAATGATCAATAAGGGGTCTGCCACTCCAATTTCCTTGGTGATGCAGTGAATCGCTCCACTTGCTCTTATGATATCATTGCAATCAATACCCTCAATGGTATAACCCGGCATGGCTTCTTTGTAGATTCTCAATGCAGTGCTGTCATACTTTTCTTCGTATACAGGAACCAAAATTGTCTTATTTACAATCAGCGAATTGGTGTATGTGCGATAACGGCCTCCACCACTCGGGTATCTGTTATTTGCATCGGGCGGCATTGGTATTCTGATAACTTTAAAATCCGTACCGAATGCTGATTTAAATTGATTCAATACATATTGTAAATTAGATTCAATCTGCGGCCCGTCTGAAATTCCTTCCGGATACTCCCCCATCAGCAGCGTTTCTTCATTCAGCAACTTCATATGCATATCAATATGATGAATGCCATCGAATGGAAGGTTGGGCATTTTTATATAGGGGTTCACTCCCATGAATGCCTGCATAATGCTGTCGATGACTAATTCTGTTTTGGGACTTACACCGAAGGTATTGCCTGCTTTATTTTCATCCATTACCAGATAGGATGCAAATCCATTACCCAGTCCATCACTCATGAAATTACCACCTGTATTGACCAGATCAGAAGGGGCTTCTCCTGTGACATATAAAGGTAGTCCCAATAATTCCGCAACATGTCCGGGTGAAAGATCATCATTAGGTCTCGGCCGATTATAGATCCAATCCACCAAAATGAGTGAATCGACTTCATTGAGATACACGGCATTGGCCCCATAATCCCGCACCCAAACAGTATTGTAAGGCGCATTCAGGAAAGTTATATTTTCATCATCTATATCTCTGGCCGCCAGATAATCCCGCGTGGTTTGTGTATTGTTTGTCAAGATAATGACTCTGCATTCCTTTTTGGCATGCCTCACGATCTCCGCAAGAACTATGGGATATGCAGCCCAGGTAATGACTATTGCCTGCAATTCTTCCCACTCAGCCATTGCCCTCACCGGATCTTCCGGTGCTGTATATATATTGGATCTGCCTTCATACACAGGAAAGACATAATCCTTAAGGAGTAATTTTTCAGCTTCTGTCAGACCCTTAGGCAAAACCTCTTCCTGTGCCTGCAGGCAAATATTTCCAAAAACAAATAGCGCGATTAAGGTAGAACAGAGTCTCATGGTGGTTAGAGTTAGGCTGTAAATATACTTATTTAACAGAATAAGATTGAAGAAGATTGAGGTTTGGGGTGGCGTTTGAGAGTTATGAGTGAGGGAAGATTGATAAGATTGATGGAGATCGGTGTGTGGGCGTGGGTGTATGGCTGTTCTAAATCTGAAAACTGATCCCCAAAGCTTTGGGGACTGAAAACTGAAAGCTGAAATCTTTTGACCTTGCGAGGTTATATCGCATTGACTAGTATTCTATAGCGTTTAACCACACAAATAAGGTAAAAAAACTAATTCGTTTCCGGCTCAAAAATCAACGGTTTCCCTTCTACAAAATCATACAAGGTAAGCCCTCTGATTTCATACAGCGCTACCCAAAATTCTCTTTGAGCATCAATATATCCGCGCCTCGCGTTATCCAGTTCTGATAGGGCAATATTGAGATCAGTAATGCCTATTTTACCAATCAGATATCTTGATCGGGTTAGTTCCTGCCTTTTAACTGCAATTTCGAGAGACTTTTTTGAAAGATTGACCCGGTTTTTTACCAGTTCAAATTGCTGAACACGCAGAATAATCTCCCGTTCCAGATTGATTTGTTCCTGCTCTACATTCATCTGAATCAGCTCTCTGTTGGACTTGGCGGTTTCTCTTCTTGCTTTGGCACGACCCCAGTCTGCTATGGGGACTTGTAGTCCTACTGAAAGTCTTTCCTGATCCAGAGGATTTGAATATGCACTCTTGAGGTTTGTGCCCGTTTGGGTCAGACCCAGCGAACCTGCCATACTCACATTAAACCCACTACCTTTCATTTCTCTGTCAACCTCTCTGTCAGCTTCAATCAATCTCCGCCTGAATTCTAGTGTTTTACTTCTGTTTTTCAATGCCATTTCCAGCGCAATTCCGGGGTCTATGGAAACTGCGGGCAAATTATCAGGTATTTTTACTTCAAAAGTGCTGACACTTTTAAGTCCTAGAAAATTTCTCAATTGTTCAGTGGCTGATTGAAGGTTTAAGGTAGATTCTGCAATTGCATCATTTGCATTCATGCTGCTCAGTTCGATTTGAAGCAGATCTGTCTCTGCAATTCTACCTACATCATACCTGCCTTTGGATATCTCCAGTAATGTATCTGCATTATTTTTATCAAACTGAGCCCCTTCGAGGATGATTTGAAAGCGGTACACTTCAAAGAAAAATCGAACGGCATCGTAAGCAATTCTTTCCATTTCTTCACTATATCTTATTCTTGCTTCATCGTAAATTAATGGTTCTGTAAGCTTATCCCATTTCAAACGATTAAATTGAAAAAAAGGCTGATTGAAACCGATCGAAACCGGAGTACTTAAATAGGACACGCGATCCTGCCCAGCTGAAGCATTAAATAAGTCCAATCTTCGAAGACCTGTGCTGGCAAAAACCCTGCCGCCAGTTAGTGCTATTTCCTGATTAAGAGATAAAAAGACCTCATTGCTCATAAACGAACGCTGTGCAAACTCTTCAGCTCCTCCCTGAATTGTAATTTGTTCTAAACTTCTGTTAAAAATTGGTAAATCAGCTTCTAAAAGTATCGATGGCCGATAATTAGACCTGTAAGTCTGGAATCGCCAGTATGAATTTTTTAATCTTGTATTCGCCAGTAAAACATCCGGTGCTTCACTTTGGGCCAGCGCAATGACTGTCTCCATATTAAGTGAAACCACCTGAGCCTGCGAAGAAAGAGGCACAAAAGTCATCAGAATCAATCCTGAAAGGAATGTCAGAAAGGAATATTTCATACAGTAAAATCTTATCATATTGATTAATCAGAACGAAGGGCTTTGATAGGATCCATTTGTGCAGCTCTTCGGGCCGGAACAATTCCAAAAATCAATCCTATAGTTGCTGCCACTCCAAATGAAATTAAGATAGAAAGCGTTGATATCACGGTTGGAATTTCTGCATAGGAGGCAATGATCCGGGCTCCCAATACACCCAGAATGATCCCTGTGACTCCACCTATAAGGCTAATGAAGACTGCTTCAAATAAAAACTGCAACACAATATCAGTTCTGAATGCGCCCATAGATCTGCGAACACCAATTTCTTTAACCCTTTCAAGTACTGAAGCCAGCATGATATTCATGATTCCAATTCCGCCTACAAGCAGACTTATGCCTGCAATGACTGCTAAAACAAGATTGAATGTCTCCTGCGTTTTTTGTTGCTGTTGTAGCAGTAATTCAGGAACTTCAATTTCATAATCCACAAGATCATTATGCCTTCTTTTAAGGATCCTGGAAATCACCTCTGAGGCTGCAAGCAGTTGTTTAGAATCCTCCAGTTGGATGACAGCTTTGTCAATTTGATGATAGTTTCTTAGGGGTTCATTATTTCTTGCACGCCCGATGTGCTTCTTTTTGATGGTTGCTTTATTGTCGTATCTGATCAGGGCAGTATGGAGGGGTATGAAAATATCATCATTGTAGTCTCTGATACCGAGTGTTTCAAGGCTGTTACTGGATGCTATCCTTCTGTCCAATACACCAATAACCCGCATCCATACACTTCCACATTTGATCAATTGACCTATTGGGTCCTCCTTGGGAAAGAAATAAGACTGAATATTTTTACCAATTATGCAGACTGCTTCACCATTTTTTTCATGAATGTGATGAAAAAAAGATCCTTGTCCGATCTTCAGATTGTTTAAATCAAAGAAATCATTGGTAGTACCTACGCATTTAACTTTGCGCAGTTTTCCATTGTAAATGGATTGGGTTTGAATTACTATTTCAGAGCTTACTTTGGTGACTCCGGGCAGGGCATACACGATCGCGTCTATATCACTAATCTGTAAACCCGGAGACCAGGGTACGGTGGTTTTGCCGGCGGATGCGGTATTAGTGGCAGCTGTTTCCTCACTGGAGGATTCATCTCCTTCATCCTCTGCACCTGCATTGATAATTATATTATTAGTTCCGATGAGCTTCATTTGTTCAAGAATAGATTCTTTTGCTCCGGAACCAATGGCCATCATGGTAATTACAGCTGCTACTCCAAATACAATTCCCAGTGCTGTCAGGAAGGCCCGTAACTTATTAGCTGCCACTCCATCCAGCGCTAAAAAGAAATTGAAGAGAATTCTATCCATAATTGGGGGCTGTTCTTTAATGATTCAAATCCTAATTAAAAATAATCATGCCTCCGCCACCCCCGGATTGTCCCCCGGGTGGAGATATATTTTTAGCCTCCTTCTCTTTTTCAGCATATTTTGCCTGCCTGGATTTCTTTTCCTCTTCCTGTTTTTTAGCTATTTCTGCTTTGATCGCAGGATCCAGCATGACGAACGATAATTTTTCTGCATCAGGTGGGATACTCAACATGATTTCATCATCCGGCTCCAGCCCATAATCAATAGCAACACTTAGATCTCCTGTAAGCCCCGGAATTACTTCTTGCTTCACGATTCCATTTCCCACTATCTTGTGTACATATGTAACTGTGTCTATCATCAGCCCTTCTATAGGAATGGCCATTACATCCTGAAATTCATCCAAAAATATTTCAGCACTCGTTGTCATCGAAGGTCGCATCAAAGAATCAACTTCCAAAATCTGAATGATCACTTCAAATACTTTTGAGTCATAGCCTCTTAATTCCTCCCCAATATTTGCTACCTGAATTACTTTGCCTTCGAAAGATTTGTCCGGTAAAGCATCCACTTTTATGGTGGCATCCAGGCCTACTTTGATTTTATTGATATCAACCTCATTGACATATGATTTGGTGATCATATCCGTCAGATCAGGTAATTCCGCAATAACAGGGTCCCATGCATTAATCTCGCTTCCTGCCGTGACTTTTCCCCGCCAGCTGCGGGAATAAATCACCATTCCGTCTTCAGGAGCAAATATTGTGAACTGATTCGCAGTTTCAGAAAGCCTTGCAATTTTATTTTGATTCTGAACAAGAGTGGTATTTATCTCGTCCATTTTTGCCTTCGCTTGCTGTTCTTTCAAAACCAGCTTCTCTCTGGTCTGATTCAGATCCCTTGCTGTCCTTTCGAGATCCAGCTGGGCTTGCCGGATAACCATATCGGGTTCATAGCGACTTTGCTCGACAAATAATTCCTTTTCTTTTTTATTGAATTCCAGATTCACCAGCTCGTCTCTTAATGATCTCAGTTCGATAGCAGTATCAATTCTCGCCTGCTCCATTTGTGTCATTATTTTATCAATTTCTGTACTGACATCTTTCATTTTGTTGGCCAACTCATTTCGATTGAGAGAAGCAACAAAATCACCTTTCTTTACAATTGTCCCTTCCGGAATAAGATTATCGATAGTAGTCTGATAAATATCTACAGACTGCATAGTAGAGGGTCCCCGAAGTTGTTTTGAGTTTTTTGCCTGCAATTCACCGGTTGCTTTCACACTGAGGACAAACTTGTCTTTCTTGATTTTAAACTTGATTTGCTCTGTTTGTTCGGTTTTCTCCGGATTTTTACCCAGATAGTAAATTACCCCGACGATGGCCACTACGACAATAAATGGCAGCAAATACTTTTTGACATACTTCATCCTTACAGCTTCATTTGATTTGACTAAAAAGCGATCTTGTTCTTATACTTCCAATCTAAAAAGAAAAACAATAATGCTGGCAAGCAATAATAGCAACTATAAAAAGGAACAGATTATAATGATGCTTATTCCGGCAAATGAATAGAATGGAGGGCCTGCCTGATCAATACTGCGACTCTAATTTCTGCTAATGTATTATTTACTGATTTTCAAACGAAATCTGAAGTTGTTAAAGTTTGTTAAATTCCAAAATTTAACTAAATTCTCAGGGCATTCAGAAGGAATACAATTCTATTCCTGTGAAATAAAAAAGCCGGACCATTTCTACCAGAGAAATCTGCCCGACTATTTTCACTTATATTGAGATTTTGTGCTTATGCCTGAGCTTTCGGTGTATTGAAGTTCATGGGAGGGAATCCCTGAGGTTCCGGATCTTCAATGACGCCAAACTGAGTTTCATATTTTTTCACATTATCCGCCAAAGCTTTTAGTAGTCTTTTGGCATGTGAGGGGGTCAAAATTACCCTTGACTTCACTTTTGCTTTAGGAACATTGGGCATCAGACGAATGAAATCCAAAACAAACTCCGAGTGACTATGTGAGATAATGGCCAGATTAGAATAAACGCCTTCAGCGATTTCTTCTGACAATTCGATATTCAATGCATTTTGTTGATTCTTATCTTCCATGATGGGTCTTTAAAATTTTATAATCAGAGCCGAAAATTAAGAATAAAACCCGACAGCGGCTGAAAAGATCACAACAAGAGCAAGTATCCTTGAAAAAAAAGTTGAAAAATAGTTGGTCAATAATTCACATTACGATTATTTGTAATATATTTGCTGCACGTTGTTAATGACTACGCAGCTCAACTGCGGAAATGAATAAGAAATTCAAATCCTTGTCGGCTAAATAGACTTAGCAAATTTTAATCCCATGTACAAAATCCATTGAGATGCAAATAGTTAATTTAATTGCCAGAGGTGACTTATTGAGCAGCAAGCAACTTTTTCAGGGGCCGGTTTCAGTTAAGGATTTGGATATTCAAACATCCGCTTCCGCCTGGACCAGCAAAACCAATATATCAATTGTCGGCAGAGAACGCGCCAAACAAATGGAGCGTCTCACATTCATGATAGATCATTTTGATGAATCCATGGACTATTATATAGACCTGGGAGATGGCAATAGCCGCAGAGTTTTGGGCAGAAAATTCCATTATCAGTATGGACAGAGCGGGCAATTCACATTAAAGCTCTACACAAAAGCAGGTGAGACAATGATTCCTATTTGTGTCCATCAGGTCAGTATTGAGCAGTTTTCGATTCTGGACGCCATCAGAAACCTGAATTTCTTTTAATTTGTATTTGTAGTATTCCTTATATTTCTGAGATCAATTCCTTGGTAAGGCCTGAACTATTTCAGGCCTTTTTTCGTTTGCGTAGCTATAAGTACTTAATATGGAACTTGTGAAGGACAAAATCGAAAAATACGCCTTTGGTGTATGTCAATATCTTGGCGAAAAATTAAATATCTCCGCCGGTCGTGTCCGCACATATTTTATTTATTTATCCTTCGCTACCCTTGGCTCTCCTGTACTTATTTACCTGTTCCTCGCATTCTGGATCAATATCAAGAAGTATATTAAAAAGACCAGCTTTCTGTGGGACTGATCGAAAGTCAGAAGTAAGAATTGAGAATTTAGAGATTAACAGCCGGGGCAGTCTGATTTGCAAGATTTTCAAATCAAATTAGAATCTATAGCTTGTTTGCCAAATCATGCCATCGGATGCTTACTCCTAGCCATCAAATAGTCATTTTTTAAGAATGATCTTCTGTACGATCACCTTATCCTGTAAATAAACCTTTGCAATGTAAGTTCCGCTGATTAAGTCAGAAACTTCTAACGATTGCTTTCCGGCATGAAATTCATTATCAACCAGGACCCTGCCATGAATATCATGTATCATAATTCGGGCTTCTGTATTCAATTCAAAATGTAAAGACTCTCTTGCCGGATTAGGATAAAAAAATGTGAGATTATTCAGCAAATGAATTTCATTGTTTAACAATATAATTTCTATACATTCCGAGTAAGCATTACAATAGTCAGTGACAATACTAACCCGGTAGGAGCCACTTGATTCGGGAGTAAAAGTTTGGGCTATGGCACCTTCAACCGGAAAGTCGTCGTTTTCGCAGTTGAACCATTGATATATGGCATCAGACTGAGTGGCTATCAGCATGGAATCTGTCAAGGTTACTTCATTGTTAATTTCCTTCACATCAAATGTAATGGTCATCAAGCTGTCACAGCCTCTAAATGAAGTCAGGTTGTAGGATACAGTCAAAAACCCTGTATCAACCGGACTGAAGAACTTTCCATCTCTTACATATGAATCACCCAGACAAAGCAGAATGGGTCCTATCTCTGTTTCCGGAATTTTTTCCACCTGAAATGTATAGCAGGCTTCACCGCTGTATCCATATTTGGAGAGGCTTTCTTCACAGGAGTTTCCGGCATCTACAAGACAAACCGTATAAATCCCATCAGGTGTTTGATCGGGAATTGAAATTGAAATATTCGAAGAAGCCGAGTTAAATTCACCTAAAAATGGATCATTCCAGGTGAAAAAGTTAGCACGAATAGGCTTATTTAATTCAACTGTAATTGTTTCACCCGGGCAAACCAGTGAGGAACTTCCTGTGAGATCTGCCGAATCTATAGTCTCTGCTTCCATGGTAGGGAAATCAACTCCAACTGTGTTTACAATTCGATATTCGCATGAATTCCCGGCACACCCATCCAATAATATCCAATATTCCTTCCCGGGAACAAACAAATTGCTCCCTATAGTAACAGTACCTTCAATGTTATTACATACACTGTAACAGGTCCAGGGTACAACATCCAGTAATCCTCCCCCCAGAGGACAAGTGGCAAGTATTACGATTTGAATTCCCGGACTATTAAACAAAATCTGGCATTTTGAATACTGTATGGTAAGTATACTTTCTGCCGATGTAGCAATAAAACTAAAAAGATGTGGATTATTCAATGCCTGAAATAAGGGACATCCTGCTACATTGAGGTCCTGAAATTCATCATTTTGAGGAAGTACCCCACAATAATCAAATAAATTGCAAATCAAAGGTGTAGAGCTGCATTGCATTGTAGCAGAAGGAACTCCCGGAGGCAGTGTACAGTCCTGCGCAAAACTCATAACTCCCAGATATACGATCGCAAATAACAGGCAGACTGTCTTTCTAAATAAATGCATAGATCAAATCTTGAAATGAACTAAATTTCAAACATGCAAAACAAGCACTACAAGCAATCGCTGTAGTAAACTTACAAAAATTGAACTACAATAATAAAGTAAATGAGAGCGTAAGGACTTCAATGAAAAGACCAGCCTCCCCTACTGCGTAAACACAAACTGCAGAATATTCGCTCCCATCTGAAATGCCTGTCTGCGCACTTCCTCCGGATCTCCATGCACTTCCTGGTCTTCCCAGCCATTACCCAGATCCGTTTCGTAGGAATAGAAACAAATTAATCTGCCTTCCCAGAATAGTCCCAAACCCTGAGGAGCCTTGCCGTCATGCTGGTGAATTTTGGGCAATCCTTTATTGAATTTGAATTGCTGCTGATAAATCGGATGATTAAAAGGAAGCTCTACAAAATCAAGTTCGGGAAATACTTTTTTCATGGCAGGTCTCACGAATGGATCCATTCCATAATTATCATCGATGTGAAGAAATCCCCCACCGATGAGGTAAGTTCTTAGGTTTCTTGCATCTGCATCCGTGAATACTATATTGCCATGCCCTGTCATGTGAACAAATGGGTAATTAAAGATTTCCGGACTCCCGGCCTCCACTGTAGCATAGTCAGGATCAAAACCCATATTCAAAAATTGATTACAAAATCTGGCCAGATTGGGCAGAGAAGTGGGATTGGCATACCAGTCACCGCCACCGCCATATTTTAATAAAGCGATTTTCAATTTAGGTGGCGCTACATTAGCTGCCGAATCTACGCTATTGCTGATGCAAATAAGTAAGATGAATATAAAACCAAATATTTTCATGTGAAATGCTTGATATCAATTAGATGATGGTAAACAGCTAAAGGGGTTGTATTTGTTTTCAATGCCTTAAAACTCCTGTATAAGTTTAAATGCTGCGCAGACAAATATAGCTGCAGTCTCTGTTCTCAAACGACTTTGACCTAAAGTTATTTTGACAAACCCTGCCGCTAATGCCTTGCTGACTTCTTTCTCTGTAAAGTCTCCTTCCGGACCTATGAAGCATCTTGCCGGAGAACCTTTGACAATAGACTCTGACAATGTTTTGCGATCCTCTCCTTCGCAGTATCCAATCAGGGAAATACCTTCATAAGGGTTTTTCAAAATTGTATCAAAATCTGTCAGGGGATCAATGACAGGAAGATGGTACTGCAAAGATTGTTTCATCGCAGAAATGGCAACTTTCTCCAGCCGGTCCTGTCTGATACTGGTTCGCTCAGCATGTTTGACCGAGACAGGAGTGATTCTTTGGATGCCCATTTCAGTAGCTTTTTCCACGATGAGTTCGATTCGCTCGTGTTGTTTCGTAGGAGCGATCAGCAATTGAAAGGCCGGTTCAATAGGTGGATGAAAAACTTTCTCCACAATTCTGACTGTAGCCTCATGTCTCGAAACGGTATCCAAAAGTCCTGAAAAAGCATTCCCCTTTCCATCAGTAAAAAAGATTGAATCCCCTTCCTTTTTACGTAAGCTATGTGTAAGATGCTTCATCTCTTCATGGGCAAATACGGCATGCTGGTCGAAAATCTGGTCTGTGTAGAACATTTGCATAGGGTTGCAAAGTTAATAGGGCATGCATGCTTATTTATCGATTTGTGTAAATTTGCATCTTCTTTTTTTATGACGGGCTTCAGAAAGCGTCAGAAAAGATCTTTTTTCAAATAATTTTAGAGCTTACTCAAACTGATTTATGGATATAGTAGTGATGATTGCTCAATTTGTATTGAGCCTTTCGATACTTATTATTTTGCACGAAATGGGCCATTTTATTCCGGCCCGGCTTTTCAAGACAAGGGTTGAAAAATTCTATTTGTTCTTTGACCCATATTTTTCCCTGATCAAGAAGAAAATTGGTGATACAGAATACGGTATCGGATGGTTGCCACTGGGTGGTTATGTCAAGATTTCCGGGATGGTAGATGAAAGTTTTGACAAAGAGCAAATGAAGCAGCCGCCACAACCATGGGAATTCAGATCCAAGCCGGCCTGGCAGAGACTGATCATCATGCTGGGAGGTGTGACGGTGAATTTCATATTGGGATTTTTCATTTTCGGTATGCTGTTGTGGGCATACGGTGAGGCATATTTACCTGCAGAGAATGCAAAATATGGTATCATGGTGGACTCATTGGGCCGCGATATGGGACTTCAGAATGGGGATAAAATCTTAAAAATTGGCGAGCAGAATTTTGAGCGTTTCAATGACAGAACATTAATCAGAGGAATCGCGCTGGACAATGCCAGAAGCATCACTGTGGAGCGTCAGGGATCAGTGGTGGAAGTGCCAATTGATGAAAAATATGTGGGAGAGTTAACTGCTTCCAAAAATAAAAATGTCTCATTATTCAATACCCGGCTTCCATTTGTAGCCGGAAAAATTGCAGATGACAGCCCTGCTGAAAAGGCTGATTTCAAAGCAGAAGATCAATTGCTTGCAGTCAATGGTGAAAACCTTGAGTTTTTCGATCAGTTTCAGGCCAAGGTAAAATCTATGCCTTCCCAGGAAATAACTGTAACTGTCGTCCGAAATAAAACGGATACGCTGAGCAAGCAAGTCACTACTACAGAACAAGGTACGATAGGAATATTCCCTATGGGTCCTGATTATTTCTTTGAAATGGAGAGACAGGATTATACGCTGGGTCAGGCTTTACCGGCTGGTGTTGTGAAAGGATGGAATTTCCTGGCTGATCAGATTAAGGCATTCGGACAGATGTTTAAAGGAAATATTAAAGCAACTGAGAGTTTGGGTGGATTTGCTTCTATTACATCCCTCTTCCCTACTACATGGGACTGGGAAACTTTCTGGAGAATCACCGCAATATTGTCACTGATACTTGGATTCATGAATTTATTACCGATCCCTGCACTGGATGGTGGTCACGTAGTATTCTTATTGTGGGAAGTTGTAACCGGCAAGAAAGTCAGTGATAAGGTCATGGAAACTGCCACTATGATTGGATTCTTCCTGTTGATTGGATTATTGTTATTTGCCAATGGACTGGATGTATTCCGGTTCTTTAATAAATAAGGAGTGGCAAGTTTTAAATTAAAATTGCTTTTGCTATTGTAATAAGTGAATATTAATTTTAATTTTGCCACCCGCTGTGAGCCCCGTTCTTAAAACGATCACTCACACACCCCTCACACACTCCACACTCACACCCACACTCACACCCCCACTCAATTGCCGAAGTGGCGGAATTGGTAGACGCGCTGGACTCAAAATCCAGTGACAGCAATGTCGTGTGGGTTCGATTCCCACCTTCGGTACAAAGAAACTCCTGTTGATAATAATCGCAGGAGTTTTTTTATTTTCGTCAATAATACACATTATCATTATTTATAATATATTTGCACCGACTCTCAGATTCATTATCTTTGAGCCAATTATTAAACCCCCGATTTTTATTAAGTACCTGCTATGAAAAAACATTTGTTCTTATTTGCATTTTTAACCCTGTCCGCATTTATCATTGCCTGTGGTGGAAATAAGTCTGCAGAGGCAGAGGCACAGGAAGGAGAACTATCTGATACTACGGAAATTCCTGAAGCTAAGCACACTTTTTATGGTATCTATCAGGGCATTCTTCCCTGCTCAAATTGCACCGGAATTCAGACCATTGTCCATTTAATGGAAGACAGCACTTATACTAAAAGATTCATTTATTTAGGAAGAGGCACTGATGAAGTACAAGTAGAGGAAGGTACAATTACCTGGAATCCTGAGGGAACTATTGTCACACTGACAAGTCCGGATGCTTCTATTCAATATGTGGTAGGTGTGAATAAAATCACTCAATTGAATGCAAATGGCCAACCCTATCAGGGAAGCGACGCCGGTCAATATATATTGAACAGGGCAGAACCTGTCACTCCGGACACCACTCCTCCGGTGGAGAAAGACGGAGAACAACAGTAAAGTGATAAGTTCACACGGTAAAATGCTTGCTTTACTCAATTCAATCAACAAAACCCGGTAGTGCCAATTTAATAGAAAACCATCGAAAAAGCTATAATTTAGTGAATTCGATATCCATAAATGATACAAAATCAATTGCTTGAATTTACTTTTGAGTACATGATTCTCAAGTTTAGCCCGTTGGACTTCACATGTCCAAAATAGCATCTCACTCAAAAAAAGGCATGTTTCACTCAATGAAAGGACATGCTCAATAGATAGTCCGGATTACTCACTCAAAGAAATACCATCTTTGAGAAGAATTACGATTGAATCCTATCCTTGTAATTCAAAGATTGTTTTTCCGAGAATCCAGCCCGCTAATAAAGTTTAGTGGGTTTTTTTTTGCCCATAACTTTCGTATTGTTCCAGTCTGCGGATGTACATTAAAAGTAAAACTTCTCCCAACAAAGTCAGTATTTAGAGCATTCTCTCCATATTTGCATTCTCAAGCCCGGTCACATGTGGTTATTATTTTTCAAATCCCTGCATATCATTAGTTTTGTAGCCTGGTTTGCAGGCCTTTTCTACCTTGTAAGACTTTTTGTTTACTATCGTGAGGCAGATGATCGCATTCCGTCTGAGAAAGCAGTCTTACAGGCACAATTGATGATTATGCAAAAAAGGCTGTACAAGATCATCACCCATCCGGCCATGATCATTACCTGGATGGCAGGCATCAGCATGATAGTTATTCAACCTGCGTATCTTGAAATGGGATGGCTTCATATGAAGTTAGTTCTGTTGATTCTGTTGAGCATATATCATTTCAGGCTTCCGGTAATGATTCGCCAGCTGGAATCAGGTAAGCATGTCATGAGCCCTTTTCAGTTTCGTCTGTATAATGAATTACCCACCTTGTTTTTGATTGGTATAGTTCCACTGGCAGTATTCAAAAGTCTTGCGGATTATTTGATTGTAATTTTTGTGCTATTTTTTTCAGGGCTCTTATTATTTATTTTTGCTAAATGGTACAAAAGACAAAGAGGTGCCTGAATTGGATTAAATTCACCAAATAGAATATTGCCTAACATGCTTCATTCTTACTATTCATTTTGTTACATTTGCGTCTCTAACAGAAATCCAACTTAAATTTTTATACTTTGTTGAAGCGCGCTATATTCTACCTGATAAGTGGGTGGATGTTCTTTGGTATTCATGATATCTATGCGGGAGCTGACCCTTGCTCAGCTACTCCTCTTGCCAATAATATGCTCACTTTTCAGGATGAATTCATCAATGGAACCTCATCGGGCTCGGCTGACCCGGATTGCGGAGAATACGATGGCACCGATGAATGGTATGTGACCACTGTTCCGTCAAGTGGATCCATGGCAATCGAGTTATTACCGGGCTCAGTTACGAATGCGGCATTTGCACTATATGGCGGGTCATGTGGTGGAGTAGATCTTATCCGCTGTGTGGAATCCTACCAATGTGGTGCTGATCCTATGCCAAAGTATTTTTTTGAAGGATTGGATGCCGGAGCTACGGTATATATTAGAGTTTGGAATGAGGACGGGGGAGGAGGTTCATTTAGTATTAGAGTGAGTAATCCTTATGGGAACCCGTACGTGACTACAGGTACAGCCATGCCAGTTGTGATCCCTGGATCCAGCAATTGTATTCAGCTGACTGCAGCAACTCAAGGCCAGGCCGGATGTGCCTGGTATCCTGATCCACAAGATTTTTCCATGCCATTTTCACTGGATTTTAATGTGGGTTTCGGGAATATTGATGCCAATGGTGCAGATGGAATATGTATTGTATTTCAAACAAACGGAATCCCTATTTGCGGCCAAACCGGCGGGGGAATTGCTGCCGGAGGAATTCCAAATTCCTGGATAGTAGAATTTGACACATGGCAGAATTCAGATCAGGGAGACCCTCCTCAGGATCATGTAGCCATTAATATTAACGGAAATATGACTCATGGAGGCCATCCACCTGTCATCTTACCCAACATTGAAGATGGAGCATTTCATCAGATCAACATCACCTGGGATCCCGGCACCATGTTATTCACTGTAAGATTTGACGGTGCAGTTGTGATTTCCATTACATATGATATTGTTAATACAGTATTCAATGGACAGACGCTGGGTCATTGGGGAGTCACCGCATCCACCGGAGGCTCAGTCAATCAGCAGACCCTTTGTTTTGAAAGTGTAGAATTGACAAATCTTGACCCTGTAGAAGTTGATGCTGAACTGATTCTATGTGCAGGAGAATCTGCCGAACTTGGTGGTGCGCTTCAGACTGAACCGGGTGTGTACACAGATACTTATGTCGGCTCAAACGGCTGTGATTCTATCGTCCATACTACTCTTGATTTTATTCCTGAAATCCCGGATACAGAAATCATGGGCAGCATTTGTGAAGGGGAAACTTTTTCTGCCGGAGGAATGACTTTTAGTGTGGAAGGTAATTATAATATTCCTTTGACCACGGCAGACGGTTGCGATAGTTTGGTCGTACTGGACCTTGAAGTCATTAGTCTGGAAGGCATCATTGCGGGGGATCCCATTATTAATTGCAATGAACCGCTATCTGAAATACAAGTTTTCCATGATAATCCGCTGAGTAATTTATTTTATTTCTGGTATTCAAATAACGGTGGGCAGATCGATGGAGATCCCTCATTGGATAACATAAGTGTAAATCAGGAGGGTACCTATTTAGTCGATATTACCTATGAATCGGGAAATACAATTTGCGGCCCACTGACGCTGGAGTTTGATGTAGTAGCTCAGTTTATTTATCCTGAAATCCAGATGCTGCAGTTGGGACCACTGGATTGTCAAAATCAAACTACCATACTGGATGCTTCCGGATCACTGGATGCTGATTTATTTGAATGGGCAGTTCAGGATGGAGGCCCGATATTGACCGATATTGATCAAAGCTCCATTGAAATTGGCGGACCGGGAACTTACCTGCTCACTGTTACAAATTTGCTGAGCGGATGCCAAAGCACTGAAGTGTTTATCATCGAACAGGATGGGGTAAGACCAGAGGCAATCATCGGAATTATCCCGGAACTCAACTGCAATAATCAGACTGTTCAAATTGATGGCTCCGGATCAAGCGCAGGGCCGAACATCACTTATGAATGGTCAACAACTTCCGGCAATATTAATGGTGACACCAACCAAAATTTTATGGAGGCTGATCAGCCGGGTACCTATCAGTTTGTTGTATTCGATAATGGGACTCAATGTGGTGATACGCTTGAGTTTGATATTATAGAAAATATTGACAGTATTGATTTTACTATTCTTGACATTGATACCATTACTTGTGATATGCCCACAGGAAGTGTGAGCATACAGCTTTCCGATGCAGGCACAGTGACATGGACTTCTACAGATGGCCATACTTTTACCACCGGAAACAATGGCACCACCATCATGAGTATGGAGAGTGGAACTTATTCGGCTGTTGCGACCAATACCCTTACAGGATGCCCTGCATCTATTGATATCATCATTCCTGAAAATACAGAATTACCGGTTGCTTCAGCAGGAAACACAATAGAGCTTAATTGTCACAATGCTACGAATATGCTGGATGGATCCGGCTCCGATACCGGCCATCATACCTACATCTGGTCCAGTGCTAATGGGCAAATTCTGCAGGGAGAAACTACCCTATCGCCACAAATTGGAGCTGCAGGAAATTATGTCCTGATTGTCACAGATACCATCAATGGCTGCACCGCTATGAGTCAGGTCGCAGTGAGTGCGGATTTTGAAACGCCTGTTGTTGTTGAAAATACCCCGGATACCCTGGATTGCATTATAAATGCAGTCCAAGTCGTTATCACAGCCAGCAATGATAACGGGCAATTTGCTTTCGAATGGAGTACGGTAAATGGAAATATTCTTTCTGATCCGAAGATGAATGCTATTCAAACCGATGAGGCAGCATGGTATTATTACACGGTGATTAATCCACTAAATGGCTGTACGACGAGTGATTCTGTTCAAATCATGGTGGATAGAGTGCTGCCCATAGCTGAAGCAGGTCCTGCTCCCATCATTGATTGTATCAATCTGATCGTTAGCCTGGACGGAAACGGAACTTCAACCGGTAATCAATACACTTATATCTGGACGACTATTACCGGAAATATACTGAGCGGAACAAATACCCTGAACCCCGGTGTAGATCAACCCGGATTTTATTATCTAGAGGTTGAGAATATGAATAATGGCTGCACTCAAACTGACAGTGTGAATGTGCTGGTTGATAGCGGTGTTCCTGTGGTGCTCATTGAAGATCCTGCTGATCTTAATTGCAGAGATCAGACAGTAAATATTCAGGCAAATGGCTCCAGTCAGGGAAATCCTTTCGAGATTTACTGGTCGACGACTGATGGAAATATTGTCAACATTAATAGCCCATTAAGCATTCAGGTGAATCTCCCCGGCACCTATGAATTAAGAATTTTGAATGCAGACAATCAATGTGAAACCATCAGGACCGTCACTGTCGCGATTGATACATTGAGTCCGCTGATAGATGCAGGTCAGCCATTGGTCATTAATTGCATTGAAACCACTGTCATTCCTGATATGTCAGGATCAGATACCGGATCTGATTTTCAGCCTTTGTGGACTACCCTTAATGGCAGCATTGTTTCAGGGGCCAACACCATTCAACCTATATTTGGAACGCCAGGAATGTACTATCTGAATATCACAAGCAATATCAACCATTGTGTTTCCTTTGATTCAGTTTTTGTGGATATTGATACCATTTCGCCGAATGTGGTGTTACAGCCCGCCGATATACTTACCTGTACCAATAATCTTCTGACTTTGACTTCTACGGGATCATCCGTGGGTGTTGAATTTGAATATTTATGGACCGGAAGTTTTCCGATAATTTCTCCTGCGAATCAAAATTCTGCTCAGATAGATCAGCCTGGTACTTATAATTTAGCCATTACGAATGTCCTCAATGGGTGTGTGAGCAATGCACAGGTATTAGTGATGGAAGACCGAGAGTTTCCTGAGATTACCATAGAAAATGTATTGCCCATTACCTGCTCCAGAACGGAAGTAATTTTGACAGGGCGGGTGATCAGTGGAAGTGGTGCTTATGAATTTGAATGGAATTCTCCTCATGGGAACATTTCCGGCCCCACACAACTTATTTCCACTCAGGCGACGCAAAGTGAGTGGTATTATTTTGAGGTCACAGATCAGGCCAACAGCTGTGTTAGTATTGATTCCATATTTATACCCGCAGATACATTAGCGCCACTGCTTGATGCAGGACCTGAGCAGACACTTACCTGCAATATGTCAGTACTTCAACTCTCGGGAAATATCATTTCAGTGATTCAAAATCCGGGAATTATATGGTCAACAAATTCAGGCAATATCCTTCAGGGAGTTAATACTTTAACACCTTCTGTGGACAGACATGGATGGTACAATCTGCAGATTACAGATCCTTCCAATGGATGTACCGGCATTGACAGTACCCGAATACTGCCTAATCTGGATTCCATTCAATCCGCTGACTTACTGGTAGTTCAGCCAAATTGCTTCAGATCGGAAGGATCCATAACATTCAGCAGTATTACAGGAGGACAGGAACCCTACACCTATTCAATAGATGGGGGAGCACAATCCAGTGCAACGCTCACTTACTCTCAGTTACAACCCGGAGAATATCCAATTCTTGTGACCGACGAGCATGGTTGTACGCTGAGAGATACCATTCAAATAATTGGTATTACTCCTGTTCAGGTGGAACTCGATCCAAATCATGTAGTGGAATTAGGAAATAGTATTCAGTTAGTTCCTACACTGAATCTTCAATTGTCACAAATACAAAATATCGTCTGGACTCCGGCTGATTTTCTGGATTGCATCACCTGCCTTGATCCATTCTCCACTCCTTTGAATAATATCCGGTATGAAATCAGAGTCAGGGATGAAAATGGTTGCGAAGATGTTGCCTTTACCAATTTGCGTGTGAATGCACAGGGAGGGGTTTTTATTCCTGATATTTTCTCTCCCGGAAATGGAGACAACAACAATGATCATTTCACAGTCTTTGCAAGGGAAAATTTACTTTCCAGGGTGGTATTCCTGAAGATTTTTGACCGTTGGGGTAATCAGGTATTTCTCATGGAAAATTTCCCACCGAATGATGATAGTATAGGCTGGGATGGCACTTTCCGGGGACAGGAAATGAAACCGGCAGTATTTGCTTATGTCACTGAGGTGGAATTCATCAATGGGCAGAGAGAAATATTTTATGGGGATGTGACGGTGTTCAGGTAATTATCCTGTTTGCTCAAAAAAGTATCTTGTAAACTAATAATACCATAAATTTCTTGTGAAGTTGCCACAATCCCGCCTTAGAGAATAATCCGTAAAAAATGGTTTTGAGTGAAGCGACCAAGGCTGTCACTGTGTGAGCATTAGGTGAGGCCGAGAAAGATATTGAGATGGCCTGTGAGCATTGAGCAGGAACTAGGAGAGCCAAAAGCGAGTTTGACAGACTTAGCGAAAGGAAAACGCATTTTTAGGATTAGGCTCTACAGCGGGAATGGTTTTTGTTTACTTTTTGCCATCTCAAAAAGTAAAAGCCCAGCCGGCTCGAGGCGAGTTAGATGGAATAAATTCCAATCAAATTCAATGAAAGGTAGTGGCTTACTTTAATTAGATTACTATAATTCAGATATTCACCATAAAGATAACCTTCCTCAATTTTCATTATTGAACACCACTTTTCAATATAATTTATCTTTATTTAAAGGGTTTATCTTCAACCACTTCCATACTTTTTCAGGAGGTCTGGCCAAAACTACTTTTCTGCCTTTTATCACGATAGGTCTTTCGATGAGTTGCGGGTTTTTGGTCAGAATCTCAATCCATTCTTCTTCGCTTTTCTCCCCATCAGCAAATGATTCCTCATAAAGTGGTTCTTTCTCTCTGACTAATGCTTCTGCTGAAATTTTTAATTGACGAATAATCCGCTTCAGTTCTTTGCGGGAAGGCGGAGTTTGCAAATACAGAAATAGTTCCGGCTCAAATCTATTTTCCAACATGGTATTCAGTACTAGTCTGCTGGTACCGCAGCGTGGATTATGCCAGAATTTTACATCATTTTCCATAAATCAAAAGTATAAAATTTAACCTTCCGAATTGAGTTATAATTTTATTTTCCTAAATTTTAACAAATTAAATTTGACAATTTGACCGCAATAGTGTAAGTTTGTAAGAATCGCTTACTTCAAACATGAAATTATGAAGAATTTAACCACAAACAAATACTTAACACGTGTAGTAAATATGCTACAAACGGGGGGGGTAAATATCTGAAATTCCAAACTTTCAGACACCCTATCACTTTTATTTTACTATTAATTTTATGGTTTTATTCTTCATTTACTTATGCACAAGCGCCACTCTTCCAGGTAATAAACCCACATACAACTCTAGATAGTGTCCAACAGAACATTATCACTTATCAAAGAACCACAGATGATTATTTGTCTGACTATGTGGTTTCTGTAGCACATCTTAAAGATGTACTTATTGGAAACGAAATCTCTTTTACAACCCCTTTTGATACTACAAAACAGTTTACTGCTACTGTAGTCTATTATGATTATCAGGATTCTCTAAACTATGCATGGGCTGGAAAATTGGATGATGATTATGGTTATCTTGTATTGTTAAGAAAGCCAGACGGTATTATAGGATACATTCAGACTCCGCTTGAGCTTTATTTCATTCACCCTGTTGGACATGAACATGCGGTTCTCATTGAAAAGAATTTAGAATTTCCTGAAGAGTATATTTGTTCGATGGATAGTGTGATATCAATGCAACAGTCGCTTGATATATGTGATGATGATTTTGACAGATGTCCTGCAGTAATAGATGTTCTTGCAGTTATTACAGATAATGCACTTGCATGGCTCGATCTAAATTTTCCAATTCTAACGTTTGAATTATTTAGCCAAATGATCACTCTTGATTTAAGAGCTGTTTTCATGGAGTTGAGTTACCTAAATTGTAATATTGCTCTAATAAACAGTGAAGTCCCCAATAAACGATTCAGGTTTAGAACAATTTTAGAAAACGTTCCTCTTACCACAAATAGTTTAAATGATGTAAACAATTTAGCAACGAATGATGACATTATGGTTCTACGGGATGATTTTAGAGCGGATTTGGTAATAGCGTTAACAAATCAGGCTTATGGGAATGTATTTGGAAGAGTCTTTGCAATTGGTCCAAATACAAATGCGATTGTTGGAATATCCCAAATCAGATTTTCTAATGCACCTCGTTTCACCCTGGCTCATGAGTTAGCACATTTATTTGGTGCAAGACATGACACAGATACAGATGGTACCTGTGAACATGGATTTTTATTTCAGGATCAGAATAGAGTTGATAGAAGGACAATTCTTGCTGCTTCTCCAGCAACGGTTTTAGGGCCCGGGGGAAGGGAGCTACACTTTTCAAATCCTGAAGTTTTTATTAACGGCGCAGCAAGTGGGACAGCAAATGATAATAATGCCCGTGTGCTAAGAAATGCTGGATGTACAGTAGCGGGTTATAAGTTGCCGCCTGAGTGGGCAAGTTTTATCTCATCTTTTGATGTTGTTTGCCGAAATGAATTAACATTTCAGGCATGCGCATTTATTATGGAGCCGGGTACAGGATTTCCTGGGGAAGCTCCTTACACGTATGAATGGCATTACTCTGTAGATGGTGGAACATCAATTTATTTAGGTGATGATGAATGTGAATCTGTCACTCCTCCTGTCTCAGGGGCTTTTATGTATTTTTTCTTAACAATAACTTCTGATGACAATTTGGTAAATCATCACACCAAAATTGTAAAAATATTGGATACAAGTGACCCGCCTTGTGCTCTTACTCGACCGGAAGTAACTAATTTTATTGTGATAAACGAGCATATTGATTTTCTTAAATTTGAATATCAAATAACTCCCAATCCATCTCGGGGATTATTTTCAATCAGAATGTCAAATCGCGTTAATAAAATTGACGAACATGTCGTTACTGCTGAATTATCGGATTTGCACGGTAAACCACATATTAATATGCTAATAAACTTGACGAATTCTGAATCTGAATTTGATATTTCTAAACTGCCCCCTGGAACATACATTCTAAAAGTGACGAGAGGAGAATATTTTTCGTATCACAAAATAATTAAGCTATGAAACCACTCTATCTTTTACCCATATTGCTTTTACTTTTTGCTTGTGCAAAGGAGGAAGATTATACCAATATGCCAGTTTACTTGCCAGGAGATATTTCATCAGGCCATATTTCAATGAAAAAAAATGATCGGGATATGATGGCCAGTGCTTTTGCTACTAAATGTTTTCGTGATGAAAGTAATTTAGCACTTAGATTTGAAGCCTTTGATAATGAAGGAACTCTGATGGAACAATACATTTTAGAATGTATGCAAATGAACCTTAACGATCAAATGCTGTGCAAAAATCAGGATATGAATTGCCTAGTTTGGATGCATTATGAAACCTTGATTGAAGACCAGTCTATTGATTCATACATTCTTGACACAAGCAAGAAAAACTTTATCCAAATAACAGAAATCGACGTTACTGGAGGTTGGATCAGCGGAAAGATGGAAATGCACTTTGACAGAGATAAATCTAAACCGAAAGGAAATGCAAATAACCCGGAAAAAGTGTCATTCAAAGAAGGCGACTTTAGTATAAAATTGCCGGATTGATTTAATACTTCAACAGATCATATTGACCAAAAAATGCGGTATAATTCAGATCCTGGATTATGCCGTTTTTTTACATCATTTTCCATATCTGTTTGTTCTGTTTGTCACAAATATGAACAACATGATCTGGAAAACCAAACCCATGATAGAGACACTCAATTCATTCTCCAGAGGAACCGCTATCGAGCATCTCGATATTGCATTTACAGAAATTGGAGATGATTATTTAAAAGCTGAAATGCCGGTAAATCATAAGACCATCCAACCTGCAGGAATTTTGCACGGCGGAGCATCAGTGCTACTGGCTGAGACCCTGGGAAGTGTAGCATCTTCTCTTTGCCTCGATGATATCAATCAGGGTATTCCGGTCGGAGTGGAAATCAACGCTAATCATATCAAATCCGCAAGACCAGGTGAGGTAGTTTATGGGATCGTCACTCCGATCCACATCGGCCGTAAGACACATGTCTGGGATATTAAAATTTATAATCAAAAGGAGCAATTGGTCTGTATCAGCAGGTTGACGACGATGATTGTGGCGATGGGTTAGGTGTTTAAGACTATATAAAAACTCAGTATTTATAACCCATGAAATGGGTTTAACCAATAGTAGCCCCGGGCTCGTTCTTCAAAACGAGCCCGGGGTTATGAATCAAAATGTTAATTGGTTTGGCGGGATTTTTGTATGAAATAAACAAAAATCATGACAAACCAACAGGCAGCGACTATGTTGCTAAAACAAACAATGAAGCCGAAATACACCATCGTGCATCACGGCTTCCAAATTTAAAAGCGTTTCTTTAGGCAATACTTAGAATTTTGAAGCAAGCAGTTTCCTGTCCTCAAATTGCTCCACAGTCGCATCCAGTTTCTTCTTTACTGATTTTCGCTTCGGATCGATTCTTTTTCCTTTAAAGAATTCCTGATATATTATCTGATGCTGAGCATCATAAATATATACGTGACTGCCCTTTTCATTTCGCTCCACGACCCAGTATGATTGAGTGGTAGCCGGGACATCTTGTGCTGCTATAAATCCGGGGCAGAATAACAGCAACGCGTAGAATCTTTTTAAAAATTGTGTTTTCATAGAATAAAATTTATAGTTTGATAAGTCTAAATTACATTCAAGTTTAAAGCCTGTGTGGCAAAATAGCCGGGTAAGCACTTCCGCTGCCAATATGTTGAATACTGGCAGATAAGTACATTAGTCGACGATGAAACACATTGGTATACTATTTCATTGCTTTGGTAGAATGTAGCATTCGATTTCATTTTCAAACGACATTTGGACTGTATATTTGAATGATTATCAAAGACATCGGAAATGATCCGCTTTCTGGAAAAATTTATACTTTCGGAAGAAGCTGCTTACAAGTGGAGCAGACATTTGTTTTTTTGGATCTGTGTACTGATTTCCAATATTCTTATTTATGGTAGCTCCCGACTTACCGCTTCCCGGGAAATGGCACATGCCGTGTACATCCACACGGCTTACGAAAGTCTGATGTTTATGACTACGCACATTTTTTTGACATATTCGATTATATACTTCTTATTCCCCCGTTACCTTTTCAAAGGAAAATATTTTCAGCTCGTCCTGGGCTCTATTGTGGTGGTATTACTGACTGTACTTCTTTCTCAGTTTGTGGCTCAGTATCCGGTAGCATACTATAGAGAAATCAATAATCTCACCCCCATGAAATATCACAATTACTTCATAATAGGTATTCTGGGGGGATTCAGGGGAGGTCTTACTTTTGGGGGTTTTGCAGTGGCTATCAAACTTGTAAAATACTGGTATTTCAAAAAACAGGAATTACAACAATTGCAATTGGAAAAAACCCGGATTGAATTGAAATCCCTGAAAGATCAGCTGCACCCACATTTTCTGTTTAATACGCTGAACAATCTGTACGCAATGACCCTGCCGGTAGAAGGAAAATCTTCTGAAGTTGTGATGCGCCTGAGTGATTTGCTTCAGTACATGCTGTATGAATGTAAATCTGATTTTGTACCTCTTCAGCAGGAATTGCAATTTATCAAGCATTATATCGAACTAGAGAAGCTTAGATTTGGGGACAATCTGGACTTGAGGTTTAATATTAAAGGAGATATTCAAAATCACGGAATTTCCCCACTAATGCTTCTGCCACTTGTAGAGAATGCTTTCAAACACGGTGTCAGTGAAACCATTGAACAACCATGGCTATCTATAGATATTGACATTCAGAATGAGCAATTAAAATGCAGGGTTCTAAACAGTAAATTCCCTGGAAAAAAAGGATCTAACGGGGAGAAGGGAATAGGTTTGAAAAACCTGAAACAAAGGCTGGATTTAATTTATCCTGATGCACATAAAATTGAAATATTTGATGAAGAAGAAATGTTTATTGTCCAGTTAAATATTCAATTAAAATCCCAACCAATTTCAGATGTGATTTCGTCTTCACCATTCAAAAGCATCTCAACATGAATGTAGTCAAATGCCTTATAGTGGATGATGAGCCTTATGCTATTGAGGTTTTGAAGAACTACATTGATCGGATTCCTGCTTTGCAACTGGTTGCGACCTGCTCAAATGCCATAGAAGCCTTCAGCTTGCTTCAGGATACATCTATAGATCTGGTATTTCTGGATATTAAAATGCCACAATTGAGTGGAACTGAATTAGTCAAAACACTGGAACATCGCCCACATATCATTTTTACTACTGCTTACAGAGAATATGCGTTCGACGGATTTGAGCTCAATGTGCTTGACTTTCTTTTGAAACCGGTTTCATTTGACAGGTTTTTAAAATCCATATCAAAGCTTCTCAAAGCAGAGAATACAAATGAGCCGGCCAAAGAAATCCTCCAACCTGCTCAGGATCAATTCCTTTATCTGAGAGTGGACCGGAAAATGATTAAAATAATGGTAGCTGACATCATCTATGTTGAAAGCCTGAAAGATTATGTCAAAATCATCCTGAACAATAAGCAGATTGTTACCAAACATACCATCACTGCTCTGGAGGCTATGCTCCCTGAAGATCAATTCTTAAGGGTTCACAGAAGTTTCATCGTCAATAGTGAAAAGGTAGAAGCGATCACGCAATCTCACCTTCAAATCGGCAACAAGGAAATTCCTGTCGGCCCCACTTATAAGCATAATCTGCAGCAAAAGATCAAGTGGCCGGAGAGTTGAAAAGCCAGTAAGGAATAAGGAATAAGGGATAAGGAATAAGTGAACAGCCGTGTGGGAGTTGTGAGTGTCAGCCCACTCCCACTCTTTGCTTCCCGTAGCAAAAGCTATGGGCACTCACACTCCAACTGCAGGGAAGAAGTCGCTGTTTTTTACTCAGTTTTCCTACAGAAATGATTAGTTCAAGTCAGAGACTTGCAAACGCTGCGTTTCTGGTCGGAGACCGCGAAACGAGCTAAGAAAAGAGAAAATGGCTGTTTCAGCCAGAGGCCAGAGGCAAGAAGCTAGAAGCGGCTGTTTAAAAGGCTGTTCAAAATCTAAAATTCTGAAAACTGATATCTGAAACCTGAAATCTCTTCTTTCATATTGTATCTTTATTCATCACCAATGTAATGCCGTATGAAACCCTTCCCAAAGCTCATCCTCCTTCTACTTTTGTCCTCTCCACTCTGGAGTCAAAACACCCAAAAGCCTGTCATCCACGCCAAAAACTGGATTGCTATCACCGGAAAACCTATGGCTGCAACAGCAGGAGCCACGATTTTTCAACAGGGTGGAAATCCGGTTGATGCTGCCTGTGCCATGCTGGCTGCTACTTGCACGATGTGGGATGTCTTAAGCTGGGGCGGAGAAACGCAAGCCTTGATTTATCACCCAAAACTAAAAAAAGTCATTGCCATCAATGCGCTTGGAGTTGCTCCGACAGGCGCCACAGTGGAATTTTTCAAAGGAAAAAACATGAATTATCCACCGGAGTATGGACCATTGGCGGCGACAACACCCGGCACTCCGGGCGGACTCATGGTCATGCTGGCTGAATATGGGACGATGTCATTAAAGCAAGTGCTAACACCCGCACTGCAACTTGCAAAAGGCTATCCAATAGAAGCTCAAACTGCTGATGCCATGGAGCGTCACAAAAAAAGAATAGAAGAATGGCCATATAGCAAAGCTGTCTTTTTACCCCATCCAACTAAGTCCCGCAATGCCCCGGACGCAGGTGAAATATTTGTTCAAAAAGATCTGGCTATCACTTTGGAAAAACTCATCGAAGCTGAAACAAAGGCTTTGGCAGCAGGAAAAAGCCGCAAGGAGGCCATCATGGCAGCCAATGCCAGATTTTACCAAGGTGATATTGCAGCAGAATTTGTCAGAGGATCAAAAGAGCAGGGAGGGCTGATTACCCTGCAGGATCTGGCCAATTGGTCCGTGATCATCGAAGAACCGGTGATGGCCACCTACAAAGGCATAGAAGTATATAAATTAAATGCCTGGACCCAGGGTCCTGCCTTGTTGCAATCATTGAATATTTTGGAGCATTTCGATGTGAAAAGCATGGGATACAATTCCGCCAAATATATTCATACACTTTACCAGGCCATGAATTATGCATATGCTGACAGAGATTTCTACTATGGGGATACGCACACACATCCGGAAATTCCGGTTAAAGGACTGCTTTCGAAAGAATATGCAAAATCTGCGGCCGGCAAAATCAATCCAAATGTTAATGATGAAAACGTCAGGCCCGGCGACCCTTATCCATTTGAGAACAGAAAAAATCCTTTCTCACACCGAATTAATCCCGAAAAACCGGACACAGGAATGCCTGACCAGACATTTAGAGAAACATTCAATGGAGGAACTACCACTATAGAAGCGGCAGACACTTCAGGCTGGATTGTCTCCATCACTCCCAGCGGTGGTTGGATTCCGGCTTGTATCGCGGGCAACACCGGAATTGGAATGAGCCAGAGAATGCAAAGTTTTGTACTTGATAGCCTTGAAAGTCCTTATAATGTTGTAGCTCCCGGCAAACGCCCCAGAGTGACACTGACACCTTCACTCGCATTTCGGGATGGTAAGCCATTTTTAGCATTTGGGGTTCAGGGTGGCGATACTCAGGATCAGAATCTACTGCAATTTTTCCTCAATATGGTTGAGTTTGGCATGACTGTTCAGGAAGCTGCAGAGGCTTCGAATTTCAATAGTTATCAGATGAAAACATCCTTCGGCAAGCATGAAAGCAAGCCCGGATATATCTCGCTGAATGAAGATACTCCTGATTGGATCCGGAAGGAGCTTAAAAGGATGGGGTATAAATTAGAATTTTTTCAGCGGACTTCCGGACCTATCAATGCCATCTATTTTGACACAGTTCATAGCACTATGTGGGGTGGTTCCAGTAATTATGGAGAAGATTATGGAATTGGCTGGTGAGTGCTGTGTAAATATTTTACTACAATTACATTCGTTTTTTACCCTGATTGACCAAAAAAGCAGGCTTTTTGACCACTTATATGAAAAATCGACCACCTGGACACATTTAACATTTAGGTAAAGTAAAAAGTCAGAGCTTAGAGGTGCAAAAACAAGCAAATGAATTGAATCAGAATTTATGTAAAAACTGAATGAATGGGTTAGATAATTCGAACCAGTAATTACATTCAATGAATGATCGACAATAATCCGGAGATATATAGTTATTTCCGGATTTTGTTTTTTAGGGAAGCAGGTGATGTCTTTCTGCGCCTTTGGCTTGAAAGGTGATGTTTTTTCGTAGGACAAGCAACGAAAAAGTGATGTCTTTGTTCTATTTTCGGCTATGCCTCAATAGAACAAAGGTGATGTGCTTCGCAAGGTTCATTTTATAGACTCTCTGCGAGTTTGGAGCTTTCGATTGATTGAAAAGTATAGTTTGCTGGTTTTGTGGTAGTGAGGAGTTTGATGTCAATATTTAACAATGGATATGCTTCTTAACCAATATGAATTCATCCGATCTATACAGTTTAAACTAGCTGCTTTCACAGCGTCAGGAGACGCCAGATTGTTGTGGGTTTGAGTTTTGTGTGGGAGTTTTTAATCCTGGTCAGAGACCCGGACAATCGACAACTTTAATATAGGTTTTAGAGTAAAAAAAGCAACTTTTTTCTACTGTTCTGCGAAGAAACAGAAACCAGAAGCCAGAAGCGGCTGTTTTCACACCCGCACTCACAAGCCATACTGGCTGTTTGCCAGAAGCTAGAAACTAGTAACTAGAAGCTTCTTTGCCGAAAATTCAACTTGTGGAATTCTAAACTTCTCAACTGCTAAACTCCTCAACTTCTTCTGCTAAAATGTCCCATCCGAAGTTTTAAAAGTAACTGCAAGCACCACTTGCCCTACAGCTCTCAGCGTAGTTTTAGAGATGACATCAATGGTATCATCGTGTGTATGCCAGTAATGCCCAAATCCGGTAGTAGTGGTATGTGGGCGGTTGATAATATCGATCATTGGAATGCCTGCTATCACATTGACATAATAGTGATCGTCGGTGATAGGGCCGGTATTCTCATTTACAAAGAAGCCCCCATAGCCCATTCCCTGGGCAAGTGGCCAGACTTTTTCTACAATCTGATTTGCATATCGGGTGGAGATGCCTTCCTTGGTGAAACGTGCTCCTTCTGATCCCACCATATCCAACAGAATTCCAAAGGATGCTCTGTAACCTTTCTCATGAGGATTTCTGGACCAGTATTGTGCTCCCTGGCACCAGCTTTCCATATCCTCGCCTCCTTCTGCTCCCTGATCCTCCGCATCAAAAAGGACTATATCGACTCCTAAATCTATTTTATTTTCTTTCAGAATTCTTGCAATCTCGAGAAGAACCCCCACCCCGCTACCACCATCATCGGCGCCGGGAATGGGATCTTTCTTACGGGATGTATCCTCATCATAATCCGCTACAGCTCTGGTATCCCAGTGTGCCGAAAGAATAATGCGTTCTTTGATATCAGGATTAAAGACTGCAATGATATTGGTTGCTGTAGGAGTACTGCCGTCAATGTTTTTGGCTTTAAAATCCTGTTCGATGACATCATCTGCCCATTGTCCAAGTGTGGAGACCAGCCATTCTTTGCAGGCTTTATGCCCGGCTGAACCCGGCACCCGGGGACCAAAAGACAATTGCTTTTCTATGAATGCATATGCACTGTCAGCATTGAAAGCAGGAATCACTGCTTTGGGCTTTGGTTCGGCCGGGACTTCAGTTTCAGATTCGGTTTCCTTATCACTTCCGCAAGCTATGGCAGATATGATTAAAGCAAGCATAAAAAGTATTCGAAAAGCGGGTTTCATAAAGCTGTTTTTGTAATGGAATATCATTTCAAAAATTGTATCATTTTCTATAATCCTAAGACCTGATCATTGAAAGTAAGATTCGCTTGTTCCAACGATGATCCCGAGCTTTGTTTTGTCATGATTTTTGCTAAAAGGCAAAAATCCCGCCAAAACTTTGGAATTTCCTTTTGAACCCCGGATTTTCATCCGGGGCTAATCTTTGGTTGACCCATTCAGGGTCTATAAAAATTGTAGTCATAAACTCAGGCTTTGACCCAGCTGGTACCGTCTTTACTGTCCTTTAGCTGGATTTTCACTTCTTGTAATGCATCCCTGATCTGGTCTGAAGTAGCGAAATCTTTATTTGCTCTTGCTTTTTGACGAAGATCAATGATCAATTGCATCAGACCATCCACTACTCCATCATCTGCGGTAGCATCTCCTGTTTCATCCAGACCAAATATTTCATAAATCATATCATGGAAGAATTGCTGCATCTGCTTCACTGCGCCGGGTGAAATGGCATCAGCAGATACGTGCCCATCATGGATGCTATTGATTTTACCGGCCAGATCGAATAATCTCGCCATAGCCTTCGGAGTATTGAAATCATCGTCCATATCCTGGAATGCAGCTTCAATCATCTGAACAATTTCTTTGTCCAGCTCAGTTTCAGCACTTGCTTTTCCTTCCAAAGAACGCAATTTTTGCCAGGCTTCCATGAGTCTGTTATAGCCTTTTTCAGCCGCAAGAAGCGCATTGTCTGTCAGGTCCAGTGTGCTTCTGAAATGTGATTGCAGCATGAAAAATCGCAATGTCATTGGATTATATCCTTTGCTTATATGAGGACTATCACCTGTGAACAATTGCACCGGTGTAATTGAATTTCCATCGCTCTTGGACATTTTTTTTCCATTCAACAACAGCATATTTCCATGCAACCAGAAGTTTGCCGGAGTGCATTTGCAGGCTCCGAAATTCTGAGCAATTTCGTTTTCGTGATGTGGAAAAACCAAATCCCCTCCCCCGCCATGTATATCAAAATGCTCCCCCAGATACTTGGTACTCATAGCCGAACATTCCAAATGCCAGCCCGGAAATCCCACTGACCAGGGAGATTCCCATTTCATAATATGAGAATCATCAGCTTTAATCCAGATTGCAAAATCAGAGGCATGCCTTTTTTCACTTTGATTTTTCAGATCATCGCGGGTTTCTACCATCAGATCCTCAATGATTCTGCCTGACAATTGTCCGTATAAACCAGTGTCTTTTGACAGCTTGAGGGTATCAAAATACACTGAGCCATTCACCTCATATCCGTATCCATTTTCCAGGATGCGCTCCACCATTTTGATTTGCTCAGGAATATGGCCTGTTGCCCTCGGTTCGATACTGGGATCCAGCGTATTGAATTTGCGCATCATATCATGAAAACCATTGGTATACCGCTGTGCGATTTCCATCGGCTCCAATTGTTCCAGTCGTGCTTTTTTGGATATTTTATCTTCTGCTCCCGTATCCACATCTCCTTCCAAATGGCCTACATCCGTAATATTTCTGACATATCTGACCTTGTATCCTATGAAGAGCAGATACCTGTAAATCATGTCGAAACTCACAAATGTGCGGCAATTACCCAAATGTACATCACTGTAAACTGTGGGGCCGCACACATACATACCGATATGGCCATCTACTATTGGCTTGAAAACTTCCTTTTCTTTTGTAAGTGTATTAAAAAATTTAAGTGTCCTGTTCATTCGATATTTATTGGTTTTCCTCAGGTTGGGGTAATCTTATATTACTCATCACCGGATAATGATCCGAAAAGGCCTTCTCCTTTAATATATTGTGATCAATGATCCGAATGCTTTTATCTGCGAAGATATAATCTATTCTGAGACCCGGAATAGATCCTGCATATGTAGTGCCCAGTCCGCGGCCTTTTTTTCTGAAAGCATCATTACTCCCTCGGCTGATAGTTCTGTATGCATATGATAGTGGCGTATCATTGAGGTCTCCGCCAATGATAACCGGATGGGGCGATTCAGCTATATGTTCTGCCACCAAATCACTCTGATCCACACGCTTGACCATGGCTCTTTTATATTTTGCAAACATATTACGCACCTGCAACCAGGATTTTTCGTCCTGAGGATCACCCTGCTGCAGTAATTCTTCAGTATCTCCGGTAATACGGTTGGATTCCAGGTGTATGCTGAAAACCCTGAATGTATCACCCTTTACATTTACATCTGCCCAAACGGCTGAATTGAATGAATTTTCAAATAATATTTCACCTTTTCGGACAATTGGGTATTTGGAAAAAATAGCTGTTTTAAGGTTTTTCCCTTTAAGGATATGTTGATTTTTGAGCTTAAAATAGTCCTTGAAAAAAGCCTCATTTCCCTTGATCATATCCTGAACACAGATAATATCCGGACCGCCCAGCTGCGCGAAATAAGTTTCCATTTCCTGAAAAATAGCGGGCCTGGCACTTTTGCTGTGTTGAAGTGCTACTTTTAGTGACTGGATATTATAGCTCATTACCAGCAGATCGGTAGGTTCAATTTCTGGTTTGGAAAATCGAATTCCCACGATACCGGTAAAATAATTCCAGCCCAAAAGTATAGTCAGAAACGAGAGTAAACTTAGTTTCCGGGAAGAAGAAAAAAGCCACACGATAATCATAAGAATGTGCAACAGCAATACCCATGGATATGCAAGTCCCATTACACCCAGCCACCAGAAAACTTTAGGATTCAGATAGGGAGAAAGGTACATCAGCAACGTGACAATCGTCAGAAGTATATTTGCAACAAAGAAGATTTTCTTGATGATTTTCACTGCTATTTTTTGCTGGCTCTAAACAAGAAATCCTTTTCCACCTCCGAGAGGCTTTCATAGCCCTTTTCCTTTATTTTTTCCAGAATGGCATCCAGCTTCAATTGATAATCATCATCTAAGGGAGACTGCTCTGCTGAATGGCTTTTTCTTGATTCATTTCTGTGCTTGATCACCACCAGTGGAGAGCGATGCGCCGGCATTCTGGATTTTTGTTTTCTGCGAAACAAGTTATTAATCCATTGAGCAAATGAATTCATTGGTCTCGCGAGATCTGTTCCATTGCGCAAAGATGCAACAAAAACCCATCCAAATAAAGCACCTCCAATATGTGCAAAATGTCCGCCGGTATTACTATTATTAGCAATGCTGATCAAATCCAGCAACACGAGCACTGCCACAATATATTTGAGTTTCACATCGCCTATCAGTATCAATCGCATGATATAATCCGGCGAAAGTACTCCGGCTGCTACTACAAAGGCCATTACAGACCCAGAGGCACCCAACATAAAATCACCCCCATACTGCAGCAAATTTGCACTGAGATAAAACATCACTGCTCCTGTGATCGCGCCCAAAAAATAAATGGGAAGTACTCTGTGATTGCCAATAAAATCGCCTACAATACGGCCAAACCAGTATAGAAAAAGCATATTCCAGAGGATATGCCAGAAGCTTTCATGTACAAATGCATATGTAATGATCACCCAGGGATGCGTCAATATATGTCTCCAGTCGGATGACATGCAGAAAAAATAAAGGATATCGTCATACACTGCAGGAATCTGGCCTCCATTGGAAGCGTACAGGATAATTTTGACCAGATTAAGTATCACAAAAACAGACACATTGATAATCATGAGTCTGCTGATCATATTACCAAAATTAAACTCCCGCTTAAGATCTTCCCAAATTGACTTTAACATGTCTGTAACTTTACGAAGGCAAAAGTAACACTATGGAATCGGATTGCCCCTTTTGATATCATTCTATTATATAGATAGTACTATCTAACGACCAATTTGCCCTTTTGATTTCCAAAATAGAATTAATAAAAATCCTGCCAATGCACCCCCAAGGTGCGCAAAATGCGCCACTCCACTTTGAAAATTTCCTAAACCCAAAAACAACTCCATTGCGGCATATATGGCCACGAAATACTTGGCTTTGATAGGTATTGGCAAAAATATCAGCATCAATGGGGTATTAGGGAAAAACATAGCAAATGCCACCAAAATCCCAAACAGGGCACCGGAGGCTCCCATCATGGGTACATTCACCAGAAAAGGATTGACATCTCCGTATTGAAATTGCAGGTACATAATCAACCAGTGCAATAACATGGCTCCAAATCCACTGATCAGGTAAAATGCAAGAAACTTTTTTGGACCGAGGTAGTACTCCACTGCGGTACCAAACATGAATATCCCGAACATATTGAACAAAATATGCATAAAATTCCCATGCATGAACATATGAGTTACCAATTGAAATGGCTGAAAATAGGGAGATGCGGGATAAAAGAGACCCAGTAAATTCCGCTTCCAGTCCATCAAATCTCCCTGGCCGGAAATCAACTGGTTCCATGTGTCGCCATCTATATTAGCGGTGTCACCAAGAATTAAAAAGGACCCTATAAAAAAGACGATATTAATGAGTATCAGGTGTTTGACCACCTCGGAAATTCTGGGCATGTTGTCAGGAATTAAATTTTTTATCAAGTTCTTCGAAGTCCATCATGAAAAAACATTTCTTTCCGGATGGGCTGGTATAAGGCATTTCACAGGCAAACAACTGATCAATCAGATCTTTCATTTCTTCTACAGTCAGTTTGACACCTGCCTTCAATGAGGTGGTGCGGGCTGCAGACCATGCAATACGCTCTTTGGTGCTCAACTTCAGCTCAAAGTCAGATCTATACTGTTCTATCAATTGGTGTACCAGCAGAGATCCTTCCATTTTGCCTGACAAATCGGCGGGAGTTCCATGTACAATAAAGCTATTATCGCCAAATGGTTCAATATCGAAGCCCATTAATCTGATATCTGCCAGCATTTCATTCAAAATTGACGCCTTTGAAGGATCCAGATTGAGCACAGCAGGAAAAAGTAATTGCTGAATAGCAACCTGACCGCTTTCATATAATCTAAGGAATTTCTCATACAAAATTCTTTCATGTGCTGATGCCTGATCGATCACCATGATTCCTGAGCGCACGTGGCTGAGGATATATTTCTGATGTAATTGGTAAGGATCGGGAGTGGACCATTCTTCCTCCCTGAACAAGCCTGAATCTGAGGGAATGTTAGCCCTGGAAGCTGAATTCTCCACATAAGAATCATCAATGGAGGCCCCGGATGAAAAAGTTTGTTCTTTCAAAGGTTCATATAATTTTTTCCAGTCAAAATCGTGTTCGGTCGGCTCTTTACGCCAGGATGTGAAGGAGGAAAATGAATTGTCTTTGGGTGGAGTCGGGTTATTGATCAACATCCCGGTTTGCAGGGCGGGTTCCTGATCAAAGTCTAGAACCGGAGTCACATGATATTTCCCCAGGGCATGTCTGGCGGCTACTTTGAGGTAATGATAAATGATTTTCTCATCGTCAAATTTGATCTCCTGCTTGGTTGGATGAACATTCACATCAATTTTGGCAGGATCGATTTTGAGAAAAATTGCATAAAATGGAGAATGATCCTCGGGTAATATCTGCTCATACGCACTGACAATGGCATGATTGAGATAATAATTTTTGATAAAACGTCCATTAACAAAAAGATACTGATCGCCTCGTCTTTTGCGAGCTATGTCAGGTGTACCTATGAATCCGTACAATTCCAGCACATCTGTTTTTTCTTCGATGGGCACAAGGTATTTGTTGACCGGATTACCGATACAAGCTACTATTCGCTGACGCAAATTACCGGGATTCAGCTTGTAGATTTCTTTATCATTATTGAAGCAGGAAAATCCAATCTCCGGATAGGCCATGGCAATGCGAAGAAATTCTTCATCGATATGTGAAAATTCACGGGCATCCGATTTGAGAAAATTCTTTCTCGCCGGTATATTGAAAAACAGATTTTTGACAGTTATGGAAGTCCCCTGCGGTGCCTGGCAAGGTTCCTGAGCGATAACTCTTGTGGCTTCAATGAATATACGGGTCGCCAGCTCAGTGTCAGCAGTGCGGGTTTTCATTTCTACCTGAGCTACTGCAGCGATGGAAGCAAGGGCTTCGCCACGAAAACCCATCGTGCGAATATTGAACAGATCATCTGCCTGTGTAATTTTGGATGTGGCATGTCTTTCGAAGGAAAGGCGGGCATCTGTTTCTGACATCCCCTTGCCATCATCGATCACCTGAATCAGTGATTTGCCACCTTCTTTGATGATGAGTGTAATCTTTGAAGCACCGGCATCGATGGCATTTTCAAGCAATTCCTTGACAACAGATGCGGGCCTCTGCACCACTTCCCCGGCAGCTATTTGATTGGCCAGTGCATCCGGCAACAACCTGATCACATCCGTCATATATTAAATAATTGTTTCAAACAACAAATATACATTCTTGAATCAGAAAGGCTGGCAGATTTGAGGTTTCAGGTTTCAGATTTCAGTAATTTTAGATTCGAAGATCGCGAGTGAGGTACGAACCTCGCGATTGAAACAGCCGAATTTAATTGAAAGTTGATCCCCAAAGCTTTGGGGAGAAAGTTGAAAATTAAACAAAATACTCACCCCCTATAACTTCACTCACTTTTCAATCCTATCAATCTCTTTCAATCTTATCAATCTTCCCACACATAAACACTACAACACAAAACCCCCACCATAATCTCTATCAATCTTCCCACACGAAAACTCAAAACTCCAACTCACACCCCAATCCTTTCAATCTTCCCACACTCTCACACAAAACCCTCACCCACACGACAATCTTCCCACACCCTAACCCATAACACCCTCCCACACCTCAATCCCATCAATCTTCCCACACACTAACTCAAAACTCCAACTCTCACCTCAATCCTTTCAATCTTCCCTCCCTCACACACCAAACCCTCACCCCCACGACAATCTTCTCAATCTAACCCACACTCCCACTCCGACCCTGTACTCACACCCATCAATCTTTTCAAAATAAAACATTGCATCTTTCACAAAAGGCTTTAGTTTTGTGCCTACAAAAAGAATAGAAAATGACAAACGCTATAGATACAGCACCTGAGAAGAAATCAAACGCATCTGATTGGGTATATTTTTTGGTCTCTCTGGCAATTATGCTTGGAATATTTTTTGTAGCTACACCCTGGTTTTGGGTAGCATTGCCATTTGTCCTGACCTATTTCGTGAAGGGCATGAACTGGATGTAGGATTTTATTTCCCGATTTTTTGCACTTCCTGATGGCGGAAACAATCCGTCATATGATCATTGACCATTCCCACGGCCTGCATGAATGCATATATAATAGTGGGACCTACAAACTTGAATCCATTCTTTATCAGAGATTTACTCATTTGTTCAGAAATGGGAGTAGCAGCAGGAACACCGGTCATAGTTGTATAGTTATTTTGCAACGGCTTTCCATCTACGAAATCCCATAAATATTGACTAAAGCTGATGCCCTTTTCTTTTAATGTCATGTAAGCCCGGGCATTGGTGACAGCGGCATTCACCTTTGATTTGTTTCGGATGATACCCGGATCCTGAAGGATATCTGCGATACGTGCTTCATTATACTCGGCTATGATTTCCGGAATCAATCCATCGAAAACTCTGTAATAATGATCCTGCCTTCTGAGAATCGTAATCCAGGACAATCCAGCCTGTGCTCCATCCAAAATCAATTTGGCAAATAATGCCTGATCATCATATTCAGGAACTCCCCATACAGTATCGTGATAATGAACATAAAGGGGATCTGTTCCACACCAGGAACAGCGTTGGATTGAAGATGGATCTGTGGACATGGATATTTATTGTCAATTATTAATGCATCAAATATGCAACTTTCGCGGCACTTTCTTACCACTTGGTTAATCGGTTAATCGGCAGTTATCGGTTAATCGGCAGTTATCGGTTAATCGGTTAAAAGTTTAATCGAAGTGGGAGTTTTGGGTGTGGGGTTTGGCTTAGAGCTCGTAAAGACGGTGAGGCGTGTATGCGTTAAGGCGGTGTGCGAGTGTGGGTGAGAGTAAGGAGTTGTGGTTAGCATGGAAACATTATAGCTTGGGATTAGGGCCTCAGAGGAGCGAACGGCCGTGCGCCCGTCTCCGCACAAATATCCTGTAGGGGCGATTCATGAATCGCCCCTACAGGGAATCGCCCCTACTTGCCTGCCGGTAATTAGCGCCAGCTGTCACCTGAACAATTTATTGACGGCGTAGCCGGGAATAAATTGTTCAGGCGTCACCTTTTGGCTACGCCAAAAGATGTCACCTTGCGAGCGAAGCGAAGCAAACGTCACCCGGGCTGCGGCAAAAGCCCCTTAATAATCCCTCCGTCAGCTCTGTTAACAAGCCAGAAAACCCGATAAAACAAAAAAGGGGCAGCCGTAGCTACCCCTTTTGCGCCCCCTGTAGGACTTGAACCTACGACCCCATGATTAACAGTCATGTGCTCTAACCAGCTGAGCTAAGGAGGCATTTATCTTTGGTTTCTCAGATTTGACCTGCTTTTCAGGTCCGGGAAATGAGATTCTTTTTGTTTTGTAAGCTGTTTACAGATAAACTTTTGCTGTACCCTCAAAAAGCGAGTGCAAATATATATTTGTTCGTTAGAAATAAGCAATATTTGCTGCGAATTTTTTTAAAAACATATTTATGAGCTTACTCACAGTTGGAACAGTGGCATTTGATGACATAGAAACACCCTTTGGCAGAGCGGAAAAAGTCATCGGTGGTGCCTGCACTTATATAGCATGGACAGCTTCTTATTTTACAGATAAAATTTTTGTCGTATCCGTGGTCGGAGATGATTTTCCACAACATGAACTGGATAATCTGACAGAAAGAGGTGTCAATCTGGATGGTCTGGAAATTGTTCAAGGTGAAAAATCTTTCTTCTGGGCAGGGAAATATCATATCAATATGAATACCCGCGATACCCTGGATACTCAATTGAATGTGCTCGCTAATTTCAACCCTGTAGTTCCTGAAGCAGCTAAAACTGCCAGATATGTGATGCTGGGTAATCTTACTCCTGAAATTCAAATGGGCGTATTGGACCAAATGACAGAAAAGCCAAGGCTGGTCGTACTCGACACAATGAACTTTTGGATGGATATTGCAATGGACAGCCTGAAGAAAGTATTGAAAAGAGTGGATGTACTGACTATCAATGATGAAGAAGCACGCCAATTATCGGGTGAGTACTCTCTGGTCAAAGCATGGGAGGTCATCAGAGGAATGGGGCCCAAATATTTGGTTATCAAAAAAGGTGAGCATGGAGCTTTATTATTTCATGAAGAAAAAATCTTCTTTGCTCCGGCGCTTCCGCTAGCTGAAGTATTTGATCCTACTGGAGCAGGAGACACATTTGCCGGAGGTTTCATTGGATATCTGGCCAGTACAGACGATATTTCTTTCGAAAACATGAAAAGGGCTATTATCTACGGATCAGCCATGGCTTCTTTCTGTGTAGAGAAATTCAGTTTGGATCGCCTCAGAAACCTTACTGTACCGGAGATAAGTGATCGTATGTCCGCATTTGTCAATTTAGTCGATTTCAAATTACCCAAATGAAACTAGTCAGTTACAATTTGAATGGAATCCGTTCCGCATTGAGCAAAGGATTATTGGACTGGATGATTGCAAATCCTCAGGATGTGTTTTGCTTTCAGGAGACCAAAGCGCAGCCGGATCAAATAGATCACTCGATTTTTGAAGAACTTGGTTACTACTCAGTCTGGCATTCAGCTGAGAAAAAAGGATATAGTGGGGTGGCAACTTATTATAAAACATTGCCGGATCATGTGGTTGTGGGTTGTGGAATCGAAAAATATGACCGTGAAGGCAGAATCCTGAGAACTGACTGGGGAGATATAACCGTATTGAATTGCTACTTTCCATCCGGAACCACAGGAGAAGTCAGACAAAGTGTTAAAATGGAATTCCTGGAAGATTTCTTTGCCTGGACTAATGAATTGAGACAGGAAAGACCCAATCTTATTGTAGCCGGGGACTGGAATATTGCCAATCATCCCATAGACATTCACGATCCAAAAGGCAATAGAAACTCATCCGGATTTCTACCGGAAGAGCGTGCCTGGATGGATAAATGGTTTGAAAATGGATTTATTGATACGTTCCGGCATTTGCATCCGGAAAAAGTTGAATATAGCTGGTGGAGTTTCAGGGCGGGGGCCAGAAAGAATAATAAAGGATGGAGAATTGATTATGCTTCTGTTTCAAATTCACTGAAAGACAGAATTTTGAGTGCAGGCCATGATAATGCTGCTATGCATTCAGATCATTGTCCCGTTTTTCTTGAAATTTCTTAGTACAATTCAGCTTCGGCGTTCAGGGCATTCTAACAGAAAAATTAAAATTAAGTCTTGAAATCCGAACGGAGTCAGTCAGGGTGATATAAATGCAGAAGCCTGGAGATTGAATAACAAGGATGGTAATTATGAATCTTCCCGCAATCTGTATGGAGGTCTATTACCTGGACTGAGCTACTATTTTTAAAGAAAATAAGCTCTTATAAAATTGAAGAAGCGAATCGGGAGGAAATTCCGGTTCGCTTTTTTGTTTTATGTGTAGTCTGCATAATACTGTTTGCCAGACAATGCATTAATTTTTCCACTAATTACAAGAATTTTCACGAATGGTATCTAAGGAGATTTCGTCAAAATAAATTTTCCTGGGTACAACAAGTTATATAACAGGAAGGAATTTCAAAACCCCTAAAAGGGATTTACCAACGATTAGCCCCGAATGAAAAATTCGGGTTAAAATGAATTAAATTTATTGATTTGGAGCTCATTTACACTGTATACACCAGAGCGACAAAAAAGTCTTGCAACTTCGGTTGATTCATATTAAACGGTGGTCTTCTTTGTGTCCTTTCGTGTAATTCGTGGACAAAAAAACGTACCAATATTTCACACAAGTTTTACCTGCCTTCCCTAAAGAGCAAAAATGCCACCCCGGCCTGAATATTCACAAAGTCTATTTTGTGCTCATAACCCGCCCCGGAATTCATTCGGTTGGAAAAATCTGTGTGAAAAGATGGTTGAATAAATACTCCCAAATATTCCGTGGGATACCAACTTGCCCTAAACATGGCAGATGCACCAAATCCAGTATTGCTTTTCTTATAAGTTAATTCCTCTGTAGCATTCCATTTCACAGGTTGCTCTTGAAAATTGAGCTGTTTACCTGATGTATATTGCGAAATATTGGCGGTCACCCCGGCAGCTATTTCAATGGAGAATTGTTTTTTTCGAATGATATATCCGACATTCAGAGGGATATCTAATGAACTGATTGTATTATGTTGTCTGATTTCCCGCATCTCGCGATATTGTTGCCATGCACTGTCCCTGATGGCTATTTGATTGCCCTGAGCATCCTGTACAAAGCCATCTGCCAATTTCCATTCTATTTTTACTTCTTCTTTTGACCAGTCAAAACGGGTAATATGCGTTTGATACCTGAGTCCGCTGGAAACATAAAAACCAGACGGATGTATCAGTCTGTTTTCCCAAACCGCTAGCCGGGACTCCAAAGTTGATTCATATTTTGACCTGTTACCCAGATAAGACTGTGTGAGGGGATCGGAGGTTTTAAAAGCGTGTTGTGCCATTCCTATCCCATATGAAAGATCCATCCAGTATTGCCATCCGGATTTCTCCTGATTCAATTTTGGAGCATGGTCAAAAGTTGGAACATATCCCATATTCCAATTCAATTCCCTGTATAACTCACCAGAAAGTGTAGGTAAATATTCCATGGCAGCCATTGAATTCTGAGCAAGTTCATGAGCTGTAGACATTGCATTCTTTTCTATGTTTTGATTTTCAATTCCGAATACCTGATCTTGCTTATTCTCAGAAACCACTTCTTTAATTGGCGATGCATTTCCTGATGAAGCAGTTTCTTCGATTTGAGTGTCATTGCTGTTGTTGCCAGTTTTTTTATCGGAAGTATTTGCAGTTTTAGTTACTGAACTTATATTCTCACTTTGATATTTTGTGAGGGCTTTATGAACTGAATCCCCTGCTGCAGTTGCTGCTGATGAAGATTGATTTTGAGAAATGACTGCAGTCGCATCTGAAGTTGGAATTTCGTCCGCAGCATGTTGGGTTTCGATCGGTGAAAGTGAACTTTCCCTTGCCTCTGTAACACCTGCATTTTTTTGTTGCTCAGTCTGCCCTGCAATTTTGCCTTTAGGCTTATTGAAAATGATAATTGTCCCAATGAATCCTGACCCAATCAACAAAAACAGCAACCAGAAAAGAAATCTGCGCTTCTTCTTACCAGGGTTTTGTACAGGAATTTTTGATTCCAGAGAATTCCAGAACATCCCCATATCCATGGGACTTTCATTTTGATCCAGTCTGTCTCTCCAGTCTTTTCTATTATTTTCCATGATACTCAATTTCAATAAATTTTCATTTGAGCGTATTGCTCTTTCAACATTTGTCTGGCTCTGCTAAGTGTCGATCTGCTGGTTCCTACTGCGATCTGAAGCAATGAAGCACATTCTTCATGAGAGCAACCTTCAACTGCCACTAAATTAAATACTTCACGATATCCGTCCGGAAGTGCAATGATCAATTTCATGATATCATCGGTGTTCATTTTATTTAAGATCTGATCCAGATCCGGAATAGCATCAGAATATTCAATGGGGACAGTTTTGTCTTTTAGCCATGATTGATCCAGCCTTCGCGTTTTCAAGATCAGGCGGATGGCTATAGTTTTCATCCAGGTGTACAGCACTCCCTTTTCCGGATTATAAGCCTTAAGATCCCTGAAGATTTCAATAAAAACTTCCTGTAAAATATCTTCCGGGCTTAGTGACTTGGGTTGATATCTCTTGATCAGACTCAGCAATCTGGGTGCAAAGGAACCGACCAGCTCTGATTGAGCTGATCGGTTACCTTTGATACACAAGATCACTAAATCTTTTTCTTCCATTGTGTGAAATTGAAAAAGGCAGGACACCGGAGTGTCCCACCTATCATATTAACAATTCTCTATTCTATTTCCACCCTGAATGAACCTGACACTTCAGTAGGGGATGTTGTTCCGTTCATAAAACTTCCACTAAAATTACCCCCAAGGAAGCCACCCACACCCCCATTCTCTGTAATTTCTACCTCTAGTTGACTACATGTTGCTGGGCCTTGGCACCCAACATTATACCAATCATCATTACTTATATCTCTAATTCGTGCTTGGAAAAAGTAAATTGGCAATGGTATATCGTTAAAATTTATCACATTTAAAATGAATATTGAACTATCTGCCGAATATCCTTGTAATGTTTCCTGACCCGCATAGACTTCATGAAAATTATAACTAAATCCATTAATTTCAACTTGAATAAATTCTTCCAAAACATCACATGCTTGTATTTGACCAAGATCAAGGGTACTTCCATCGTTTGGAATGTTGTAAGTAATAGTTTGACTTTGATTTAAATTTATCAGATCATAACCTTTTGCAGTAAGTGTGTTCTCCTGGCAAGTAGTCAGTACCGCCTGAAAACTACCGCCATTTTCGGGAGTGAGATAGAAGAGTTTATCACCCACTTTAATTCTGACATATGCCGGGGCACCGAGAGGATTTATATCACAATCTACAAGTGACCCAGTGACCTCCTGCAGGTGGGCATCTGACTGGATGGTAATGGCGGGAAGCACAGTGTTGCTTGCGAAACTTCCAATGCTCTGGCTATGGATAACCGTATTACATTGAGAGAAGACTTCAAGCAATAAACCAGAATTAGCCGGTACAAAACCACTAAAGTTTCCTTCCTGATTCGTAACTGCATTTGCCATAGATCCCGGCGGGAATCCTGAGGCAGTTCCTGATTCAACAGTAAGTTTTACGACGGCACCCTGCACCGGATTTCCATCATTATCAGTAATTGTTCCGGATAATAAGACAGTGACAAAAGGAATATCCACATTCCAGAAAGAAAAATGCGACACCTTTCCTACATATTTATTTCCTTGGAGAGTTGCTTTTCCTTCTTCTCTCCATTTACCGGAAGCATTGTCGAAATGCCAGAGTGGAATTTCTGAAGGTGCAGATGAAAGGTATTGACCTGAAAGAGGAATTGAAATTTCGGCTTCCTTACCAGCTGCAAGATTCAATTCAGCTCCTGCAGGGGATCTGAGCTCCACTCCAATCATACCGAAGGTGGCCAGGACAGACGCACTTCCATCTGTTCTGACTGCAGTCAGATTACCGGGCATTCTAAGTTGCATTTCCTGGTCATTAGGATTCAGATAAGTAGCATAGACCTGAACAGGCCCGGAATATGGCTGACCGGATGAGGTGACGTATCCATTTTCAGGCAGTTTGACACTGGCTCCCTCAAACTCAACTACTCCACCCTGAGCAGAAGGAATGGTGGAATTTAAGGTTCTAAATGTCAATTCTGCAAATAATTGGGTTCCTCCTTTTGCGCTTGGTATGACCGTTTTAGTAATGGAAAAGAATCCATTGGCGCTAATATGTACGGGTACTCCATTTTGATCGCAGGGAGAAGGCAGAAGATAGAAATAACCATTGGAATCAGTTAATGTCTCCAGATTTCCTTTCTTTACCAATGCATTCATGACTGGTCGATTATTCGAATCGTAAATCGCACCATGGATCGAAGTCTGAATAAATTTTACAGGATCCGTCGTGATCGTTGTATTGTCAAAATCCTTTCGGCAGGCACTCATCAGAAATGTCAGCGCCAGAAGGAATAGTAATATATACTTGTTAGTCATTTTTATTTGCGTTTGAATAAAGTAAATAGTTGTCAACAGGATCCTACTTTATCAATTGCCAAAATGTGGATGAAACGTTGCAGCGAGATGCAATTTAATGTGTTTTAATCGAAATTAGCTCGTGGGCGAGGTGATGTCTTGCTGCGCCTCCGGCTTGCAAGGTGATGTTTCTTCCTGGCTTCGCCACGAAGAAGTGATGTCTTTGTTCTATTTTCGGCTATGCCTCAATAGAACAACGGTGATGCGTTCGCGGAGCTCACGGTTGAGTGGTGTGTTTGGAGTAAGGGGTTGTTGGAGTTTAGAGTATTTCCATTCTTCTGACTTGAACCGTCCCTTACTTCCCGGCTATTTCGCCAGAAGCCAGAGGTCAGGAGCCAGAAGCGGCTGTTTGGCTGTTCAATTGGTTGTTAATTTTCAACTTTCTACCCAAAGATTTAGGGATCAACTCAATAAGGCAGTACACTTGCAGTTTGTGGCTTGTAGCTTGTAGCTTCGGCTGTTCGCAAAAAGCTAATGGCCAACAACTAATAGCCGGCTGTTTCACACTCCACACTCACAATGCATCCCGTGAGCTTGCGAACCACATCCCGCGCTGCAGTATGCAGCAAGCACACACGACGCGCAGCGGCACACACGATCTTTACTCCAAATCCAAAGGCGCAGCCTACCTCAACCCGGCTGTTTGCCAGAAGCCAGAGCTAGAGGCTAGAGCTAGAGGCCTTTTTCTTTCAGCTTATCCTCTATCTCTGAAAAATGTATCCCCTGAAATCCCGGAATGACAATATGAGCATTGCCAAGCACATCTTCTTCACCTATTCCGACACAGTACATTCCTGCATTTAATGCAGCAGCGACTCCGGCTTGTGCATCCTCAAATACAATGCATTGATGCGGTTCCAGTCTCATTAATTCTGCTCCTTTGATAAAAACTTCCGGATCCGGTTTGGCTTTTTCTACCATATTTCCGTCAACGATGACATCAAAACTGGAGCTGAGATGAATCCTGTCCAGAATAGTCTGAGCATTTTTACTGGCTGAACCCAGTGCCACTCTCACATCTTTTCTTCTCAATTCTTCCAGAAAATCCAAAACTCCCGGAAGAATCTCAGACTCATCCATCTGCAGGATGTATTCCAGATACCATTGATTTTTTTCAGTGGCTAATCTCAATTTTTCCTCATCACTGAGCACTACATTGCCCAATTGAAGGATAATATCCAAAGACCGCATCCGGCTGACGCCTTTTAATTGCTCATTATGCACTTCGCTAAAATCGAAGCTAAGTGAGTTGGCAAGGCGTTTCCAGGCCAGATAATGATACTTGGCGGTATCTACTATCACTCCATCCAAATCAAAAATGCATCCCCGTATTTCCATATTTTCTGAAAGCTGTAGTATTTTGTGTCGTTTTTACGTTCTTGATGAAACGCGATCTTTTGATCGTCACAAAATTGACTAATTTATGCGACTAGCCCTGTCTTTTATTATAAGCTTTTTCATTTTTAATGCAACTGAGAGCTTTGCTCAGAAAAAAATCACCTGGGAAGACCTGACGGATGTGGAGTTTAAGGAGAAATTTGTAAAAAGTGTGGACGCTTACTATTTATTCCCTGAATTTGGCCCTACCGTAAAAGCCATGAATGGAAAAGAAATCAGCATCGCCGGTTATATGCTCGTGATGGATCCCGGTGGTGACTTTTTTGTACTATCCAAAGGACCATTTGCTTCCTGCTTCTTCTGTGGAGCTGCGGGCCCGGAAACTATCATTGAAGTACAATTCAAAGATAAAAAGCATAAAAAGTACAAAATGGATGACAAAGTCGTCCTGAAAGGAAGGCTTAAACTCAATACTGAAGACATTGAGCATTGCAATTATATTCTGGAAGACGCTTCGGAATTATAATCAGCTGATTAGCTGCTTTTCAACTTTCCTGTACTCATTTTGGATTTAGAGTAAATTTCTGCGTAAAGTATTATTTAAATGCATATTTTGCACAACTCGTGCAGAAGCTGTACTTTTGGGCGCCCTTGGAAAAAGGGGGTACAATAATTTTATTTTTCAGGTTCATTCGAAGCACTAAATAATACTATATGGAATCAATGGTTTACTTTTTATGCCTGTTTGGCATTGTGGGTCTTGTGTATATGTTTTTCCTCTCCAAGTGGGTCAACAAACAAGATGCCGGTGAAGACAAAATGAGAGAAATTGCCGGTCACATCAGAGATGGCGCTATGGCATTCTTAAAGGCAGAGTACAGAATTCTGGCCATTTTCGTAATCATTGCCGGTACAGCACTGGGCATTTTGTCCACTGTTGTCGAATCTACACACTGGTTCATTGTCATAGCCTTTGTGATTGGAGCCATTTTTTCAGCTGTAGCTGGTTTTATAGGCATGCGTGTCGCGACAGCTGCCAACGTAAGAACCACACAAGCAGCGCGTACCAGCCTTGCCAGAGCCCTGAAGGTTTCTTTCAACGGTGGGACTGTCATGGGTCTGGGTGTAGCCGGTCTGGCTGTATTCGGCATGGCATTATTATTCTCCATTCTATTTTTCTGGTTCATGGGCGGTGAATGGACCATCGCAGGTAATGTAGATATGACCAGAGTATTGGAAACGCTTGCAGGTTTCTCACTGGGCGCAGAATCTATAGCATTGTTTGCACGTGTTGGTGGCGGTATTTATACCAAAGCTGCTGATGTAGGAGCTGACCTTGTGGGTAAAGTTGAAGCAGGCATCCCTGAAGATGATCCGCGTAACCCTGCTACTATTGCAGATAACGTAGGAGACAATGTAGGTGATGTAGCCGGTATGGGAGCTGACTTATTCGGTTCTTATGTGGCCACTGTTTTAGCTTCCATGGTGCTGGGTAATTATGTAATCAAGGATATGGGTGGCAGCATTCAGGATCAGTTTGGAGGCATTGGACCCATATTATTGCCCATCTTAATTGCCGGTCTTGGTATCGTATTTTCTATCATTGGATCCTGGTTTGTAAAGATCAATGATAATAATGCAACAGAATCCAAAGTACAATTTGTATTAAATCTGGGTAACTGGGTAGCCATAGCGCTGGTTGCTGTTTCATCCTATTTCATCATACACTGGATGCTTCCTGAAACAATGGGAATGCGTTTCTTCGGACAAGCAGAACTGGAGTTGGTGACACCACTTCGTGTATTCCTGGCAGTACTGGTGGGTCTGTTTGTAGGGGGTACCATTTCTTATACGACTGAATACTATACAGGATTGGGTAAAAAACCTGTAATGGATATCGTTCAGAAATCAGCTACCGGTGCTGCGACCAACATCATTGCAGGTCTCTCTACAGGTATGATTTCAACTTTTTTCCCGGTTATTTTGTTTGCCGGAGCCATTTGGGGTGCGTATGAATTAGCAGGTTTCTATGGAGTAGCGATTGCAGCCTCAGGTATGATGGCCACTACTGCGATGCAACTTGCGATCGATGCATTCGGACCTATTGCAGATAATGCAGGTGGTATTGCAGAAATGAGTGAATTGCCTAAAGAAGTAAGAAGTCGTACAGACATTTTAGATTCAGTAGGTAATACCACTGCTGCTATTGGTAAAGGATTTGCAATTGCTTCTGCGGCTTTGACAGCATTGGCATTGTTTGCAGCGTATGTGACTTTTACAGGGATTGATGGAATCAACATTTTCAAGGCGGATGTATTGGCAGCTTTATTTATAGGTGCCATGGTTCCGGTTGTTTTCTCTGCGCTTGCAATGAGCTCCGTAGGAAAAGCTGCTATGGAAATGGTGAAAGAAGTTCGCCGTCAATTCAGAGAAATTCCGGGCATTCTGGAAGGCACAGGCAAACCTGAATATTCCAAATGCGTTGAGATTTCTACTCAGGCAGCACTTAGAGAAATGTTGCTTCCTGGTTCAATGGCCATTTTCATTCCTATCATCGTAGGATTCATTATGGGTCCAGAGGCATTGGGTTCATATATGGCGGGAGTAACTGTGTCCGGTGTAATGTGGGCGATATTCCAAAACAACGCAGGGGGTGCATGGGACAATGCAAAGAAATCCTTCGAAGCAGGTGTGATGATTGATGGTAAAATGGAATACAAAGGTTCTGATGCGCACAAAGCTGCAGTTACCGGGGATACAGTAGGTGATCCATTCAAAGACACTTCCGGTCCTTCTATGAATATCCTTATCAAATTGACCTGCCTTGTAGGTTTGACGATTGCTCCGATTCTGGGAGAAAGATTTGGTACCGGCACACACGGTCAGATCGACCCGGTCATCGAGCCTATCGAAAAACTGGAATTAGGACAAAAACAACAGGAAGATATTTATCAATTCTAATATTGATCCCAACAAATTATATTTCTTTAAGCCGTCGTGTTCATTCACGGCGGCTTTTTTTTGTTGTCTTACGGAGAATGGGAGTAGAGAGGGTGACGCCCCATCCCGGCTTCGCCGGGCGGGGTGACATCTTTTGCCTCCGGCAAAAGGTGACATCCTTTGCATCTGCGATGCCAATGGTGACGTCCCGGCTTGAGCGACATTTGTGGACTTAGATTCAGATTACAGCCACAATTTTGCCTTAGGCAAAATCAAGTGGCATATGTTCTAAACCTCCTCTCTACATGCGTCTAGTCATTTTGCCTTAGGCAAAATATGCTCCGAAACGTCACCCCCTTATATTTTTAAAGGCTGAGTCTTTAAAAATATAAGGAGGCGTCACCTTTTTATTGCGTAGCAATGAAAAGACGTCACCACGGCCAGGCGCAGCCGTGCCGTGGCGTCACCCGGCCCAGGCAACGCCTCCCCAGCAACTCCCCAGCCGTGCCGTGGCGTCACACTTCTTTGGCAACGCCTCCCCCGGATCACTGCAGCCGTGCCATGCCGTCACCCGTGACTGGCAACGCCTCCTCAGTATCCCCGCATCAGTGCTGGGGCGTCACAAGCTCGTAAGGAACTCCCCAAAGTTTTATTGAACCACAATTATTAAATTTACGTTTCATTGCTTCAGAGTCGTTAACATTAGAACTATGCCGCCGGGATTAGATCCGTCTAATTTGCCATTTGAGCGAATTAAAAACAATACTCGTATATAAAATAGAGTTTTGTAAGCCAGAAAATGATTTCAATCGTTATATTGGGACGCATCTGCGGATTTGGAAAAGCATTTTATTTATGTATTTTAACATATGGACAAGAAGATGAAAATCAGATTTTTTTCAGTATTGAGTGTCTGCTTCGTGCTTTCACTATTTGTAGCTTTATATCCTGCTCAGGGAAAACAAATGCAAGGAGATGATCCCCATGCCAAAGAAGCATTGATCGTTAAAGGATTAATTAGCGCGCTGGAGCAACTCCATTATCAGCCCATTGTACTGGATGATGAAGTATCCAGAAAAGCATATAAAGCATATTTAGGAAGTCTCGATGGAGGAAAACGCTTCCTGACCCTGGATGAAGTCAATCAGTTAAAAGTATATGAAACTTCAATCGACGAAGAGTTCAAAAACGGCACCTTTGAGTTTTTTAATTTATCTGTCAGACTGATCGATAATGGAGTGGAACGTGCAAAAAATATTTTCCCTCAATTCCTGGACAAACCATTCGATTTCAATGAAAATGAATCCATTATCATCGATCCGGACAAAGTCGATTATCCTGCAAATGAAGAAGCATTAAAGAAATATTGGAAACAACTTCTGAAATATGAAGTGTTAACCAAGCTTCAGTCTAAAATCGAAGACCAGAAAAAAGATGGCTTTGAAGGCGAACAAAAATCAGTCAAAGTTTTGGAAGAGGAAACTCGTGCAGAAGTGAAAAAAACTTTTGATGATTGGTTCGAACGTCTGCAAAAACTTCGCAGAGCCGACAGGTTCAATGAATATGTAAATTCCGTTTCCGAATTGTTTGATCCGCACACTACCTATTTTGATCCTAAGGAAAAAGAAGATTTTGATATCGGTATGTCAGGAAGACTGGAAGGAATTGGCGCCAGACTTCAGAACGAAGGTGAATACACCAAAATAGAAAGCATCGTACCCGGTGGTCCGGCATGGAAACAGAAACAACTGGAAGTGGGAGACCTTATCATGAAAGTTTCTCAGGACAAAGTTGAATTTGTGGACATCAGAGGCATGAGAGTCGATGATGTGGTTAAATATATCAGAGGTAAAAAAGGCACAAATGTCACACTTCAGGTCAAAAAAGCGGATGCTTCTATTCAGGAAATAACTATTGAAAGAGACGAAGTCATTTTGGATGAAAGTTTTGCAAGGTCCTCTATCCTTGAGCAAGCTGACGTCATCGACAATATCGGTTATATCAGATTACCAAAATTCTACGCCGACTTTGAGCGTGAAAATGGTAACTCCTGCGCCAAAGATGTAGCCATTGAAATTGAAAAACTGAAGCGCCAGAATGTAAAAGGAATCATCCTCGATCTGCGCAGCAACGGCGGAGGCTCACTGAGGGATGTAGTAGATATGAGCGGATTATTCATCGAAGAAGGACCAATAGTTCAGGTAAAATCCAGAAATCAGGCTCCTCAGGTTTTGAGAGATGCTGATCCGCGTGTTCAGTACACAGGCCCTCTCATAGTTTTGGTTAATAATTTTAGTGCTTCTGCTTCTGAGATTCTTGCTGCTGCTTTGCAGGATTATGGGAGAGCGCTTATTGTAGGAAGTGCCTCTACATTCGGGAAAGGAACAGTCCAGCGATTTTACGATCTGGACAGACTTATCAGGGGGAATCTGGAAATGAAACCGCTGGGAGAAGTCAAACTGACCATGCAGAAATTTTACAGAATTAATGGTGGCTCTACACAGTTGAAAGGTGTAGTTCCTGATGTAATTCTACCAGATAATCTGATGTATCTGAAATTAGGAGAAAGAGAATACGAGTATCCAATGGAATGGTCAGAAATTGCAGCGCTGAGTTACAATCAGAAAGCCTACCGCCTGAAAAACGTGCAAAATATCAAGCAAAGAAGCAATGAGAGAATTGCTCAGGATACAGTATTTCAAAAAATCGAGAAAAATGCCCTGAGGCTTAAAGAACAAAGAGATTTAGTTTCCATGCCGTTGAGTCTGAATGAATATGATACTTTTATAAAGGTAAAAGAAAAGCAGGCCAAGCAATTTGAAAACATCATGAAAGACAATATTCCCGGCTTTAAAGTCAAAAACCTCGATGAAGATCTTGCATACATTCAGGTAGATTCATCCAGAATTGCCAGAAATGATGACTGGATAAGCAATCTTAAAAAAGATGTCTATCTCAAAGAATCGCTGAATCTGTTGAGAGATATGATCAACTATAATTGATCAGAAAGAAAACCCTGGAAATTCGCACATTTAGCCCGGAACGCAAGAACCGGGCTTTTTTTTATTTGTTACTAAGCAATGAAAAATAAAACGCTGACCCTGATCGACATTGACCGCATCGTGGAGATGGCCTGGGAAGACAGAACACCTTTTGATGCGATTGAAGTCCAGTTCGGGTTAAAAGAGCAGGAAGTTATCGCTTTGATGCGCAATGAACTCAAACCCGCCAGCTGGAGAAAATGGAGAGCCAGGGTACAAGGCCGGGCTACCAAGCATTTCAAACGCAGCCACAGTGAACAGGGAAGATTCAAGTGCAGTCGCCAGAAGATGATCAGCTATAATAAAGTTACTTAGGAAAAAAGAATTTGGGTGTGACCCCGGTTATTATGTAGAGACCTTGCATGCAAAGTCTCTACAAAATAACCGGGGTCGGGCTCTCCGCTTTACTTCGCTCCTAAAGGTCGCTCGTGCCCGCTGCGATCCCTCACACTTGCTCGTTCCCTGTGATTTTCAACTTTGATTGAATTAGTTTTTAACTATTAGGCTTTAGTCCTGAGGATGTGATGTTTTTCTGCACCTGTGGCTTGAAAGGTGATAGCGTGATTCGCTGCGCTCACCCGGTGTTTTTTCAGGGAGCTAGCCCAGAAAAAGTGATGTCTCCGAAATAAATTGACTGCTCTGCAGACAAATTATTTTAAAGGTGAGGGCTGGCGCTAAAAACAAGCAGGCTGCTTCTTCCCGGCTGCAGCCCCAATTAATTTGCAAATTTTTCGTGATAGGCAACAAGATAAGTATCGACTCAAAGTAGTCTGGAATTGAATTTGACACCTAAATTGGCAATTTTATTCTCCCATCGCTCCTGCCCCACAGGCAGTTAACCCACAGCTAAGTGCCAAAAGCTAACGCTGGTTGCTCCGGCTGTTCCCTTGCAGCCCCTAATAATTTGCAAATTTTCTCTGGTTGGCAATAAGATATGTACCGTCTCAAAGTAGTCTGGAATTGAATTTGACACCTAAATTGGCAATTTTATTCTCCAATCGCTCCTGCCACACAGGCTGCTCGCCAACCTCTATAGGCCAAAAGAGCTAACAGCTGGCTGTTAAATTGGCTGCTTGTATTCGTGTGTTTCATTCAACAATTCACCAACTCACCAACTCACCAATTATAAACGGCTGTTAACCCGGCAGTTTGCTTGGCTGCTACAATTGGCTGCTACAATTGGCTATTCAACTCACCAACTCACCAATTATCTGCTTAACCTGCCCCCCTCAATTTATTCGTCATAGTCTGCTTGGATTTAGCCAATACACTCAATACTTCCATGGTTTCAACCTTTAAATCTTTCATACTACTGGCTTCTATCAATTGAGCATCTTCTAACATCTCCATCCAAAACAGCGTCTCATCACATTCCTCTACTACTATATTTAATTTAGCTAAAAACTCTTTACTTGATCTTGCTCGTCTGACTGCTCTGTAATTAGCAGCTACTGAGGTCGCTGATCTAATCAACTGCTTCCCAATAATCCAATATTCCACTTTGTTAGGAAACTTTCCAACTAATTTGATTACTCTGATGGCTAGCCATTTAGTTCGATCAGCCAGAACTTGGGCAAATTCTATCTTTTCAGACATACCGTATGATTTTGAAAGTAGAAATTCAATTAATAATACTGCATTTTACTTTTGTTCGGCTGCTTGGCTGTTTCATTGGCTGTTATAATTGGCTGTTCAATTCACCAATTCACCAATTCACCAATTTGGCTGCTCTACCGGCTGTTTCATTGCTGCTACAATTGGCTGTTTCATTCACTAATTCACCAACTCACCAACTCACCAATTATCAATACCCCCCATAGTACTTCCTCATAAACCACTCCGCCGACAATAGCAGGATGATGATGAAAAACAACCATTTGAAATTGAGAAGTGGAAGCGTGTTGGAAAATTCATAGATCACAGGCTTGATCCGATCGTTAGATTTGATAGAATCTGCAATGCCTTCTGCATTACCAATATTGAACGAATACCCGCCATAAGCAGCAGACAGCCCTCTCAACATTCCATGGTCAGCCGTTAATTCATACAATTCTTTTTCAATGGCCTGAATAGAAAATCTGCCGTCAAATGTGAGCCGCTTACCTGCGTACTCCACATATGAGCTGAATCTGTAGGATCCCACCGGAAACACTCCCGGCTCCAGATAATATGCTTTTTCCCTTTTGTTAAATACATAAGTGAACTCCTGACCTGCTTCATTGGTGATTTTCAAATGCACATCCGGGTCATTGACGAGTTCATAACTTTCGTTATACAGTTCAGCACCAAAGACGAGGCGTTCATTCTCATCAAAAATATTCTTGGGTGTGAATACTCTGAACCGGCGTTTGTCTTCTTTGACACTCAGGTAATTGATGGACTTACCGATCAATTCTTCAATGATATTGAAATTCTCATGCTGGAGATAGTCGAATAATCGCCATTTCCATATGCCCTCTGCTGCCAGAACCCCTACTTTGCTTCCATCCTGCGTGTGGAACATCAGCAATGGATAATCTGTATCCACTTTTCCGATTCTTTGTTTAAGGAGCACTTCAGTATTTCCCGCCGGTACAAACTCACCAAACAGAGAAGTCATGGGATTAAATGTAGCAATCTGTCTCGCAGTTTCAGACTCCAGATTAAATAATGAGAAACCCGTGTTGACGATGCCCGTCACCTCATTGGAAGCAACAGTTCCTGAGCGAATAGTGATAGCTTTCTGCACATTATTGAATCCTCCCAAATCCGTCTGCTGCCCCACAATGAATAAACGCGGAATCTGTTTCGTATTCAGATTGCTGATGTGAGCATTGATATCAGCACCTTTTGCGGGCAATTGGTGGAAAATTACCAGATCGTAATTGGTGATCGGCTGCGCAAATTGTCTCAATAAAGAATACTCAACCTGAAAGTTGTTGTTAGACTCCAAAATTTGCTTCAGAGCAGAAATATCAGGATGAGGGGCATAAGCCAGTATCAGAATTTTCTGTCTTCCATCCAGCACATCGATAAATATTTCTCTTGTATTATTCACAGTTGAAATTTCACCTGCCACCGGACTGAGTGTAAACCTGTAACGCTGTACCCCGGGTTCCTTAGCTTCCAGGGTAAACTCTACCGTTTGAAAGAAATCCTCTTTGTTAATATTAATACTCTGTTCACCAATCAGGCGAGATCCTGATCCTCCAAAGTGACTCACCGTTAGTCTGCTCTTTTGATTCAGTGCATTGAAAGCGCGTAAATCTACCTGCACATTGAATTTGTCACCGAGGTATGCAATTTTATTATGAAATACTTTTTGAATTTTCAAATCCTTTCTCTGAATGGTATCCCCCAGCAGTACCGGATAGACGGGAATTTTGAGACGATCCAGAATATAGGAAGGATGATTCCCCTCGTTAAAAATTCCATCAGAAGGGATGACAATAGCGGCCAGATTCTCTACTCCAAAAGAGTTATAGGCTGATTCAAACACACTGGATATATTTGTTGCCTTCCCTTTATAATCGATACTGCTACTGTCAGAGATCTGAGTATCAAAGGACCATCTTTTCACAACAAAATCTTCAGAAAGCTGAGATGCTATCTGATCCATTTTTTGCTGCAGGGACTGCAAAGCAGCGGAGTCAGTGGAAGCCTTAATAGACTCGGAATTATCCTGAGCTATGAGAACAACAGGCTTTTTCGTTTCAGTATTGCGGGTGTTGATCATGGGATTGAGCAACAATAAGCCGATAAAAAACAGAGCCAAAAACCTGAGAATACCTTTGGTCCACCATGCCCATGCGGGCACTTCAGCAGATTTGGGATGTCTGAAATACAAGAGAAAACTGATCAAAAATGCTCCCAATGCTATCAAAAAAAGATACCCTACCGGATATTGAAAAGATATATCGTTCAATGCAAATATTTTTTAGCTGATATGAAACAGGTGTACCCGACACGTCGTACGAAGCCTTAAACGCAGAAAGACGCAGTATCGTTGTACCGAAACACTGAAAACAGGTTCGAAGTTAAAGGTAAATAAGAAAATCTCATATTATTACCTTTGTAAAACAGCCGTTTGATTGGTTAATCGGTTATTGGGTTAAGCGATGTGTGGGTGCAGGTGAAGGAGTTAAGTGTGCGTTTCGTTAAAGCGTTAAAGCGTGTAAGCGTTGATTGGGTGTGTGAGCGCTGAGGTGAGAGGAGGGAGTTTGGGAAGATTGATCAGGAGGAGATTTTTAAGTAGGCTCAAAGCTTAGATTGTATCTGAATAACTTGTCAAGCTCTCGATTTTAAAGCCGGTGCGTTAGGAGTCATGAGTGAGAAGGAGCAATCTCAAAAAACGATTTAAAGCCGGCATCTGCTGTTCCGCTGGTATAATTGGCTGCCCAATTCACCAACTCATCAGTTCAGCAAATGGCTGTTTCGGCTGTTAACCAGCAACTAGTATTCAAACCAGCAAGCAGCAACGGCTGTTTTATCGGGTGCTTGGCTGTTCCGCCTCACGCCTTTACTCTTTAAATCCAACCCACACCCGCACTTCGCTTAAACGCTTAACCGATTCAACGCACAAAACGAATTATCACTCCCATCTCATCAATGCAGACCCCCAGGTAAATCCAGCTCCAAATGCTGCCAAACAAACCAAATCTCCGGATTTTATCTTACCAGCTTCCCAGGCTTCACTCAGCGCAATAGGTATAGAAGCTGCAGTAGTGTTACCATATTTCTGAATATTATTATAAACTTTGTCATCACTGAGGCCCAGCAGTTTTTGGACAAACTGAGAGATTCTGAGATTAGCCTGATGCGGGATGAACATATCGATATCTGCTTTAGATAAACCCTGCTCTGCCAATGCTTCCATGATCACTTCAGGGAATTTCTGGACAGCTGTTTTGAATACCAGCTGACCATTCATCTGAGGAAAAGTAAGGGCATCATCCATCATTTTTTGTGTGAGGAAAATTCCGCCAAATGTCTGATCATCCGGAAATCCATATGCATCTTCCTGTCCATGATATCCTCCATGCGCTCCCGGACTGATAAATGCTAATTCTTCAGCATGAGTACCATTTGCATGTAATTTGCAGGTTAAGATTCCTTTTGCCGGATCATTGGCAGCTTGCACTACAGCAGCGCCTGCTCCATCTCCAAAGATAACTGTGACATTTCTTCCGCGGGTGGTATAATCTAATCCCATGGAATGCATTTCCGCCCCCACAACCAGCACATTTTTATAAGTCCCGGTTCGTACAAACTGATCTGCAATGGACAAGGCATACACAAAACCCGAACATTGATTGCGAATATCTAAGCAACCCATTTCCTTATGCGTAATGCCCAGTTCACGTTGTAATAAAACACCGCAGCCTGGAAAATAATAATCCGGACTCAAAGTAGCGAATATGATGAAATCAATATCTTCTTTCGTAATCCCGGCACGACTTATGGCTATTTCAGAAGCTCTTGCTCCCATAGTGGTAGTGGTTTCTTCATGCTTTTTGCCATAGCGGCGTTCCACTATTCCGGTTCTTTCCTGGACCCATGCATCAGTAGTGTCCATCACTTTTTCCAGGTCAAAATTTGTGACTACTCTTTCCGGCACATAATGACCTATTCCCCCTATTTTAGCTCGAATCATTTTTATAAAGTTTGAACTAAAAGTAAGGAAAATCAGATGATATCCAATTAAAATTTTGCAGAGAGGCTGCTTGAATGTTATCTGCGGGGTTTACTCGTAACACGGTGACGCCCCGGCACGGCTGCGCCTGGCCGGGGTGACGTCTTTTTGCTGACGCAAAAAGGTGAGGGCGAGGTTCGTTCCTCACTACGCCCCAGGCATCTCAGAAATAAAATGACTGCGATGCAGCCATTTTATTTCGGAGGTGACAGCTAGCGCAAAATACTAGCAGGCAAGGATCCTATTAAAAATTTATTATAAGGCAAATCTGAGATTTGCAGACGATACGTTTCGGGTCAGAGACTTCGAAACGAGTAAAGAAAAAGGGCTTTCGGCTGTTCAACCAGCAAGTAGTAACCAGCAACCAGCAACAAAAGTGACTGTTAATTCGTCTGTCTAATTGGCTGTTTCATTCAACAACTCACTAATTCACCAACTCACCAATTGGCTGTTAATCAGGCTGTTAAATCGTAATTCGTAATTCGTAATTCGTAATTGGCTGTTACGTTTTCCTCTCCTTCTTCTTGGCTGCCGGAAACAGCACATTATTTAAAATCAATCTGTACCCCGGAGAATTAGGATGAAGAGACAAATCCGTTTCGGGATCATTCACAAAATGCTGATAATCCTCAGGATCATGACCTCCGTAAAATGTCCATTGCCCTTGTCCTACAGTTCCATGGATGTAGCGAACTTCATTCGCTGGCTTATTTTCACCCAGGACGATTACATTGGGCTTCACCAGATCCTTTTTGAAAGCAGTCGTCTGACCCATGAATCCTTTCACAGTACGGGTATGATTTTGTGTCAGCATCGTAGGGACCGGATCCCATTTTGCAGAAAAATCAAACAAAGTGAAGTAATCTGATTGAGGAGGAACACTTCTACGCTTGTCATCAATGTCAGAATACCGGTATTCCATAGGATTGGTGGATAATCTGAAATCTCTGAAAGCAAACGTATTGTCATATCTGAGCTTCATATTGAAATTGGGTTCCATGCCATCGCCGTCATACATTTCTGCTGCAATATCTGTGTCAGCTGCAGCGAGCGCAATATCGTAGGTATCAGTTGCCGAACACATAGCAAACATGAATCCGCCACCGATTACATATTCACGGACTTTGTTGACTACACCCAGTTTCAGTTTGCTCACTTTTGAAAATCCCAATTCTTTTGCCAGGGATTCCATCCTCCGCTGAGTTTCCTTATACCATGGTTGAGTACCATAGCTGGCATAAAACTTTCCATACTGTCCTGAGAAATCCTCGTGGTGAAGGTGCAACCAGTCATATTGTGCCAGCTTATCTTCCATCACTTCCCTATCATATATGACATCGTAAGGTATTTCTGCAAAGGTGAGAACCATGGTAACAGCATCATCCCAGGGTTGAATACGGGCACCCTTTGAGTCAAAATCCGGGCTGTACACTGCAATTTTGGGAGCTTTTTCCAATTTGATTACATCCATATTCGCTTCAGGGTGTGCAATTTCAGATTGGATCTGAGCAAATTGTCCATCAGCAATCACCTCAAAAGACACATTTCTTAGGAGACATTCTTTCTCTATAATCTTACTATATGGCAGTGCAAAACTTCCTCCCCTGTAATTGAGCAGCCAATATGCTTCAGCTCCTGATTGCAGTACCAGATAGGTGATACCATATGCTTTCAGGTGATTGGCTTGTCGCTCATCCATCGGTAGTAACAGATAGGACGCTTGCATCTGCTGCACCATAATCATCATCAAACCCACATACATCCAAGTCTTTAATCTCATATCCACTTTTTCTTTATTGCCGGAAAATCTCCACTTCATAACGTCAAAAATAGACAAAAGTGTTAGCATCATTGTTTTAAATTGATCAAAACAATTGTATTTGCTCCATTGAACCTAGTTATATTTATCTAATTTACTTTATAGCTCATTGCTAAAATTCCTTGGGTTCATTGAATTGTTAATACCCGAATGGGGTTTACCCAACGATTAGCCCCGGATGAAAATCCAGTATTAGAGTGATTGTAATGAATGAGAATCCGAAATTGAAAAATCCAGGCTAATTGCCTATAATAAAAAACCCCGAACGGGGTTCACCAATGATTAGCCCCGGATGAAAATCCGGGGTTAAATACATAAAAACTAACTGTTTTGGCGTGATTTTTGCCTGAAAGAAGCAAAAATCATGACAAAACAAGATGCTGCGGAATCCTTCGGGCTCTTGTGATGTTATCACTCCATTATGAGTATCTGGAATACTGTCAAAGATATTGATTTCACAAAAGAGCTGGACCTGAGTGCTTCCCGAAGCAGCGGTCCGGGCGGACAGAACGTGAATAAAGTCAGTACCAAAATGACCCTCAGATTTGATGTCGCTCAGTCTGAACTTCTTCCTGAAGAAGCCAAAGAAATGCTACTACAAAAATGGGCTAACAAGCTCACTACCGAAGGCGTGCTCATTCTGCAATCTCAGGTAAAGCGAACCCAACTACAAAATAAAACGGTAGTCATCGACAAATTTTATGCTTTGCTGGAAAAAGCTTTTCAGGAGAGAAAACCCAGAAAAGTCAGCAGACCTTCCAAAGCCGCCGTAGAAAAAAGGCTGGAAGAGAAAAAAAGGATTTCTGAAAAGAAAAAATGGAGGTCACAGATTTGATTTCTCTTTTTGACCTGAACAAACCCATATTACACTTTTGCCTTTACAATAAATTGAAATTTCATTTTTAAATCGGCTGTTCAATTTGACATCTGAAATCTGACGTCTGAAACCTGAAATCTGATGCTCTTCCCTCACCTCCCCACCATCACCTTCCTTGTTGCCAGCACCTTATGATCACTGACGATCTGCATAAAGTACATACCATGAGCCCAGTCTGACACATCCATCCACACATCTCCCTCCGGTGCATATCCATTCAGAGGAATACGATACAATTTCCTGCCCTGTAAGTCAAACACTTCCAGCACAGGAGCTGATATCTCATATGGAAATTTATAATATACTCTCATTTCATTGATGGCAGGCACAGGTCCTACCCGGAAATATGGCTCATTCTCCAAATAAAATGGATCTGAACTCACCTGTACACTGTCACAATCCGGATATGGGCAACCAAGACTATCGACTTTGATCAGCCATCCATCCTGGGTGTCCGTATGCATATATCCAAACAACCAATAACCTCCATCCCCGGCTTGCTTAAGTCCTTGTTGGGATATTATATTAAGATGGTGAGGGTTTAAAAACAAAACTCTGTCCCAAATAATCTTGCCTTTTGAATCCAGGCGGGTAATCGTGCTGTGAGTAACAATTCCATTGAACTCAGATGAGAATAAATTTCTTATTCCCCCAACCACGAAATCCTTATTTTCCAGCTCAATAGCTTTAGTATAGAAATAACTATAATATTCTCCGTGGCCATATTGCTTCTCCCATACTACAGATCCATCTGCAGGCCGTACCTCCATGATATGATTATCATTGATTATATCCCCTATACGGTGTTTACTTCCTGTGACGAGTACATTACCATTACTCATTAATAAGACTTGCCGTCCTCCTCCATCATCATACATGCCTCCATATTGGCGTGACCATTTTTGGACTCCCAGTGAATCAGTTCGGATCAATAATAGATTCAAATATCCATTTACCTGCTTTACCCATGCACCAATCATGAAGCCTCCATCCCGTAACTCTGTAACAGAATGTGCATCTTGCCATCCGGCAGGACCATACACTTTCTCCCAGATCGTTTGACAAATATTATCTGACTTTCTCAAGTAAACCTGAGAGTTACCATTCCTGGTAGAATAGCCCGTTCCGATAAAACCTGTAGAATCTTTAAGGCGAACAAAATTTCTAATAACATCATAATCAGGTGTAAGAGCATCAAACTGATCCGTAACATCGAAACCTTCCATATTAAAAAACAAACAATATGGACTTGATTTATCCACTTCAGCACTCCAAATATCCCCGCCTAATGTCAATTTCTTTTCATCTTTTTGAAAATCAAAACCAGTAATAAAAATAATATGATCAGGGACTGAAATTATAACAGAGTCCAATAAATTATGCTCCAGATCGCGTTTTTCCAGAATGATTCTGTTCTGTTTTCCCTGTTGGATCAATTCTGAATATATAAATAAATTATAATCATCAAATTCATAATATTGAATGACATATTTTGCTCTGAATGCGGTAGGAAAGTTTTGATTATAATACCAATTTTGCCCATGAGTAGAATTACTCAGGAGCAAAATGATAGTTAAATGTAATAGAATTGTTTTCATTAGTAAATTTCCATTCCTAATGATAAACTTACGAAAAATCACTGAAATGGATAAAACTTTAACATTAATTCGGCAATTCCTCCAACTTCTTAATATTCAACAATCGGATACTACGGTCCTGAATAGAAATTAATTTTTCCTCCTTGAAATCTGCCAATGTGCGAATCGCAGTTTCCTTTGCTGTACCGGCAATACCGGCCAGGTCATCACGCTGGATATGCAAAAGCGGATCCGGATGATCTCTATTGGACTTTTGCTGATATACAAATAAGAGGGCTTCAGCGACTTTTTTGCGGACAGAATTGTAAGCCATTTTGAGCAGACGCTCCTCCATTTCTGCTACATTCTGTGCCAATAACTGAATCATATGTGAGGTGACTTGCCGGCTGGAATGCATCACCTTGAAAAAATTATCTTTTGGAATCAACAAAATTTCAGACCGTTCCAGTGTAGCTGCAGATTCTGTTAATTCATTTTCGTAAAACAAGGACAAGTATCCAAAAAAACCTCCGGGTTTGATCAGCTGCAAGATTACTTCTTTGCCTTCCTCATTGCTGCGGTACAATTTTACGGAACCGGATTTCAGCTGATATAAATAGCGGGGGCGATCTCTTTCATTGAAAATAATATCCTTTTTATCATATACCCGATTATCAGCAGAATCAAACAATTGCTGCAAATCCATTTTGAGCAGAGATTCTGATGTGAGGTGGGCTTCCAAATCATTCTCCGGTTTTGCATTAGGAGCAACTCTTTTAGACAGTCGCAATTCTATGGTTTGCAATAATTCTTTATCATCAAAAGGTTTTGTGAGATAGTCATCGGCTCCCATATTCATCCCTTTCCGGAAATCCTCTTTCTCT
>JALHRR010000030.1 GCA_022841345.1 Saprospiraceae bacterium
ATTAACAGCTTTTGAAGTTATATTTGTTGATCTTGAACCTTGTCTACTCCCGTGCATCCAGTAAAACTATGAAATCATTTCTAATATTCACTTTAGTTATTCTTCTGTGTAATTCTTGTTCTTCATTTAAATCCCATACTTCACCCTGCGATAAAGAAGTGAAGAGTTCTTTAAAATCTATTTCCAGATATATCTCAATGGATAAGAATGCAAAAGTGTACACAGTACAGTATTCCAAACTACCAGAAATTGAAAATGCAAGATTTGAAAAGTTGAGGGATTCACTATACTATATCCTCCATTTTCAACTTGATTACCTTGATGTCCAACATTATTTATTTACTAAGCAAGTGGAAAATATTTCAAATGTTCAATGTGAAATCACCATTTCTGATGTGAGGAAATATTTTGGTGTAGAGTCACATACTGGGATTGGTAGAAATAATATTACACATCTGTTTTATTATTTTAATAATTTCAAGATTGGTGACTGCTATACTAAACCAGATAAAACCAATTACTCAACCTGCAGATTAATCTCTCTTAACTTTGATGAAAATCAAATTTTAATAAATGTAAATACAGAGTTTTTTGGCTATTAATGAGAAGGGTGGATTGCTACAAAGCGAGTCAGAGGTATTACCCGCATTTTGAATTTAAAGACCCATTAAAATACCTCATTTTCTCTTAGAAAATACATCACTTTTTCAGGACCTTTCCTGGAAAAACACTATTGGTGAGCTTGTCGAACCATCACCTTTTGCCGGAGGCAAAAGACATCACCTGATGTGTTGCGTTCTAACCATTGACACTAAAAAAAAGCCCGGAGAGATCATCACCGGGCTTCGCATTAATTGCTAAACTAAGGTCAACTTAAGATTTCTTTGCTTTTTTGGTTTTGATACTACATCCGATGGCTTTGGTTTCTGCCATTTCAACAGGTTGGCCTTTCATGACTGCTCCGATTGCATTTTCAAGATATGGAGTTTCTACAGATGAAGCATCGTCTGCGCTATCATCAATAGCACCAATGTATTGTACAACAAGGTTTTTGTCCAGTAAGAAAACGTGAGGAGTTTTAGTTGCTCCATAGTCAGGATACACTTTTTGGCCTTCATCCAACAGATATACAAAAGGGAATTTTTTGTCCTTTGCTCTGCTCACCATTTTGTCAAAGCTGTCTTCCGGCTGTACTTCCGGATCATTCGGATTGATAGCTACTACAGGGTAACCCATAGGTGCATACTTATTGTGAAGCTTAATAATTCTGTCTTCATATTTTACTGCCCATGGACAGTGATTACAGGTGAATACAACAATATAGCCTTTGGCATCTTTGATAGAAGCCAGAGAAACCATTTTGCCATCTACATTTTTCAATGAAAAATCAGAAGCTTTGTCTCCTATTCCCAAACCATTGGTTTTTTCAGGAGAATTGAAGGCTGTAGTCACAGCAAATATCACTGCAAGTGACAAACAAATTGAGAGAATTTTTTTCATAACATCAAGATTTTGTGAGTTGTAAAACAATAGTTTCCAGAGAAGCGAGATCTTCAAAGTGGTCTTCCACGAATTCCCGCTTTTTGCCTTTATAAAAAATAGTGGCAGGAATAGCTCCTGACCAGCTAGGTTCTATCTTATCAATATACTTATTGGGATCTTTTTCATTGAGCATAAGTACACGTGATTGTATCTTATTTTTTTCTACAAATGGAATCAGCTTGGTCTCCAATTGTCTGAATACATCCAGACTAACCAGGATTACCCGTACTTTTTGATCCTTGTATTTTGCGTGAAGTTGTTCAAAATACGGCATTTCAGCGACACAAGGTTTGCACCATGTGGCCCAAAAATTCACGATATAAACGGTATCATTATCTTGCTGAAGAACCGGCTGGAATTCTTCGAGGGTCATTACTTCCACTGCCTTCTGCGCATGTGAAGTACCAATTATGAAAAAAGTCATAACGGCACATAGTATAAATGAAAGTCTGAATGCGGATAGAATCATAGGTTTTCTAACGATGGAAAATGGATATTGTTTGCGTAGATCAAAATTTCGCGACTCCAAAAGCAGACCTTAAATGTCCGAATATTTGATTAAACAAAGGCTAACGGCGCTGTTAAATATTTGTTATAATGTGTTGTAAGTCAGGAAGATTTCAGCTTTCAGTGGTTTCAGATTTCAGGTTTCAGTCCCCGCTACAAGAATATAGCCATCCGAAGAAAAATAACACGGCGGGGCCTGAATTTCAGGTTTCAGAGTTCAGGTTTCAGATTTTAGATTTGAAACAGCCATAAGACGTCGAGTTTTTGTAAATTATTATGCAAAATGGTTAAATTTCGCTTGTTTATAAGGCATTGAAAATCAGTGTTCTGCAAAAGTGTTATATAGGAGATTTGAAACAGCCATTTAGCTGCCGATTTTCATGACTACTCAATTTCAGTCAATCCCCCTCAATCTGCTTCAATCTTATCAATCTCTTTCAATCTTGCAACGCCAACCCAACACCCTAAATTCACACCCCGATTAAACCCTTAACCGATTAACCGGCTGTTCCTCCCGGCTGTTTTCTTTCGACTTTCAGCTTGTAGCTTGAAGCTCCTTCCCCGCTGTTAACGATTCAACGCCTCAACTTCTCAACGCCTTATCGAACCACACTCCCAACACACACACCCACCTCGATTAAACCTTTAACCGATTAACCGATTCCTCACCCACCACGCATAAACCGCATTGGTCCCGGATTATTTTCCATCTCTTTCATTTTAGCTGCCTGGATTTCTTTGAATTCTGAATTGGTAACTTTCTTACCTTTTTTGGGAGCTTTAAGGTCTTTTACTCTGATCGGTTTGTCACTAATATTGAATGCAGTGAAAGTACGTTCACCCATATTGATATCGACTTCAAGTACTGCGCCCGGAAGTCCTCTGTATTTTTCCGGCCCGACGGGAATTGGAATCATAGGAGTGAACCAGGCAACAACCTCGGTCAGTGGCTCTGCAATAGTGTAAGTTGCCTGCTGACACATGCGGCCAAGAATGGTTTTTGTTTCTCCTGTCAACACCCATGGAAGTGGTTCGAATTCTCCCTCAATCAGGTAGTCTTCATTGAATAAAGAAGTTGCTTCGGTTAATATTTGCGTATTAAAGTCTGCATAAACTTCGGAGCTACCGCCGCCAATTCTCATAAATCCTCTTCCACCACGACCCCCGCCTGCGTCATCGTCCACCATTTCTTTGTACAGGGATGCGTCTCTATTGAAAATCATTTCTTTTTTGCTGGTGGAATATTCAGGCAAACGGGCTTTCATTTCTTCCTGCTCTGCAGTTAATCTGCGATGGAGGTTTATTTTTTGCTCATACAAAATGGTTCCTTCCAGCTGCTGAGCATTTGCCACAGAGAAGAGAAGAAGAAATATGAAACTGAAAAGAATAGTTTTCATCGGAATGGATTGATTTTAAATATGCGATTTAAATGCAAAGCTAAATTTTGTCTTTGATCTTCATCGTTAAGGGACTTGCAAAAGAAGTTAAATAAGGTTAAACGATGCAAGTTCTCCGCTTATTTCCATATACTTTTGCAATAGCATGAGATCCAGGGGCCAAATCAATTTAAAAACGAAAGCAAATCATAAATGGAAATTGATGATAGCAATCATCAGTGTTTTCCTATTGGTTGGATTCCTGTCCGTTTGGTTGATACAGCAATACAATCTGCAGGAAAGCTGGCTTCAAAAGGAAATCAATTCAAAATTTGCTGAAAGTCTTCGAAATGTAACGGAACAGCAGATGCATCAATTACTTTCAGAAAAACTGGGCAAAGATAGTGTCATCCTGGATTCACTCAAAATGACATTTCACCCTCCACGGGGTAACAGAATGCGCTTTCTGCGGCAGGAAAGGAGTCCAAAGATTAACCTGAAATCAGACGATACTATTGTAATGGGACTGGATTCAACCCGGGAAAAAATTCTGATCCAGGCTGCGACTGCATTTCCTGAACAAAGTAATCAGGAAGACAGAGGAAGAAGCTTTTCTGCATTTTCAATCAGACAGAAGGATGGACTCAAGTTTTTTTCTATTCAGGATACATTTGCATTGGATACTAAATTGCTGGATTCCAGCTTTTTTGCTTCAGTTCGCAGTGCAGGAATAGATTTGGTGGTTTATATTGAGCAATCAAAGTTCCTGGATAGTTTTCCATCGTCTGTGAAGGACACACTCATTACTCCCTGGCTTGCAGGAGGTTCGCCGGTTAATACATATTATGCAGGAATTGCTCCCCATACCAGATGGTATCTAATTAGTAAAATATTTCCCCTGATTTTATTTTCTCTGGTATTAACCGGATTGATTGTCCTGGCACTTTGGATGATGTACAGAAGCATTATTCAAATGGAAAGACTCAACCTTATCAAAAGTGAATTGGTCAGTAATATGAGTCATGAACTGAAAACTCCTGTAGCGACAGTAGGAGTGGCAATAGAGGCTTTGCAACATTTTCAGGCATTACAGGATCCTCAAAAAACTGCTGATTATTTGAAAATCGCCAGAAGTGAACTGGACCGGCTTTCTTTACTGATTGAAAAAGTGATGCAATTCTCTTTGATAGATCAGGGTCATATGAAATTGGAAACAGGACCGGTAGATCTTAATTTACTGGCACTGGAAGCGGAACGATGTATCAGCATTCAGATAGCAGAAAAAGGAGGCACAATTGAAACAATCCTGAATCCTGAGACACTCATCGTGGAGGGCGATCAGACGCATCTGCTTCATGTATTGATCAATCTGATTGATAATGGAATTAAGTACAATCATCATAGTCCGCACATTAAGGTGGAGGTCTCGGGTGATGAAAACTCCGCCATTTTAAAAGTATCTGATAATGGACCGGGAATAGAACCGGCATATCACAATAAGATATTTGAGCGATTCTTCAGGGTGCCCAATGGTGACAGGCATAATACGAAAGGACATGGATTGGGTCTTAGTTACGTTAAAGAAGTAGTGGACATGCACAAAGGTCAAATAGAAGTCATAAGTTCTGAAGGAAAAGGGAGCACATTTATTATTCATTTGCCAATAACTCATCATGACAGCCAATAGAATTCTTTATGTAGAAGATGAGCCGAATCTGGGTCGCATCGTCAAGGAAAGTTTGGAAATGCGGGGATTTGAAGTGAGGATGGAGGATGATGGGGCGGCTGTTATTCAGGCATTTGGTTCATTTGAGCCTCATATAGTGTTGCTGGATGTGATGTTGCCCAACAAAGATGGATTCACACTGGCTTCAGAGATAAGGGCATTGGATACGAAGACGCCCATTCTCTTTTTGACTGCAAAAACGCAAACAGAAGATATCCTCAAGGGATTCGCATTAGGAGGGCAGGATTATATCAAGAAACCATTCAGTGTGGAAGAGCTCATTGCCCGTGTAAATAATCTATTGCTTCTGACATCTCAGCAATCTGCCAATCAGGATCCTGCAAAAGGTATTCAGATTGGATCGATGGAATATTTCCCAATGAAATATGAATTGAAATGGCCGGATGGTCAGCGGTATCTTTCTTTCAGAGAAAATGAATTGCTCAAAATGCTCAGTGATCCACTGCATGAGATCATTCAGCGAAAAGATATTCTCATGAAAATCTGGGGAGATGACAGTTATTTCAATTCCAGAAATCTGGATGTGTATATTACAAAACTCAGAGATTATCTGAAGCCAGACCCAAGCTTACGTATCATGACGATTAAGGGGGTGGGGTATCAGATTTTGTTAGATGCTTCGTAAGGAAGGGCTGTTTTTGTCCACGAAAGACACAAAATGACACTAATGAAATACAATTATATTTATTGTAATTCATTTAGAAACCATTCGTGTCCCTTTGTGTAATTCCTGGATTAATTATGCTGAGGAAAAGATACTATTTGATACATCTTAAGGTGGAGTTGTTTTTGTCCACCAAAGACACGAAATGACACTAATGAAATTCAAGTATATTTATTGTAATTCATTTAGAATCCATTCGTGTCCCTTTGTGTAATTCGTGGATTAATAAATGTCTTATTGGGTCTTCCTGAAAGAAGAAATCCCGCCACTGTCTTTACAATAGGCGGGATTTGAAGCGATACATGTAGAGTAGTCTTTTATATGTTATTCCATGATCAGGAATTTCAAAATCTGTTGAGTACCATTTTTCTGTGCGACTCTTATGAAATACAGTCCCGGAGCCAATTGTGCTGCGCCGGGCTCCCAATTAAATTGATCAGGGCCAATATTTTGTAATTTTGAATGTGCAAGCGTCTTTCCCTGCATGTCTATAATGCTCAGTTCGCAACTGGAAGGAAGATCCCTAAAGTGCAGACAAAGGTTGTTTCCATGAGCACTGCGGAAATAGGGATTGGGGAATAGTTTCACATTGTCGTTTTCAAGTCCGCTAAATAAATCTGTAGATACAGTCCCTGGATCAAACAGATCAGTTGCCACATCAGAATTTTCCTGCAGAATGGTTATGTCAGGACAACCATTTTTAGGTACAAGGGCTGCGAGTGTACCAAAAGTAAAGTCATTGATTTCGCCGGGGTTCAGTGTAATTGGTCCCGTGGACATAATCATCCTTCTGTCAGCTAAGATAGGAGGTGTATTACACATTGACCAGCTGTTAGAATCTGTCGATGCAGGATTAGATGGATAAGCATATTTAGTAACAGCTGTGCTCCCCGGATTGTATCCATTTCCTCCATAAGTCAATGGAGTGCCATCTCTCCAGACACCACTTAAATATCTGTAATATTCTATTGCTTGGGATGGATCACTCATTGCCGGTATAGCTCCGTTGAGACCACCATTTGTATAGTAGATAAATGAACTAACCTGTAATGAAGCAGTGTCCTGATCTTTCCGAAATCCATGATACATTCTCATTCCCGAGACAGGTACTAAAGTACAATTACTACCCACAATAGTACATTCACATTGATCTTCTTCTATAATTTCATAAATATATGCCATATTCCGTGTTGAGTCAAAACCCAGATAATCCTTACCCCATGAACAAAAGCTTTCTGTGTCTGCCCAAATACCGGCATAGAATTGACTTATTTGGTTGGGTCCATGATTGTGGATTTTAGTGTTAAAGAATAACATTTCACCCAGTTCATCATCGGTATCAAACCCAAAAGCTAATTTTCTGATTTCAGCCCCAATTGGAAAACCTCTGGAAGAAGTATGTATATTTCCAATATCATTACTAATACTGAAGACCATGTGTTGTTTAGATTCTAAATCACCTTTAATAGCGTAGGTTCGGGAATAATTATATGGGTAATCTCCACTCTTTGGATCGTAAATTCCATCTGAATTTAAATCGTAGAAAGGCGCTAAATGACTGACATAAGACGGGATAGCAAATCCATGAACTGACTCAAAATATGGATTACCAATTCCTGGCCAAGCAAGCACATCGACAGGAATATCTTCAACTTTATATTCCGTACCTGCCGACTGGGCTTGTAAAAATTTTGATTTGTGGAGTTCGATATTCTGCCCGGATACTGTAAAATTTTTATCCCATTCATTACAGGCGGTCATATTGGTGCTATTTGTCTCGGGATTAATTGGTCCGGCCCAATAATCATTAGAAGTCATTGAAGCATAAGTCATTGCAGCTACTTTCAAGTTATTGAAAGGATCATATCCGCCAAGCCACAAATTACCTACAAAAAAGTTGCTGAATCCGCGATTAGAATTTCCAAGCTGAAATTCAGGTCCAATCATTGTAACATCGCGAAAATAAGAAGTGATTCGAAGAGATGCCCTGACCTTACTGATCTCAAGGTTTGCAGTTGCTTGTGCCGCAATACAATCTGAGCGATAAGAAACCTGCTTTTTGTTGCTATTGGTTGCTGCGGAAATGTCTGCATTCATCCTTGATAAAAGAAAAATCAGGAAGATTCCGGCATTATTAAATTTAAAGTTTTTCATACGCTTTCTGTGTTTATTGTGAAGAAGAATATCCTGAAATCAAGTATTCCAGGTAGCAAAAAACAACAGCAAACGATTATAAAGAGAAACGAGAGCAGCATGCAAATAGCTGCGTGAGCAAAATTCTTTTTAAGTTAAATTTTGTTCAAATACTATGGAAATCCCTGTTTACGAGATTGATCGGATATTCGTTTAATCGGAGTGTGAGAACAGGATAAGCATTATCCCATTTCTATTGCGGGCAATATCGCGCTTACCTGTTCGATCATCTCTGCACTGATATCCATATGCGTAACCATCCGGACAGTCCTGGGTCCAAACGAAGAGGCATTAATTCCTAGCTCCAGAAGTTTTTGAAGAAATGGGGCACTGGGAGATTTTAGATCAAAAATGACAATATTCGTTTTGACGGGTCGTACAAAATCTACATAGCTGCATTTTTCAAGAACAGCGCCCAATACTTTCGCCTTTTGATTGTCTTCCTTAAGGCGGTCAATATTTTTATCCAAAGCATATATACCGGCTGCGGCTAAAAATCCAGTCTGACGCATGCCGCCACCCATGACTTTTCTGACTCTTCTGGCTTGTTTTATGAAAGCTGCATTACCCAGCAGAAGTGTTCCCGCAGGAGCCCCCAGCCCCTTAGACAGGCAGATTGAAATACTATCAAATAATTTTCCGTACTCCAAAGTAGTATCGCCTGTCTCGACCAGTACATTAAAGAGTCTCGCTCCATCCAAATGAAGACCCAGTCCTTTTTCTCTCGCCATTTTCACTACAGGAAGCAATTCATCCATTGTGTAATAATTACCACCTGCCCGATTGGCTGAGTTTTCAATTACAATCAATCTGGTTCTTGGAAGCCAGTCGAGATCAGGACGCACGGCTTCATCAATCTGATCCGCACTCAGAATGCCATTTTTCCCTTTCAGAAGTTGCAAAGCCACTCCGGAGTGAAAGGCATATCCACCGGTCTCATACTGATAAATATGACTGTTCTCTTCACAAAGGACTTCATCCAGTGGTTGTGTATGGACTTTGAGTGCGATCTGATTACTCATGGTTCCGGAAGGACAGAATAGAGCGGCTTCCATTCCAAACATTTCTGCAGTTTTTGCTTCGAGTGCATTGACTGTCGGGTCAGTTCTGAAGACATCATCGCCTACAGAAGCACTCATCATTGCATCCAGCATGCCGGAGCTGGGTTTAGTCACTGTATCGCTGATTAGATTGATCATATTTAAGTATTTTGGAGACTCTTTAAGCTGGACTTAACTTCATCTTCTTCGCTGCAATGTCGCAATCCTGCTTCAATTTTCAAATTATGCTGCTTGATTTTAGGTAGTTTGTGTAAAATTTACATGATCATACTTTTGAGAATTTTGAATTAGCAATATTATTGTTATTATTACACAGAATTTTAGCCAATTTATATGCAATTAGAGCAAATAAAATACCCCGGTCAGGAATCTGTACCCTTAACAGAACCCTTCTTTCACATGGCATTTTCAGTGGATTGCGTCATTTTCGGCTTTGACGGAAATGAACTGAAAATATTGCTGATCAAAAGAGGAGAAGAACCATTTGGAGGATATTGGGCATTACCCGGTAATTTGATTTATCTGAATGAAAATATCCATGATGGAGCAGCCAGAGTGTTGAGAGAGCTGACAGGATTGCAAAATGTGTATCTGGAGCAGGTAGAGACCTTTGGTACAGTAGACCGCCATCCACTTGGCAGGGTAATAACAACGGCTTATTATTCACTCGTAAAGATTGCAGATTGCACGGTATTCGCTCAGTCTCATGCAGAAGAAGTAAGTTGGTTTCCTATTTCAAAAGTCTCAGATTTGGCATTCGACCACCTCGAAATTCTGAAAGCGTGTATGCAAAAGCTGAAGAAAATTGTGAGAGGAAGACCTGTGGGATTTGAGTTGCTACCCCCAAAATTTACATTGTCAGAACTTCAGCGACTATATGAAGCCATTCTGGAATATCCAATGGACAAGCGCAATTTTAGAAAGAAAATACTTTCCATGAATATCCTCGTAGAACTTGAAGAATATCAGGAAAGAGTAGCTCACAGGCCAGCCAGACTTTATAAGTTTGATGAACAAAAATACATGCGTTTCTTAGAAGAAGGATTCAGCTTTGCAGTCTGAATTTCTTATTTTGACAATAACCGATATTCTAAACATCTGATCAGCAATCAGTTGTAAATTATATTTCAGTCTGCACAACCACAATGGATAGCGGCGCGTTCCTATCAGGGATATATTAGCGGTACGCTGATTGTAACAGGTAAATTATTCTCTATATTTGCGCCATGAAAAATATTCGAAATTTTTGTGTCATTGCACACATTGATCACGGAAAAAGTACATTATCTGATCGATTACTACAGATTACCAAGACTATTTCTGATCGCGACATGCAGCATCAGGCACTCGATGATATGGACCTTGAAAGAGAGCGCGGAATCACAATTAAGAGCCACGCAGTTCAGATGTATTATGAGAGAGCTGATGGTCAAAGATATACATTCAATCTTATAGATACTCCGGGACACGTTGACTTCTCTTATGAAGTATCCCGCTCCATTGCTGCTTGTGAAGGTGCATTACTTTTGGTAGACGCCACTCAGGGTATTCAGGCACAAACCATTTCTAATCTATATCTGGCTATCGAGAATGATCTTGAAATTATTCCAATTCTGAATAAAGTGGACATGGATAATGCCATGATAGAGGATGTTTCTGAGCAGATCATAGAATTGATTGGCTGCAAACCAGAAGATATTATAAAGGCTTCGGGCAAAACCGGCGAAGGTGTAGACCTCATAATGGAAGCCATCGTTGAGCGCATTCCTTCACCTAAGGGTGATCCTGCAGCACCGCTTCAGGCATTGATTTTTGACTCTGTGTTTAATTCTTTCAGAGGTGTAATTGCCTATTTCAGAATTTTGAATGGAGCCATGAAACAGGGCGAAAAGGTGCGCTTCTTTAACACAGGAAAAGAGTACGAAGCCAATGAGATCGGCATTTTGCAAATGGTTCAGATTCCTAAAAAGGAATTATTTGCCGGTGATGTAGGATACATTATTACAGGAATTAAAGAATCCAAGGAAATCAAAGTGGGTGATACCATCACTACCGTGGCAAATCCTTGCTCAGCTGCCATTCAGGGTTTTGAAGATGTCAAGCCGATGGTATTCGCAGGAATATATCCAATTGACAATGATGATTTTGAAGACTTAAGAGATGCACTTGAAAAGTTGCAGCTGAATGACGCTTCACTGGTATTTGAGCCTGAATCATCGGCAGCTCTGGGTTTTGGTTTTCGTTGTGGATTTCTTGGGATGCTTCATCTTGAGATTATTCAGGAGCGACTTACGCGGGAATTTGATCAGGATGTAATTACCACTGTGCCTAACGTATCCTACAGAGCAAAAATGAGAAAAGCAGATTCTAAAGAGTTTGTTGTAAATACTCCAAATGACCTGCCTGATCAAAACTTTCTGGAATACTGTAAAGAGCCATATATTTCTGCTCAAATCATTACAAAGCCGGAATTCATAGGAGCTATTATCACACTATGTCTTGACAAAAGAGGAATTCTTATCAAGCAGGTGTATCTGACACAAGGCAGAGTGGAGATGACATTTGAATTACCGCTAGCCGAGATTGTCTTTGATTTTTATGACAGACTTAAGTCTATCTCCAGGGGTTATGCTTCCTTCGATTATCAGCCTATTGATTATCGGGATACAGATCTGGTTTGTCTGGAATTGAAGTTGAATGCTGAGCCTGTTGATGCACTATCTGCCTTGGTTCACAGGACAAAAGCCGAAGCATTCGGCCGTAAAATCTGTAAGAAACTTAAAGATTTGCTTCCCCGTCAACAATTCGTTATCGCTATTCAGGCTGCAATTGGTGCCAAAGTTATAGCCAGAGAGACTATTTCCGCTATGAGAAAAGATGTTACAGCGAAATGTTATGGCGGTGATATCTCCAGAAAGCGGAAACTTCTTGAAAAGCAAAAGGCAGGAAAGAAGAAAATGAGGCAAATAGGAAATGTAGAAGTTCCACAAAAGGCATTCCTTGAAGTATTGAAATTAAATGACTAATCAGGTTAATTTCAATTTTCTTATTTTGTCAAAAATATAAATTTCAAATTCAGCTGATTTATTTAGACCAGCGCATCGTATTTTATTAATCAAATATAATTCATGAAGTATCTTCCACTTGCCCTCTTGATTTTCTTGCTATCCTGCGGAAATAATGTAAAATTGGAATTGAATCCTCAAATGGATTCGCCCTACTCATATGAGTTGAGCAGTGATGCAGTTAGAACTGTCGGAGAAGAAGAGGAGTCTGTTCAGAATGTACTGAAGTTCAATGTAGTGTTTTCATCGGATAGTGCCGATAAGTATATTTCAGCAATTACATTTACAGAAATGAGCATGCTTACTGAAGGTGAAGAGGAAGTATTTGGAGGATTCGGTGACCTTCTGAAAGACTCATTGTTGAATAATCCCATCAAATACTATGTTACTAAACAAGGTGGAATTAAGTACCCATATGATAATTCTGTCACTTACATGGAAAAAGTGAATGCTTTGAGTCTCATAGAGGATGAAGGCGAATATGAAACGAAAATGGTGGCCCTGATGACTGATGAGATCCGAAATGGATTGTTTACTGAGTGGATCGATTATTTGCCCGTCAAAGCTACGAGCGGAAATACCTGGAAAACTTTACATCAAATGTCATTCATGAATATCCTGAAAAAAGAGCAGGAATATGAATGGAAAATAATATCATCTGATGATCAATGGGTGGATGTGCAGGGGACCAGCATTATAGAAACCCTTGATGGGGAAGTTGAGATAGGCATGGGAGTCAATTTGTTTATTGAATTCAAAGGAAAGATTAGCTCCAATTATGATTTGAAACTGGAAAAATCCACGGGATTAATCCAGGAAGGTAAATTGACAGTTAGCACTGATGGCACTTTTACCAGAACTGCAAAAGGAACGCCAATAGCTGATCAGATGGAACCTGAGGTGGAGTCTTTAAAAGGGAGCTCTACCACCCTTATCAAGAGATTGTAAACCAAGGCTTGATGCCGTCCGATTTATAAATTAAAAGTGAGTTATGCCGGAGAACAAGAACATTGGAGTTGACCTGACATTCAACCGAAACGAGGATGCAATGAAGTTGACCATTGTTAAAATGAAACGCCGGTTGTCTGAAATTTCTTTGGGTGGCGGGAAGAAGAAAATGGAAAAGATGAGAGCAGAGGGCAGGTTGACTGCCAGAGAGCGGATTGACTTTCTTCTTGATCCCGGGACAAACAGATTCGAATTGGGAGCCTTTGCCGCTCTTGGTATGTATGAAGAACATGGGGGTTGTCCGGCAGCCGGAGTGATTGTGGTGATTGGTTATGTAAAAGGCAGACAATGTATTGTTGTCGCAAATGATCCTACCGTGAAAGCAGGTGCCTGGTTTCCTGCCACCGGGAAGAAGAATCTCCGCGCTCAGGAGATTGCCATGGAAAACAGGTTGCCCATCATTTATCTAGTGGACAGTGCTGGTGTATATCTTCCTATGCAGGATGAAATTTTCCCTGACAAAGAACATTTTGGGCGAATATTCAGAAATAATGCGCGCTTATCCAGTATGGGAATCCCACAGATTGCTGCAATCATGGGCAGCTGTGTTGCCGGAGGAGCCTATCTGCCCATCATGTCTGATGAAGCATTGATTGTTGATAAAAGTGGTTCCATTTTCCTCGCCGGTCCTTATTTAGTCAAAGCTGCCATCGGAGAAGATGTAGATAAAGAAACTCTCGGTGGTGCGAGCACTCAGTCTGAAATTTCAGGAGTAACGGATTACAAAATGCCGGATGACAAAACCTGTTTGAATACCATCAGGGATTTAGTTGATAAATTCGGAAGGATGGAAACAGCGGGATTCGACAGGATTCCGGCCAAAGATCCTGCCCGTCCGATCGAAGATATATATGGAATTTTTCCTGAAGAAGGTGCACGACCATATAAGTCTTTGGAATTATTGGAGTGTTTAGTAGATGAGGGTAGTATTACTCAGTACAAACAAGGATATGGTAAGACCATTATCTGCGCTTATGCACGTATAGATGGTTGGGCTGTCGGGATAGTAGTTAACAATCGGGAAGTGGTCAAAACCGCTAAAGGTGAAATGCAATTCGGTGGTGTTATATATTCAGATTCTGCTGATAAAGCCGCCCGGTTTATTATGATCTGTAATCAGAAAAAAATTCCTCTGGTTTTCCTTCACGATGTGACAGGATTCATGGTGGGAAGCAGATCCGAACACGGAGGAATCATCAAAGATGGGGCCAAAATGGTCAACGCAGTTGCCAATTCTACTGTTCCAAAATTCACTGTGGTAATGGGTAACTCGTATGGGGCCGGCAATTACGCCATGTGTGGAAAAGCTTATGATCCCAGATTGATAGTTGCCTGGCCAACAGCAAAAATTGCTGTAATGGGTGGCTCTCAGGCAGCGCAGGTGCTTTTGCAAATACAAGTTGCCAGCATGAAATCCAAAGGACAAACTCCCGACCCCATCCAGGAAAAGGAAATGTACAATGAGATAAAGCAAAGGTATGAGGATCAGACCTCGCCATATTACGCAGCGTCCAGACTTTGGGTCGATGCAATTATAGATCCTGTTGAAACCAGACAGGTGATTTCTTTAGGCATTGAAGCTGCCAATCATGCGCCTGTTGAGCGCTTTAATCCGGGTGTTATACAAGTATGAGTGAGCCTAAAGATGAAAATACTAAAATGCAGTTTTTTGCTAAATGTTACCAGGGTCTTGAAGACGCCCTGCATGATGAATTGGTGGCTCTGGGAGCAACAGATCTGAAAGTTGTTCCCCGTGGCATACAATTTTCAGGTGATTTGAAATTGCTTTATACGGTCAATTATTGCTCAAGACTTGCCCTGCGATTTTTGAAAAAGATAGTAGATTTCAAGGCAAAAAGTGAGCAGGAAATTTATGATGCGACTTATGATTTGGTACGCTGGCATGAGTTGTTTACTGATGAAAACACATTTGCAATAGATGTGGTCATGCATTCATCTCTTTTCAAACATTCCAAATTTTTAGCTTATAAGACGAAGGATGCCATTGTTGATCAGTTTAAACTGAGTGGCAGAAAGCGCCCGTCCGTTGATACTGAAAATCCTGATTATCAGATACATTTGCATATTTATGAAGATGTTTGTTCCCTGTATCTGGATGCATCAGGAGAGAGTTTGCACATGCGCGGATACAGAAAGCATCAGGGATTAGCTCCTTTGAGTGAAGTATTGGCAGCGGGAATGCTGGCTGTCAGCGACTGGACACCTGAAAAACCCTTGATAGATCCTATGTGTGGATCCGGAACGATACTTTTGGAAGCAGCTATGGTTTCCATGAAAGTACCGGCTCAATATTTTAGAAAATCTTTTGGATTTATGAATTGGCTGGATTTTGAACCGATATTGTGGGAAGAAGTCCGTTCGCATTATTCCGATATGAAACTGAAAGCTCCCATAGCCCCTATACGAGGATATGACAGGGATATCATCACGATGCGCAAATGCCGCGAGAACCTGATTGCAGCAAGACTTTACGGAGATATTCAAATAGATCAAAAAAACTTTCACGACCTGATTGCTCCGGAAGAACAGACTGTATTGATGTTCAATCCACCATACAATGAGAGAATTACAATCAGAGATGCCAACCTGTTCTATGAAAAAATCGGATCTACTCTCAAACACAAATGGCAGGGACATGAAGCATGGATCATTGCTGCAGATACTCCTGCCACGAAATCTATAGGGCTGAAGCCGTCCAAAAAAATACCTCTCATGAATGGCCCGATTGTCTGCAAATTCCTAAAATATGAAATGTATGCCGGCAGTAAGAAGATTCAGGATATTGAGTAGCATTGTATTGCTCTTCGCCGGTACCACACTGTCTGCTCAGACAGCAGGCGCAGGAATTTCAGTATCAAGATGGCCCCTTCAGATAAATTCACTCCCTATTTTTTTCAACAAAAAACATGATGAAAAGAAGGATCGCCTTATACTTAAAGCACCCAATTTGATACTTCCCGACAATATGGCTACGGCTTTTTTTTGCAGAATGGAAATGAAGGCTGAAAAGGCCGGTCAAATTCCATTTTTATTCCGCCTTGGCTCTGTCGATCATGTCGAAAGAATGGAAGGAAAACGGAAGGATATGTTTATAAGGTGAATTCAATTAAGCTCTCCATGGATTTCAGGTTTCTCCCCAAAGCTTTGGGGATCAGTAGTTTCAGATTTTAGTCCCCGCGACAAGGAATGTTGCCATTCGATGAAGATAACACAGCGGGGCCTAATTTCAGTTTTCAGCTTTCAGTCCCCAAAGCTTTGGGGATCAGATTTGGAACAGCCATTAGACGCCGAGTTATTATAAATAGTTATGCAAAATGTTTAAATTTTGATTGTTTACAAAGCATTGATAATCAGCATTCTGCAAAAGTGTTATATAGGAGATTTGGAACAGCCAAATCAGCAGCCGATATAAAATTTGATTTTGAGCAAGAAAAAGGGAAATATTATTCATCATAAAATATTGAAATCCAATATTTTACAAAACCGTCAATGGGAAGATTTGGGGCATCTTATTTAGCTGTGTTTTTCCAACAAAACCGATTGTCCCAGTTTCCAACTGGGATCCGATATTTTTATGAATTTTTAATTCATTACAAGCTGAATTAACAAGCATTGATAAGTGATTTTAATATCGGATAAGAATTATTTAATCAATACCGATATTAGTGTATCTTTGTGGTATGAAATGGGTAAAGAGATATGATTTGGCTGATAATTTGCAGGTTATCCTTGACAGGATAGACAGTAAGAAGCATTTGCTTGATTCATTCCGGCCTTTACCGGAGATATTAGTCAGGAAGTTCAAAGACAATATGTCTTTTGAATGGACTTATCATAGTAATGCCATTGAAGGTAATACTCTTACTTTGAATGAGACCCGGTTCGTAATTGAAGACGGATTAACAATAGGCGGAAAGCCATTGAGGGAGCATCTTGAAGCTGTCAATCACCATGAGGCTATTGGTTGGCTGGAAGATTTTGTGAGTAATCGCACGATTTTGCGTGAGAGGGATATTCTTGATATTCATTCATTGGTTATGGACAAAATCGACAAACAATATGCCGGCAGATACCGCTCAGCAGGAGTCAGGATTACAGGGGCTAATTTTACACCTCCGAATGCATCTGTAGTTACGGAATTGATGGAAGAATTAATTCATTGGTCGGAGACCTTTCATGATATTCATCCTGTAGTAAAAAGTGCTTTATTTCACCATCGTTTCGTATGGATACATCCATTTTTTGATGGTAATGGCAGGACTACCAGATTAGTATCCAATATTTTCATGATGCAAAATGGTTTTCCTCCGGCTTTCATTCTAAAATCTGACAGGCGAAAATACTATGACGGATTGAATAAGGCAAATGCAGGAGTCATGGACAAATGGTTTTTGCTATGGTTTCAATCTGTGGAGAGATCATTGGATCTTTACCTGAGTCACCTGGATGCAGAGCGTGATGATTACCAGTCCCTGCAATCCATTGTTGAAGAGTCGGCGGTGCCTTATGGCCAGGAATACCTCAGTTTATTGGCCCGACAAGGTAAGATAGATGCTTACAAAGAAGGTAATGTCTGGTATAGTTCAGAGAGAGCTATTAAGCAATATATAATTGGAAGGCAGAGAAAGAGATGAACTTGAAAATGCATTCATTCTCTGCTTTCTGATATTTGCAAATACTTCACTATTGAGGGATCTATCAGCAATGACTTTTACAACCTAAATTTCACAGGAAGCGTCATTCTCACGGGCACACGTTTTCCATTTTTGATCCCGGGATTCCATTTGTCCGGCATTTCCCGGATGATTCGAAGCACTTCTTCATCACAACCATATCCTATACCTCTCTTAATGCTGGGTTCATGGACTTGTCCATTTTCATCGATAATGTATGATGCAATGACTGTTCCCATAATTCCCTTTTCTCTTGCTTTGGTGGGATATTTGATATTTTTGGAAAGATATTCCATTAGCCCCCTTTCCCCATTTTCAAATGAGGGCATGGTATCGACTGCACTATATAAGGTCCTTCCCTGCCATTCTTCCTGTGAGTATAATGAGCTGGATAGAAATAGAAAGAAAATGCAGCAAGCAGACCATTTCAACGAAAGTAGTTTGATGTTCATGTTTTACTTTTTAATAATTAATCAGGTTGTGGATAATTTGAAACGTATTGGCAAAGTAAACATTACAGGGACCGGTTCTGCTTTATGGTATCCGGGAGTCCATGCTGGCATCAATTTTACAACCCTAATAGCTTCTTCATCACATCCTCCACCAATTCCCCGAACTACCTTAGGGTCTGTTATTTTTCCGGTTTTATCTATCAGGAACTGAACTATAACAAACCCTTGAATTCCTGCTTCTTGTGCTTTTGGAGGATACTTTATATTTTCTGAGATAAACTTCATCAATGCTTTCTCACCTTCCGGATACACAGGCATCTTTTCTACTCTGATATAGGCATTTGATATGCTGTCAAACTTTACCTCAGGAATAGTGTCAATAATTATTGGTTCTGAATAGGCCATCATGGAAGGAATACAAAATACAGCTAAGAACAGGCTCAGAATCAGAGATAACCAGACGGAACTAAAGAAATTTTTCATCAAAATTTGATTTTAAAAATAATAAAATGGCAATCTGTGTGCATGGTGCACAAGCAATTTTAAACAAGCATGAATCAACTTAAAAAAATTTATTTGAGCTTGAATCGTACCGGCAGCGTAAATTTCACTTTTACATTTTTACCATTCTGCTTACCCGGTATCCAGTCCGGCATAGACTTTACGACTCTCAGGGCCTCTTCGCTGCATCCCATGCCTACACCTCTTGCAATTTCAGCATCCGAAAGCCTTCCATCTTCATTTACATTGAACTGGATCACCACCATCCCCTCCAGACCGGCATCCCTTGCTTCCTGTGGATATACAATATTCTGCTGAATGAATTCCAATAATGCTTTTTCTCCTCCCGGAAATTGGGGCATCTGTTCCACCCGCACAAAAACATCCTCTTTGTTTTCATCAGCCATTAAAGCATTCGCATCGTAGTCTACAATTTGTTCCTTATCAGCATTTTGTGGTTTCTCAAAGCCCAGCTGATCCTCGATGGCGTCCTTACAGGATAAAGCAAAAAACATCAGCATCAAAATAGGCAATGCCAACAAATATTTTAATAATGAAATTTCATTGGAAGGTCTTTTGGCCATCATGATGAATCTACGCTTTAGTTGTGTTCCAAAAAAAGCATTTCCAATGCTTGCTGATTTTTGCAGGGGCTGATTCGCATACTTCAAAAGCAATTGACCATAATCCATTAATGGACTTGTCCTCAGCACATGAGCATCTGCTTCGAATTCATGTACATCTTTCAGTGATTTCTTGAACATCCAGACCATGGGGCTAAACCAAAAGAATATAGCAATAATATCCATCACCATTCTGTCCAAACTGTGCCAGTGACGAATATGTGTGATCTCATGCTGCAACAGCGTATTCCATTCTCTTTCATTCAGCATATGTTCTTTATGGATGAAGAGGCATTGGAAAAAAGAAAATGGTTCGATGGGCTCATCCAGATACACAGTAGTATAGCCTCTTGACCGCTGGAGCTCTCCTTCGGAGTATAACTTCCAGATTCCCATGATCCCCAAAAATAATCTGAATAGCCCTATGGCAACACCTGACCAGTAGATGACCCAAAGAGTTTCGCTTAGGTTGAAATTTGATTGAATCCAATTTCCTGCTTCTGTAATTTCTATTACTGGTAATTGTGCCGTTAGTGTTGTAGTAAAGGATTCAACTCCCAACTGAGAAAACTTGATAAATGGAATGAAAAGTCCCAGCATAAATGCGGTCAGGAGGTACCATCTGTTAGCATGGTAATAGGTTTCCTTGCTCAATGAGGCAACATAAAATGCATATAATACGAGCCAGCAAATATGAACTTCAAGAATGTAGGACCACATAATCAGCGCTTTTTATCAGATTCATTCAATATTTTCATTAATTCATCTTTGTCTACTTTTTCCTGCTTAACTAAAAATGATACCAGGGATTTCACTGAACCCTCAAAATAATCATTTATCAATGATTTAATGGAGCTACCACTGTATTCTTCCTTAGAAACGATAGGAAAGTATTCGTAAGTACGCCCATAGGCTTTATGATCAACAAATCCTTTCTTTTCCAGGATTCGAACTATGGAAGAAATAGAAGAGTGTGGAGGTTTGGGCTCCTCTTCTATAAGTTCTATGACCTGAGAGACGGTGCATGGACCGAGTTGCCAGATCAACTGCATGATTTCTTCTTCTGCTTTAGTGAGCTTTTGCATTGTTATTCCGTGTTTAATATTTTAATTCTTTCTTTAGCAAATTCAAGTGATTCCGGATCCAAATCACCATTAGTATAAATAAACTGCGTGTAAAGAGAACGAGCTTCATAATATTTTTCTCCTGCATCTGCTGCGCGTGCTGCCCAAAAAGTGAGCATCGGATCATCCAGAAAATTTCTGGATTTCAAATAAGCATCTTTGGCAAGTGTGTACAACTCTGCCTCTATCAGAATATTTGCGAGCATGTACCAATATTTGCCTTCATTGGGATGTTTGCAGGTTTCTATAGTTTTTTGCATCCAGTGTCTCGCCAGAACCTTGTTTCCAAGGCCCTGATATGCTTTGGATAAATAGAAAAAAGTGTATTCTTCGTTCTGATCCGGTTCTTCTATTGTGTTGAGCACTTCCAGCGCGTCACTATGCCTTCCATTCTGAATGTAACAAATGCTCAGCATTCGCCTGAAATAATTATTGAAATATGGTGTCTCCTTTAATTCTTCCAGAAGTTGCATTGTGTGCTCATAGTACTTTAGGCTGTAACATGCTTCGATTTGCATTTTACGCAATTTGAAATGATCAGGATCCAGCAATAATCCTGCTGCAATCAGACTATCCGATTCATGATATTGCTCGTTGGCATGAAAAATATCAGCAAGCGCCCTGATCACATCAAGATCATTGGGATTGAGTTTATTAGCAGCTGAATAAGCTGAAAATGCTTCAATGGATTTATTGCGAAGGGATTTGATCCTCGCCTGCATCTTGAGATAGTAAGTATGTTCAGGTTCTATACTTACCAGTTTGTCGAAACACAATTCAGCCCGGATGTAGTCCTCGGCATTGAGGTGTATAGCACCCAACTGATACAGTGCATTTAGGTGTGTGCTATCCAATTGCAGGATAGTTTCCCAGGCATTTCTTGCCGGCGCATTTTGTCCGGTCTGGCTATATATTTCTGCAATTTGTTCCCACAATGAAATATTATCAGGAAATTGATTCACATAATTTTGCAGTAAGGGGACTGCCTCGTGAAACTTCTGTTGTCGCATCAAAGATTGCAACAGAGTATCAGATTGGACCAGCTCCTGCTGCCCGTGAATGACCGATATCCTGATCAACAATGATAAAATGAAGAGCCATTTATACATAACTATTCGTTTGATAAAACGAAGTTATATTACTTTACTGACATTACAAAATAATAATACGTTATGCAACGAAAAAATACGTTAAATAAATTTAATTTCAATGAATCAATTATAGTCGGAGTGAAAATTCCATTAAACGAGCTTAATACTCATTATAATCTTCTTCGTACACTATCTCTCTCAGCAGTCTGAAGCCTACAGTTAATTCAACGGATAAGTTCCTGATGTTCTGCTCCGGAAGTTGCTGTAGCTGTCCATTGTATGGATTATTCCACCGGGAGGGAGGGATAAATACTTGTCTGGAAAAATCAGGCTGAACTTGTAATTCCAGAACGATTCCTACCTTTTCAGCAATATTGAATTGATAACCTGTTCCAACAGAAATACCAAAATTAAATCTTCGGACACCTTCTGCAAACCCGGAGTAAATTTCTAAATTGTAATCGAGTGTGTATTCACCGCGGACAGCCAGACTATAGAACCACTGATGCCCGGTGAAAGCAGGGTATTTTCTTTTGCCTCCAAGTGCAAGGGAAATGTTATTAAATTGTAGCCTGAAGGTTCTTGCGTCCAGGATCTGCCCGTCAAATCCAACTCCACCGGAAAATCGGGCTGCGCTCCCCCGGGTATGATATCCCAATTGAGAAAAAATTGAAAATTTATCCTCGGTATTGTCCTGACTTTCAATAAAAGCTGCAACATGCCAGCCCAGCATTAAACTGTTGGCTCTGCTGCGGCTTTCCCAGGCTTGGGTGGCTCCGGTTAATCCACCTTTCAGTCCAAATCCATAACTCTGTGCATAGCCTGAAAAGATGCAGACTACAACTAACAGGGTCGTAAAAACTACTCTTTGAGGGAATATTTGTTGCATAAATTGCAATTAAGTTTTAACGAATCTTAAGTCTTTGTCCCTTTCGGATCAGGTCTCCGTTCAGATTATTCAAAGACTTTAATCTGTCCAAAGATAAGTTATATTGCCTTGAAATGCTATAAAGTGTATCCCCATCATTTACGTAGTGATACTTTTCCGGGTTACTGACATCGGTGGAATGGTTGGATGCGACCAGCTCGTCCGTGTTATAGACATCAGTATCAGGGTTTTTCATGAGCGGTTTATCAGGAAGGATATTAGGAGATTCAGTTTTTAGTGTAGGTTTTTGATCCCTGTCAATACGCCATCTGAGCTTGATTCTGGTTCCTATAGCGGGTTCTTCTCCTGCTTTCATTCTGTTTTTGGACAGAAGTGAAGAAAGCCTTATACCATAAGCCTGTGAAATGCTATACATCGAGTCTCCTTTTTTGACGTAATGCCAATTCAAACGGCCGCGGAATCCCGATTTTTTTCTGGAGAGATATACTCGTTCACCGTATGTCAGGATCTGATCGGGAGATATTATTTTTTCATTATAGCTGATGATCCTGGATGCACTGTATCCGGTTCGCTGGCTGATTTTTTCCGGAGTATCTCCGCTTAGGGCAAATACCATTTTTACCTCATTGTTGTGAAGGATACCTTTAGGCAATGTATTTTTTGGAGCGCTTCCTTTTTTCTTTTTCCCCGATTTCTCGCGGGTATTGTCCACCTGAGCTAACACAGGAATATCCATTCCGGAAACAAGGACGTCGAGTTTTGAGAGTTGATAATCTTCTACGATTTTTATGAGCCTGCTGGCATAATTGGGATCAGTTGCATAACCTGCTTTCCTGAGGCCGGTAGCCCAGCCCTGGTAATCCGTGGTTTTCAGGTTGAATAAAAATCCATACCGATTCATTTTGGATGGATTTCTCAGAAATTCAGAATGAGCGATAAAGGATTCCTCGGTGCTTGAAAAGGCTCTGAAGCAGGATTTGGTCAGTTGACCATCACTATCATAATCGTCATCCTCTTTGCGGTAAGTATTCCCGGTCCAGTCGCCACCACATTTGATTCCGAAATGATTATTGGCCTTAGTGGCCAAATCACTCCTCCCGGCATTGGATTCCAGCAAGGCCTGTGCCAGCTTAATGCTTGCCGGAATTCCTGTGCGATGCATTTCGGTCACAGCTATTTCTTTGTGAAGCTCCACATAGTCCTGATATACCTTGTATTGTGCACCTGATTCCAGAACGGCAAAGCAAATGAGAGTGCTGCAAATTATCAATCTTATCATATCATTTCATATTGACTAACAAAAGTAGACAAAATTCATATTAAACATATTTAAAATGTGTTAAATATTGATCAGCAGATCTGAATTTCTAGAAAAAGGGGGCTTGACAGCAGGATAAGACGAGGGGAATAATAGTTTTATTGTGTTGTAGTCCCGCCAGGAATCGAACATAAGTATCAAAAAAAAGAGCAAGCCGAAAGACTTGCTCTGTAAAATATTTTTCTGGAAAGATTAACTGAGCCTAAGCTATGATAGGTTCATTTGCGCGTTTTTTAGCCATACTGGCTTTCATATCCCGCCATTTATCACCCATGATCTTATTCATGCCTTTGTCAACTACGTAATGGGTAGCTATATTATAGACACCTTTGATTTTGCGTACAATCGACTCATTGGCACGGAGGCTGATGGAATATCCAAAATCAGTGTATTCTATGTAATGCCAGTAACCACTAGGCATGAACAGGGTTTCTCCGGGCATGAGAATACACTCAAAACCTTCTGCCAATTTCAGTGCAGGAAATTTTTCATAATCCGGTTTGTTGACATCAATATATGAAGCAACTGTATAAGGGTGGCGGTATATATTGTTGGATTGTTCCGGAGCAAATAAAACTACACGCTTGCGGCCATAAATCTGATTGAGAAATACATGAGACATATCAATATCATAATGCAATGCTACCTTTGAACCTTGCCCACCAAAAAACATAAAAGGGAAAGATTTGATAAAGCCTTCCATGATCGTTGGAATTGCAAAATCATCGCATAATTCAGGAGCATGACGAAATATATTGAAAAGAAACATTCTTAGATCTGATGGTCCTTGTTCCATCTCAGTCAGATAATCGCGAAAATCCATCTCTCTGTCAGCCACCATGTAAGTTTTTCCCGGTTTGGAATAATTAGCTGAGAAGATAGGCACTCTCAGGTGACCATATTCTTTTTTAAAGTATTCAACAGTCCATTTGGATTTAGCAGGCCAGGGGTCCATCAAATCGGTAAAGATGACGGGCTTCATGGGCTTTAAATGCTCAGCAGCAAATCGCTCCGGAGTAAGTCCGCCCTTGCGCTCAATTTCTACTAACTTCATCTTTTCCTTTTTATTTTATTAATATCCATGATGATCTATACCGAACTAGCTACAAATTTAACCCTTGAAATTTAATTATTAATGATATCAAAGATGATTTCTGTCAACATAGTCTATACAAGGTCTAAATAATTAAGTATTTAAAATTGTATTTCAGAGAATTTAGTTCTTAAAATAGAAAAAAAAATCTGTTCAAATTTCACATTACAATTTATTGACATATATTTGTTGCTGCATAGCTGACCTTTCAGTTTTTATCCGCCTTCTACCTACATACCATTTGTCCAATTAAGTCCCCCCAAAAGACTAAAACAAAGCAAATGGAGAATTTTTTACTTTACTCGTTGATTCTGGTTAGTGTATCTATACTTAGCTTTTTACTTTCCCGTTCTTCTCCGGACCAGAATGTGGATGAGTGGGATTGAAACTACAGAAGTATATACGTATTCCTTTTAATTCCTATCAACTTAGATACGTATCATCAAAAAAAATATCTGAGACCTGCACCTATCAAAATGCAGTCATCTATTGTTTTTATAGATTCGCAGAGAGTATCTTTGTAAAGAATATAGCATTCAGAACAATAACAGCTCAAGTTCCAGGGAATCTTTTATAAGTTGTGAAGTGCCATTGAACATATAAGTGATTTTTGGCATAATATTTGAAAAGAATGAACTACAAGCATATACTTAGCGTTGTATATGAGTTGTAATTATACAAAAAAATTATATATGAAAGGCGTTTTTGCCTGAATTATAAAGATGTAGTTTTCTTATTTTGAGACCTTAGTCTATGACCCGAGTTGCAACGGCAATGATCGGGTCATTTTTTTTTGATCAAAATATTGTGAAAACAAGTTTTATTTCAAACTGAATCAATCCGGATATTTAATTAGAGCAGTCTTTCTTACTAAGTGATTTCATCTGATTTGAACGGATGTCTTTGCACCCATTCCTCTTGTGGACTTAGCAGGTCGATAAGATTTGGAGCGATCTTATTGTATAATCTGTTGCGATGCCTGATATAACAATACATGTCCACCGGATGAGCACCGACAGAGCTCTTGATTTCCATGGCTGTCCTTCCCAGATTGATTCTGTCAACTTTTTCTTTTATTCCTTCCCCGATAAGGCGATAAAGCATATTCAAATAAATCTGATAAGTCTTGTTTAGAGAATTATCAAAGCCCACCATGTGAGCGACCAGACTGTCATTGTTTAAAAAATAGCTAAAGAAACCCACAATTCTGGATTCCTTTTTAAAGACTTTGACCTGAAATTTGTCACCCATATTTTTTTTGATCTCATAGAAGTAATCCATGCCCAGTTTCACCATATTAAATCCGGCAGTACCTATGGTCTCAAGATAAAGTTGATGCAGAATATTCGAATGATCCTTTATTGCTGCTTCAGAAAGTGATTCAACAGTGATATCGGTCAATTTTTTTTGAGCTCTTCTGGCCCGGATACGATATTTGGAGTGCATGGCAGCCAAATAATCTTCAAAGCACTGCCATTCCGGATTGACTTGCATCAACATATTCGGCTGAATACGAAACTCATGCCATTTTCCGGTATTTTTAAATTCCGATGATAGCTTGGCTTCCGGATATTTTTCTTTCAATAAAGACACTGCAATTTCATCCTTATGAGTTTTCTTCAAAGCCTCCCGAACCAGCGCATATGCTGATTCAATAATTTTCTCTCTTTTTTCCTGAGATAATTGATCTATAAATACCCATCCGTTTTCTCCGGTCAATAACAAATTGCCACATACGATAGTATGGAAATCTATATTCCGCGCTACATTTAGTTTAATTGCTTGAATCAGGTGCGAAAAAAAAGAGCATTTAGCAGTTTCCGGAGGATTTTCCTGACCTAAACTCTTCGCTGCATTAAAATGTACAATTTGAAAATAGAGTTTTGCAATAGGAGTAACTCCTGCATACACTATTACATACCTGTACTCCATACCTTTAGCCGGAGCTGATTCCAGACCGATCAGGTATTCTGATGACATGAAAATAGTACCGGTAAGGGCATCCCAGGCAGATTCTATCCCCCCAAGTTTCGCTTCAATGCTGTAGTTCAAATGATTATCAGCTTGTTTTTCATCCAGAACAGCCTGATAATCCTGAGAAGGAGCAGAAGTAGGACTTTTATTACAATTAATCATTATGAGCCGGTGATTATGCAGGTAAAAACTACGTTTAATAAACCATTAGTGTCCCATAAAGATGTAAAATGGATTCATTATTCTTTAAAAATAATATTGCCGCCTGTGTGATTCGGTTCATAAGTCCAATTCAAATTCAATAACCGGCCAAAGAATAATCTTCGAAGGTTAATGCTCACACTTTAGAATTTGGGCATTATGGAAGATTAATATCCCTGTTGAAGTCTTGCAGGTTGGTGGATATACTAAAATGATGAGCACTTCCAGCAAGATGATAAGTGCCGAAACCATAATCAATTCTGAACCTGTTGATTTTGAAGCCGACTCCTCCGCTCATTCCCGCTAAACTCCGGAATCCTACAACAGTGAGTTCTCTTCTTCTGAAGTGGTTATAGCCTATTCTGATTCTGAATTGTTCTTTTTTGCCTATAAACAATTCAGCTCCAAAAACGAGGTGGCGGAAGAAATTATCAATTTGTTGGGTGAATCGATTCTCCTCTTCTGGCATATCATTAATGAGAAAGTTTTTCTCTTCGCTTTCCGGATTGTCATAGAGGAGATTCCATCTGTGCAAATGATGCCCTGTTACAGAAAACTGAATAGGAGCTTTTGCAAGTCTTTTGCTAATCCCTATTCTGACATCATAGGGCATTGTTTCTCGATTGCCTTCACGATATTTTTTGAGTGTTCCTCCAATGTTATTAATGACGAGAGCGGCTGAAAATTTCTTTTCCGGCACAAAATATTGTAGTGCCAGATCTCCGGCGATTGCAAATGCGTTGTATGTTTCCAGCGTGGAGTTGATCACCTTGATATTGATTCCGGCTCTCAACCTGTCATAAATGGTCCTGGAAGCACCCACTGTCCATGCAAATTCGCCTGCATTAAAGGTTCCCATTTGTTGATCAAATTCATCTGTCAAAAGAAAATCCCCATACCTTATATATTGGAATCCTGTATGTAATGTGAGCATTTTTTTGGGCAAATGGTGCGCATAATTAAAGAACCCATGCTGAGTACCGGCAAAATAAAACTGATGATTGAAAGACAATGCCTGATGTGAGGTCTCGTCTAATAAAGCCGGATTAAATATGGCAGCTGCAGCTGTAGGATCCTGGGCACTAATATTCATTCCTCCCAACGCTGTTAGACGGGCAGAATTTGGCAAGAGTAAAAAACGATACACATTCTCTCCGCCTACCTGAGCCAGGAGAGAAGAAGAGCTGAGTAAGAAAATTAAAAGTAATTGTTTAGGCATCCTAAATTCGTTTTATAATAAGCTGCGTAAAAATAGAACATGTTCCTGATAATAGTTCCATGCGCTAATGCAGCAAGAACGAATAAATTGAAAATTCATTTTTATGAATTGAAATTTAACCGAATATGGGATGGCAATGTAAGAAATCTGAAGATGAGCTAGTTCTCCACGATTTCTGCTTTTTTCACAATTTGCCGAACGAGCATATCCAGTGATTTTGCTTCCATTTCCAAAAGACTTAAGTATTCTTTCTGTTCTTTGCTTAGACTGTCTTTTCCTGACATTTTAAGAACTTCTATGAGCCCCAGAATATTTGCGACGGGTCTCCTGATCTCATGCGATTGCAGATGAGCGATATCTTTCAGCGTTTCATGCTGAGTCATTAGTTTTTGTTCATCTTTAAGCTTTTCCGTTATATTTCTGAATAGCAGGATATAGCCATTCAGGATATGCTGTTCATCTTTGAGGGGGGAAGCCAGAATATGGTAATATTCTGTAGAATGAATAGTGGTCAGGCGAAATCTTGTCATAAACGGCAGCCCTTTGGGCATTTCTGATAAAATCTGATCTGCACCCACCAATGCATTTTCTAATTTGACGCCTACATAAGAGGGCAATGTATTACCTAAAATCTGCCGCATTGAATGATTGATATCTACTATTCTGTAAGAATTTTCCAGTACCATAAATCCTTCAGACATTGATTCTATTAATTTTTCCCTTGCTTGAGGAATGAGGCTGAATAGTTTAAATCTAAGCAATCCAACTCCAATAGAAATGGCAGTAATCAGAAATGCATATGGAGTAACATCAATCACACCAAATGGTCTGAATCCACTCAGGTACAGTACATTAGCCAGCCAGGGAACAGATGCAGATATGATGATAAGCGTAGCTTGTGACTTATATATTTGATTGGAGTATCTGTATCTCTTAGCAATCAGAAAAATTCCATAAATGAGACATAAATAGAAATAAACCGTAAACAAAATATATAAAGGCCCTGCTTTAAATTTAAGCAAATACAAGTTATCCGCCTGAGTCAGGATCATATTTTGATAATACCAGTCATGATGTTCTATAGTCCAAACGCTCCCTATCACCAGAATGGGTATAATCAACAGTCCCAGCCTCATTAACACAGTCCATTTGTGAATATTGTTTGTGAATTGAATGCAAAAAAAGACCCAAAGAGGTGGAATGAATGATATGCCGAAATATTCAAGCTTGACCCAGCCCAAAATTTCTTCTTTTGTAGTAGCCGTCAAATCTATAGCATAGCAAATGGCCCACCAGGCAGTGCTAAACATGATAAGAGAAAGATAATTAATGGAGTCTTTTTGGGTCCTGTGCAACAACATCAGACCTATTATAATTGCAAATAAGGATGGAATAGCTAAGGTTGCTGAAAATAAATTACCAGTATAGGTCATATCCAGTTACAATAAAGTGCGCCGTCAATGTTGCTTATCGAAAATCTTGCACGGAATCAATGTAAGCAAAGCTTTGATAGAATTTATGTAACAAAAATAAATCAAACTTGTGCTGCATTTTCTCCGTAAGTCTCTCAAAGATCGGGATTAATTGATTAACTGTATTATTTAACCTTCATTTTAATTTCCGGATTGAAAAATTACTTTTGAGATTAACTCATGTTTGCCTTACACTGTTTTAATCTGAATTTCTATATCAAACTCAGAATCGTCATTTATTATTTCCTTTGTACTTTATGAAATCAAGCACCAAAAATGCTATCCTTGCCTTGATTAACGTGAATTGAGAAAGTGAAAACGATAACTTTTTCAATTTAACATCGTTTTCAGACAGGTGAAAAGGTCATGTTTCAAAGTATAATTTTTACTGCAGGGACTTTATTCCCATTTAAAATTTAGGTTATGAATATATTCAGGAGTATCATCATTTTATGTATCGCTTTTGCATTCCAACATGTGTCGGTAGCTCAGACCAAGGCGACGCCCAAAGTTGGCAAAGATCCGAAGGTTGTTAAAATTCTGGAGGGAATAAAAAAGGATTTTGATAGTGCAAAAACAATAGAAATCACATTTAATATGCTGACGGAAATGCCGGATAATACTTCCGAAAAGCAGACCGGCCTATTGCAACAATCAGGTAATCAATATTTTGTTGAAACCGAGCAATTTGCAATTATCAATAATGGTAAAGCGATGTGGTTTGTAAATAAAGCGAATAAAGAAGGTCAAATCAACGATAATGATGCTGCTTCAGGCACTCAGTTGTTTTCACCTATGGAGTTATTAAAGATTTATGAAAAGGATGACCACAATATCGCAATCACCAATGAATATGCAGAAAAAGGTGTGAGTTATCAACAGATCGAATTTGTACCGCTGGACAAATCAGTTGATTATTCCAAGGCGAGGCTGACCATTCAAAAAGGCACTACCAAACTGAAAGAAGTAAAGTTTTTCTATAGGGATGGTAGCAGGATGAGCCTCAGCATCAAAAATGTAGAAAAGAACAAAACTATCCCTGTAGGAAGATTTACTTTCCAGGCCTCAAAATATCCGGGTGTGTACATGGAAGATTTGAGAAATTGAGAATCATAATTTTCTTCCCACTCTTGTTGAAAGCATCATTATTTAAGCAACCTTAGGAGGCATATCGCGTTTGGTTTGGATCGGTGCAGGGAATATGTACCTTTAAGCAACAAATCGTGGTATGGAATTTAGAAATGAAAGTATAGACCTCCATCTTCTGCCTGCTATTGAGGCTGTGGAATGGGTTCCACTGGAGCCTAATTACAGGAAAATCATGTACATCAATACAATTTTCCTTTGGATACTACCTATCACCTGGCTGGTATTGAGTATCTTAATGGGATGGTGGCAATATCCGATCTGGTCAGGACTGGCGATGGTATTCACTTTTTTGATACCATTTCTAAGTACAATTCTCGTAAAACCTTCATTTGCCGTGAAATTTTATGCGATCAGATCACATGACATTATTTTTCAGACCGGTTTAATATCAAGATCACAGACTGTCATTCCATTTGACAGGGTTCAGCATTGCGAAATCAACAGAGGAGTTCTCAGCAGATGGATGGGTCTGAGCGAGCTGAATATATTTACTGCGGGAGGCTCCGCAAGTGACCTTAGTATACCCGGCTTGAGTGAAGCAAGAGCAGCAGAACTGTGTCAGTTTATATTGCTTAAAATCGATGCCGCAGATGAAGAGGAATAATCCGGCAGCTGAAAGAACAAGGCAGTCTCCGCTTGCCATCATTTTATTGCTGGCAACCTTTGCTAAAAATACTTTTCGGCAGTTCTGGCCATTCATTATTGTATTCCTGATCAATCCCAAACGATCAATGGAATTTCAGATTTTGATTGTAGTGGCAGTTTTCTCCTTTATCTCTCTGATTTCTTCCATCTTGTCTTATTTCCGGTTCTATTATCAACTGACTGAAGATGGTCTTGTCGTGGAAAAAGGAATATTTAAAAAAACACGCATTCAGGTTCCTTTTGAAAGAATTCAATCTGTCAATATCGAGCAGGGAATTTTACATCAAGCCTTTAATATCGTTAAACTGGAGATTGATACAGCCGGGTCGAAAGGCAATGAATTGTCCATTACTGCTTTGGATCGAACAAAAGCCAATGAACTCCGCAGTTTTATTTTTGAGCAAAAGGGAACCAAATCAGCAGCTGAAGGAGATTTGTCTGCCGATGGTGATCATTTGGCGGGTGCATCTCCCGGTCAATTTTTATTTCAGCTTTCCGGCTTTACACTTTTTAAAATAGGAATCAGCCAGAATCATTTACGAACACTGGGTATCGTAATCTTATTTTTATTTGGAGTGGCAGAAAATCTGAGTCAATTTGGCGGAGAAGGGGTGGAAGAGTATATGGACGGAACTTTTTGGTCCGGAATATTCAGCACGGCACTTGCAGCATTAATATTGTTACCGATATTTTTAATTGTTTCCCTGATCATCAGTGTTGTTCAGATTGTTTTTAAGTATGCTGATTTCACTGTCTTCCGAACCCATGAAGGACTCAGACTGATAGGCGGCCTTCTGACCCGGATAGAGCAGGTTGCTGTCCGAAAAAAGATACAAATGATGACTTTCGAAACCAATCCCATCCGGAGAATGCTGGGCCTGGTTAAAGTTCGGTTTTATCAGGCATCCAGTATGCAAGTCCAGGTCAATCAGTCCATTCAGATTCCGGGATGTTCTCAAACTGAATCTGAAATGGTAGCTGAAGAGTATATTTCTATGTATGAATTGAAATCAGCAGAATTTTTTCATGTGGATCCCAGGTATCGGATAAGGCTATTTCTTTTTTCCGGATTGCTTCCTTTAATCATAGTTATGGGAGTCCTTTCATGGAATTTTGGTAAGGATGCATTTTTTGTTTTTTTAATATTGCCGCTTCTTGGAATTTGGGTTCACCTTCATTATCAGAGACTTGTATTTGCCATTTCTAATCTGAGCGTAATTAGAAAAGATGGAATATTTGCCAGAAAAACTACCTTGCTTAAATTATACAAAATTCAGGCAGTCGAACTTTCGAGAGGATTTTATGAGCGAAGAAATAATCTGGGCACTGTGGTGATTCATACTGCTGCCAGGCCGGTGATAATTCCATTTCTCCCTCTTTCACAAGCTTCGCAAATTGTAAATTATCTTTTATATAAGGTAGAGTCAGAGAAGAAAAAATGGATGTAAATTTTGCTGACTGAAATCACCTTATTTCTCAACCGTCAGACCATTATCCTTTAACAACATTTTGATCAATAGCCTGTCCTGTAACCAGACCGGAAGTCTTCTGGCAAATTGAATCATGGATTTATTGGCGGTAATCAAATATCGGTCTTTGGGCCTCTTATTTTCGATAATTTCCCGCAACAGAATGGCTACTTTTTCCACCGGCAAAGCATTTTTGGAACGCTTGTCCACAATCTTCGTCCGATTGGCCAGTAGTGGGCTAAATATATTGTCAGGGTATTCGTCCACCTGCTCTTTTGCTTTGCGCCATATTTCAGTCTTGATGGGGCCCGGCTGTACTACTACAACTCTGATCCCATACACAGAAAACTCTCTCCTCATAGCATCGCTCAAACTTTCAACTGCAAACTTAGAAGCACAATAAGGTCCCATGAAAGGTGTGGTGATTATTCCTGAAACGGAGGAGATATTGATGACTTTTCCCGGATCGGCTACCTTTTCTTTTATTCCACCCAGTAAAGGGAGGAATAACTGAGTAGTTCGCAGTAAGCCGATGACATTGATATCCAGCTGCTCTTTCATGTTGTCCAGAGAAAAGAATTGAATAGGCCCACTGTGGGCAATTCCAGCATTGTTGATCAGGGCAGTCAATGTTTCACCATTCAATGCATCCCTGACCAGACCAGCAGATTGCCTGACAGCAGCATCGTCACTCACATCAAAAATCAGCGGAACAAATGCAGGCCCCCAGAGTCGCTGAAGTCTGTTGGCATCTGATTCAGTGCGAACACTTCCAAAGACTTTGTAGCTTTTATTCAATAATTCTGCAGCAGCAGCAAATCCTATTCCGGTGGATACCCCGGTAATTACAACTGATTTCATTTATTATTTTTATTATAATAATCACATGGTCAGGCGAATGTAGTGAGTTAGACAAGAATAATAGCTCTTCTGTATATTAAAAAGAACAATTATGCGCTTCAAGCATTACAGTATCGAACATTCTGAACGTTAATTACTGTATGAGAATTGGAATTATATTATTGGTGATGTTTTTGCTGGATATCTACATATACCAGGTGGTTCGATATATGAGCGCCGGTCAAACGGATTGGGTAAAATGGATATGGCGGGGAAGTTTTTGGCTGAGCTCAGCTATAGCTTTGGTTTTAGTATATTTTATGCTTCAGGGCTATGCTGAAAAATGGCCAAAAAATGTTCTTACCTACACCCGAACATTTTTGTTTATATTTTATTTTTCTAAGCTGTTTTTCACTGTATTCATATTGATTGATGACTTGCGCAGGCTTGGAACCAAAGCATATCAGCTCATTGCAGGTACAGAACCATTTATGCCTTCCAGATCCAAATTTCTTACGAATGCTGCATTGGTCATTGGTTTTTTGCCATTCACCTCATTGCTTTATGGAATGATTCGCAATCCTTACCGGTACAAGATTTTTTCTACAAAAATCAATATGCCGGAAAATAAACTGGGAAATCAGTCTTTGAAAATTGTACAGATATCTGATATACATGCCGGCAGTTTTACATTTACTGAACCTGTAAAACTGGCGATTGAAATGATCAATGACCTAAAACCCGATTTGGTTTTTTTCACCGGGGACCTTGTAAACAATAAGGCTGAGGAAATGATCCCTTTTATAGAAATTTTTAAACAGATCAAATCGAAGTACGGCGTCTATTCTACACTTGGAAATCACGATTATGGGGATTATGCTACCTGGGCCAATGCAGAAGAAAAACAACAAAACTTGCAGCAATTAAAAGACATCCATCGTATGCTTGGTTGGGATTTGTTGATGAATGAAAACAGGATTCTGGAAATTGGAGGAAAGAAGATTGCAATTATTGGCGTTGAGAACTACAGTGCTTTACCCAGATTCCCAAAACTGGGTGATTTAGGAAAGGCATATAAGGGAACTGAAGGGGCAGATATAAAGTTATTGCTTACACATGACCCATCCCATTGGGAGTTTCAGGTGACTACTGAATATAAAGATATAGATCTTACATTTTCAGGACATACACATGGGTTTCAGTTTGGTATAGAGATCCCCGGATATTTTAGCTGGAGTCCATCTCAGTATGTGTATAAGCAATGGGCCGGAATATATCAAAATGAGGATCAGTACTTATATGTCAACCGCGGTTTGGGTTTTTTAGGCTATCCGGGGCGAGTGGGGATACTACCTGAAATCACGAGTATTGAACTAGATACTGCTATTTAATTGTTATTTTTGTTGATTAACAGATTCCAGATTATTATGAGGTTTTCATTTTTATACGTTTTATTTTGCTGTATTCTTTTTGTAGTGGCGTGTTCAGATCCAAAACCGGAGATTGTTTCCACTGATTTGGTAGGAGACTGGACGCTGACGAAAGCAGAGCGGGATAGCAAAGAAACTGCAACATTAGTAGGTCTTACTTTTCAGTTCAAACAGGATGATTTTATAAGATTGAATCTGCCCCATCCTGAATTGGATGCTGAAAAAGATTATAAGTATGAAATTCAGGATAATAAGCTGAGTATTCTGAATGCAGATCTTTCTTTTGATTTGATTGAATTGACAGAAGATCAACTGGTGATGAAAACGAATCTGCAGGAAAACGAATTTACTTTTTGGTTGAGCAAATAAATTTCAGCCTTATGAAAAAGCTTCTATCATTATTATTTGTGATGGCCCTGGTACAGCAAAGCTTTGCTATAGATGCCAGCCTTTCATATGCTTCTTTTAAAAGCCCACAATCCACATATATAGAAGTTTATTTATATGTAATAGGTAAATCAGTAACTTTCAAAGAACTCACTCCCGGCTCAGCACAAAAACAAGCTGCAGTAGAAATGAATATCATTTTCAAGAAAAATGATCAAATTTTTCTGGTTGAACGGGTGCTGGTCAAGAGTCCATTGAATGACAAAGCAGTTGATTTTTCAGATGTAAGAAGACTTGCTATTCCTCAGGGTGAATATAAACTGGAAGTTGAGCTGATCGACCACCACCAATTGGATAATACTGTATTATTGGGGGAAGAAATTACTATCATGAATCCTGAAATCAGCAAGATATCAGACATTCAACTTTTGGCTACTTTCAAAAAGACTGAAGAGGAAAATGCTATGGTTAAAAATGGAATATTCATGGAGCAGATTCCATTTCATTTTTACAATAAAAATTATCAGCAATTACCATTCTATTTCGAATTATACACTGCCAATGTTTCCGAAAATTCAGGAGATCTGCTGTTGAAATACAGTATTGTAAAGATACTTGGTAATGGGACAAGAGAAGAACTTGCCACTATGTATAAAAAGAGAGCTCCAAAAGCAATTGACCCGCTGCTTTTACAAATGGATCTCAGTAAAGTTCCTTCCGGAAATTATGCTTTGACAGTGGAATTAATGTCCGGCTCTAAGGAAGTATTGGAAAAAAAGGAATCTTATTTTGTTCGTTCAAATCCTGATATGGATTATGAATTATTTCTGGCAAGTAAAGAAATTGATGTGAATGCAGGAACAGAAGACTTTACTCTGGGGATTGATTCTGCAGAATTGCGATTCAGCCTTCGGGCGATTGTTCCAATGGTTTCACAAAAAGACGCTGAAGTCCTGAAACTGGTTATTTCCAAAAGTAATGTAAATGCTATGAGAGCATTTCTTCGCAATCATTTTGAATCTACATACAAGGAAAACCCAAAGCTCGCATATGAAAAATATATTGAGGTAGCCAAAGCAGTAGACAAAAAATATGGGAATGGCTTTGGTTTTGGATTTGAGACTGACAGGGGTTATTACTTTATGAAGTATGGCAAGCCTGATGATATTCAGGCTATCGTTGATGATCCCACTGCACCTCCATACGAGATATGGTTTTACAATAAATTATTGACGACTAATCAATCCAATGTAAAATTCATTTTCTACAATCCAACCCTTATAGAAAATGGACATACATTATTGCATTCTACAGCAAGGGGTGAATGGAATAATCCAAAATGGGAGGTGATGCTATATAAAAACTCTCCCAACCAAATGGAGGGAGATAATTTTATCGACGGAAGTCAAATGAAAGATAATTGGGGGCGTAATGCACGCAGGTATTTTGATGATTATTGATTGGGTATTTTCTTTTCAGTTTAGCACAACAAACAATTATTTGACCCGTCTTTTGGATAACCATTGACCGACAGTATGATTAAAAGTTTCTCCTGCATTTCATTCGCTATTTTGAAAAGGCAGCATTCATTCAAATTTATTATTTCTCTGGTTTTAAGTTTTACTGTGGTGGACTATGTTTCTGCTCAGGTAAAGCCAAAGAAAGATGAAATATACACAGTGGATCCCATTGAAAAGAGAATTCAAATGGAATATATCAATAATGTATATATTCCAAAGGATCTGACAGATGCATTGCGGGAACTGGATTCAAAGATGGACGCAGCCGGTAAAGAAAAGTTTGCCGGAATGACAGAATCAGATGCCTCTACAAAAGTCTATTTTAGTTTTGGCAGATGGATGTCGGTTAACTGGGGAATGGAAGAAGGCTCAAGATTGACCCAATTCTTCAATAATCAGGGAATCGCAAAACTGGAGGATATGATTCGAATCCTCATGATATCCTATCATCGTCATGTCAATGGGAAAGCGCTTCGTACGACTGAATTACTCAATCACTATAAAGAACTTCGAAAGAAAGAATATCAGGAACTGATAGAAAGAGCAAGAAAAGAAGGGAAAGATACAAACGGCGGATAATGTCACCATTCCTGAAGATAAGGATCAATTTTTAAGAAGGATTGGTTTTTAATCGCTCGCAAAATAACTGCTGCAAACGATCAGAATTTAGTTATACAACCCAAGCCTCAAAGCACAAATCACTATTCCAGCCGTATTTTTAGCATGCATTTTTTCCTGAATTTTCAGTCTGTGACCCTCGACTGTTCGGGTACTGAGATAGAGTTTTTCCGCAATTTCTTTATTGGTTAACTGCTCACAAATCAGTTGAACAATTTCTATTTCTCTTTCTGTGAATTCTATTTTATCTTTTCTTTTGTGAGGATTGAATTTGCTGGATGAGATCATTTTGGCCAAAGTAAATGAAGTGTGTTTGCAGTAATACAGCTCACCATGAAAAACGGAGTTAATTGCATCAATTATCTCTGATTTATCTGCATTTTTCAATAGATAGCCTCTCGCTCCGGCTTCCAGCATATCTACAATATGGGCTTCATCGTCAAACATTGACAATCCCACAATAGAAACACCGGGTGAAGTTTCCAATATTTTTTTGGTAGCAGAAATTCCATCCATCACGGGCATGCGAATATCTGTGAGTATTACATCAGGGTTACTTTCAATTGCCAACTGTATCAATTCCTTTCCATCAGCAGCTTCACCTAACAGGAAAATATTTTCTTCTGAAGCAAGTGCTTGCTTCAGACCATCTCTGAAGATGGCATGATCATCCGCTATGATTACGCGGATATCAGCTTTTGGTGTGGCTATCCTGTTCATGATTAGGAAAGTTTAATGTGATTCTTGTACCTTTTGAAGGAGCTGACTCAATATATAGATTTCCTGATAATAGTTCTGCTCTGCTGTGAAGATTTCTCATCCCAAGACCTTTTCCTTTATTGGACCTGTCTAATTTATCAAATCCACCACCATTATCCTCTGTATATAGAGATATATTTTTGTTGTTCATAAGGAGCTCTACGCGCAGGATTTTTGCATGGGCGTGCTTGATAGTGTTGTGAAGTATCTCCTGAATAATTCTGTAAAGATGCAATTGTCTTTGTGAGCTGAGGGAAATATTTTCATCATAACTAAACTGAATCATGATGCCATGAATTTTCTGATACTCAACAAATAACTGTTGAAGTGCTTCCAGGATACCACGTTTTTCAAGTACCGCAGGCAACAGGTTATTGGATATTTCTCTCATTCTCTTAATGCTATCGTCAATATATTCTTTTACTTTAATGATGCGGTCGCGGTCTGAATCGTTCTCAACTTCCAGGCTTGAAATCATGAGCTTAATTCCTGATAGCATGGGTCCTACCTCATCATGTAAATCTGCAGCGATTCTGCGCCTTTCATTTTCCAGTGTAATGATTTCGGCTTCTATCTTTTCCTGATTGAGCTTAACGTTTCTCCTTTGATGCCGGATCAAAGAAGCTATGAAATATAAGAGTATAATTCCTAGTACGCTTGCAGCAATCAGGAGCGGCTCAATCGGGGATTTTTCCGCGGAAGGTAATACATTGCTACAATAAACAGAAGCAAACAAATCATCATTCCCACTATATAGGTTTTTTGTGCTCCTGAGGTATTTGTCATATAAAAGCATTCAGTCAGAATTTTTAAGGTATTTTGGATCAATAACCCTGTACAAATCAAGAATAAGGAGGACTTGAATAAATTACCCTTATAATGAACAATATAGTAATTCAATTGATGAACAGAAAGAATGACAAGTAAAAAGGAAATGTAAATTCTGTAATGCAATAATAAATTCATAATACCCCCCACATAGTACAAATTCCAAATCCAAAACAGAATTAAACTAAGGCCAATTATTTGAGGAAGGCGGTTGAATCTCCCAAAGGTCTTCCATTTATGGAACTGCCAAATCCATAGAATTCCAGCTATAAGGACATAAATATTAGTCGGAGGACTGGTGTTTTGATATATTCTGCTAATTGCAACACTTACAATTTCTGATACAAATCCATAAATTAATATCAGCAAAAAAGGCTTGAAATTTGGATCAGCATTTTTCCATTTAACGGATGCCAAAATACCTGCGATGCTAATAAACACGACTGCAAAATAATACATACTTAATCTGAGATTATTTTATAATAAGTATTTGAAACAATCAAATCCTCCAGTAGAGTTGTAAGGGTACAAATATCTATAATGTTGCAATTGCTTTATAAGCATCATTTTATGTTTTACTCCGGACATAAGTCAGGACATCTGATACCATCCTGTAAATAGGTTCTGTTTGGAGATTCTCTGATTATGTTCAAATCTTTGTCCACTAAAGCTAAAAAGCTTTTTAAGTTTCCGCTTGCCGGATCTATTCCTTTGATAATAGTTAAATATTTTGCCTTTTCTCTTGAGGTGTTGCTGATTTGTAAAAGTGAATCCAAAGCTGATATTGAAAATAAATCTGACTTAGTCATATTTGATTTATTGATGACAATATTTCCTGATGGTGCATCGGACCAAAGGTTCACAAAGGTGGCAATGGCAGTATCAGCCTGAGCGCCCGGCTCAAATTTGCCGGATGCAGGATCAGCCATTCCCAACGGGACAAAAGTAATCATGACTGTTGTATCTGCAAGCGTTTTCATTTGCCCGGAATTTATCTCAGAGGTTTTATCCGAATTGATAAAACTTAAAATAGGAAACATCAAACCTGCTGTGCATAAAGCAACAAACACATAATTCATTAAGCGCATACCTCTATTCACGATGAGCTGCATTTAGGGATGATCAGATATCCCAAATGTAAGTCAAATCTGATCCAATGCAATCAGGTAGAAATACCTGAAATTCATGAACAGATGAATAAGGCCGATCAATTGGATGTTGCAATATGACTGATTGTTAAAGAAATTCTATTTTTTTGCTTTTATCTGCTCCAGATGTCGCTCCAGCTCGTACTCGTCATGAACGAGCACTTCCCTTGCTTTACTGCCTTCATTGCCTCCGACAATGCCGAATGCTTCGAGCTGATCCATGATTCTTCCAGCTCTGTTATATCCTAATTTAAGGCGTCTCTGGATCATAGAAGTAGATCCCTGCTGGTTTTGAACAACCAATCTCGCAGCATCTTCAAAGAAATCATCCAGGTCAGAAGCAGAGTAATTACCTCCACCATCACTATCCTCATCAGCTCCCACGTATTCTGGCAAATAGAATGGTACTGGATTTCCTTTTTGTGCTGAAATATCTTCGATAGTGCGCTCAACTTCAGGTGTATCTACGAAAGCGCATTGAAGTCTTACCATATCACCTCCCACAGACAACAGCATATCCCCTCTTCCAATAAGCTGATTTGCTCCACTTCTGTCCAGAATTGTTTTAGAATCCACCTGAGAAGTTACTTTGAATGCAATTCTTGCAGGGAAGTTGGCCTTAATGACACCGGTTATAATATTGACTGAGGGACGCTGAGTAGCAATAATCAGGTGAATTCCAATAGCTCTGGCCAACTGAGCAAGACGTGCTATCGGCATTTCTACCTCTTTGCCGGCTGTCATGATCAGATCAGCAAACTCATCTACTACCAGAATAATATAAGGCAAATATTTGTGCCCTTTTTCAGGATTCAACCTTCTTGCAGTGAACTTTGTATTGTATTCCAGGATGTTTCTTGCATTGGCTTTCTTTAAAAGATCATATCTGGTATCCATTTCAATACACAGAGAATTTAATGTATTGATGACCTTCTTGGTTTCCGTAATGATAGGTTCTTCTTCATTCGGGAGGAATGCCAGGAAATGGCTTTCAAGTTTGCTGTAGATAGAAAGTTCTACCTTCTTGGGATCTATTAAAACCAGTTTGACCTGAGAAGGATGCTTTTTATACAAGATAGACATCAGGATTGCATTGATCCCTACAGATTTACCTTGTCCGGTTGCACCTGCAATGAGCATATGCGGCATTTTTGACAAATCCGCTACAAATACTTCATTCGAAATGGTTTTTCCCAGTGCGATGGGCAATTCCATATTGGCATGCTGGAATTTCTCAGATTGTAAGATTTCTCTTAATGAAACAATTTGCTTTTTCTTGTTGGGCACTTCAATACCGATCGTTCCTTTGCCCGGAATGGGAGCGATGATACGGATGCCCAGTGCTGAAAGACTCAAGGCTATATCATCCTCCAAATTCTTAATCTTGGATATTCTTACTCCCGGCGCAGGAATAATTTCATATAAGGTAATAGTGGGACCGATGGTTGCCCGGATTTTTGTGATTTCAATTTTATAATTCGAAAGCGTGGCTATGATTTGATTCTTATTAGCCTCCAATTCTGAACGATCCACTTCTATGACCTGATCTGAATAACTTTCAAGCAATTCCAGACTGGGCGTTTTGTATCCTGATAATTCTTTGGTGGGGTCATAAGGCTCCATGTCCAATGGTTCCTCTTCTTCCATCTGGACATCCTCAATATAGTTTTGAACAACGGATTGTTCGGCCAGCTCGACCTCAATATCTTTTTTCATTCCTGAAAAGAGCTCATCATCTTCTGTCAACTCCAATTCCGTCTGACCTTCCAGTACAATGGTTTTTCCGGCGGCATTGGTTTTTTTATTCATCAGATCAAATTCTGATTCATCCTCATCTTCATCGAGAGCAAGCGAAAGAGGTCCCGGTTTTGGAGAGAAATCGACTTCAAAATCAAAATCCTCACTGAGATTTGGCTTTAGGTCAGATTGTTTTTTCTGAATGTCAGGTTTAACAATTGGTTTTTCTTTTACTGGCCGGTTTTTCCACCATTGAAAAAGAGGCTGCAAAAAGGCTCCTTTTGAAAAATATTGAAAGGCCGGACTTCTGTACCAGATACTCAGTGCGATGAAAGTAAATATGAAAAGGATGATGGTTCCGAATTGACCCAAAAATGTGTTGAGCCACATGATGATATCTTTTCCTACAGCGCCGCCCCAGGAAAACCCTGAACCACTCCAGCTCATAGCCAAATGTGCAAATGGCGCCCCCACAAGCAAGGTTAAAATCGTATCCTGGATGGCTTTGAAGATATTAACAGAAAACGGATCAAAGAGCTTTCTGCCAAACTGAATAATGAAGTACACAAAAATAAAACTGGCAACTCCAAATCCCCAGTAGAAAAATTGATGGGAAACTACGGCACCCAGACGACCCAACCAGTTGGTCATTTCCAGGTCTTTTTCAAATAATATCCCCCATGAAAATTGAAGGACTTTGTCCTGATCCTCTTTCCAGGTAAAGCAATATGCAATGAATGAAATGGTGAGATAGAAGGAAATAAAAAAACAAAATAAGCCCAGCAAGCGGGGAATTCGATCGTCACTCCAATCTTCTTTAAGAGAAGACCAGCTCCACCATTTTCTTTGAGGCTTCTTTTTTGCCATAATACTTACCTTAGTCTGGGTTGGGTACCTCTAATCTTTAATTGAGCAAAGATAATAATAAGATTAAATATTGCACTTTTTTGTAATATATTTCATTTAACTGATCAGAATTTACCAGAATTCAAATTGTGAGGGTAGACGCAGGATTCTTTCTGAGCTATCAATATCACATTAAACGAAATTAATGAGAGATGCAATACTTATTTGAGGCAAGTATTGTATTTTTGCATTCCTTATCAGAATATAGAGGGAATTAGTGTCGTCTGTCTGATAAATGCCCATGTGATGAAATTGGTAGACATGCTACCTTGAGGTGGTAGTGTCCGAAAGGATGTGCTGGTTCGAATCCAGTCGTGGGTACAAATAGTCATTTTAAGCGCCTGACATTTAATTCTTTGAATAATGTCGGGCGTTGTTTTAGACTAATGAAGCAAACAAACAAGTTTTGTGCACTGATTATTGCTTCAATTCAAGTCCAATTCCACGTGTTTTTGAGCCGCAATTATTATTTGTTGAAGCAGAAAGTATCTTCTGCTCCTCCTACAGCACGTCCAACAATTCAATTTCAAAAATCAGATTAGAATTTGCAGGAATATCTGCTGTAGACTGATCACCATAAGCTAGAGCAGGCGGAAGATATAGTATTATGCTGCTCCCTTTCCCGATTAAAGGAATTCCCATTTGCCAGCCCAGAATCAAACCACCTAACTGAAAGGTAACATCAGGAGTGCTTTCAATAATGTTCCCATTCATTAATCTTAGTTCATATTTTACTCTTACAGTCGAACAGACATCCGGTTTGTCGCCTGCTTCCAGCTTTATGATTTCGTAGAAGAAACCTCTAGGGTCTTCTGTATATTGTACATTCTGATTGTCCAGAATTGTTCGCAATGAATTGATTTCAGATTCAGGAGCCTTGAAAGTGGAGGGCTCACAAAAATCATTCTTTTTGCAGGAGTTCATAGTAAGTACTCCAATCAAAAGCAAAAAAAGCAAAGCTTTCATATTGGTTGATTTTTAATTAAAACTGATGGATAATTGCACACTTAAGTGGCTAAAAATTTATCCGGGACAATTATTTTACCACAAATTCTTTAGATCCGGTTCCCGGGCCCTTCACTACAGTGATGGCTTTTACACTAGCGGTTTCAGGACCATCCAGACACCATGCTATAAGTGCATTCAGAGATTCTTTATTGCCCTCGGCTTCTACATAAACTGATCCTCCTTCTTCATTTTGGACAAATCCTCCCAGCCCAAGTTCCTGTGCCTTTTTTAAAGTGGATTGTCTGAACCAAACGCCCTGAACTTTCCCATCAATCCGCATCATATACCTTTCCATACATTCAAATTTTAGTTTTCATGAATAAATAAGATCATCCATGACGATCTTCCAAATTCAGGGCAAAGATAAAAATTTAAATGTATAGGCCCGGATTGCCTGTTGATGACCCTTTATTTAGTATTATTTAACCTGATAAATAGCAATCCCTGAGCGTATTTCTTCAAAATAATTTTTCGATTATTGAGTCAGAAAAATCTAATGAATCATTCCTGCAATCGATCTGTTGGTACACTTGTCAGATCAGATTAGTGCTTCAAATTGAAATATTTTATATATTTTCGATCCTCATTTCAAATTTCCTTATGCCAGTTTTTAGCCATTTACATGTTCATACGCAATATTCATTGCTGGATGGAGCGGCCAATATCTCAGGATTATACAAGAAAGCCATCAGTGACCAGATGCCTGCCATTGCTATTACCGATCATGGCAATATGTTTGGTGCTTTTCAATTTGTAGCAGAGGCATACAAACACAGACTTAATCCTGATGATCCCAATGACAAAAGGCTAAAAGTAAAACCTATTGTGGGATGTGAATTTTATGTGGTGGAAAACAGGCATATCAAACAATTTACCAAGGACAAAAGGGACAAACGTTATCATCAGTTATTCCTGGCAAAGAATGATGTAGGTTATAAAAATCTCACAAAACTCTGTTCTCTGGGCTACATAGAAGGATTGTATTCCAAGTGGCCAAGGATCGATAAGGAATTAATTTTGCAATATCATGAAGGTTTGATTGCCACTACCTGTTGTCTGGGAGCTGAAGTGCCGCAAGCCATTCTGAGCAAAGGTGAGGCAGAAGCAGAAAAACTTTTCAAATGGTGGCTGGACTTATTTGGTGAAGATTATTATATCGAATTGCAAAGGCATGATTTGCCTGAACAGCATACAGTGAATGAAGTGCTGCTGCGTTTTGCTGTCAAATATAATGTGAAAATTATTGCTTCCAATGACTCTCATTACATCGATCAGGAAGACTCCAATGCACATGATATTTTACTATGTGTGAATACGGGAGATATGCAAAGTACTCCTATCGCGACGGACGAAGAGTCAGGAAAGGGATACCGTTTTGGATTCCCAAATGATCAGTTTTATTTCAAGAAACAGGCTCAGATGAATGCCCTTTTCAGTGACATTCCTCAGGCAATTGACAATACCAATGAAATAGTCGATAAAGTCGAGCTGCTGAAGCTGGAAAAAGATATTGCGCTTCCCAATTTTCCAGTGCCTGAAGGTTTCACTGATCAGGATCAATATCTGGAAGTCATTACTTATGAAGGTGCAAAAAAGCGCTATGGTGATATTACACCGGAGATAGAAGAAAGGATTCGTTTCGAGCTTTTCACCATAAAAACCATGGGTTTCTCCGGCTATTTTCTCATCGTAGGGGATTTTATTCAGGCAGGAAGAAATTTGGGAGTTTATGTGGGTCCGGGAAGGGGATCAGCGGCGGGTTCAGTGGTCGCATACTGTATTGGAATCACAAATATTGACCCCATCAAATACAAATTGCTTTTTGAAAGATTTTTGAATCCGGAAAGAAAGAGCATGCCCGATATTGATACAGATTTTGATGACGATGGTCGTCAGAAGGTAATCGATTATGTGGTGGAGAAATATGGAAAAAACCAGGTTGCGCACATTATCACCTATGGCTCTATGGCAGCCAAAATGAGCATCAAGGATGTTTCCAGAGTCATGGAACTACCACTTCAGGAGGCAAATATTTTAGCCAAACTGGTACCTGACAGACCCGGAATTAACCTGGGCAGAATATTAAAGGCTCCTATGGATGGAGAGAATAGCCTTTCTGAGAAGGAAGGATTATCCAGAGAAATTTTGGATGAAGTACAAAAACTGAGGGATATCTATAATGGTGATGATCTTAGAGCTGCTGTATTACATGAAGCAGAAAAGCTGGAAGGCTCCGTGAGAAATACGGGTATTCATGCAGCAGGAATCATCATTGCACCTGAAGATATCACCAACATTCTTCCTGTTGCTACCTCAAAGGATACGGAATTATTGATTACTCAGTTTGAAGGAAGCATTATTGAGAATGCCGGTGTAATCAAGATGGATTTTCTGGGTTTAAAAACATTGACTATCCTGAAAGATGCCATAGTCCTGATCAAAGAAAATCACGGAGTAACCATTGATTTGGATGAGATCACCCTAACAGATGAAAAAACTTTCGAATTGTTTCAAAGAGGTGATACTAATGGTGTGTTCCAGTTTGAATCTGCAGGTATGCAAAAATATTTGAAGGAACTCAAACCCGATAAACTGGAAGATCTGATTGCTATGAATGCATTATACAGGCCGGGGCCACTTCAGTATATCCCTTCTTTTATTCAACGTAAACATGGACTGGAGGAAGTAACTTATGATGTGCCTGAGATGGCAGAATATCTGGAAGAGACTTATGGAATTACGGTATATCAGGAACAGGTCATGTTATTGTCTCAATCTCTGGCCGGATTCTCAAAAGGTGAAGCAGATACCCTAAGAAAAGCCATGGGTAAAAAGCAGATATCAGTATTGAATAAACTGAAGCCGCAGTTTATAGAGCAGGCAGCAGCCAAAGGTCATCCTGCGAAAGCTCTGGAGAAAATCTGGACCGACTGGGAAAAATTTGCATCCTATGCATTTAATAAATCTCACTCTACTTGTTATGCTATAGTAGCTTACCAGACAGCATATCTCAAAGCAAATTATCCTGCAGAATTCATGGCTTCAGTATTGACCCACACAAAGGGTAATATTGATAAGATTACATTTTTTATGGAAGAATGTAAACGTATGGGGGTGCAGGTACTTGGACCTGATATCAACGAATCCGGGCTGAACTTTGTGGCTAACAAGAAAGGTCAGATTCGATTTGGAATGTCCGGTATAAAAGGGCTGGGAGAGGCAGCGATCGATTATATTCTTCTGGAACGCAAGGAAAATGGGCCTTTCAAAAGCATATTTGAATTTGCAAAGAGAGTAAATCTTCGGGCAGTCAATAAAAAATCATTTGAATGTCTGGTGTGGGCCGGTGGTTTTGATTGTTTTGAAGGAATCCACCGGGGACAGTATTTTGCCCCATCTGATAAGTTTGAGAATCTTATTGAGCATGCCATTAAATATGGAAATGCCTGTCAGGAATCACAAAATTCTAATCAAATCTCCTTATTCGGAACTGCTGAGGCCACTCAATTACCGGAGCCCGTGATACAGCCGTCCGAGCCATGGAGCCTGATATATAAACTCAACAAAGAAAAGGAAATCATAGGCATTTATCTGAGTGCGCACCCACTTGACTCTTTCAAACTTGAGGTTAAGCATTTTACATCCTGTGCCCTGAGTAAGGTCCAGGATATGAAGGATAGAAAAATCCGGGTGGCCGGATTAGTTACCAAAGCTGTTCACAAAGTCAATATGAGAGGAGCGGGTTATGGATATTTCAGTGTCCAGGACTTTGAGGGAGAATTAGTGATCGAGCTTTACAAGGATCAGTATCTGAAGTTTAAACACTTCTTTGAAGAAGGGCAAATGCTGATGCTGGAAGGGACTTATGGAAAGCGATACAATAATGATGAGTACACTTTTTCAGTAGATAAGATTCAACATTTGGAGGAAGCGTCACATCAATTATTAAAATCCCTGACCCTGATGGTTCCCGCCCGGAAATTATCTGAAGAATTATTAGCTCAAATAGTCCATCACTGCAGACTGAACAAAGGCGACCATTCATTGAAGGTAATGCTGGTGGACAATGAAGAAAAAGTGAATCTTAATATGGTTTCTTCATCCTCAGGAGTGCAGATCAGTTCAGCGCTGGTAGATGCTTTGGAAGAAATGGGACTGGCTTATAAGTTAAATTAAGAGCGCTAATCATTTAATATTGAACTCTTTCTGGAAGTGGTTTTCTTATATATTCATTTTGTATATTTGAATTGTACATTTGACAATATCCGGTCTAAATATTTATCTGTTAATCATTTCAATTCGAGTTTCTCTTACCCTAATACCGACAGTTTTCTGAAGCTTATATTAATTATCATTTTCAATGGTGTGTTATTAAAAATAAGAATCCCTTCAATCAAAACATTTGTTTAATTTTAGGCAGCCTCAGTTAAGGTTAGGACAGATGGGATTTACAGTTGTGCTGCAAGTTATTTGATCTGAATGCTATGCTTGTTTATTTGGACCGGATTAATTGTCAAATAAATACTGTGTAAATTTTGAGAGGGAAAGTTCAGATGAAATTATGCTGGAATTGACACACCTGCCCATGATCATTAATAGAGGTGTAAAAGAATAAATCAAGCAGCCTTGGAAATTCCTTCAAGTATTGAAAAGAAATACACAGATCCAGTTGTATTTTTTGTTATTATATGTTCCATATGTATAATTGCTTCTGATATTGCTATTTACTTCTGGCAGGATACCGGGCCCGAACTTCTGGTGATGAGCCTGATCCAGGATTTGCTTATTATTGGACTCATCGTTTTTTTAGGTAAAAATATCCTACAAACGGCTAAGGAAAAGCATTTTAGAAAGTATAACCGCTTTTTTCAGATTTTTAAGAAGGCACCAAATCCTGTCTGGGAAATTCAGTTACCTGATTTGAAAATTCTGGATTTAAATGATGCTGCAATCAAAAGATATGGGTACAAAAACGGGATGCCTAAAGGGCGGTTTATAACAGAATTGTTTGGCGAAGAAGATAAGATAAATTTTGAAGCAAGTCTGTTGACTGCAAATCAGTCAGGCTTTAAATCGCTGGGGGTATACCTGCACAACTCATTTTATGGAGAAAATTTTCACGTAAAATTGCTTGCCAATTTGTACGAAGGAGAGGGTGTACGAAGATGTTATTTGGTAGCTTATGATGTTGAACAAGAGTTCATACAGAAAGCTGAAATCACATCCTCAAGAGATTATTTGGAGCGCGTATTGGACAGTATAGGCAATGGAATGATGATTGTCGACGAGCATTTAAAGATTATTAAAGTTAATCGGGCTTTGACTGGCTTCCTCGGTATTGAAGCAGAAAAAATGTTACATACATCTGTTGCTCAAACACTTTCTTCCTGGGAAGACTTTGGAATTGTCAATAAGATTGAAGCTGTGATGAACTCAAGAATTTCTGTAAGAGAAGAGTTTTTAGATGAAAGCAGGCATAAGTGGTTTCGAATTGCCATATTCTATTTTGAAAAAGGTGTTTCCATTTTTATACTGGATATAACTGAACAAAAAAATAAAATTGAAGATCGCTTTATTAATGAAAGAACATTGGCTTCATTAATCAGTTATTCCAGTGATGCCATATTTTTTGCGGATAATGATAAGCGTCTCAGATTTTTCAATGAGGCATTCGAAACATGGTATATAAAATTCGTTGGTAATGCTCCCCGGAGAAATTCATTTTTGTTTCACGAAGGACACATGGGGGTATTTCTGGAACAATGGGAAATGCGATTCCAAAAAGCAATTTCCGGTGAAGCTTTATCCATTTATGAACGAATTCCCGATCCATCCAATGCGGAAGAAATGATGTTTTTCCACTCCATTTATAATCCAATTTTCGATGAAAAAGGAGAATGTTTGGGAGTGGGATGCTTTGTCCGAAATCTTACTGATTTAAAGAATAATGAACAAATACTCAATCAGCTCAACAACAAGCTGAATAATACACTCCAACAAATTATCAATGGTTTTATTTCTGTCAATTCAGATATGCAGATAATAGATGTGAATTCAACCATTGAAAGGATGCTGGGCCTGACAAAAGCTGAATTATCCGGTAAATCAGTCATTGAGGTTTTGCAAATAGATGAGAATACATTACAGCAATTTAATCTAATCGAATGTCTGCAAAATAAAAGTAGAAAAGAGGGTGTCCTGCAACTGCAGCATCGGAATATTTGGCTGGAATATATAGCCTACCCGGATGATTCTGAGCCGGTGATTGACATTTATTTTAATGACATTTCAAAAAGGAAAACAATTGAAAACGAATTAATTGATTCTCTCAAAAAATATGAATTGGTTGCTAAAGTATCCAATGACATTATTTGGGAATGGGAATTTGAAAATAACCATATTTATTGGAGTCATGGATTAAAAGAGTTTTTGGGGTATGAATTGGCTCCCGGTGAAGGACATTTCGATTGGTGGACAGAAAAGATTCATTCAGATGACAGAGAGCGGGTTTTAAGAATCATCAATGAAAAAATAAATAAAAATGGTACCAGTTGGAATCTTGAATACAAATTCGCAGACTCTAATGGCAAATATCATCACATTATTGAGAGGGGATTTGTGGAGCGTGATAAAACTGGCAAACCTTTGAAAGCCATTGGTACCATGCAGGATACAGATCCTATTTATGAAAAACAACAGGAAATAGAGCAGTTATATTATATACTGTCCAAGGCAGAAGCATCTGTCATCATTACAGATGAGAAAAAGCAAATTACCTGGGTAAATGATGGTTTTACAAAGATGACAGGGTATACACTTGAAGAAGTAGCGGGCAATAAGCCGGGGGCCATTTTGCAGGGTGCTGAAACTGATGAAGAAACTGTTTTGCAAATTAAAACAAATTTGAGTCAGGGTAAAACGGTTACCACACAATTGCTAAACTACAATAAAAATAAAGAGCCTTATTGGGCAAGAATGGTGATCACACCAATATTCAAAAATGGACAAATCAACAGTTATATTGCGGTGCAGTTTGATGTGACACAAGAGGTGCGCAATTCCATCCATATTCAGCAACAAAATGAAAAATTGCGTGAGATAGCCTATATCAGCGCTCACAAGTTACGCGGGCCTGTTTCTTCAATACTGGGACTGGCGCAGGTCCTGGAACTGGAACCCGAGAATCAGGAAACCCATCAGAAAATAATTGAATACATCATGGAATCCTCTGAACGGCTGGATAAAGAGATATATAAGATTATTTCCAAGACCGGTGAGATTGAAGATTAGACAGCAGTCCCGCTATGAAATGCGTTTCCTTTTGGCGAAGGATATCGAGGCGGGAACTAAAGATTTCAGATTTCAGAGGTCAGGTTTCAGGTTTAAGATTTGAAGCAGCCGAACAGCCGGGATTTTAGAATTAATGTGAATTCGAGGGATTCAGTTACTTGCGGTATTGTCATTATTTTTTCTTTTAAGTAAAAATAACGCAAATTTTTTTAGTATTGTTTCTTTTCCTCTGATTGCATCCGGGGTTACAAGGATTTTGCCACTCTGTGGCAATTTTTTTGCAGCACTTATATAAGACTTGAAACAATCAAACTGCCCCAAGACTAAGCTTTTCAATCTTTTTCAATCTTATCAATCTTCCCCCGCTCACACACACATTCACAACACTCAAACTTCAATCCTCTCAATCTTCCCACACTCTTCACTCCACACTGTCCACTCACACATCAATCTTTCCTACATAAAGGATCTGATCATATTCATCATTCCACCTCTTCCTCCCATCATTCCCGGTGTAGAGTTGATATTATACCTGAACTCAAGCAGGAAGTACCTGCCTAAAGAAAGGACGCGTGAATCTTCGATGTAGTTGATATCTGTATTTCTTGTAATCCCCAGATTTCTATTGAGCAAATCATATGCAATTATCTTGATTTCTCCCTTGTCTTTTTTGAAGATAAAACGGGAAAGAGATGCGGTCCAAATTGGAATATCCTGGTTGAATGTTCCAGCTTGTCCACGATTCTGGATCAGATTGATACCGGTGGTTAATTGCCATTTATCAGGATAGTTCACTCTGATATTATATCTGTGTGAGTATGTTTGGAATTGTTGGTTTTGATCGCTATTGACGCTGTAACGGGTATTCATAAATAATAAAGTAGTGGAAGCATCCATATCAAAGTAAGACCCCCATTGATAGAATAATCTTAAGTCTGTACTTGGCGTCACTCTGTAGGTTTCATTTTCAACTAAATTGACTTCAGCGAGGCTTTTGTTCAGATTGATTCCTGCTCCTACATTGTATCTCAATCCTGAGATGGCTTTAATGGGCGCTCCGAAATTACCTCTAAAACTCATATCACTTGCCTGAGCTACATTGATAGGTCTTCTTACCCGGCTTAGTTGTTCGTTTGTAGTGATAGATTCGCTGATCTTGTCTTTAGTAATAGAGGCATTAATGAATATGAAAAAATTGCTAAAAGTCGCAATATTAAAACTGGAATATCGGGCATTCACTCTGTGCGTGTATTCAGGTTGCAGTTCAGCATTTCCCAGATAAATATTGTTCGGATCTGTATTATTGGGTAGTGGCTGCAATTGTGTTATTGACGGCTCACGAATAGAGGTTTCATAATTCAGGTTAATATTTTTTGCTCTTTCCACTTCAAAATTCCATCTGATATTAGGCAACAGATAATTGAAGTTCCTGTTGATGGGCTGGTCCACGCCCACAACCATTCCATTCAGAAATGAAGTTTGCCAGTTGAATCCTGCACTGAAATTCGTCCGGTCTCTGACCATTCTGTAGGATAATCCGGCTCTGTGATAGTCGAATGCTGCATTGTATGCGCTACTGAGGGTATCATTGAGTATCAGGTCATTATCTCCCAAAATATCAAATACTTGTCTGATATTTTTCATGGGATTTTTATTGTAGAGATACTGAGCCTCCAAATATTGGCGATTGCCAATCGGCTCTGTGTATTGAGCATTTATTGAGAAATTATGGTTGGTATTATTCTGGGTTTGATCCTGAAGGATATTCAGTTCTGTTAAATTTCCACCGAACATTTCCCGGTTGAGTGCATCAAGTCTGGTTTTTTGATCTTGTTGAGTGTATCTGCCTGCTACTGTCAGACCAAAATTCCTGCCTCTTTTTTCAAATTTTCTTCTCAAAGCAACTGATCCATTCCAGCGCCAGTTTACACCTGATGAATTCAAATCTGTATCATAATCACTGATGAAGGCATCTTCTGCATTTCTGTTGACCTGATACTGAAAATTGTCTGCAAATGAATTTGTAAAGCTGAGATTAGAAATGAGTTTGATAGCTGTGAAAGTATCTATTCGCTGATCCCAGGCTATATTGAGTCTGTGATTTAGGTTTTCTGATGAATTGAGTGAATTTTCATCGGTGGTAAAATTACCTATGGGCAAAAAGCTTAATCGATTGAGATCTCTTTCAATTATCTGATTAAAATCATTGTAAAAATAGCTGGTGTTCAATTCATTTTCCTGGCCATACCTTTGAGTAAATTGAAATCCTACATTGGAAGCTTTAGAAAATCCATCAGTAGGACGGTTGCTGATCGGTAATCCTGAATCGCCTCCGCCCCCCATCCGAATATTTCCGCCACCGCCTCTGGCCATGTTCTGCATTCCACCGCTAAACTGCATATAATCCTGGAAGGAAAATCCCTGATTGTTGATATTATTGGAACCGGCAAGCAGGGCCATTTGTCTGGAGTCGCTGAATTGATTGAGGCTCAGCTTAGCATCATATCGATTATCGGGTCCGCCATAAGCACCACTGGCATAGCCGAAGGCACCATTTTTGCGGTCTGGCTTAAGGATCAAATTGATAGTTTTTTCCCTTGATCCGTCGTCAATCCCGGTAAATTCTGAATTATCTGAGCGCCGGTCATAAACTTGTACTTTGTCCACAGCATCTGCCGGGAGGTTTTTGGTCGCCATTTTAGGATCATCCCCAAAGAATCTTTTTCCATCTACCATCACATTTTGAACGGTCTCCCCCTGAGCTTTCACTGTGCCGTCTGCTTCTACCTCCACTCCCGGAAGTCGTTTAAGCAATTCTTCCACATTGGAATTGGGAGCTACCTTGAATGATTGCGCATCGTATTCAATGGTATCTTTTTTTATGAGGATTGGAATTCTCGCGGCAGTGACTTCAGCGCCCTCAATCAGAGTAGCTTCAGGGGCAAGGCGGATTGGCTCCAATTTTGTGTTTTCGGTTATGGTAATATTCTTTTCATAGCTTCCCATTCCCAGAAATCCGACTTTCAAAATGTATGCTTTGGGTTTAACATTTTTGATAGTAAATGCACCCTTTAGGTCAGTGTATGCAAAAGCGCCCATAGTGGAGTCTTCAGGGTTGAACAACAGGACGGAAGCCCACTCCAGTCCCACACCTGAACTATCTGTGACTGTGCCTGAAATTTCGAGTTTGCCGGATTGTGCTGTGCTGGCGTTTACTATACCAAAGGCCAACAAAAAAATGAGAATTGATTTCATAAAATGTACGTTGTCTTGTTTCCGGGTGCAAGATAGGCAGGAAAATAAGTATAGCTGGTTAAAACCCTTATAAACAAAGTTAAAAATGGTTAATTGGGCTGAAATGTGTGTGGTATGTTTGAACCTTGAGTTTGGGAAGATTGAGAGGATTGATGTCTGGGTGAGTGTTTTGTGTAAGTGTGGGAGAAGATTGAAAAGATCGATGGGCCGGGAAGACTGACTTCTGACTTCTAACTTCTAAATTCTGAATTCATATGGGATTAAGCACTCTTGACGATCGAAAACCATTCTTCAGTTTGAGGTATCGAAGCCCGAAGCTCCATCAGTGCATCCTGCAGTGGAACATGTAAAAAATGCAGTATTCTTTCTGCCTTACCTGTTTCGAATCCGGTTAAATAAGGCCTGCGGGCCATTTCATTAAGCATGCTGGATTCAACAGGATGAATGAGATGTTGAGGTAGCTCAAATATCCCTGCAATAAACTGAGCAAACTCATACACTGAGAAAAACTCTTTGCCACTTATATGGAATATTCCTGAAACTTTCATTTCACTGGCTGACATACAGGCTGCAGCCAGTTCCTCAACATAGGTGGGAGTGCGAAACTGATCGCAAACTACATTGATATCTCTGCCTTTTTCAAGAGAATTTTTAACCCAAAGAAGAAAGTTGCTCCGCGTAAGTACAGGATGCCAACCAAAAACCAGGGCTGTCCTCAGAATACAGGCTTCCGGCAAGATTGACTGTACAATGAGTTCTGACTCAAGTTTGTCCTTACCATATTGGGATTGTGGAGCCGGAACAGCCTGCTCATCATAGGGTCCGGCTGACCCATCAAAAATAAAATCAGTGGATAAATGAATCAGATGTCCCAAAACACTCTTACAAGCTAAAGCCATATTGCGTGCCCCTTCCACATTTACTTTTCGGGAAGCTTCCGGGTGTAATTCACAGTAGTCTACCTGTGATAAAGCAGCTGTATGAATAATGATATCCGGCTGATAGGAATCAACCAGTCTGTGAACTGCCAGATAATCTGTGACATCCAATGCTTTAAAATGAGCATCGTCCAAATGAGTACAAATATTTTTGCTCTTTGAAGTAGCGATAAAATCAAACAAATGCGGATTGTTCATCAAATGCCTGCATAAACTCTGACCGAGTAATCCATTTGAACCGGTTAGAAGTATTTTGATTTTTTTGCTATTTATCATTTTTTATTGAGTGCATCCAGGGCTTTACGGGGTTTGTCAAAATTGGGAGCCATGTTCAGACTTTGCTGATAGAACTTCCTGGCTTCTTCGGGTTTGCCTAGTTTTTCTAAAGTGAGTCCTTTGTAATAATAAGCTTTGAAGAATAGTGGATTGATTTCAGCGGTCAGATCAAAATGTTTCAAAGCTTTTTCCAGAGAATCCATTTCAAGATAGACCAGCCCGCTATTGTAATAAGCATCAGGCATTCGGTGATCGATCTCAATGATTTTTTTGTAAGTTTCCAATGCTTTTTCCCGATCGCCTTTTTCCCAGTGATAATCAGCCTTGCAAAGCCATGTATTAGTATTGAGTGAATCCAGACGGATAGCTGTATTAAAGTATTGTTCCGCCTGAGCGACATTTCTGGCAGCCTGCAATTGACCCATATTTATCCAGGCACTGATCTTGTCAGGATCATAATTAACTGCTTTTTTAAAACTTCCTACTGCCATTGCTGTATCGCCAATCTCTTTGAAATTGAGCCCCAGCATGATATAGGCATCAGAATTTTCGGGATCCAGCATTAACACCTTCTCTACTGATTGCATGGATTCCTTCTGCATTTCCAGTATTAATTGCAATTCTGCCAGTTTGAGCAGCGTCGGAATATGCTCAGGATGAAGAGAAACTGCTCTCAGTAAAGTATTCAGAGCCATCCTTGATTTGTAATAGTCTATGTATATATCGGCCAATAAATGGTGGTAATCCACATTGATAGAATCAATCATCATTGCTGCAGACATATCACCAATCGCCTCATCATAAGCATCTCTTTCATAAAATGCTTGTGCTCGGGCTGCCCAGAATTCAGGATTTTTGGGATCAGCTTCTATATTTTTGGTTAATTCGGCAAGAACCGGATCCTTGCTGTAGGCATCTGCTTTGAGTTGGACAGAATTATCAACCGGCTCTTTCTCTTTACATTGGATGGCAATAATTGTGAGCATCAAAACAAAAAACAATTTCCTCATAACAGATTTAAATTTTTACAAATAAGCCTTCCTATATCTTTGATGTATAAAAGGCAAGTAAAATAGTACAATTGACAATATTAAAAGAATTTGTGGAGCAACTTTACAATTCATTTTGCATTAATAAACATACTATAATCTTTACAGCGTTTAAATGATAAATTGATGAAGCAGAATTTTATAATGATAAAACCGATTCTGATCTCTTAACGTAGAACTTCTTAAATAGCTGCATGAGTATCGTTAAATATTTGCTATTTTTTTATTTCATACCCCTGGTAATCCATGCGCAGGCAGATGAAATATTGTGGATCAAACATTTCGAAACAGGGACAGGCTGTGGAGTGGAAGAGGTTTTAATGACAGATTCCTTTGTGTTTGTGGCCATCCAATTTCAGGGAACTGTAGAAATTGAGGATACACTTTTACAGAGTCAAGGCTTGTTTGATCTTGCACTAATATGTTATGACAGGCAGGGTGAATTAAAGTGGATATTGCAGGCGGGTTCCAATAATACTGACAATACCACTGCACTTGAATGGAGTTCTGATGGCCGGATTATCTGGACAGGACTATTTTGGGATGAGCTGAATCTGGATAAAGAAAAATACATTGTTACAGTCAGGTCCAGGGCTATTTTTGCTGCCTCAGTTAATGCAGAAAATGGCCACGTTGTATGGTGCAATTTGCTGCAGGGAGAGGGCATCAAAGAGTCGCACACCATTGCGTGTGATTCCGCCGGAAATGTACTCCTTGGTGGTTTTTTTGATGTCTCTTTATTTGTAGACAGCATTGAAATTCAGTCGGCATCCCGGTCTGCAGGATACTTTGTAGTGTTCAATAATGAAGGAAGACTGGACCAGCATTTTGTCACAGAGGGTACGGGCTCAGGAAAAATTCTTGCAGCCCGGATGACAGAAGACAGGATCTATATTTCGGGAACGTATAGTGCCAGTGTGATCATTGGAAGTGAATCACTTGTCGGCCCCTTACTGGA
>JALHRR010000031.1:0-46055 GCA_022841345.1 Saprospiraceae bacterium
CTAGTCTGGCATCTCCATACAGACTAGTGCCATGTAGTTTGTTCATGATGAGCGTTTTTTAGTCTGTTACAAATATAATAAATTATTTATGTATAAACGCTAGCTTCAAAAGAGAGGGGTCGGGGGTGAGTTAAAGCAGGGGGAACATTGCGTTTAGGTATTGCGTTGGTGGAAAGCAAGGAAAAATCCGGTATTAAAATTGAAATCATCGTAGTTGAATTATAAATTCAAAATGTATTGGATCGAAGTCGCTCCCCAAAGCTTTGGGGACGACCATCGAGTAGTCGACAACAAAATGCCTGGTGCGATTTTCTCGTAGGGGCGCACGGCCGTGCGCGCCTACGAGAAAATCGAGATAGGATCCTCACACATCTATTCCCAATATATGCCTGTGCGTCGCTTTTCCCGGAGGTTGACGTTTGATATTGTCGATATAGAAAATGGTTTTTTCGATGCGGGTGGCGGAGAGTTTGTATTTGTTTATTTCATTGATGATGAATCGCTGTTTGCCAAGTACCAATGCCTCGAAATGAGTTTTTGCCTGTGGATCAATGCTAAATAATTCACTCAATTCCTCCGGGAGTTCGAGGCCGAGCTCTGAATCAACTTCTCTTAGATGGACTTTGACCGAGTCATTTGCTCTGAGCTTCAGCTTTTTCATGCGGCTTAGATTCACGGTGATATAAGCTGCTCCTTCTCCTAATGCCACGAGTCCGCAGGGAAATGTTTCAACATCATTGAGGGTGCAGGTAAATCGCTTTTTAAGTGTGCCTCCGAAATGTTCAATGTGGGCAGGTTCTACTCTCACGTAATGGACATTGAGGAGATAGTCCAGTTGGTAAATGAGAGAGGTGAATGTTAGTTCTTTCATTCTAAAGCAGCTCTATTTCAATATTGAAGAGCGCAAGATAAAACATTGGGGGTAGAAATTAGATTTCAGATGTCAGATGTCAGCTTTCAGTTTTCAGATTTGGAACAGCCGAATAACAGCCGATAAGTTTAATTAACAGGATATGTCGTAGATGAATTACAAATTTATTAAATATTGGATCGAAGTCATAGACTTAGACCATCGGCTTTACAATTTAGATTTCAGGTTTCAGGTTTCAGTCCCCAAAGCTTTGGGGATCAGGTTTCAGATTGAAAAAACAAACAGCCTTTGATTTTTATTCAAATTACCTTACCAGACCCACAAAACCTTCTCTGAATACTTCTTCAAATTCATTCTCCGACTCAAGGGTCATTTTGAGTTTATAGGTGTATCCCCCGGCCGGAGCAATTTTCCCTTCGAAATTTCCATCCCATTGTCGATTGAATTCATCACTCCGGAAAACCATATTACCCCATCGGTCGAATATTTCCATTCTGAAACTGAGAATCAGATTGCTGCAACCGGGAAATATTTCAAAGAAATCATTGATGCCATCATCATTGGGGCTAAAGGCGTCGGGAATGAAAATAGGGCATATATCAGTACATGGCTGGACCAGGATATCAACGGAAATAGTATCAACACATGTAGCATTTTCTACACGAAGCAGGTAAGTATCTGATTTGGAGGGAAATACTAACAAGGTATTACCCTGTTCCGGAAAAATCCATTCCATTTTATCAACATTTCCAACCGCTTTTGGAAGTATACTCCTTGCTATATCCTCAGTACAAAATGAATAAAAAGTATCAACATTGACTTTTGGAGCATTTTTCTCTGTCACCTGGATTGATTTACTAAACCGGCAACCAGTCTCAGGAATTATTGATGTATAAGTATAAATGCCCGCAGTGTCGACTCTTAGAGGATTGATACCATTCTCCCATTGAATGATGTAGCCATCTATAACGGGCAAAGGCAGAAAAATAGAAATGCCTTTGCATTTGATGGTATCAGATGGTCCCTCTATCTGAGCACCGGGGACCAAAAAGAAAGAAACGGCATATTCTGATTCACATCCCAGCCTGGATGTTGTTAAATGCAACTCAGACTCCCCTTCCAGATCAAATTCAAAATAAAAGGTATCATTACTTGCACTGACAGGCTCAATTTTTGTCCCATTCAAATGCCAGGTGTATTCAAAATATTGGTGATTATATTGCACGACAACAGGGACAAGTTCTCTTCTGCAAATCGTATCGCTGCTGAGTGTGAATAAAGCGTCAGGTTGCTGAATTACATCAGGACAAATTTCTCTCCAATCGAGGTTCACGGGGAGAATTTCAATTTCAAAGTTACAACGGGAGACTAAAGTTTGATTTGGATTTGATATTTGGAGAGGAGTCTCTACCAATTTAAATTCCAAAGGAAAATCATTGAGAATAAAATCACAAACCGGAATTTTCATGCAGCCTGAAGGATTTTCAAGATTGTCAAGCATAATGAATGGAGCGTAAGGCTCAACATTCAATTCATTATGCCAGGTTCTATAATTTTGCAAGTATATATTATTACCAACTTTCAAAAAATCAGAGGGTTGAGCATCCATTCCATTTTTATACCAAAATTTCGAATCCAACAAAGTCCCTGTTTCTATATCCAGGGTAATGATGCCGCTTCCAGACCCATTAAATCCATTAAGCGGAATGAGCAATTTGCCATTTTCAATGTGCATAATTGCTTTATTCATATTCCACCATCTATAAAAATGGATGAAAGATTTTGAGACATCTGTCACTTTACTCCAGATAACATTACCATTGATATTTATGCGGGCTATTAATAAAGCAAACTTAGCCGGAGTGTTAAGAATCGTTGTATCAACAAAGAAAGTATAGGTGATAAATTCTTCATTATTAATCCATTCAGCAGTTCCCCATCCTCCAAAAAAGCCGAGATTTCTTTTTTCAGAGTTAAAATAAATACTCTTTTTACTTTCTAAAAAACTCAGTGTGAGAAAAGTACTATCCCTCCATGCTAACAGAGCACGTAATTGAAGAATTTTATCTTTATCAGGACTTAAACTTACATGGTTATAATGGTCATCGTTGTTATGATTCAATTCTATATGTGAAAGTCTTGATTTAATGATTGCATGACCATCGTAATTTATTGACATTAAAGTAAGGGTATCATGAGTTTGATTATTTCGCCAGAAATCCTGAGAATATATGTTAATTCCATCCTCCAAACTCTCAAAATTACCACCATAATCATGATGATAGCCATGTTCAAAAACAAATCCTTTCTGCCAAATAAAATTACAATTTTGACTCAGGAGAATCAAATGCTTTACAATTCCCGTAGAAGGCAATTCTGAATATTGTTTTAACCAAATATAATCTTTATTGTCTACAAATATTTCAAATGAGTACCAGAATCGATTTGGATCAAAGTTCGGTGGAAATATAAAATCACACTCCAGATTGCTCAACTTAACAATTTTACTCCAAATTACTGTACTCAAATCTGGGCTCAATCTGCTTAACTGCATATGTCTATCAGGATGAAGAATCTCAATTAACAACAAATCTCCATTTTGAAAATTATGCAAACTGATGTAAGAAGTATCAGATAAAGCACTCCTGTGAAGCTCCTTAATGATTGGCTGAGAAAAGAGTAATTCAGTGCTTAACAAGATTACAATCAAGAAATTAAAGCGTAGAATGAGGTGCATAGAATTTTGTTTGAACAAGAAATATAGCTTTGTCCTTACGGTATGATTTGGCGTAAGTAAAATTAATCTTGCAAAAACTAGTGGAAATGAATTAAAGTTAATACGATCCCCCAACAAATTATGTTGCGCAGAAAGTAGATTTTAAAAATAAAAATCAATTTGAATTCTGAAAGTCTGAATAAATTAAAATCCAAGATTAAAAAAAACAAAACGCCGGTCAAATATATGACCGGCGCCCCGTAATACTGGAAAACAAACAAAGAACGAAAATTCTTGCGTTATTGAGATCCGGTTTTTGCTTTGGTTTGATTGCTGGTAGACTGAATACTCCAGGCAAAATCAAGTTGCAATTTGCCACCAAAATAATTCTTGTCAGCCAAATCAATGTATTGATCTGCTGTATAAGGATTGCCCGGGTACACCGCCAGTGCATGGCAACTCATACAATTCGACTGCACTCCCCAGATCATGGTTGCATTGAGCTTATTGGGATTAGAAGCGTTATTGAGTTGACCCAGATTTGGTTCCAGATAAGGATTATAACCGACCACAGGTGACATTCCTGCATTGGTTCCTCCTGTGATGGGTTGATTAGGCCGAACCATAGAATAAACTGCTGACAATGCATAATGACTTGCTGCACCGTTCAATTGAGAAGGCCTCAACGAAGCTGCTACAGCATCACTCGGAAAAGGTGGATTATCAGGATCTGCTGCCCAGAAAAATGTCTGCCAGGTCCAATTGGAAATTTCTTTAGTGGTGACATGCATGGCCACAAGAATCGCCAGATCTCCAGCCTGGGCGGAGTCCCCTTCCGTACTTTGCTGGGAGTTGAAATAGTCTGCAGCTTCTTTATTGAGTTTGAAATGGATGAAATCGTTCAGATTGCAGGTGGCGTTGGCGATGGCTTCCTGAGAATTATCCCCATCCCCTACAGGTACCAATTTTTTATTGGCGTCCTGCCCATTCTTCAGGTCAATGTATACATATGAATTCCACATGGTATCAGGAAAATTCGCAGCCGGATTTGGAGGTCCGGGCCAGGCCGGCATTCTTACCAGAGTGTCTTTACTTCTCACAAAGAAGTAAGTGGGCATAAGAGTAATGGCAGTATTTTGGGAAAGCAGGGATAGCAGCTATTTCACCCGGTTTTACCATTGATTTTAATACAGTAGAATCCAGGAGTTGATTTTGGATAGTATGGCAGGCTGCTGTAGGGTCATAGGCTACCGAGACCCAAAAGTCATTTTCTTCCTCATTCAGTGAATCGACACCAGACTGTAAATTGCCCTTCAGCACATTTTTTGCATGTGATTTTTGGCGCATAGGCTGCAATAAACCCCGGTTTGATTTTGAAAAAACACAACTTGTGTCTCCGGACGCTACGATGCTTCTGATGTCTGTAATTCCAGGCCAGGTTTCGTACACTAATAATTCCTGTCCATCGAATGACTGCCCGGAAGCAGCTGTCAATCCCGCCCAGATTCCCCAGGCATGATTATAAATACTTACTGAATCGTAGGTTGTTCCATTGTAACCACCCAGCCAGGACTGAATAATTGTCGAGCTGTCTTCCGGAAATTTAAATCCGGGCACGATGTCAGTGGGTAAAGGAACAGGAGTGATACCTGTTTTGGGGGCTTCTGCTTCAGGTTCAGGAGCTTTGGAATTGCATTGTACCACGCATAATAATATGCAGATCAATGCAAGGCTTGTGAGCATTGCTTTCATGGCGCTTTTTAAGGTTAAAGGTGAGTAATTCCGTTTGTTGCCCTGAAAATAATAAATATCTATGAAATGGATTAAAAACTTTGTAATAAATTAATTGGTAATCAATGATTTAACACCGAATTCAATTTGAGTAAATATTACGTGACCTGAATATCAAATCAGGAATTATCATTTAAAGCAGAAACCTTTCATAAAGAAGATTTTCATTTAGTAAAATTTAACAAATGTTTTATTTTCCTTAATCAAATTGAACAAACTATTGATAGACCAGATGACGTCTTGATGGAAATTGGAATATTTGATCACCATTTAAATTCAGTCGTCATGAAAACACTATCAATGTCGAAATTGCCATTTAGCTTAATGGCTTTCATCCTGCTTACTTTTATTTCCTGTCAAAAAGAGGAACTTCAAAATGAAAGAACGAACCAGGAATTGTGGGATTGCCATACAGCAGAGGGTCTGTCAGAGGCTGTTCTAAAGCAACGATTAATAGGAACCTGGAACTGGAAACACAAGGCTTGTCCTTTTAATCCCAACGATGTACCAACTGATACAGAGCATGCCGGCTTAAGTGCGGAATTCAAGTCAGATAACACCTTGACAATAAAACAAGACGATGAGATAGTATTGCAAACCACCTGGACGCTGATAGAATCTGAAACTGCAGTACATGTACCCCCTATTCCTTCTTATCAGCTGAGAACTGATTTATTTGTGAATCAATTAATAGGTGTGATTGTACTTTGCGAAGATGAATTACTGTTCATGTCCAGTTTTGTAGATGGGTGTGATAATCGTTTTGAAAAAGAAGACTAGGACTAATCAATGCACTGCTCAATATTTTACCGTTAAAATAAAATACAATAAAAAAGCCCGGCAATAATACCGGGCTTTTTTAGAATCGCTATTGTTGATCCTGTTGTTTTTCCTGCGCCGGAGCCCCCTTTTGCTTATAAGTTTCATAGGACTTTTTCTGATCAGCACGTCGTTTTGCTTTTAGCTCAGCTTTATATGCGTCATAGGCTTTTACCTGTTCTTCTTTCAAAAGATCTTTTCTTAATTTCTCTCTGTTCAGGCTTTCATTTCTGATGGCCACAGCTCTTTCTTTCTGATCTTTAACATCTGCCACAATCTTATTCACTGCAGTGTGATGTGCTTCATCAAATTCTACCCATTTCTGGAATTGTTTATCCGTTAACTTGAGAGCTGTCTTATAGTCCTCAGGTTTCTCACCTTCCAGCATAGACTTGCCGGCGGATTGTGCATTCAATGCAATTGATGCAAACAAAATGAGGAGCGAAAAAAATAATTTATTCATTTTTTATATAACTTTAAGTGAGCGAAAATACATTGCAAATTTAACTAAAATTATCACCAATGGAACGAACAATCGATCATCTGTTGACCAAATATGGAGAAAGTCACCAGGATACAACGAATAAACTGATACATTGGATATGTGTACCCAGTATAATGTTTTCATTATTCGGAGTGTTGATGAGTATTCCATTCTTCGTAGAGAAGACTTTATTTTTCAATTGGGCGGCGGTAATTTTAGTGTTGGCACTTGGATACTACCTGACACTTTCACTTTCTATGTTTGTTGGATTTATACTTATAGGAGGAGCCATGTTAATGGGTAATTTCGCAATCCTCAATTGGGTAGATGGCTCTGATTGGAATCTTTTCCTGGTCTCTATTGCGATTTTCACTGTTGCATGGATCGGTCAATTTATTGGGCACGGAATTGAAGGGAAGAAGCCGAGTTTTTTGGATGATGTAAAATTTCTTTTAATTGGACCGGCATGGTTGCTGCATTTTATATACAGGAAAGTGGGGATCCCGTATTGAATTAAGAATTAAGAAATTAGAAGTTAGAAGTTAAATTTATATACAGCGGATTCCGCTCTCAAACTGGCTTTGAGTTCATGTGATGGCAGCTTTTTCCGGGGATTTCGTCGTGGTTAAGTGATGTCTTTCTGCGGCTATGCCTTGAAAGGTGATGTCTTTTCGTGGGACAAGCCACGAAAAGGTGATGTCTTACCACTTTTTTCAGCTTCGCTTCAAAAGTTGCAAGGTGATGGCGGTCACAAGAACATGTGGGCAGCTTCTGCCCTACTCTTTTCACTCAGCTCCAGGCTTCTCCTTGCTTTCTGGTCAACCAGCTTGAGGCTTGAATCTTGAAACTTCTTCCTGCTGTTCTTATATACTCGTGGTTCGAAGCTTATTTCCGGCTGTTCAGTCATCTAGAAGTACCTTCTCACAGGCTTACCTCGTAGCTCGGGTGACCTTGCTCGCTGCGCTCACAAGGTGACATCCTTTGCCTGCGGCAAATGGTGACATCTCCGAATAAATTGTCTGCTTTGCAGCCAATTTATTCGAAGGTGACAGCTAGCGCAAACTATCGGCAGGCAGGTCACATTAAATTTTTTCTGGATGGCTAGCGGCTGTTTTGGCTGTTCTCATATCTCATATCTCTCTCCCGGCTGTTCGATTGGCTGTTCAATTGGCTGTTTCATTCACCAATTCGCAATTCCCCAATTCACCAATTGGCTGTTTACCCGGCTGTTCACTTACGCCTTATGACTTACGACTTATAACTTTCCCCCCCCCGCTCATCTTGATTTTAACAAGCTTCATACCTATTATTGCTGCTCCTATCGAAAAGACAGAGTCTCATAAAGGTTTACACCAACGATCATTCGTAAGAATCCGTCCTCTATTTAAAGTATTAATTACCCCTCAATTATAAAAAATATTAAAACATGAAAAACGTAAATAACGTATTGCATTTGATAGCTTTGTTTGTTATCATCAGCCTGGGCTCCTGTATCCGAAACAATGAGATAATAACTGGAAATGGAGCTGTTGTTGAGGAAAACAGAACTGTCACAAGCTTCACTGCCCTGGATGTATCCGGCAGTTACAAAATACTTTACTCTCTGGCTGATACATTCAGTTTGCAAATATCCGCCGAAAGTAACCTGCTTCCCAGAATCGTGACAAAAGTGGAAAACAATCGTTTGATAGTGAAAACTGAAAAAGGATTTTCTCTCCTGGAAAGCAAACCGATGATCATCAAAATTACTGCTCCAACCATCAAGGATATCAACATGTCCGGATCCAGTCAGTTTCTATGCGATGAAATAATTGAGACTTCAAGTTTCAAAGCCAGTCTCTCCGGTTCCTGCAAAATCGAAACAGGAGTGAACGCTAATCAAATGGAATCCAACCTTTCAGGATCTGGTTCCGTAAAAATCACGGGCGGTTCCTCTCAGGTATCAAAATACAATATTTCCGGCTCAGCAACAATTACTGCACTTGAACACAGTACCAAAATTGCTAATATCCGGATTTCGGGCAGTGGAACTGTAAGGCTTCAGGTATCAGATCACCTTGATGTTAATATTTCAGGTAGTGGTGAAGTGAACTATCTGGGTAACCCTACAATTGAATCTTCTATAAGTGGGTCAGGCCGCATCAATAAATTATTGCATGAAAGGATGAGCCGGTAGCGGAACATCTAAAATTTTATTCGTTGTAACAAAAGCTGCTTTTATTGAGCAGCTTTTGTCGTTTATGGATAAAAGGATTAATTTTGTCCCTCATTAGTAAAATTTAAACAACGTTTATGAAATTGATCCAAAAGGTAATTGGGGTTTTTTCCCTCTTCTTGCTATTAAATACTGCCATTCAGGCAAATGATGGCATGTGGCTTCCCAACTTATTAAAGAAGCTGAATGAAGCTGAAATGAAGAGTTTGGGAATGCGCATCTCCGCGGAAGATATTTACAGTATCAACAAAGGAAGTATTAAAGATGCTGTGGTTCACTTTGGAGGTGGATGCACAGCCGAAGTAGTTAGCGACAAAGGACTTATTTTCACCAATCACCACTGTGGATATGGTCAAATCCAATCACATTCTACTCCGGAAAAAAACTATCTGGAAGAAGGCTTCTGGGCCAAAAACTATGCTGAAGAACTTCCTAATCAGGGACTTACTGCAACTTTTATAGTAAGAATTGAAGATATTTCTGCCAAAGTGCTGGAAGGAGTAGATAACAAACTCCCATCCAAAGAAAGACAGTCACTGATCGATAAAAATATCGAAAAAGTAAGAACAGAAACTGTAAAGGAGAGCCATGAGAACATTATCATTCGTCCATTCTACGAGGGGAATGAATACTATATGTTTATCACAGTCACTTATAGAGATGTTCGACTCGTAGGTACTCCTCCTGATTTTATCGGAAAATATGGTGCAGATACAGACAACTGGATCTGGCCAAGACACACAGGGGATTTTGCCATTTTCCGTATTTATGCAGACAAAGACAACAAGCCTGCAGATTACAGCGCTGATAATGTGCCATTTACACCAAAACATTCGCTGCCGATTTCCATAACACCACTGAAAGAAAATGACTTTCTAATGGTATTTGGCTTTCCGGGTCGTACAGATCAATACCTGCCCTCAGCGGCTATCGAGCAAGTTCAGGACATTCTTAATCCTGTGAGAGTGGCCATCAGAGACCGTTCGCTGGCTATCATTGATGAAGCCATGAGATTGGATACAAAGACAAAAATTCAGTATGCATCCAAACAATCCAGAATATCCAATGCATGGAAAAAATGGAGAGGAGAATCTCTGGGTTTAAGAAAATCTGATGCCATCAATGAAAGAAAGAAGTATGAAGCTGAATTCAACAAAAGAGTAGCCGCTAATCCGGCATGGGCTGATTACAAAGGATTGGTGGATAAATTCAACTTGCTGTACCAATCTATCAATCCGCTGGCGAGAGCAAGAGAGATACAAATGGAAGTAATTCAAAGAAATGCTGAAGTAACGAGAATGGCAGTGGCAATGGCTTCTTTGTCCGGGGTTTATGAGAAAGATGGCGTTGATGCCTTCAATACCAGAGTGGGTCGTATGAAGACCGGTTTACCGGGTTATTTCAAAGATTACCAGTCTGCCATCGATGAAAAAGTGTTTGCAGCGACTATGGACTATTATGAAAAAAACATGGAAGACATGTACATGCCTGAAAGTATGATAGAGTTATCTAAATCACATAAAGGGGATTGGAAAGCTATCAGTGCTGAGCTGTTTAAAAATAGTTTTTTGACGAATGAATCTGCTTACATGGCTCTTCTTAATTCAGAGCCCGCTGAGATTGTTATGAAAGTTAAAGCAGACCCTCTCGTTCAATTGGTAGATGCCATTCAAAAAAGTGCTGAAGAGAATATCAATCCACAGTACAATGCATTGATAGGAGAAATAAACACATTAAAACGCACCTATATCACTGCACAGCGTGAGGTTTTCAAAGAAAAAAGATTCTACCCGGATGCTAACAGCACGATGCGTATGTCTTACGGTAAAGTTGAAGGTTACAAACCAAGGGATGGTGTGTATTTCGAACCATTTACAACTGCTGAAGGTGTTATTGCGAAATATGTGCCGGGTGATTATGAGTTTGATCTGGACCAAAGATTCAGAGATCTGGTTGCTAAGAAAGATTATGGAAAATATGCAGTCAATGGAGAATTACCGGTCAATTTTATTGGATCCATCCATACGACAGGTGGTAACTCAGGATCTCCAGTTCTGAACGGTGATGGTCATCTGGTTGGTTTGCTTTTCGATGGATCATGGGAAGGCGTTATGAGTGACATTTATTATGACCCTGAACTGGTAAGAAGCATTATGGTTGATATCCGTTATGTCTTATGGGTAATGGATAAATACGCAGGAGCGCAAAACCTGATGGATGAATTGAAAATCATTGAGAAAAGCTCAACTCCAGTGAAAGCAGACAGCAAATCTGCAAAATCAAAAGTGAGTAAATCAAAATAATTGTTTCAGGCAGAACTGATTCGACCAAAATCGGAAGGATCAGTTCTGCCTTTTCTATCTCATATATCTTCTCAATCCTCTCAATCTTCTCAAACTCACACACAATTCCCTCCCTCACACATCAATCCTATCAATCTCTCTCACACCCTCACTAATCACCCTTAACCGACACCATCAATCTCCTGCGTAAAAGAATCCCTCCATCAATCCTCCAAAAGTATCTTCATTTTCGATCCGGATATAGCCTAATATTCCCAATTCAGTCCTCACCAAATATTTTCGTTCATACGGTTCATCTTTGCAGGCGGGCAACGCAAACATAATTTCAATTTCCTCTCCTTCATTAATTGTCTGCTGCACCTGGTCAAAAGTATCATCTGTAAACATCACGATATTCCTAAGTAATATTCCAGACAGTCCTACCTGATAAAACGGTTGTTTGACCTCAATGACAGTATCTTTTTGGACAGAAAACATTCTCTTCTTATCAAACATATTATTGGTATGTCCTGAAGAATAAATGCTTAAATCAATATTAAGTCTGAGTTTCAAAGCCTGGATGCTGCCCAATCTTTTTTCATTTTTATCTACAAAAATGAACTCCGGATCTGCACTGGGACCAGGAGAAAAATATATTGTACATCCGGTATGATCATCGGATCCTTTCCATTCACCTACTCTCCAGATTCTGGAATAAACAGGTTCCGGACAAAACCAATCATCCTGAGGATCTAATGAATCGCAGGGTTGCATGATTATCTTCACTGCATGTACAGGATACGTAAAGTAAATTCCACTTCCTTTTCCAATTTCAATGGTGGAAATAGAATCTGAAGTAAGTAGATTCAAAGAATGTCCGCCATTAATTAAATTTTCACTTTTTTCACTGCCGGGAGAAAAAAACAAAAAACTCAAATGCAGGAGAATCAAGGTAAGCGAATTCATATCAAAGGAGTAGAAATTGCATAAAATAAAAAAGCGCAGGTATTTGAGTTCCGGTTTCCCGTTTTGCAAATCCTGCACATTACCATGGGGTTTGGTTGTTGGAATCGTATGATCTTAAGGCCTCACGGCGTGGTTCATCACAACCGGTAAGAAAAGTATTTCTTTGTCTGAACCCGATTGCTTCACCTGTATGTTCAGGGGGTGTGTATTTTTTTCCGTGGAAATGTTGTTAGTTTTCAGGTTTCTTGTCTTAATCGTACCTATTCCTTTGTTGACAACTGATACTTCATTTACTTCTCCACTCAGTTCGAGGTTACCTGCACCACTTAATTCGACAAATAATTTGTTACAGATCAAGTCAAGGATTGTATTTCCCATCGTTTCCATATTTACAGTCATTTCATTTGACCACAAAGTATTGGTTGCTTCTACTGAGAACACATTTTTGAATTCCATCTCAGTTAGATTCTGAACTGTGATATATAATACCAGAATGGAATTAGCCTGGATTCTCTCATCTGCTCTCACGACTAGTTTGTTATCTGTTTGGCATATGTCGATGGAGGCAATCAAATTCTGATCAGTTTCTATTGTAACTTCTGCAACAGATCCATATGTAAGGTAAACTTGAAAAGGACCTTCAACTTCCAGTGATTCGAAATCATATAAAAGTTTGCTGCTGGTTGAAGCTACACCATTACCAATCAATCTGGTGGAAGAAGCCTGAGAAGAAACATAAGAGAAAGACAAAAGTGCGAAAAGGAAAAATACAGTTTTCATGTTGTTTATTTTAAAATGCGGGTTGTAATTGTTTGTACACTTTTTAAGATGTGAGTTAAACGGTTTTGGTTACAGATAAAATCTCTTTTGTTTGATTGATAATACAAAGGTGCATCAGACATCGACCAAATAAAATTAATCTTTGATGAATGGCGATTTTGGATGTGTAAAGCGTATTAAATAATTGATGAAAGGAGAAGGGGGGAAGTATTTATTTAAGAAAAAATTTCAATAGTATCAATTGAGTATTACCTTTCATAAGCTCTTTAAATTTGACATTCATAAAAACTTTTAATCCAAGTCTTTGATGTAGCGTTTTTTCTCAGCCTTTGTACTTTTGGCTTGATCCAAAAGTACCAATACCCAAAGCTTTGGGGACAAGGCAGTTTAAAATTTCCTTGTTTTCTACGCTGCTCTTCACACGGCGCATTCAAAGCCGCTCGCTTAGATTATTTTAACTTTAAACCACGGAATGGATTCAAAATTTATTTGGAAGAAGATCGAAGCATATCCTTTTGCTCGACTTCTGTGCCTGCTTGCTATTGGATATAGTGTTGCCTCCTCAGGGCGCTCGAGAGGCCTCGCTTCTTCGTCGGTTCGCTTCCTTGTAAAGTACATTTAGTACTTTCCTGCGTCGCTCATAGATATTTTAAAAGGCCGGTACAGCAGCCTGAACAGCCTGAATAAATTAAATATTCGTTATTTAACAAACTCTGAATTGAGTTTACTTGGGATTACTTCGTGCAAAAGAAAAGCAGCTCCGGGTAAGAGTTATGTAATTGTAACTTCATAAGTGTTCAATATGAAAAGTTCTGGCTTGTAAAATATTTATAATAAAAAGGTGATACTCACACTTCAATTGGTACATATCTTTAACAGACTTAAATACCATATCATGGAAACATCTACTGAAATAATACTAGTTGCAGAGGACAAATGGATTTCCATTTATAAAAACACTTTTCCTGCTGCGGCTAAATGGATAGCTTCTAAGGGAGGTAATCTGGAAGAGGCTAAAGACATTTTTCAGGAAACAATCATAGATATATATGAGAAAAATGGATGGTCCGAACCCGGAGAAATTCAGAATGAAAAAGCGTTTTTTTTTGCTGTACTTAAGAATAAGTGGTACCGGTATTTCAGTAAAAAGCAATTAAAAACTTCACTGGAAGAATACGATTCCGGTGCCTTTATTGAAGAACATTCACCCCGACAGGTTGCAGAAAGCAGACTCCTCTCCTTTCTTACCAAATCCGGAGAGAAATGTATGCAACTCCTGAGTGCTTTTTATTTTCAAAAAGCAAGCCTTAAAACCATTGCCGGCACATTTGGATTTTCAGGTGTTCGCTCTGCCACCGTACAAAAACACAAATGTTTACAAAAAGTCCAATTGTCCATTCGCGAAAAATCACTGAGCTATGAAGACTTCCTGGATTGATCAGCAACTGATAGAAGATTATCTCGCTGAACGACTTTCCGATTCTGAGAAAGAGGCATTGCAAAACAGAATGGCAAATGACCCGGCATTTGCTGAGCAATTCAAATGGCAAAAACGAACTATGCATTTTGTCCGGCAATATGGTCGTCAGGAATTAAAAAAAGATCTGGAAAAAATTCATCAGCATTTATTTACGGATCCGGTCCACCGTTCTTTTAAACAGAGAATACTACAATTTTTTCATACATAAACCACTTTCATCATGTCTGAATTTTTAATTCCCATGGTCATCGACAACACTGACCGGGGCGAACGGGCTATGGATATTTACAGTCTTTTGCTCAAAGAAAGAATCATTTTTCTGGGCACAGGAATCAATGAACAGGTTGCGAATATCATAGTCGCACAATTGCTTTATCTCAACAGTCAATCCTCCACTCAGCCGATCAATATGTACATTCAAAGTCCGGGAGGAATCATCTATGCGGGAATGGCCATTTATGATACCATGCGGATGATTCAGGCACCTGTGTCCACCGTTGCGGTAGGTTTCACAGGAAGCATGGCTACAGCTTTATTATGTTCCGGTACAAAAGGTAAGAGATGTGCCCTTCCCCATGCTACAATTCATTTTCATCCGGCAGGTGGTGGATCAAAAGGATATACTGAGGATGTAAGAATTGCTACGAGAGAGCAGGAAAGGCTTCAGACGCAGCTATTTCATATCATCGGGCAAAACACAGGACATACCTGGGAGGAAATTGAACAAACATTTATGAGGGATAAGTATATGACTGCTCTGGAGGCTAAAGCTTATGGCATCGTGGACGAGGTTTTGGGAGACACCAGCCATCTGATCCAGTTGTTGCACAGCAATCCTCAGATCAAGCTTCAATAAGCTGTCAGAGTGACTATTGGTTGAATGTATTCTAAAGTGATTTCGACGAAGATGAATAAGAGTGAAAATCTTATCAAAAACCCCAGAAAGGGGTTTACCAACGGTTAGCCCCGGATGAAAATCCGGGGTTAAGGACAAGCAATGAATTGTTTTGGCGTTATTTTTGCTTCTTTCAGGCAAAAATAATGACAAAACTATTCCTTATGATGGTTCGGGAACTGACGTTTTTCTGTAAATAAAAGTCACATTCTAATCGGATTTGTAGTATTTTAGTTGCATTAATATATCTACAACTTCTATCGTATGAAAACCCAAATGTTCACCCTTCTCATTTTTCTGTCATTTGCAACATTTGCTCAGACACATTCCAAAACCATTGAGATTATTGTTTCCGACACCATGCTGCTCACGCCTGATAATATCAGCTATGAAATCCAGGTGACAGCCGGAAAAACAGATTCCTTATATAATGCCGGCGGTGGCTATGATGAAAACACCGGAGAGTATAAAGAAATCGATATCAATAAGCTTTCTATGGTTCAGCTGCAAAATAATACAGACCGAATAGAACAATTATTGAAAGCGCAAAAAGTAAAATACAGAGCCGGAGGTGGTCGCGCTTATACCATTGAAGCCTCAATGTTTGATATGGCAAAAAATACCTTTACTGTGGAGTTTACCAGTATGGATCAGGTAAAAAAGCTTTATGGTCAATTATTGGGCAAGGATTATGTAACAACTTCTGTCACAAATGTAAGCTCCTCAAAATCTGAAATGGAAGAGAAAAAACTATATGAATCTGTAATTAAAAAGGCCAAAGAAAAAGCTGCATTTGTTGCGGGTTTGGCTGGTCAGAAAGCAGGCGCTATCTTATCCATATCAGAAGTAACTGCACCCGGAAATGCAGGTGATATGGGAATGGGCGGTTTATTCGGAATGCTCGGAGCTTTATTCCAGGAAAGCAATAAACCAGAGCCATCGGTCGTACTTCAGAAAACGCTGACTGTTAAGTTTGAGATGCTTTGAAGTAGTAAGGAATAAGGAATAAGTAGTAAGTAGTAAGGCGTAAGTTGTAAGACAAACAGCCAGTTTAGGCGTTTAGGCGAAACAGCCATTGGCGTAAAAGTTTTATATTTGAAGAGTTATAGGTGAACCGCCATCATATTTCTTGCAAACTCAAACCCAAACAGACCCAAACCCAAAACTCACAACTCAACCGCAAGCTCCGTAGCGAGGCTGCGCTCGCGATCCACGGGACTTGCACATCACCTCTCTGAAATCTATTGACAGAGTATCTGACAGTAGATTTCGGAGAGACATCACTTCTTAATGGCGTAGGCATGAAGAAACATCACCTTTCTAGCCGAAGGCGCAGAAAGACATCACCTTCCTTCGGGAAATCCTCCTCAAGTAATACCCCACATTCAATATTGCCCCGTAGAAATCATCACCAATGTACAAGCAAGCAGTACTTCAATGCCTTGCTCTCTGGCCTTCCCTGCAAGCGAAGGATTCTCTGTTCCGGGATTAAAAATGATACGACGAGGATTCAAAGAAAGCCAGTAATCCTCCCATTCTGCCTGATTGCGGGTACCGATATAGAGGGTGAGTGTGTCCACAGAACTGATATCAGGGCGAGATTTCATATCTATAATAGGTTTTCCAAAAACCTCTCCTTTTTTGATGCCCATCGGCTGCCAGGCTATTCCATTTTGCTCCAGTCTGCTGCATGCAAGATATGCATATCGGGAGGGATCTGCAGAAGCACCAATGACCAGCGTGAGTGGAGATGATTTCATTTCTTCCATGACAAAAAAACAGCGCAGGGCTGCTTTAGTTTATAGAAAGAAAATATGTGAAATCATTTGCTCATCTCCCCACCATCACCCTCCTGGTTGCCAGCGCCTTGTGATCACTGATAATCTTCATGAAGTACATGCCCTGAATCTTGCAGAGGCCTTGAATTAAATCGGCGGCTAATTGGCTGTTCCAAACCTCTTAATATTGCTGATTTAAAGTGTTTTACTACAAAATTAAATTACTACTATTTTACTCAAATTAATGAAAAACACCAGGCTGCTTGGCATTTTTCCAATCTGATCCCCAAAGCTTTGGGGACGGGGACTGAAATCTAAATCTCTTCCCTCATCTCCCCACCATCACTTTCCTCGTTGCCAGCACCTTGTGATCACTGACGATCTGCATGAAGTACATACCGGGAGTCCAGTCTGACACATCCATCCAGACATCTCCCTCGGGTGCGGAGCCATTTAATGGAATGCTGTGTCTTTTCCGACCCTGAAGATCATAAATTTCCAGTTCGGGAGCATTAATCACCTGTGGAAATTTATAATAAATTCTGCACTCATTAAACGCAGGTATCGGACCAACTTTCAGGTAAGGCTTGTCCAGTTTATATTCAGGGTCCGAACTCACCAGGGTGCTATCACAATCAGGGTAAGAACAACCAAGAGAATCTACTTTCATCAACCATCCATCCTGTGAAGGCATCATTGCGTATCCAAACATCCAAAATCCTTCATCAGCTGCAAGTCTCAACCCCACAGCAATATTATCTTTAACCGGATTTTTATATAAAATTCTATCCCAAAGCAGCAAGCCTCTATAATCAAATCTATGTAAGGTGGAATAAGTAATACTCTTATTATTACCTTCAATAAGAAAGTCTCTTAAGCCACCGACAACTATATCCCCGTTTTTAAGCTCCATAGAATTTGTATAGAAATAACTGGAAAGGTCTCCCGCCGGATATTTCCTGTCCCAAATAATTTGCCCACTAGATGAACTTATTAATGCAATATAATTTTGAGCTTTAAATATGCTTCCGGGACGATGTACAGCACAGGTGACTAATACATGTCCATTTCTCAGCGCCAGCACTCTTCGTCCACCGCCATCATTCAGTGTGCCACCATATTGCTTTGACCATTTATGGGCACCATTTTTATCTGCTTTGACAAGGAGAAGATTAGTATAACCATCGGGTTGGTTCACCCAGGAACCAATAATAAATCCGCTGTCTTTCAACACTGCAACAGAATATCCATCTTGCCAGCCGGAAGGACCATATTCATTTTCCCATACCAGATTGTCTGAAGAATCTACTAATGCTAAATATACCTGGGAATATCCGTTTTTAGAAGTGTAACCGGCTCCAACATAATGATCTTTTAATATAGCAGGAGCAAAATCTCTGAATATCCTGTTGTATTCTGTCGATCCTATTATTTTGAAATCATAATGCAAACTTACAGGATCCAGTCTTAAAATTGCCGGATTTGATATATCTGTTTCAGAATCCCAGAAGGAACCACCGGCGATGATCTTCATGCTTGAAGAGTCAAGTGAGTAAGAATTGAAGAAAAGGACTTTATTGCTTTCCAGAATGGTAGTACTGTCAATTATATCAAATTCTTCATCCATCTTGTAGACGATGAGTCTGTTTTCTTTTCCCGGAGAAATAAAATCTACTAAAAAAATAAAGTGTTCTGTTCCGATGCGCTCAAAGCCAACCACTATTTGACCTCTGTTATCCAGATCAAAATTTTTATTGAAAAAATAGTCTTGAGCCTCTAATGATTCAATAGATAAAAACATTAAGAACAAAACATATGCGGGAAAATTTGCCATGCTTAAAATTAGAAGAATACTGGCATAAAAAAATCGAATTCTTACTGAATCCATTTGAAATTACAAACGAAAATAAAAGGCAATAAGCTGCGTGTACCCATGCGTTTTAAGAAATGATTGATTCGAAATGAAAAATATAGTGTAGATTATAGCAGGTTTATATTTCAGCCTCACTCTATCTCAGTCTTCCTCGCACTCTCCCTTGATTTTCCTCTTTCCAGATATTCTTCTTTTAAAAGCTGTATTCCGGGAGACAACTGTGTTTCATTTACTTGAAAATAACCGGCCTGCAATCTCTGACGAAAAGATTCATACAAACTGACTGCACAGGCAACTGAAAGATTGAGACTCTCCACCATTCCAATCTGAGGAATGAAGAAAAATCCATCGCAAAGGGCTATTGCAGGTGCTGTCAAGCCATGTTTTTCATTGCCAAACATCAGCGCTGTCGGCTGACAAAGATCGAGGTCAAATACGGAAGAAGATCCTTCCTGTTTAATGGTACCCAGAATTCGGGAATAGCGACTCCTCACCAACTCCATGCACTGCTCCAAATCAGTAAAGTGATGAACATCCACCCATTTTCGGGTTCCCATAGTGGATTTCTTGCCTAATGGGATAGGTTTATAAATGTAATCTCCATCTGAATAAACCGTGTATATCTCTCTGATACCAACAGCATCACAGGATCTCAGCACAGCGCCCAAATTGTGGGGATCCTGAATATTCTCCAGAATCACAGTAATATCCAGTTGCCTATTGAGCGCAACTTGTTCGATTTTATCTCTTCTGCGTTCATTCATATGGGTAACTGTATCGTCTGAACGTTCACAAATTCCAGCAAACCTTCAGGCCCCAGCTCTCTGCCAAAACCGGAATGCTTGACCCCTCCGAATGGTACACGCGGATCAGAACTCAGCATTTGGTTAATTGCTACATATCCGGCTTCTATTTTATGACTCCATCCCCTGGCTTTCTCAATATCTGAAGTCCAGATACTGCAACCCAGCCCAAAATCTGTCTGATTGGCCAATTCTATCATTTCTGTCTCATCCTTAAAGGCATACAATTGTGCGATGGGACCAAATAATTCTTCGTTTGCAATAGCCGAATCAGGACTTACATTTGTCAAAATACCCGGAAGTATCTGCCATCTGGCACCTGGTTCTTTATTTATTGTCCAAAATTCAGCACCCTGATTGATTGCTTTTTTAATTTGTTGTTGGACTTCTTTATAAATATGCTCCGCAGACAAAGTTGAGATGGTCACTTCTTCGTCCATAGGATCTCCAATTTTTAAAGCCTGAATTCTTAGTTTCAACAGATTGGTAAAATCATCATACACCTTCTCATGAACAAGCCATCTTTTAGCTGCATTACATGTTTGGCCGTTGTTGTTCATTCGTGATTCAACAGCTTTGGATGCAGCATTTTCCAGGTCTGCATCGTGCCAAACGATAAAAGGATCTGATCCTCCCAATTCCAGCACACATTTTTTAAGATTTTTTCCGGCAGTAGCGGCTACTGAGGACCCGGCTTTGGTGCTGCCGGTGATAGACACTCCTCTTACCAGGGGATTAGCTATTATACTTTCAATTTGATCCTGCTCCGGGAGGATACAGGTAAATACATGCTCTGTTTGCAAGGTCTGATGGATTAATTCCTCCATTTTTCTGCCACATAGCGGAACAGAGGATGCTGGTTTGAGCAATACTGTATTCCCGGCAAGCAGCGTAGGTATGGTAAATCTGAAAGACTGCCAAAATGGAAAATTCCAGGGCATAATTCCAAGAATTACCCCCAGTGGCTCATAGTGAACTTCAAATATTTTATCAGAAAAATCTCTTTTTTCAAATCGGAGAACTTCAGCAGCTGCTGTGAAATAATATTCACAAAGCAAAATACATTTGTCGATTTCTGCCAGAGATTGGGTAATGGGTTTACCCATTTCAGAGGTGATCATGAAAGCCAGATCTTCGCGCTTCTCCCGCATCAGTTCCGGTAGAGTTTGCAATTTTGCTATCCTTTCTTCAACCGTCAATTCTCTCCAGTATTGATAGAATACCTCTGAAGACTGAATAATGATATCAGTTAATTCCTTCTTTGAAGTCGCTTCGAAACTTGCATTGCGAATCTGATTATATGGGTTGATTGATGTGTACATACTCCAATGTTTTGAATGGTAGGAAAATGAACCGTCGATGACGACCCATTATCAAGCAACAACAAAATAATTACTTACTGGTTGGCAATCTGAAATCTATAATCCACAAGCTTGATGATGGACACAGAATGATTTTCAGTGATGTCAAAAGTGGAAAAATTATCAGACACTACCCCACCGGAATAACGGATTCTCAGTAAATCTATAGGATTAAATAATCCTGTTTGATGTTTCTTGTGTACTTTATTGATAAAATCTGCCTTATTCTTTTTGATTTCGCTCCCTAACCAATACATCACGTCATGACCGTAAAATGCATCCTCTAAAGGCAATACGCCATTCTGATCAAAAAAAGTTTGACGAAATGTACTCACTGCAGGATTACTTCTGTCCACAAATCCGCTATAGCTCAATCTCACCTGCAATCGCTCAAATAAGTCATAGGTCAATTTCCCAAAATCAAGCCATTGCGGCAGTCCATACACCACTACAGGATATTTATCACTGACCGTGCCATTCAAAGCATGCAAAAACTGTAGTATAAAGGACTCATCAGCCCAGTAAGGAACAATGAAGACTGTAGTCTGATTTTCAACTAATTTCTTCCGGATAGCATCACCACTCAGGCGACCATTTTTATCGGATTTCAAAAGCAGGGAAGAGACCTTATTTTTGTGCGTTGGAGACGATTTAAATGCAACGGAATTGGTGAAATAGGGAAAATATTCCTGCTCTCTTGTATCGGTCTCGTGGGCTACAAGGACAACTTGCGAAGACTTGAAGTTGGAGATAATATCTCTGGAAATGGTTTCGCAGTGAACTTTAAGTCCAGGTTTCAATTGGAAATAAAAAGGATTATCCACTGTAATACTTGGACTGGTATTCCAGGGAGAAATCAGGACTTTACCTTCTTTTCTGCAGTAGGTGGATAATAACTGCAGATGATCTGTTTTAAATGGACCAACAATGAAATCGAATTCTTTTAAGGAGTCAGTTTCAATCAGCTTTTCCAGGCGATTGGAATGTAATTCAATATCTAATACTTTGACATTAAGGGAAACGTTCTCCTGTCGCAACTTGCTGACTGCCATCCGTAACCCTATGGCAAAATGTACCATCTTCAGGACATTTTCATTGAGCACATCCTTTTGTAATTGTGAATAAAGCGGCAATAAAAACCCCACATTGTATTTGTCTTTTTTCGGGATATTGACTTTCTCCGGATTATCCGGAATAATAGTTTCCTGCTTGCGAATAGGTCCCGCGGTAGTTTTCTCATCCGGTTTTTTCCATTGCATGGTATCTACCTTCTCTCTGGGAGTTGTAGGGCGGGGTTTAGCTTCTTCTACAGGTGTACTTTCAGGACTTGTTTCAGGGCTTTTTGATGCTTTATTAAAAAGACTGCAAGCTCCTGTTGTCAGCAAGAGAAAACACAAAAGAAAAAAGACTTCTATCCTATTCCCACTCAATAGTAGCCGGCGGCTTGGTACTGATATCATATACGACCCTGTTAATTCCTTTTACCTGATTAATTATATCTGTAGAGACTTTTGCCAAAAAATCATATGGCAACCTGCTCCATTCTGCTGTCATTCCATCTGTAGAACTTACTGCCCGAAGTGCTACTGCCTGTTCGTAAGTACGCTCATCACCCATCACCCCAACTGAATATACGGGTAATAGTATCACCCCTGCCTGCCAAACTTCATTATACAATCCACTTGCTTTCAATTGTGAGATGAAAATGTCATCAGCATCCTGTAATAAACGAACGCGTTCCGGGGTTATTTCACCCAAAATCCTGATCCCAAGTCCCGGCCCGGGGAATGGATGTCTGCCAATCAACTCTTCTCTCATGCCCATTGCACGACCCACTCTTCTCACTTCGTCTTTGAAAAGCATCCGAAGTGGTTCTACAATTTTCAGGTGAAGTTTTTCTGGAAGGCCTCCTACATTGTGATGAGATTTGATGGTCACAGAAGGGCCGTGAACCGAAATGGATTCAATAACATCGGGATAAATTGTGCCTTGTCCCAACCATTTGATATCTTCCAGCTTGCGGGCTTCTGCTTCAAAAACTTCAATAAATGTGCGGCCAATAGCTTTTCGCTTTAATTCAGGATCACTTAATCCACTCAATGCGGAATAAAATTCATTTTTGGCATCCACACCTACGATATTAAGTCCCATTCCAAGATATGACTCAAGGACTCTTTCATATTCATCCTTCCTCAGCAAACCATTGTCCACGAAAAAACATATCAGTCTGTCTCCAATTGCATGATGCAGGAGCATAGCTCCCACTGATGAATCCACTCCACCGGATAATGCCATCAGGACTTTTTCATCACCGATTTGAACTTTAAGTTTCTCCACTGCTTCCTCAACAAATGATGCAGGGGTCCAGTCTCCGGTACATCCGGATACATCAAACAGGAAATTTCTCAATAATTCAAGGCCATGAAGACTATGCGTCACTTCAGGGTGAAACTGTATGCAATAAAGTGGATGAGGAGTCAGACCCGGAACAGAACGAAAAGCAGCCACCTCAATTCCTTCTGTGGATGCCAGTTTATTAAATCCTTCAGGGACAACTTTAACAGTATCTGAATGTGACATCCACACCTGAGATTGCTCCGGAATATTTTTAAAAAATAAGTCGCCCGGATCTTCAATTTGCAACTGAGCTTTACCATATTCCCTTTTACTGGAAGCGGCTACAGTGCCACCGTAATGCTTTGCCATCAACTGAGCACCATAACATATTCCAAGAACAGGAAAATGATCAGATACAGCCATCAAAGGTGGGAAAAGGGCATCAACTGCATTTACTGAAAATGGACTGCCCGAAAAAATAACTGCCCTGATGCTGGAATCAGTCGTATCAATCTCAGTATGATAAGGAACTATCTCACTATAAACATTTAATTCCCGGATTCTTCTGGCAATCAACTGTGTGTATTGAGAACCAAAATCCAGAATAATTACCTTTTCCTTCATTATTTAAAGACTATAGGGATGATGTATGCGGGTCGAATTTATAATAAGGCGCAAATATAACATGTGTTGAGGGAATGGCAGGAAAAATAATGGACAATGGGGAGTGTAAGTCTCATATTAGTAGTTTCGGCATTAGGTGCTGGTATATTTCAAGCTACATTCCTTGTGGGAGTGATGTCTTTATGCGCCTTCGGCTAGAAAGGTGATGGTTCGATTCCTCACCACAAGTGTTTTTTCAGGGGACTGGCCATGAAAAAGTGATGTCTTTAAATTTTCTTCAGCTTCGCTTTGAAAATATAAAGGTGATGGCTGACGCTAAAAACAAGTAGGCAACTTATCTCCTTGAAGATTGTAACTTGCAGCTTCTTCCAGATTGATGCAAGTAATAATTTGCAAATTTTTCATTTTCGGCAGCAAGAAATGTATCTTCAATATGAAGTCTGTACATGAATTTGACATCTAAATTGGCAAATTTAAATGTCCATCTCTCCAATTATCTCCTCAGCAACTTTTTCGGCACATGTGGCTGTTTTCGCTATCGAAGCTTTGCTCTTATGCGTCAGGAGACGCCAGTTTGTGGAGAGTGTGAGTCGCGGGTGTGAGTCCTTAATCCGGGTCAGAGACCCGGACCATCTGCGAAGTATTAAGGAGGTTTTGAGTTAAAATGAACATCTACTCACCGGCAGTTTGCCAAAAGCAAAAAGCTAATGGCTTCTTCCCGGCTGTTTTGGTTGATCAGACTGTTTCATCTGGAATTTGAGTAGCCGAGTAGTTTTGCTCGATCCCCAAAGCATTGGGGACTTCACTACTCAGTTCACTTCACAAAAATGGGACGTTTAGTACCTTTTTTGCTCGTTCATCCCGGCTGTTCGCAAACAGCTAAAGTTCAATAGCTAATGGCTGGCTGTCCGGCTGTTACACTTGAGCTTGAAGCTTGTAGCTTCTTCACGCGCTTTCTTCCTCTCCCAGCCCTCTGCCCGTCTTATTGAGTTTGCCTTGCTCACTAAGAACTTCCACCATTCTGTCAAGAACGCCATTGATAAAGTCCTTGCTTTTCTCGGTAGAATACATTTTTGAGATCTCAACGTATTCATTAATGGTAACAGTGGTAGGAATGGTAGGGAAAAGAATCATCTCAGAAATGGCCATCTTGAGCAAAATCATATCAATGTTTGCCACACGGTCTGCGTCCCAGTTTTTAAGAACCGGTTCTATCATGGCCAGAAGTGTTGCATCTTGTTCGATGACATCATGCAGCAATATGTTACCAAACTCATTTACTGCTTCTTCAGCCGGCTTATAATCATTGAAGAAAAGCCCTTCAACAGGAAGCGATTTGATCGTTTTTTTCATTACTCCGACCACCAGAGATTTGTCATCTGTGAGATTAGAATAATGATCCTCCATCAACTCAGCACAAAGCTCATTTTTTATGCAACTCTTGTACAATTCCAACAGTGCTTTGATATCATGAATCTCAGTAGTTTCAGCATCATAGACATAATCCTTGTACTCATCTGTCTTGGCGTATTCGAAATATAGTTTACGACTCAAATCTGTGTCATAAAACTCCTCAAACTTGTGATACTGGAAAAGTCCCTTAAGATCTCTGTTCTTTATCAATGACTGTGTACATTCATTTTCAAGCAATTTTGCTCTGAATAGAAGGTCTTCGGGAGTGGGAAGATATTTGCCATGCCGTTTTTCTTCGTCTTTTTTGGCATATTGACATACCTCTGTAAGCACATAGAGGTTGAACAGGTACAATTCGAAGGACTTCTTTACGTAAGCTTCGAATTTGTCTACTACTTTGTTGGCAACAGGTTTCTCTTCTTTATTGAGAGAAAACAATAGTTGCATTACTTTGATACGGATGTTTCGTCTGCTGAGCATTAGGAACGGTTTGTACTTTACATTTTAAAGTCAATGCAAATAAAGGCAAATTACTCGAATCTGCACATCATATAGAGAAAAATAAAATATTAAAATTTCGCCCTTAGCAGAATTTACTTTAAATACTCTGACTTAACAGATTCATAATCAGGCATATGTCTATAATGCCATTTTTTAACTACCAAACCATCTTTCATTAATAACAATCCCGGATTAGAGCGTTGGATGGTTTTCAAAAGGATATCATCTGCCTTATAAAAGTCAAACGGGATTTCTGCCTTAGTTCTAATGTCATCGATCGCAGCTTTACTTGCGGATCCAACTATCCCGAATACTTTGTGATTATCCTTCATGGCAGCTGCAGCAAGCTCGTTCACAGAAGTCCTGAATCTGTCCAGATACTTTTGATTCCATTCAAATACTTCTACATCTTGTTCTGAGGTATTGACCACAGGAACTTCATTGATAGTCGTATCTCCTGCAGGCCCTATGATGGTATCCTGACGGAAGGTAGTATCACTAACTTCCATCGTCTGAAAGTTAGATGAACCTTTAAATTTATACGCAATAAATATAAAGCTGTATCCTTCTTCTGCAAGTATCTCCTCTCCTACCTCATTGCCTTCTTTATCCTCCACCATAAATTCTGAAATCTTGGTTTGGGCAACGGAAGGCTCACTTTTTATAGGATCCAAAAATTCCCATTCTTCTTTGGGATAAGACTTGAACTCCTTCATATATTGATCCTGAGGCATTTCGACTATACGTCCATCTGCAATATTTCTCATGACCAGGGTCACTTCAACAGTCGCCATTGCATCTTCTTCCGCCGCTTTTTGCTCACGAATATTCACTCCCTCTCTGAAAGGACGGAAATCAATATGCGGCTCATTCCAGTAGAAGTTATTCAGACAGTATAAAAACAATACAAAAACACTGATCACGGTAACTGCAAGTCTGACCTGAGGCTTGAACAGCTCGTGGAATTTGGCATAGAAGAACAGGAATAAAATGGCAGGAACCATCAGAAATATGTCCTTGATGAAAGAAACTTTAGGTTTAAGTTTAATAAAATCACCAAAGCATCCACAATCTGTCACCTTCATATTAGTCTCTACATATGGCCCCCATTGTCCAAAACTAAAGAAATTCACATCCGCAGGTACATACCCTGTCAGGAAAGTAAAGCCAGTAAGGAAAGTAAAGAACAACACTATTAAAAAGAACAACCAGGCAGTCAGCTTTTTCTTGTATCCCATGATCAGCAATAGGCCCAAGATGATTTCAAGGATAATCATAAAGACAGAAAATCCAACACTTAAGGAGGACAACCAGGGGAAAAGCGGCGCCAGGAATGAAAATGATGTAGCGGCAAAAGTGGCTTCAAATTCTGCAAAATATTGCTCCATCTTGAAAGCAGTTCCCATCGGATCTACGGCTTTTACCCAGCCAGAAAAAACAAAAAGTATTCCGCAAAAATTTTGAAGTATGGATAACCATAAAACCTTAATATGCGAAGTGCTAAACTTGAGAATGAGGGTAAATACGATTGCTATCAATCCGATTGTTCCCGTCAATGTAAGTATGCTCATAAACTATTTGTTATTGTACCATAATGAATATTCCGATCTGCTCAGTCAGAGTGCTTGCACGAAGCCAAAACTGCAAAAAGATCATTTTGTTCGGATTCACATTCTAATCCAGACCATTATAAAAAGCAATTTTTATAAATTATTCGTAATTATCTTGTTGCAGCTCCTCTTTGGCACAAATTTAACAATTCAGACGATCTCCTCATCCCTGTTTGATTAATTTTACCATTTCATTAAGGCTTAATATGATTGCATTTGTAATTGCTGTATTGACTAACACCCTGATTGGTGTGATATTCAAGTATTTCAGCAAATATAAGGTGCAGGCTTATCCTGCTATAATTATCAACTACATTGTTTGTTCAGCAATAGGATGGGGAGTCTATCACCGGGAACTGAATTCGCCAGCTTTCTGGGAGGCTGAATGGATTCCATATGGCCTGGGTTTGGGTGTAATTTTCAGCCTCGGATTCTATCTGGCTTCTCAGTGCATTGCTCATCATGGTATGGGATTGACAGCTATGATGCAGAAAATAAGCATGATTATCACTGTCGTATATTCTATTATTTTCTTTCAGGAATCGGCAGGGGTCATGAAGTGGACAGGTATTATACTGGCTATGGCAGCCATAATTCTTATCAATTGGAATTTTGAGAAGACAAATACAAAACAAAGAACGAAAATTTGGATTCTTACCCTGCCCGTCCTGGTCTTCCTTGTGAACGGGACTATCGATACCACTATCTTTCATGTTAAAAGCTCTGATATTCTGGATGTAGATGGAGGACATTTCTCTACGGCTATCTTTAGTATGGCAGCATGTCTCGGTGTCATAGCCGGGGTAGTTTTACTTCTTATGAAGAAAATTAGTTTTACAGGAAAGGAGGTTTTAGGGGGTGTCATCCTGGGAGTACCCAATTTTATTTCCGTATATGCCGTGATGCTGGCGATAGAAACAGGATGGGGTGGCACTGTACTTTTTCCCATTTTAAATATTTCAATTATTATTTGTTCGATGGCAGTGGGATACTGGATCTTTTCAGAAAAAACGAATCGTATCAAAATCATTGGACTTATTCTAGCTATCTTAGCCATTGTGTTAATTGCAGCTGAGGTATGATAGAAGACGTATTTCACACTATTTCAGGACCTTCGGAAGGATTCTTTAAGGATAAGGGAAGCAAATTTTATGCTTATGCTTTTCCTGTGAAGTCAACTGATGAAATTCAGTTGAATTTGGATCAGGTCAGGAAAAACCACCTCAAAGCACGTCATGCCTGCTATGCCTGGAGACTTGGTGTCGATGGTAACCAGCATCGTGCCAATGATGATGGAGAGCCTTCAGGAACTGCAGGCAGACCTATCCTCGGACAGATTGATAGTTTTAGAGTGACTGATATATTTATTGTAGTCATCCGTTATTTCGGAGGGACATTACTGGGAACTTCAGGGCTTATTCAGGCGTACAGGGAAAGTGTAGCTGATGCTTTGAAAAATGCGGAAATCATTGAAAAATATATCAGTGATCATCTCAGCTTAAGTTTTGAATACAGTCAGATGAGCGATGTGATGAATGTGATGAAGAAATTTGAACTCAGTCCACACAGCCAAGCCTTTGAACTGAAGCCTGAATTACAATTGATTATCCGTAAAAGAGATACAGATGCCTTCCTGCATCTGTTGAAAGCACACCTGGCAAATGTAAGTATGGAAGAAGCTGAAGGTCTTGATATTAAAGATTTAATAAGTTTAAATTACTTATAATGCTAAAAGTAGGAATCACCGGTGGAATAGGTAGCGGCAAAACCACTGTCTGCAAACTCTTCGCTGTCTTCGGAGTTCCGGTTTATTATGCCGATGAAAGAGCAAAAGCAATTACTACTTCAAATACTTCAGTTAAAGCACGAATTATCGAAGCTTTTGGAGCGGAGTCATATCTGCCGGACGGAAGCTACAACAGGCCATATATCTCAGGACTGGTATTTAAAGACGCTGAAAAATTAGCATTATTAAACAGCATCATACATCCTGCAGTCATAGAAGATGGAATAGAATGGCAAAAACAACATTCGCAACAAGCTTACATCCTCAAAGAAGCGGCATTACTTTTTGAATCAGGCAGTTACCGTGATTTGGATAAAATTATATTTGTAGCCGCACCTGAATCCATAAGAATTCAGCGGGTCATGACCCGGGATCATCTCAGCGAAGCCGAAGTGGAATACCGAATTCAAAAACAAATGCCCGATGAAGAAAAAAGAACCAAAAGCGATTTCCTCATCCTGAATGATGGAACTACGTCACTGATCCGACAGGTAAAAACCTTACACCGTAGCCTTTGCGCGTATTCCCGTTGGATGGAAATCGGGAATCGGTTAATCGGTTAATTGAAGTAAGGGTAAAGAGTGTAAGCCGAAATTAAGCCCTGAAAGGGCGACATATACAAGCGAGGTGGTGCAACCCCTCGCTGAAAGGGCGACATATACAAGCGAGGCGGTGCAACCCCTCGCTGAAAGGGCGACATATACAAGCGAGGTGGTGCAACCCCTCGCTGAAAGGGCGAAATATACAAGCGAGGCGGTGCAACCCCTCGCGAAAATAGCCGAACAAGTCCCAGCGGGACGCAATACCGGTAGCCCCGTATTTCAACATATCAAGTGTGCCGTAAGGACACAATTTAAAATAAGCCCAAAATTTTATTACAAAAATATTTGCGTAACCGATCAGTTACACATATATTTGTAACTGATTGGTTACCTAATATAAATACTATGCGCAGAGATGCCTTTCAAGCCATTGCAGATCCAACCCGCAGGGAGATTTTATTTCTTTTAAAAAACAACACACTAAACATCAATAGTGTAGCGGATAAATTCAATATCAGCCGTCCGGCCATTTCAAAACACATGAAAATCCTAACAGAATGCGGACTCGTAATCGTACATCAACAGGGACGCGAAAGATTTTGTGAGGCAAATCCTGAAAAATTAAAGGAGGTTTCCAATTGGATCGACAAATACACCAACTTCTGGAACAGCAAACTGGATGCTCTGGAAAAATACCTGGATAGCAGAGAAGATTAACTATCTCATATTACTCCTCAAACTAATAAATGCTCTAAACATGCAAAAAGGAAAAGTAGCAAAACTTGAAGACGGTTTTCAAGTCAAATTTGAAAGAAAATTACCTCATGCTGCAGAAAAAGTCTGGGATGCCCTTACCAAATCAGAATTGCTGAAATTCTGGTTTACTGATATTGAGATGGATTTCAGACCCGGTGGAAAAATGACCATTTGGTTTAGAGATGAACAGAAAACAAAAACCCATGGAGAGATTGTTCGAATCGAAGCTCCCCGCCTCTTTGAATACACATGGGAAGGAGAATTAGCTACCTGGGAAATAATAGAAGAGGATAATAATTCTTGTACACTTAAATTGACATACAGCAAATTAGCTCAAGAATACGCTGTCAATGCTCCCGCCGGGTTCCACAGTTTACTGGATAGATTAGAAGAATTACTTGAAGGTGATAAAACCATCCACCCATTTGGAACTGAGGAAAATGATCCAAAACAACTCCACTTGCAGGAGGAATATGCTCAAATGATCCTGAAAGATTACCCGGAACTTGAAAAATTTCAGCCCATTGTAAAAGAAAAGCTACTAAACGCATCTGTTGAGCGCGTCTGGAGAGCCATCACGGACAAGGATCAAATGAAAAAATGGTATTTTGATTTGAAAGCCTTCGAACCTGTTCCCGGTTTTGAATTTTCATTTGAAGGACAAGGCCACAAAGGAGAAAAATACATTCATCATTGCAAAATTCTGGAAGTAATACCTTTCAAAAAGCTGCAGCATACCTGGACATATGAAAATTTTGAAGGTGAATCAATAGTAACTTTTGATTTAACTGAGGAAGGCGATAAAGTCCGAATCAAACTAACGCATACCGGAATACATACTTTCCCGGCAGACAATCCGGATTTTGCAAAGGACAGTTTCAACGGAGGCTGGACAGAATTAATCACGGTGTTGCTGCCTAAGTTTTTGGAATCGGAGAGATCATAATCTGAGAAAAAATATATTTGGAAAGCAACACATAATAAGTCCGTTCAATACCACACACTTACGCATTTCCACTTACGCCTTCTCCCGGCTGATCCCTTCCACATTTCACCTTTCTCATTTTGCTAAGAACTAATAGCATCTTCCCGGGCATTACATAGCAGCTCATCAAATGCTTTAGTCGTAGTCCGGGTGACATCCTGCTCGCTAATGCTCGCATGGTGACATCCTTTGCCTGCGGCAAAAGGTGACATCCCCGAATTAAATGATTGCAAAGCAGTCATTTAATTCGGAGGTGACAGCTGCCGCCTAATACAAGCATGCACCTCAAAAACAAGACCGGGATAAGGTTCTCACCCAAAACTCACAACTCACAAGGCTGTTATTCTCCCGGCTGTTAAACTTGAGGCTTGAGACTTGTAGCTTGTAGATTACCTCCCTGGCTGTTTACTTACCACTTACGCCTTACTACTTACCCCTTTCTTATTCCTCTTTTATATAACGAAGAATCAAAAATATATAACACAAACAAGGTAGAAGCTCCGACCTTTAAAGTTATAAAAAGATCAAAAAAATCTTCTGACAAATGACTTCAGATACGCCCAAAAAGAAGCGCAAAATCCGCAAAAGAAATATTCTCATCACTATAGTAGTAATCCTGATTGCAGCCAGAATCCTGCTGCCATACATTGTTCTGCACTATGGCAACAAGACATTAGCGTCCATGGATGGATACTATGGGCATATAGACGACATTACCATTTCACTATATCGCGGTGCTTATACTATTCACAAATTTTATATCAATAAAGTGGATTCCGCTACTACTGACCAAACTCCCTTTATTTCATCGGAAATAATTGACCTTTCAGTTGAGTGGAAAGCACTTTTCAAAGGTAAAATTGTAGGAGAACTGGATTTTTCGCAACCAAAAGTCCTGTTTACTAAAGACAAAGTTGAACCGGAAGACATTCAGAAAGACACGACTGACTTCAAAGATATCCTGAAGGACTTTATGCCTTTAAAAATCAACCGTTTCGAAGTCAATCAGGGAGAAATTCATTACATAGATGAATCATCCTCACCAAAATTGGATTTATTCCTGGATAGGGCCCATATTCTCGCTCAAAATTTATCCAGCGTTCAGGACACCTCACTGCTTCCTGCTAAAGTCGATGCTCATGCTCATGTGTATGGGGGACTATTGGCCCTTAATGTCAAACTAAATCCATTGGATAATATATTTGACATGAGTGCAGAATTGAAAAATACAAACCTTACAGAATTCAATGAATTTTTCCAGGCATATGCCAATATGGATGTGAGTAAAGGCACATTTGGATTGTACACCGAGATTGCTTCCAAAGAAGGAAAATGGGTAGGTTATGTCAAGCCTGTCATCAATGATCTTAAAGTAATTGGTCCTGAAGACAAGGACGACAACTTTTGGAATAAAGTATGGGAAGTTATTGTCGGAGCCGGAGGTTTAATATTGAAAAATCCTTCTAAAGATCAGGTGGCTACTAAAATACCGATTGAAGGTGATATGAAAGGAACTGACGTTAGTACCTGGTATGCCATTATCCAGCTTTTAAGAAATGCATTTGTACAGGCATTATATCCTGCTATTGATAACGAAATTTCTCTTGCCACTCTGAATAAGAACCTGGAAGACAGCAACAAAAACTTTTTCCAGAGAGTGTTCTCCAAGCCTGATGAAGAAAAACAAAAAAAGAACTGAGATGAAAGCGCCTGAAAAGAAAAAGAAAACTAAACTACAAACTATCTGGCATCTGACTAAAACTACAGCAATTCACTGGTACAACCGGGATCCTTTCCGTGAGGGATCTATCATAGCCTATTCTGCCATATTTGCGCTCCCCGGACTATTGGTAGTTATTTTAACTATTGCCGGATACTTCTTCGGTGAAGAAGCGGTCAATGGTCATTTAAGAATGCAGATATCCAGCGCTATGGGTGTAGATACTGCCGACTCGGTCGAACAAATGGTAGCAATGGCTGCATCCAATTCAAATTCATGGATAGCATCTGTCATAGGTATTGCCACCATATTCATTGGTGCTACGGCTGTTTTCGTTCAAATGCAGCGCTCACTAAATAATATCTGGGAAGTGGAAGCCACCACAAAAAAATCAGGAATCTGGAACCTTATCAAAACCCGCATTTTCTCATTTGGTCTTATTGTATCCATTGCTTTTTTACTACTGATTTCTTTGGTGTTGTCTTCATTACTATCAGCATTGAGCGACTGGCTGAAACAATATTGGTCGGAGTCTTTGATGAATCTGTTTAAGTATATTGATGTCATCATCTCTATCGGCATCATCACTGTTTTATTCGCATTGATGTTAAAAATCCTGCCGGATGCAAAGATTAAATCCAAATCGGTTTGGCTGGGAGCTTTCATCACCGCTATATTATTTGTCATAGGAAAAACTGCTCTGGGCTTTTACTTCGGTACAGCCGAACCGGGGTCAGGATATGGAGCTGCGGGCTCTGTCATTCTCATTATGCTATGGACTTCCTATTCCTCCATGATCGTTTTCTTTGGGGCAGAATTTACCAAAGTTTACACCGATTACTATTTCGGTGCTCCCCCTCCTACTGAAATCGCAAAAAAAATCCCTGAAGCAGAAAAGAAAGACGTTTCATAATTCAGATTCAGTTTCAATAGATTCATCATCTGATAAGCAGCATCCACTGAAAATTTGTATATTCACAAGCAAATCCAAGACGATGAAAATACTATTGTGGGTTCTCCTTTACCTGACTGCAATCATTCCACTGCACGCACAGAAAATTTTCTCAGTCGATTATGAGAGCCAGGCCGATATCAAAGTATTTGTAGTGGACTACGAAAGTCAGGCAGACCTCAAAGTGTATAAGGTAAAATATGAGTCTCAGGCCGGAAAAAACGATGGTAAATGGTTCTTTACCACTTACGCCAGTCAGGCAGACAAAAAAATATTTTTCGTTGATTATGAAAGCCAGGCACAACTCAAAATCTTCTTTGTCGACTACGAAAGCCAGGCCGGATGGCGCAACAATGCAAAAAAGAGTCTTCTGTATTAAAAACTAATTTTTAATTCTTTGGGCCTCCCCGCGAGGTAATAAAAAATTGCAATTTTTGAATATGCAATTTTATATTACTCGCGGTCGGGCTCTCCGCTTTACTTCGCAGAGACGCATTGTTATGCGTCTCCACTCGTGCTCGCTGCGATCCCTGAGGCAGTGTGAGTATGAGAGTCGTAGCTAAATGCTATTGAAACCAAAGAGTGTGGGCATGCTGAGCTTCAAAAAAAATGAAATAATATTTAATTCTTACGTACATTCCGCCTGCCAATTTTCATTTCCCATTTCTCCCATCAAAACCCTTCTGCCATGGAGAGTCATTCGATCCTCAAATCAGGAATGCTTGCATTAATCCTTACCCTGATTGCCATTGCTGCATATGAAATTTCGCTCCGCCAAAATGGTTATACCATTTCATATGATGACTCAGAAAGCTTATTTGCCAATAGTCGCCGAAAAATTTACTTACCCCAAAATGAAGCTACCATTTTTACAGGATCATCCAGAATGAAGTATGATATAGATACCGAAACCTGGGCAGAAATAACAGGAGAAACCCCGGTTCAGCTTTCCTTCGTAGGGTCCAGAGCAACTTTGATTTTAAAAGATTTGGCTGCAGATCCGGATTTTAATGGCAAGGTTCTGGTCGACGGAACTGAAGGTTTATTATTTGATATTTCAGGAAGGACTGACAAACGGCCCGCAACCGCTATCAAATACTTTCATGATGAGACTCCCTCACAGAGATTCAGCTTCCATGTGAATAGAATTCTGGAGTCCGGTTTTGTTTTTCTCGATGAAGACAATTTTTCACTCAGTCCTTGTCTGGAACAAATTCCAATGCCTCCCAGACCCGGATACTTTAGTTTTCCTAAATATCCTGCAGAATTTGCAGTGACTAATTTTGACCGTCAAACTCAAATGACTGAAAATTTTATCCGGGATTCCAGCCAGTATTCTATAATGCGGGAAGTCTGGGTTAATATTGCTAAAATGGGGAGCAAAATGGAACGACCTCCTTCATCAGTTTATGATTCTTTGATGCTGGAATTGAAAAAGGATATTGATATTATAAAATCAAGAGGTGGTCAGGTCGTGTTTCTCAGGCCTCCCAGTTCAGGACCTTTATGGCAAGGGGAACAGAAGGGATTTTCAAGACAGGAGTTTTGGGACAAACTATTACAAATCACAGAATGCAAAGGAATACATTTTATGGACTATGAAGAAACGAGTTCCTATGTTTGCCCTGAATATTCTCACTTAAGTCCCTCTGACGCTAAATTGTATACCAGGAAGCTCATTCAGATTTTGGAAACTGAAATCGCCTGGAAATTCAGGAATTCTACCCCACTTTAAACTGAAAAAGCCATGGTATTCAATTCATACACTTTCATTGTCTTTTTTGCAGTCGTTTTATTTCTCCACAATCTTCCCTTCAACTGGACCATTAAAAAAGTCAATCTTCTGCTTGCCAGCTATTTGTTTTATGCTGTGTGGAGCCCCCCATTTATTATCCTGCTTTTGTTCTCCACCATACTGGACTTTATTCTTGGTAAAAGTTTATACAGAGAAACTAATCTTTTAAAAAGAAGACTCCTTTTGACATTGAGCCTGCTGGGCAATCTCGGAGTATTGGGGTATTTCAAATATGGAGGCTTTCTCATGGAAAACTTCAGCATTTTAATGGCAACTATGGGAATGGAGTATCAGCCCATGAAGTCAGACATTATTCTGCCCATCGGGATTTCATTCTATACATTCCAAACACTTTCCTATTCACTGGATATGTTTAAAAAGAAATATGCCCCTGAAAAATCACTTCTGGATTTTAGTCTTTTTGTTACATTCTTCCCACAATTAGTGGCCGGACCCATTGTCAGACCGGATGAACTATTACCCCAGTTCAAAGTTCCTCATGTGGCATCAAGGATTCAATTGGCACAGGGCTTGCTGTTACTTACCCTGGGATTATTCATGAAAGTGGTATTAGCTGATAGCCTGCTGGCTGAGCCGGCAGAAGATGTGTTTGGATCTGATTCTTTGTTAAATACACTGGATGCCTGGACGGGTGTACTGGCATTCTCAGGACAGATATTCTATGACTTTGGAGGTTATTCTACCTGTGCTATTGGTATTGCGCTATGTCTGGGATTTTCAATAAGGGACAACTTCCTTTACCCATATGCAGCCGTCGGCTTTTCAGATTTTTGGAAGCGTTGGCACATTACACTCTCCAGTTGGTTAAGAGATTATCTTTATATCCCTTTGGGAGGTAATCGTCACGGAGTAGTCAGGACGTATATGGCACTCATGATCACAATGTTGCTGGGGGGTCTGTGGCATGGGGCAGGATGGACATTTGTAGTATGGGGAGGATTGCACGGATTGTATCTCTGGATAGAGAAATTTATCAGAGATAAAACTCAAAAAAATATTCCACCCAGATTCTTTTATGCCTTATTAACATTTTTCCTGATCAATATAACATGGGTCTTTTTCAGGGCTACTGATTTCACAAATGCCTGGAATCTATTGAAATCTATGTTTTATCTCTATCCTGATGGAAAAGTAGTACTTGATTATTTGAGTATTATCAAAGTTGGATTGATCATGAGTGCAACTTTAATATTTCACTGGAAGTTGAGAGAGCGTCGGGTTTTAGCTGAATTCTCAAAACTACCCTGGTGGGCACTGGGAATTCTCTGGGCTGCTATGTTGATACTGTTGATATGGAGTCAGGAAAGTACCAGCTCTTTTATCTATTTCCAGTTTTAAAATTAGAAGTCAGAAGTTAGAAATTAGAAGTGTGAATACTAATTTCTAACTTCTAATTTCCATCACTTACCAGATTTCCTCTTCTTCCTGCTCAGAAACCAAACTATTGACCGGATTCAGAGTCGGTAAATATTCGAACAAAAAGTTTTCAAGATGATGATTGAATTCATCAGGTTGCTCCATATTGGACAAATGTCCAGCTTCCTCAATAACTTTCATTGTTGCATTCGGAATGGACTCCAGCATTTTCTCTGATTGAGCTACCGGTGTAATTTTATCATCGCTCCCGCAAATAATCAAAGTTGGGACAGAGATGGCACTCAGAGTAGAACATGTTTCCATCCTGGATGCAAGAGCTTTCATTCCTTTAATGACCGTCTTTTCATTATTTGACATGATAATCGCATCTATTCTGCGCACAAGATTTTTGTTATCTTTTATTGTCTTTTCATGGAAAATATTGGGAATAAAAGACTTCGTGAACTCAGATAATCCTGAGGTTTCAATTTGTCTTATGGTATCCTTTCTTTTCTCCAGGGTTTCAGCAGAATCCGCTATACACTGTGTATCACATAATACCATTCCGGCAAATCGTTCAGGATACCTGCTGATGGCATTTAGAGCAATAAATCCACCCATGGACAGACCACAAACCACAGCATTTTTAATATTGAGTGCATCCATAAGATGAATCAAATCATCAGCAAAAATGTCCATACTTGCCTCTTCAAGGTTACAAGTTGATCTCCCAAACCCTTGTATATCATACACAATGACTCTATGAGCCATCTTAAAATAGTCTCTTTGTTGTTCCCACATGGTCTTATCAAATGGAAAGCCATGAATAAATATTATGGGAATGCTACTATCACCCTGGTCATCATAACAAATAAGATTGTTATTGACATTAATCTGCAAGTTCAATCCTGTAGTGGGCATAAAATAAATTTTTAAGGTTAAAATTTGGGATATAAAAAGCCCGCTCATCCGGTTGAGCAGGTTCGGCCATATGATTCTGTGCATATAGTCTTTGTTCGATTTTTTCCAACATTCACCTTCGCGATCTGTTGAATTCCGGAGAGCTTAAATAATTAAGCCAAAATCGAGTCGTATGATCCTTCGGTCTCCTTTCTTTTTTAGTCAGGGAGACCAACATTCTTAATTACTGTTACTTCCGATATTTCCCTGACTAATCACTACCGGATTGACAACCGCGCTTCTGACTGCGATGTAACCATCATACAAAAGCCAGTTATCGTAAGTGATGACAGTATTGTCATCCAAAGAACTTACGTTTGTAATACTCTTTCCACTAGATCCATCAACAGGATTTAAAGTACGTCTGACCGGTCCACCACCAATTGATTCAACTGAACCCAAATGGATGTTTGCAGGATATTGAGTCCCTGCGATTAATCCTGTCATGGTTAGTGTTACCATGGTTGAACCATCTTTACGCTTTTGAAATAGTGCCGTACCATTTACTCCTGAAGCATTAACTGCTGATAAATTGTAAGACTTACTGGTAGCAGTCAGTTCATTGCTTCCAATGTCAGCTTGAGCCACTATGATTCCAAGTTCAGTTGCGCTTTCGTGGACGTTTACATATCCGTCATAATTAATCAGTTGCTCATATGTAATAGAGGTATTATCATCCAGACGCGTAACATCTGTAACACTATTTCCACTCGCATCAACATCCGTAAGAGTTAAAACAATCGGTCCACCCTCTGCAATTGAATTGGCGTGAATATGGGCCGGATGATTCTTGGCGGAAGCTCCGTTCACTTTAAGCGTAATGGTTGTAACGGTTGCAGATTTTTTGGTAAAAGTTACTGTTCCGGAAATGCCCAATTGATCCTTAACCTGCAAATTATAAACATAAGACTCAGGATCGGGATCATCTTTTTTACAGCCAATAGTCATGAACATACTAACGGCCATTACCAGCATCATTAGCTTAGAAAGAAATTTCAAATTTGTCATATCAATTTGTTTTTATAGTGATCGAAAAAATAAAAATGTTATCTTATAAATAACATTTTTCTTTTATAAATAAAGGACCAACCATCAGCAGGTTGCATTATTTTAATAAATTTTAAAGGGCATTATGCTCATTACTATCAGATCTATTCTTCTGATTAGTTCTTCATTTGGATGACACATCAGTCTTTCAGACCGTGTTCATTAGAATAAATTTAAAGCTGAACAGCTGGATTCGAATCCTTCACAAAGGTGGCATAGATTTGCTTGTATAGTATTACACTTATTTTCAAATAAGTTATAATTTTCAGCTATTATGCTCCTGCAGGAAATAACCCGAATTTATCAAAATGGTTTGTTCCGGCCATTGGACCGAACCAATGCTGATTTCATTTTTTCAAGTGCACCCTTCACCGCGAGATCTGAAGAAGGAGCTCTATGAGTAACAATAATCGGCTGTCTGTTTTCTATCCTCACCTCCAGTGCACATTGTTGTTCAGCCATAGCACTGGGTTTATCGGCAGACAGATGGACCTCAATCCGGGTGATCTGATCTTTGAAACGATCCAATGATCTGCTTACAGAATTACTTACTGAGTCAATTATACGCTCGCTACCATCCACCAGACTATCAGTATTTACCAGAATTTTCATGATTCTCTGTGTTTTGTTTCGATGAATTAATAACGGAAAATAGCAGCTATACCGGTTTGCACTGGCATTCTGTCCTGAGGAAGAATCCTGACTTTACCACCCATTTTTATTACTAATTCTCCCAGATCGTCCAGAAGATCATCAGTATCCGGCTGATTTATATCTGCATTTTTTATTTTTCCGGTTTCCGGATCAATTTTACCTGCAATGATTTTATCAGCTTCAATTAATAAAGTATCTACCCTACCATCGAAAGCAGCTCTTGCTATTTCATTGATTGAATCACTGCCCAATTTGTCATTCTTTGATTGAGAAAATGATTCAGATAGTTTATCCAGTTCAGCCAAATAAGCAGGCTCCATCACTTCCCAGGCCATTTGAATGAGTTTTTCTCTGGAAACAGATTCCGGTACAACATTTATTGCTTCTTCAAGTAACAGTGAATTATTACTGACTTTTAAAAACAGATTTTGATGCTCCGGCAATGTCGCCAAAATCAAAGGCAAGCCTGTGGGCATGGAATATTTCTCGTGAATATGAGTAGATATTGTGCGAAAAAATCTCTCAGCATCCTTGTCTACCTCGTCATTTTTGCTGCCATGTCCGTGAAACATAGCTGAACTTCCTTGCCCTGCACCACCATATGAAGCTGCGGTTAAATGTGGTTCAGTCAATTCCTCGCCGAGAGCATCTGTAATAGTGTTTGGCATCACATTTTCCAGAGGAACTTCAGTGATTGAATATCTGTTTCCCTCATACAATTTCGCTTCATGAAGATTGATCCCCAGAATGTGATATCTGTCAACAGATTGTAAATACTGCCGTAATGGCTTCGTATGAAACGTGTTGGCAGCAATAGCTAATTCGGATGTTAAGGATGAAAGCCCATAAATTTCAAAGAATCCCTTAGCTCCAAAAACAGCGATTCCGACAGGATTGTAATTCCAGAATTCTTCATTCAGGACTAGTGCATGAAAAGGCTCCAGAATTTCATTGATTTCGGAATTAGTATATTTTTCAGAAAGAGACTTTTCCAGCTCTTTAAGCAGATTTTTAAATTTAATGTGGTCCTGCTGATTCTCGGGATGAGATCTATGTGTTGGCATATATATAGATATGCATGGGCCTTCTTCAATAGTAAGCAGCTCACTTAAGTGTTCTTCTTTGAATAATTTCATAAATTGATATTTTTCGGCAATTGCATGATACAAAATGCCAATGGTAATTTAAAACTTCCCCGCCTTCACGGACACAGGCATAGAATATGGAAGACCTTGTAAAGATTGGGAAAATCCGGTGATCACATATTACATTTAAAAGGATAGAAGTTACATTAATCCCACAACCGGGAATAAAAGTGAATCTCAATAAGAGGACCTGGAAAAAGGAGTTAAATTGCTAATTATTGTATTATTCCTCCCTGTATTTTTTCATAATTGCTTTGAATAGCTCGCCCGTAGAAGGCGGAGTGATAGAGATGGCGTTCGCACCAGCATCTATAGCCATTTTTATGTGCTCATCAGTCTTACCTCCTGTAGCAATGATAGCAACACTGGAATCAATATTTCTGATATGTCTGATTATATCCGGCGTTTTTTCAGCACCTGACACATTAAAAATATCCACCCCTGCCAGGATTCTGCCTTCGATATCGTCTTTCTCAGAGACAACGGTGATGACTACAGGTATATCGATTCGTTCTTTAAGCCTCCTGATTAAGTCATTTGGCGTAGGTTTATTCAGCACAACCCCCAAAGCTCCCTGAAATTCTGCATCCATAGAAAGATCAATAGAGCGGTCACCGGAGGTCAATCCTCCTCCTACGCCGCAAAAAATGGGCTTGTCAGCAGCCAGAATCAATGCATGTGAGATCAATGGCTGAGGCGTAAAAGGGTAAACTGCGATGATAGCATTTGCATTCGTATTTCGAATGATTGCCACATCAGTACTGAAAAGAAATGATTTCAATAACTGACCAAAAACCCTGATACCACTGCACTGCTCAATAATAGGAGGAACAGTCACTATATTATTTCTCAATCTGGAATTAAACACCGGAATTTTTGACATATATCTGCTTAAAAAAGAATTTACTGACTACAATTAAAGCAGAAATATACTTCAATTCTAATCAGCAAATCCATTCCGGCCATGAAGCACCGGATTATAAAATTAAAAATTCTACCTCTCCCAGAAATATGGAGGCTCAATTCCCAGTGAACGGAAGTAAACGTACGCTTGGCCTCTGTGATGAATCTCATTATCAATGAAGTATAATATGCTTGAAATCACAGTTCCTTCATATTCGCCAAAAGTTTTGATTTTATCATGAAATCTGCTTACAGGGATCTGTTTGAAATTTGAATGAATGACCTCTGTTTGTTCGTCCCACATCTCAAGGATCTTGGCTTTCTTATTGTCATGTTCTCTGTGCTCATCCAATTTAATTGAATTTCCACTTACAATTTCCTGTAATCCCGGACCCGCAATAGCCAGCAATTCCAGCACCAAATCGCTGAACGGACGCATTCCACCTATGCTGTGAGTGAAAAAATGTTCTTCCGGATAAGCTTCAATTAATCTCCTTGTCAATCCGCGATGTCCCTGCCAATGCTCCAGTAATTCTGTCGCAGTTATAACTTGCTGGCTTTGTGTACTTACATTTTGAACTTCATTTAATGCTTCCATGATGATTTATTTTTTGTAATGATTTAATATCACAAAGAAACTACCTCCTTATGACAGCCCTTTGTCAGTAGTACTTCAAAAAATAATAAAAAATTCAAAGAAAATTGATCATTCAATTCAAAAAAGGTAGTTAACTAACTTCAAAGGATTTTTAGTTAACACCGCTTGAAGGCGTTTTACAAGGATAAACACAGGCAAACAAAGTGCAGCCCGAGGTCCCACTGCACTTCGTACGAAAACCGAAAGGTGTTCAACTAACTATGAAGTTTAATACCTGTAAACATTTGATACTGAATTCCTATTTTACTGCTGAACTGCATTCATGAAGGGAAAAGCATTCCAAAATTTCTTTTATCCACTTTAAGATGCCAATTTTGTGACAGAATTAAACTAAAATATATGCTTACGAAAACATCCCGTACAAGTGAGGCCTTAATCCAGCTGGAAGATAAATATGGAGCGCACAACTATCATCCTCTGCCTGTGGTATTGTCTAAAGGTGAAGGAGTATATGTCTGGGATGTGGAGGGAAAGCAATATTATGATTTCTTGTCAGCCTATTCTGCCGTCAATCAGGGACACTGCCATCCCCGGATTATTGATGCCATGATCTCGCAGGCACAAAAACTGGCATTAACCAGCCGTGCTTTTCATAATGATCAGCTGGGACCTTATGAAGAATATATTACAAAGTTATTTGGATATGACAAGGTTCTTCCGATGAATACAGGTGCAGAAGGCGTGGAAACAGCTATCAAACTATGCCGCAAGTGGGCCTATAAAGTAAAAGGTATTCCAGCAAATCAGGCTAAAATCATTTTTGTAAGCGGCAATTTTCATGGACGCACGATGGCTGCCATTTCAGCTTCCAGCGATCCATCCAGTACAGGAGGGTTCGGACCATTTGTACCGGGATATATGGTGATTCCATACAATGATCTGAATGCACTGGCAACGGCATTGGAAGATCCGCATGTGGCCGGCTTCATGTTCGAACCTATACAGGGAGAAGCGGGAGTCGTTGTTCCTGACAGCAATTACATTCCCGATGCTTACAGAATGTGCAAAGAAAAAAATGTATTATTCATTGCCGACGAAGTTCAGACTGGTATCGGCCGGACCGGCAAGATGATTTGTTGTGATCATTTTAATATCCATCCGGATATATTAATTCTGGGCAAAGCGCTGGCGGGAGGAATCTACCCGGTGGCTGCTATTTTGGCAAATGATGAGATCATGCTGACCATCAAACCGGGTGAACATGGATCTACCTATGGGGGAAACCCTATAGCTTGTGCTGTAGCCATGGAATCACTTGAGGTTATTTTAGATGAAAAATTATCTGAAAATGCTGCAGAATTGGGAGAAATCTTCCGGCACAGAATTCAGACTGAACTGGTTGACAAGCACGATTTAGCCGTTCTGGTAAGAGGAATGGGCTTGTTGAATGCTATCATTGTCAATGATTCAGAAGACAGCAAAACTGCCTGGAATATCTGTATGGATTTAGCTGCAAATGGATTGCTCGCAAAACCTACACACGGCAACATCATCAGATTTGCTCCACCATTGGTCATTACTGAAGAGCAATTGCATGATTGTATCGATATTATTATCCGGACATTTAAGAATCATGCGAAATCCTGAAACTAAATAAAAAGAGGAAATTGAAATATATGAAAGTCGGCGATCAATTTGGTAGCCGGCTTTTTTTTGTGAATAACACTTACTTTTGTTGGCGAACACTTAGTCCAATTGAATCATAAAGTTTTTGAATTGAAAAAAATCCAATTCTCTCCCCCTTTGCAAGACTTCTTGCCTGCATTGAAAATCAGGGCCGAACTAAGCCCTCAAACCATCTGGGACCCTATCCGAAAAAAATGGTTTGTTTTAACCCCGGAAGAATGGATTCGGCAATTATTTGTGGTGATGCTTTCCAAACACTGGTCTTTATCCAGAATAGCGGTCGAGAAACGGATTCATGTTTATCAAAAGCAAAAACGATTCGATCTGGTCCTTTACGACAAAGACTTACAGCCTTATATGTTATTTGAATTCAAAAATCCCGGGGTAAAAATCACTGATAACACATTCGAGCAAGCCGCACAGTATAATTTTACATTGAAAGTACCATACTTATGCATCTCCAATGGGCCCGATACCTACTGCTGTTATATTGATTGGGAGAAAAAGGAGTATACATTTCTGGACACTTTGCCACTTTAAAGTTACACTCACCGCATCCAATAACTTTCAGCTACGGCACTCACACAAATAAGTCTGGTTGAACTTCTAAGGTTGTTGCTGAAAGCTACTCTGAGCAACTTGGGGATTGGATCTCCGTAGCACAAAGCCACTCCTGTAACTAAAAAGAACCCCTACTTAATCCTCTTACTAATAAAGGTCTTCAAAAAAGGTACAAACACTTCATGCTTTCCGTCAAAATGCAAAAACTCTACATTCAGATTTTTTTCCTGAACAAATTCATGCAGCGAATTGACCCTTTCCTGCGGCAGGAACCTGTCTTCAAGGCCATATACAAAATAAGATTTCTTCGCCATCAGATAATCCCTGCAATCATCATAATTGATATCTTCAGGAATCCACCCGGCCCAGTTGATAAGGTGGTGAAAGTAAGGGAATTTGGAAGTAACCCAACGATACACAGTACTGGCTCCCTGAGAGAAACCAAATAATACTACTTTAACTTCATTGGGTAAATCTTTGGTGTACTCTTCAAAAACTCCCTGAATAAATTTGGAGTAATCTGCAATTTCATCTAATCTGTCTTCTTTTGTCATCCAGGATGCAGCAACCGGGCCATCATATCCATCTCTGTAGAATCGTGACAATCCTTCTATGGCCACAACCAAATGTTTTTTAGGATCTAAAAAACTAAAGTTTTCGAGGAAGGAAGCTGCAGTTTGACCATAACCATGAAAAACAAACCAGATACATCTGGTACCATGATTCAGGTCGCCGTAAGTATAATAATGAGCAGTCTTGCTTACCTTAATTCTGTGATGATTAATAAGCATTCGGGGGCTGAGTTTGGTTATTGTTTCTTTTGCCTGCCCAAAATATCTCTATTTTCTCTATTATCCAAAACCGGGAAATCTCTTGGCGGTTCATTAAGCACCTGATTCTCTAGTTTTTCTATGAATCGCCAGTAGTTTTTGGCCCATTTGAACCCACTATAAGTACCATCCGGAACCCAGGCAGTTTCCTGTCCCTGG
>JALHRR010000031.1:46065-55837 GCA_022841345.1 Saprospiraceae bacterium
GTCCCTGGTACATTCCCTTTATCGGCATCAGATGATCAAAGACAATCATCTTTTCATTTTCATCATAATTCATCACTATTGGAGCTTCAGCAGCATAGACCTGAGAAAACCTGCTCAATGTATCAGGGCCGGCCATTTTCTCTGATTTATAGTAAATCATATCCTTCCCTAATTTCCAGGTATTCCCATCTTTATATAAGATATCCATGACTTTCATCCTGGTAAAATAATCTACATTTTGAACTCCGAACAATACATAATAGGTTTCCCTGTCCTTTTTGAATGGATAAATTCCATAATAAACTGCTCCATACCAGGCATTCAATGAAAATATTTGTTTGTCAAATCGCTCCATGCTAAAAGCAGCTTGTCTGAATGGTATAAATTTCTTTGTTGAAGCATCATATATGCCACCATAATAGATATACTCATCCTGAGCAATAAAAGCATGAGCTGTAAGAATCCGAAAACTGCTGTCAGGTGCCATCACATCCTGCAAGACAGGGGCATCCTCCATTGAAATATTTATAAAATCAAGCGATTCAGATTTTTCTGTTAACAACTTTTCAAACTCAATAATCAATTTTTCTTTCTGTTCCTTGTCTACTTCCGGGTCCAGTAATTGTTGAGAAATCACATGCAGATCATTGATCCAGGATTGGCTGAATACAGGCATTACCAGAAGTAAAGACCATAAAAGGGTGTATAGTAATTTGATTTTCAACTGAATAATCGAGTGAAACATATCCCGGCAATGTTTTAAAAACGTGTGTTTTTATTGTTCTTATAATCCCGAAATATAAACTCTCCCAGACCACTTATATTGCTGTAAAATGCTTTTCCATTATTCGCTTTAGTAAAATGAGCCACAAATTCCATGAGATAGGGGTCTCTTGCAATCATGAATGTAGTGACAGGGATGGTCAGTTTGCGCAGCTTATTCGCAAGATTTAGGGTCCTGCTGACAATCATTCTGTCAAGTCCAAAGCTATTTTTATAGTATTTCTTCCCACGTTTGATGCAAGTGGGCTTACCATCAGTGATCATGAAGATTTGCTTGTTGGGATTCTTTCTCCGACGCAGAATTTCCTGAGCAAGTTCCAACCCGGCAACAGTATTCGTGTGGAAAGGACCCACCTCCAGATAAGGAATATCTCTTACTTCCACCTTCCAGGCATCATCGCCGAATACGATAATATCCAATGTATCTTTGGGAAAACTCTTGGTAATATATTCCGAGAGCGCTAATGCAATTTTTTTGGCAGGGGTAATCCTGTCCTCACCGTACAATATCATAGAATGGGATATATCTATCATCAGAACAGTGCTCATCTGAGATTGGTAGTACGTTTCTTTTACCTCCAGATCCTCATATCTCAGTTCAAATTGCTCAATTCCATGATTGATATAGGCATTTTTGATAGATTCTGTAATGGCAACATGTTCCAGCTTATCCCCAAATTCGTATGGTCTGAGATCTGCAGTGTATTCATCTCCTCTCCCATCCTGTTTGGTATTGTGGGAGCCCCGCTTAGATTTCTTAATTTTTCCAAACAGATCCGTCAGTGCTTTTTTACGAATAGCGCCTTCCAGTTTCGAAGATAATTCCAGTTTATCCAGATTGTCCGGTGGTGACTGAAGGTAACCCTGATCAATCAAATCATCAATAAAATCAGGTACTCCATAGGTGCCATCCGTCAATTCAAGCTCTCTGTCCAGCTCAGTCAGCCAGCTCAAAGCCTCCTTCACATCACCTGAAGCATATAATATGAGTTCCTGAAACAGGTTGAACAGCTTATTGAAAGGCTGATCGTCTTCGGCATTTTTGAAGTATTCACTAAAGCGCCATCCAATCATAGCTGTAAATTAATTGATAAAACAACAAGAAACAATCTTATCATAGTCAGGTTGATCCGACACTGTTTTATGGATGAAAGATTCTTTAATTTCACCTTCCTGTATGAGGAACACGCCAGGCATTTGGAATCCATCCCCAACAAACTTGCCCCAACCGTGTCCTTTTTTGAATGTATAGCTGAAACCTTTCATTAGGCTGCTCAACCCGAATAATTGATTAAAAGTGCCTTTAACCAATCCAAATGAAGCATAATAAACGCAATTCTCATCTGATACGTGCTCGCAATTACTAAGCTGGAATCGTTCAAAGTATTTTTCAGCCTCCTCATTGGGACTCAGGTGCACGAAAACCAGACGAATGCCTAATTTTTCATACTTCTTCCTTTTTTCTGATAATTCGAGCATAGCAGCCCTGCAAAAAGCGCATCCAAAATGACGAAGAAATACCAATAATACAGGGCTTTTCATGGATATGTCTCCCACCCTTTCACCCTTATTGGTGACCATATCAAAAACCACGTTATTGATCTCCGTATTAGTGTCTATGCTATCCATGTTTTTTGTAAACAAAAATAATTAAGTGAAGTTCAAAACGAAATGAACCTCACTTAATTATACTGATAAAGTACTATTGAATACACTTTTGCAGCACATTCATTCCATCCGCCAAATCAGGCTTATGACTTAAAGCTGTTTATGCATTTTGTAAAATGCAATTTAGCTTTTGCATTACGACTTCTCCTGGCTTAAGGATCTGACTTTGGGCATTTGGCTTTTGACTTATTACTTATGCCTTTTGGCTTTTGCCTTGTATCTTTTGCCTTTTATCTTTTGCCTTTTGCCTTTTATCTTTTGCCTTTCGCCTTAATACATATACCTTACGACTTATCTCTTGTCTACAAAGTCATTCTGTCATAGACCTCCATGACCTGTTTCACATGCTCAGCTGATTCATTTAATAACTGCATTTCATCTGCATTCAATTGAAGTTCAATGATTTTTTCAATCCCATTTTTACCCAATATCACAGGAGCGCCGACGAAAATATCATTGATTCCGTACTCACCCTGCAATTTTACGCAGCAAGGGAAAATACGTCTTTCGTCTTTCACGATGGCAGAAACCATTTGTGCAGCAGCCGCACCCGGAGCATACCATGCAGAAGTACCCATCAACTGTACCAATTCTCCGCCCCCGAATTTTGTTCTTTCAACTATCTTATCCAGCGCCTCAGAATCAATCAGCTCCGTCACAGGAATCCCGGCCACCGTAGTATATCTTGGAAGAGGAACCATTGTGTCGCCATGTCCACCCATCAAAACTGCCTGAATATCCTTTGGAGATACTTTAAGTGCCTCAGCAAGGAAAGCGCGGTATCTGGCAGTGTCCAATATACCAGCCATACCTAAAACCCTGCTTGAATCAAGACCTGATGCTTTGTATGCGACATAGGTCATTACATCCAGTGGATTGGATACTACAATGATAATTGGATTGCTGGAATACTTCAGGATAGATGCTGTAACTCCATTGACTATCTGTGCATTAGTAGCAATAAGGTCATCTCTGCTCATACCTGGTTTACGGGGCAACCCCGCAGTAATGACAACTATATCAGAACCTTCGGTAACGCTATAATCCTCAGATCCGCTCAGATAAGTGGAGTAATGATCAATGGGTGCCTGCTGCCAGCTGTCCAATGCCTTACCTCTTGCGATATCGCCTTTGATATCAATTAGCACAACTTCTTTCACAATATCTTCATGCGCAAGCACATTCGCCACTGTAGCCCCAACATTCCCGGCGCCTACAACCGTAACTTTACTCATATTTCACTATTTTGATGTTTGAATTAATTGTTTTTTGAAGGCGCAAATGTAGATTATTTTAAAGAAAGAGGAAGGATTTATTAAGCATCACTTGGAGATGACCATATAAAATATCTATTTTTACAGCTCTAAAAGAACAAATTCTGCACAATAAGCATTCTAACAATATCACTTCTAAATAAGTAACATGAATTTCAAGTCCCTATTTACCTTATTAATCGGACTCACACTATATTCTTCAATTTATTCTCAGACAGAGGATATCTCAAAAATTCCACCTTGTGGTGTCAGAGAATTCGGCCCCTCCAATTGGCTCAGAGAATTTCAGACTAATCCCAGTGCCTTTTCACATCTGAGAGGTAATAATGATATCCTTCAATTACCCATGACCATCCATATTGTAGGGCAGACCGATGGTTCAGGATATTTTTCCAGAGCGGAATTACAGGTAGCTATTTGTAAATTAAATCAGGATTATGAAGAACATAATATCAGATTTTTCATTCAAGGTCCTATTATTTACCATAATAATACCAGCTGGTACAATCATGCTACATTCAATATCGGACAACTTATGTATAACGTAACCAAGGTTGTGGGTACCATGAATGTCTATATAGATAATAATGCAGCAGGAAATTGTGGTTATGCCATCTCCGGGGCTGACAGAATGTATTTAAAGAAAGCTTGTATCAGAGGTACAAATACTACTACATGGTCACATGAAATGGGGCATGCCTTGTCACTTCCGCACACTTTCAGCGGATGGGAAGATACAACTTATGACCCGACACAACCTACTCCATCTGTAGTGTTCAGAGGTAATAGTCCGGTAAATGTAGAACGCGTTGATGGTGTGAATTGCGCTGAAGCCGCTGATGGTTTTTGCGACACAGAACCTGATTATTTGAGTGCCAGATGGAACTGTAATAGTAATGGATTATCTCCCAATATCCTGAAAGATCCTTTAAATGTAGAATTCAGAGTGGATGGAACTCTGATAATGGCATATTCTAATGATGCATGTGCTGCAGTATTTTCACCTATGCAGGTTGCTGCCATGCGTGCAAACATCCAGACTGTAAAGGCAAGTATGGTTTACACCGGTTCACTTCCTGTTATAGGATCATTAACAACAGTCAATATTTCTCCTACTCAGGATCAGGAAGTGTTGAACGTTAATATTAGATTAGATTGGGAGGCAGTGGAAAACACTTCCGAATATATTGTAGAAGTATCCAGATTCGCTGACTTCAATTTAAAAGAATTTGAAGCAGTGGTAACAACCAATACAGTAACCGTTCCGCAATTAACAGAAAACAGAAATTACTTCTACAGAGTAATGCCGGTTAATAATTCAGATTTTTGCACAAGATTTTCTCCGGCTACCAGATTCAGAGCTGTAATTCAAACTTCAACCACAGAAGTAGAAGGTAATTCATTCAGTATTTATCCTACAATTTTGAAGGATACTGAATTCATGTCCATCTCAGGGAGACTTTTCAGATCTATGGATATTACTTTCGACGTAATTGATCTTCAGGGCAGAACTATTTCTTCAACAAGGAAAAATCTACCTGCGGGCCCACTTGCCGAAAACCTTCTGGTAGGATCACTTCCTAAAGGAATGTATATCATGCGTATAAGCTCTGCAGAAGGAATCTCGGCATTGAAATTCCTTGTACCATAAGCAAAGGACTAAAACAAAACAATCAAAATAATATATGAATCTTCACGAATATCAGGGGAAAGAACTCCTGAAAAGATATGGTGTTGCAGTTCAGGAAGGTGCAGTAGCCTCTACTCTTCAGGAAGCAGAAACCGCCTATCAGCAAATAGTTTCAAAAAGTAATAACCCTGTTGTCATTGTCAAAGCACAAATCCATGCAGGTGGTCGCGGAAAAGGTGGTGGAGTCAAACTTGCTAAAAACGCCGGAGATTTAAAAACACATGCCGGAAATATCCTTGGCATGATGCTGAAAACTCCCCAGACACCGGGCGGCATGGAAGGAGAAGGCAAACTGGTCAAGAAAATATTCATCGCAGAAGACTCATACGTGCCGACTTTTGATTCCTGTAAAGAATATTATGTTTCCATCCTGACCGACAGAGATACCAAGCGCAATGTTATCATCTACAGCACCGAAGGTGGAATGGATATTGAGAAAGTAGCTCATGACACTCCGGAGTTGGTTCACAAGGAATATGTGGATCCCACGCTCGGTATGATTGGCTTCCAAACCAGAAAAATTGCTTTTAATCTGGGATTGAGTGGTAAAGCATTTAAAGAAATGACTGCTTTCATCGGTAAATTATATGCGGCATTTGTAGGGACTGATGCAACATTATTTGAGATCAATCCCTGCCTGAAAACAGGAAATGATGATATAATCGCGGTTGACTGCAAGGTTTCAATCGATGATAATGCTTTGTTCCGTCACGCAGATATTGAAGCGATGAGAGATGAGGACGAAGAAGATCCAACAGAAGTAGAAGCAAGAAAAAATGACCTAAACTATGTCAAACTAGACGGTAACGTCGGCTGCATGGTTAACGGAGCCGGACTGGCTATGGCTACTATGGATATCATCAAATTAAGTGGCGGTGATCCCGCCAACTTCCTTGATGTGGGAGGTACCGCTGATGCTGAACGCGTAGAAAAGGGATTCAGAATTATTCTCCAGGATCCAAATGTAAAAGCAATTCTCATCAATATTTTTGGAGGAATCGTTCGCTGTGACAGAGTTGCTCAGGGTGTTGTAGATGCCTATAATAACATGGGTAACATAAATGTTCCGATCATCGTCAGGCTCCAGGGAACCAACGCAGATCTTGGTAAAAAGATAATCGACGAATCTGGACTGGAAGTACATTCAGCAATTTTGCTTCAGGAAGCAGCCAATCTAGTTCGACAAGTACTGGCAGAAGCATAATTTCACGATAAGATTTGTACACAGCACCTGAATGATTCGGTGCTGTTTTTTTTTAATGTAGATTCTAATATATTGGGTGCAAAATTAATACTCAGAAGTATTATGGCAATTTACTTTGCATAGCTTGAACATCGGTATAACTCATTTGAAACGATAAATAAAACCCATGAAATGGGTTTACCAATTTGTAGCCCCGGATGAAAATCCGGGGTGCACTGAAATAAATCACAAGTTTTGGCGCGTATTTTTGCCTTTATGCAAAAATCGTGACAAAACTAAGAAGTAAATCGCTTTAGAAACATGCCCCAGCGAGGCATAATCTTAGGAACCCGGCGTAAAACCCCGAAAAGAAAAAACCTAAACAACGTTTTGGCGCGTATTTTTGCCCTCAAGCAAAAATCGTGACAAAACCAACCCCAATACACTACCCCCCCTATGGAAGTCGTCAGCCTCTACGAACTCAATAAATACCTCAAGCAAGTCATCGCCCTGAACTTCTCCGAATCCCTCTGGGTAAATTAACATGAGCTAAAACCCCGGCAATAAGAAACCAAATCATTAGTTTTGACCGGATTTTTGCCACTAGCATTGTCTTAACAAAATAGGAGAATAATACCTTCATTGAACCATTGCCCTGAAGGGGCAAAATATAACAACCCGGGGTGCAGCCCCGGGAACAAAAACCTAAACAACGTTTTGGCGCGTATTTTTGCCTTCAAGCAAAAATCGTGACAAAACCACCCTTATTACACTAATCCCCTATGGAAGTCGTCAGCCTCTACGAACTTAACAAATACCTCAAGCAAGTCATCGCCCTGAACTTCTCCGAATCCCTCTGGGTAAAAGCCGAAATCACCCAGTGCCGCTATTCCCGAGGCCACTACTATCTTGAGCTGGTAGAGAAGTCAAGAGAGACCGACACCGTCCTCGCCCAATCCTCCGCAGTCATCTGGGCCGGAGACACATTGAGAATCGAAAAGACCCTCAGCGAACCCATCCTGAAATTCCTCCAGAGCGGAGCCGAAGTCAAGCTGTTGGTCGATCCTGATTTCCATGAAAGATATGGCCTCAAACTAGTCGTTCGTGACATCGATCAAGAATTCACCATCGGTCAGCTGGAGATTAAAAGACGAGAAGCTCTGGACCAGTTGATTCGGGAAGGTCTGATGAATATTAACAAAGGAGCATACCTTCCTCCCGTTCTTCAGAAAATCGCCATCATCAGCTCCCCCACTGCTGCAGGATTCAAGGATTTCATGGATCAGCTGCACAACAACGCCTATGGACTGAATTTCCACTCTACACTCTTCGAATCAGCCATGCAGGGCGAGTATGTAGAAAAAGACATCCTGCATCAGATTTCACTCATCGAAAAAGCCAATTTTGATTGCATCGTGATCATCAGAGGTGGAGGTTCCAGAATGGATTTGTCAGATTTCGATTCCTATGCTATTGGTAAAGCCATTGCATTGGCTCCAATTCCTGTATTGACGGGGATCGGGCATGAGATAGACAGAAGTATTGCAGATGAAGTAGCCCACACCAGTCTGAAAACGCCCACTGCAGTTGCTGAGTATATCATCGCAAAAGCGCTTGAATTCATTTCTACCCTTCAGGATCTGGTCGACAACATTAATATGATTTCATCCAATCACATTGTAAATCAACAAACTATCATCACCCGCTTAAGGTATCAATTGACGGTGGCACAATTCCAATTCATCAAAGAAGCATCCAATAAACTCTCGACGTTTGAGGTCCAGCTCCAGCAAAACATGGGAGCCTTCTTTTGGAAGGAAGAATCAGAAATTCAGCAATTAAAAAAACAACTGAGCCTCCTTGATTATAAATCTGTGTTGAAAAGAGGATACTCCGTCACAGTCCAGGAAAATATCATCATCCAGCATATCAACCAAATCCAGAAAGAAAAGCCATTATTAACCCGGCTGGAAGGCGGACAAATTATATCAGACATCAAAGAAATCACCCATGAGTAAGAAGAAAACACAAGTCGAAGAACTAAGCTACGAAGCAGCCCTGTCAGAAATCACAGACATCCTCCAAAAGCTGGAAAGCGGCCATATTCAATTCGATGCCCTCGAAGCTGATGTCGACCGGGCACAGTTTCTATTGGAATATTGTCAGCAAAAGCTGGGAGTATTGCAGACTAAGTTACAGGAGAAGGGAGAGGGATAGAGTAGCAGGCTGCTGGCTTCAGGACACTAGCTGAACAGTCGGGAAAAGAAAGGACGTTACCCCGGACTGCTCGTAGGGGCTATTTTCTGTAGGGGCGATTCATGAATCGCCCCTACAGAAAATAGCCTCAGTTGAGTATATCTTCATAACGACAGTGTTCAGGAAGCTAGAAGCGGCTGTTATCTTGAAGCTTGCATCTTTCCCCCGGCTGTTTGCTAGAAGCCAGAGGCCAGACGCCAGAAGCGGCTGTTCTCCACGTTACCATTCAACCTGTGATCCGCCTCCTAAACCTCACATGCAACTTCTTCTCCAACTTCGGGTGCCTCTTCAAAAAGACATACTCCTGCAGCCAATAAAGCAAAATAGACAATGCTGCTCCTATCACAGCCCCCGCTATCACATCCGCCAAAAAATGCTGCAACAAATACATCCTTGAAATCGCAACTCCTGCAGCCAGCATCAAACAACACAAGGCCCACCACTTTTTATGTGTGGAAAGCAAGGCTATCATAGTAAATATTGTAAAGCCAGCAAGAGTATGACCTGATGGAAAACTGGTAAATCCCGTATTCAGATTCACACCCTCAATAAAAATAAATTGATCCATTATCCCTGATTCTTGTATCACCCATCCCGGCCGTGCAGACTGAAAGAATACCTTTAATCCCCAGGCAATCAATAACGTAGAAAGACCTGCAGCAGCAATTAAGAGAGCATATCTATATTTAATGAATAAGAAGACAAAGAATGATATGATAAATGTCAGCGGCTCTCCCAACATCGTAGCAAATATGAATAACTGATTCAACCATCCCGACCTCCTCTCTGAAAAGAAAAGCAGCGGATCCAGTTGCTCCACCTGCGTCCAAATCCCCATCGCAAATATCAAAAGCAACCCAAATCCAACAAAATACCAACTATTTTTTCTGAAAATTTCCTTCATATTATATGTTTCAA
>JALHRR010000032.1:0-32256 GCA_022841345.1 Saprospiraceae bacterium
ATTGATAGTGGCAATCAGCTCCTGTGCACCTGCAGAGACCACTGAAAAAGTATATGGATTTTTCTATGGAATCATCCACGGATTGGTGTTCATTATTGCGCTTTTTGCAAAGCTATTTGACATGGATTACGGCTTATATGCAGAAAATAATACCGGCTTTACTTATTGGCTGGGTTATATACTTGGCGTATTCATCATTGGAGGAAGTGGTGGTGGTGCAGCGAGTCGCAGAAGACGCAGGGATTGAGCTGAGTTGGATGCTCAAGCTGAGAGCTACGAGGAACAGCCGTTTAAGCGGTGAAGCGTTTAATCGTAAACAGCCGAAAGAAGAAGCTGCGAGATCAGATATTTGATAAAGATATGAGATATGAGATAACAAACGGAGAGATAGGGACCGATTGGCTGCTAATAAATTAGCAGAACCCGCCTCTTTCGAACAATAAAAAAGCCGCCCCACACAATCATGGAGCGGCTTATCATTCGATTTCCAATTATTAATTTCTTGTTTCTCCCATGATTGCCTGATAAGTACGCTCATAGTTTGCTTTTGTCTTTACCAGCACTTCATTTTGAAAGTCTGCATCATTCAAAAGTTTGTCCAAACTTGGATACTTTTTGACATCGATCCCCTGAGCAATGTATGTTTCTCTCAGGTATTGCATGGCATCTTTCATCATTTCGTCTGTCAAAACTGCTGGCATATGTGCCAAAGCCATTTGCTCCCTGCTCAATGTGGGTTGAACACTTACGATTTCAGGAGAGGGAGAACCCACACTATTGGTTTCTTTTACAGGAGAAACTGGTTTACCACCTTCCAGAGCCAGGAATCTTTCCTCAAATGAAGCCATTCTTTTCTCTAGTGCGATTAACTTAGCTTCCTGTTGTTCAGCCAATCTTGCGACATCATTATTGTTTAGGCCTATAGCCATATTGATCATAGCTTCTCCATTATTAATAATAGATCCGGACCAGGCTACACCTACGATCTCTCTGTATTGTGAAGGCTTGATTTTATCCGGAGCGACTGCGATTCCATATCCATCATTGAGACCTGATGGAAGAATATAATCTCCCACAAATACGGTTCCCCGCACCTTCACCGGAATCTGACCCATGAAAGCTACTTTCTCATAATTATTAGTATTTCCGTCCATCGGCACATTTCCGAGAATAGCCGGTTTGGTTGATATGACCATAAATTGATGGGCAGAAGTAGTGTTTTTTGAAACTTTACCGCCATAAACACCAACTATATCACTTGCAGAGATTCTTTCATTCGGATTTAATCTTTCCAACCATTCTGCATAATCTGCCGAACCCGAAGAATAAGTTACACCAAGATTTTCGAAAGCGAATATATTAAATGCTACCAAATTGGCAGTTGCAACTGCGAGGTCTGCAATTGTAATGGCAATACACGGACCGCATGGGCCTGTTGAAGCAACAAGACCACCTACTACAATTGGAATAACAGCCAAGCCTACATTGACTCCGGCAGCGACCTCTTCTGCAATTAAAATTGCTTCGTCAAAAATAAACTCAGGATTAGAAGATTTCTCTGCCATAGTTTCTCCTTCCACACCTCCGATTGCTCCTCCTCCGCTGTTGAAAAATGTTAGAAAATTATTACTATTGTTTGGCACTCCGGCTGTCAGCTGTATTGCAATTCCCTGAGCACTACCCTGGACCCTTAGTGGATACGCCGCATAGCTGTCATCTCCCCCACCCAAATTAGCAGTGATAGTTACTTGTCCATTTAATCCGGTGATTCCATTCACAGTTGAGTTTCCACCCACCAAAGAATTACCCGTAACATTTGAATTACCACCTATATTGATATTTTTCTCAATTCCGACACCGCCCTCGATGATCACAGAACCATTGTCTTTATTAGTGGATTCGGTAGTGTTGTTAAATCTTGCGATTCCATTTACGTCAAATGTTCCGCCTACAGTGCTATTTCCGGTAACTCCGCTATTTCCTCCAACATTGATGTTTTTTTCAATTCCTACACCGCCTTCAACTATTAAAGAACCATTGTCTTTATTCGTAGATTCTGCGGTATTTCTCAAAGTTGTGATTCCATCGACACCCAGAGTACCATCTACTTCCAGATTGCCTTCTATTTGTGCATTTCTTTCTACAAGCAGATCGCGGCCAAAACTCGCATCTCTTTCTGCTCTCAAATCGTTTCCGATGAAGACATTATTACCTACATTCAGATTGATTCCTACATCCAGATTCCCGTCAATATCGATGTCACCATCCTTTGTAATAGCCATTCTGCGCAGATCATTTGTTTTAAAAATGAAATCTTTGTAATCTCTTGTTCCAACATAATGAGTACCTGGTGTAGTGCTAAGATTTCCTGTAGTACTCCAGTAAAATTGAAGACCATTTTTTTGAGTTGGATCATCCATTCCTGAATAATTGCCAGCTGTGCCTGCATGAAAAGCATAAGGGACTGTCAGCAATTGGGAAGAATTGATATTAGTAAAATTCTTTCCTCCGGCTTCATTCATATCAATATCCAGCCAGATATTTGCGAGGCTCCAGGGAATGCTGGCGAATTCTCCATTCATTGCTTTCCCTTCTCCTATGGTGATGGAAAATAACCCAAGCTGATTAGTAGTTACTTCATGTCTTTCCGTGTAAAGGACTTCTCCTTTCTCCCCCGCACGCAGACTTATTTGAAGAGCAATCGTTTGATTGTCAATTGTCTTTCCCGCTTCATCTCTGGCTACAGCCTGATAACGCATCCCTTGTGGTACACTCTGGCTAAATGCCATAAAAGTATATAATGCCACAATTATAAGTGTAAGTAAAAAATTCTTCATGAGTTGGAATTAATGTTTGATGATTTGAAAAGTTTGGGGCAAAGTAGCCTGGAGATCGTTCATTTGAATTGAGATCACATAAGTTGAAGCCGTCAATCCCTGTAAATTAAGCTGTGCATTGGTGGCACTTTGGTACTGATGATATTGCAGTATTTTGCCATTGACATCAAAGAGCCTCAGATCAAAGTCTCTGGCTGAGTTGTCAGCAAAATTAATTTGGACATGATCCGCTGTTGGATTTGGAAAAACCTGAACAGCAAATTTACTTGCAGCCGGCAAATGGGCTTGTAAAAAAGCGTTTTGCAAATAGGATTGATGGAAGCCTTCAGTGATCATAAGATCATCCTTGTTGATCGTTGCAGTATTAGGCTCACCGAGCGTCCAGGAAAGCTGAATACCGGAATTTACGGTAGATTCTCCACCGGAACCTATGACCCAGTTGTCCAGGCTCTGGGCATTGATCCCAAATGGAATGAGTAAAGCAAATAACAGGTAGTATTTCATAGAAAAGAATTAGGAGTGAGTCGAAGCACAATGAGTGTGTTTCAAAGCTATATGAATAAACCCGTGATTATTGATGCAATTTCCCAATGAAGTATATGGCTTTCCCAATGATCGGTTTCTCATTCCGAATGAAAATCAGTTTGCAAAATTCATTAGCCGGATGTTCAAGCCTTAAACAGAAAAAGGCGAAAGACATACTTAAATGTCCTTCGCCTTTTCGAAAATCCTGATTAGAAATCTTCTTTAAAAGTCGGAATTAGTTACGTCCGGCTTCCATCTTAAGAAGATTGCTTCTGGTGCTGCGGTAATTATCCTGTACATTTTTAATCACATCCTTTCTGAAGGTAGCATCATTAAATAACTTTCTCAGTCCCGGGTGCGTATTTACATTCAAACCTTTAGAACTGTAAGTATCCTTTAACAACATTATTGCAGCATCGATCTGATCAATATTCAATTCGTTTTGCATTTGTGTGTCCAGGTATTCCAATTGTGAAATGGCAGGTTTTGAATCTATATCCGGCACATTTGCAGGCTTTCCTGATTCCAGTGCGATCATCCGGGCCTCCAAAGATTCAAATTGCTTCTTCAAATTAGAGATTTGAATCTGCTGTTCTTCTACGATTCTTGCCACATCATTTGTATTCAGACCAATCGCAAGATTGATCATGGACACTTTACTGCCTGCAGTGGCAGCTGACCAGGCCACACCTACGATAAGCTTGTATTGATTTGCAGATATTTTATCCGGAGAAATCCCAATACCAGTACCATCATTTAAGCCTGAGGGAATAATATAATCACCGATGTTCACCTGACCTCTTACTTTCACAGGCACCTGACCCATAAAGGCAACTTTCTCGAATCTTGCTACATCTGCAGATGCCTGCATATTACCAAGTACAGCAGGATTTGTGGAAACGACAAGCATTTGTGAAGCATTTTGTGTTTGCTTACTGATTCTTCCGCCTATCACGCTGACAATATCCCCCGCTGACATTGATTCTGATGAAGAACGACGCTCTAAATACTCTGCATAATCGGCTGAACCGGATTCGTAAGTTACTCCCAGGTTAGCGAATGCAAAAGTTTGATACGCAGCTTGATTAGCAATCGCCAATATTTCTTCTGCAATAGTAATGGCTACTACTGAAGGCTCCGGAGGACAAGCTACAACACCTACTCCTGCACAACCGTTGGGTAATAATGAAAGTCCAATATTGACGCCCGCTGCAATGATTTCAGCAGTCAGGATAGCTGTTTCAAAAATGTATTCCGGAGAAGTAGCTAAATCGCCTGCCGTTTGGCCTTCAACACGTCCTCTGGCACCATTTCCACCGTCAAAAAAAGTAATAAAATTATTACTACTGCTTGGGGTTCCTTCATTCACTCTGATGGCAATACCCTGATTACTCCCCTGAACTCTTAGTGGATATGCATTATAGTTATCATCTCCTCCGCCTACATTAGCATTGATAGTAACCTGACCATTTAATCCTGTTGTACCATTGACGGTCGAGCTTCCGGAAACTGTTGAATTACCTCCCACAGTTGAATTTCCGGTAACATTAGAAGCCCCTCCTATATTGATGTTTTTCTCAATTCCGACTCCACCTTCAATGATGACAGATCCATTGTCCTTGTTGGTAGATTCTGTAGTGTTATTGAATGTTGTAATCCCATTTACTCCAAGGGTTCCACCAATGGTACTATTGCCTGTAACAGCGCTATTACCACCAACGTTTAAATTCTTCTCAATACCTACTCCGCCCTCTACCACAAGTGAGCCATTATCTTTTGTAATTGATTCTGTGGTATTCTTTAAAGTAGTAACTCCATCTACTCCCAGTGTACCATCAATTTCAGTGTTTCCACCGATATTGACATTTTTGCCGATTCCTGCTCCACCAACTACCACCAATGCTCCATTAGTCGTAGCAGTAGATTCAGTAGCATTCGCAACTGTCAGGACACCACCTATGTCGAGAGTTCCACCGAGACCAGTATTACCGCCTACATAAAGATTCTTCTCTATTCCTGTACCTCCTTCTATTACTACTGCTCCATTGTCTTTATTGGTTGATTGTGTGGTATTTTTAAAAGTTGAAAGTCCGTCAACACCGAGTGTACCGTCCATTTCTGTATTTCGCTCAACTAATAAATCACGTCCGATACTTGCATCCCTTTCAACTCTCAAATCATTTCCTATAAATGCATTATTTCCCACTGCGAGGTTAACCCCTACATCCAGACTTCCATCAATATCGATATCGCCATCTTTGGTGATGGTCATTCTCTGGATATTGTTGGATTTGAAAACGAAGTCCTTGTAGTCACGTGTTCCAACATAATGAGTGCCTGGTGTAGTCATCAAATTACCGGTAGTACTCCAATAAAACTGAAGTCCATTCTTCTGATTAGAGTCATCCAGGCCCGTAAAAGTTCCTGCTGTTCCAGCGTGGAATGCATAAGGTACAGTAAGTAGTTGTGATGAATTAATATTAGTGAATGACTTACCTCCTGCTTCATCCATATCTATATCCAGCCAAATATTTGCAAGGCTCCAAGGGATGCTGGCAAATGTTCCGAATGCAGCTTTTCCTTCTCCGATGGTAATGGAGAACAATCCTAACTGTGTTGTAGTGACCTGATGTCTTTCAGTGTACAATACATCTCCTTTTTCACCGGCTTTGAGGCTGATTTGGAGAGAGATGGATTGATTGTCTATAACTTTACCGTCATAATCCCTGGCTACTGCCTGGTATCTCATACCCTGAGGGACAGACTGGCCAAATATGGGCGAAGCAAATAAGCCAATAAATAAAATAAAGAATAAAATTTTTCTCATAACTCAATTGTTAGTGTTTGATAATTTGAAATGAATGTGGAGAAGATGAATCTGCTTCATTTAGCTGAACAGATATCAAATAAATGCCTGAGGGCAATCCTTCCAGACTCAGATTATTTTGATGTGAATGCTGCATTTGCAGATATTTTAGTAACTGGCCTTTCCTGTCATATAATTTCAGATCATAAGTTCCCGGGACATTATCATCAAATTTGATCTGAACATGATCTGCAGCAGGATTTGGAAAAATCTGAATACCCAATTTTGACGGGGAGATCCGAGGAATATTGATAGGCAAAATCTCCGGATATGTCTGATGAAATCCTTCAGTAATCCAACCAGATTTACTGGCCAGTGTAGCCGTACTTGGCTCTCCCAAAGTCCAGGCAAGTTGTATCCCGGAACTAACAGTAGCTTCTCCACCGGAGCCTATGACCCAGTTTTCAAGACTTTGTCCTGAAAGTCCAAGCGGAATCAAAAAAACAATAAAAACGTACTTTTTCATACATACCATTTAAAAAGATAAAATAAGGTATAGCCCTGACTGAAAAATCAGAGAACAATATCCAATTACAAAAATTTGTGTGCGGGGAAAGTCAGGAGCAATTACTCCATTGGAAAAACTTGTGCGTGCAAACTAAGCAGTAAGCTTCATAATAGAGCAAGAAACTGTGATTAGTTTAGAATATACTCTTGTTATATTAGCAATATTATAGTTTATATATAATTTATATTTGTATTTGCCTGTATATAAACTAAATAATCCTGTAGTAAATGAACTACAGTATTATTTTTTACTTCTAGTTCCTGTTAGCGGGTATAATTTTACCAGAACAGTTTTCAAGCTCTGTTCCCAAATTCAGAAGCATTGGGGCTTTTAATTACCATCACTTCTTCTCTTTGTGATACTTGTTCCGGTATTCTATGGGGGTGAGTCCGGTAATTTTTCTGAACACCGTCCTGAAAGCCTTGGTATCAGTATATCCTACATCATACATGACCTCATTGATATTTTTTCGGGTAGCTTCAAAACTGCGTTTTGCCGCCTCTATTTTTACCCTCTGAATATATTCCAAAATAGTATTATTGGTTGCCTGCTTAAATCTGCGCTCAAAACTGCGGCGGCTAATGGCTACCATATCTGCCAACTGATCTACAGTTATTCTTTCAGCATAATTAGCCTCAATAAATTCCTGTGTGATTTTGACTTCCTCATCATTGTGATCTTTCTGCCCTTTGAACATGGCAAATGCTGATTGAGAATCTCTTTCAATGTCGATGGCAAAATATTTAGCAGCCAGAATCGCTGTATCGCGATCAACGTATTTTTCCACTAAATACAAAAGCAAGTTCCAGTAAGATTGCGCTCCACCACTGGAATAAATCCCATTTTCCTCTGTAATAATACTCCCATCTACAATCTCTACTTCGGGAAAAGTATCCTGGAATTCAGAATAAAATGCCCAATGAGTGGAGCACTTTTTCCCATTCAGTAATCCGGTGGATGCCAAAAGAAAAGCACCTACGCAGAGAGAAGCAAGTTCGGTGCCTTTGTGATGATGCTTTTGTATCCAGGGAATGGCGCCCTTGTTTTTTAAAACTGCCGACTGCATGTCTCCAAATAATGCCGGAATTACAATGAGATCCGTATTACTTACTTCGTCCAATAATTTCTCCGTATGAACTGAATATAATCCATTCATAAAAGACACATCCCTGGTCTGACCTACCAATTCTACTTTGAATAGCGGGGGCTTACCGGTAGCCTGCATGAATTGGTTGACCGCACTAAACATATAGTGCGGATCTGCCACAGCTTCCATGACTGCTGACTCTGGAACGAGGATTGATACATGTTTCATTTTGCAAACGTACAAAATAAATATGGCGTAATCAACCCATCGAAATGCCGTTTTTGCACCTCATTTTTACTTTTATATAATCTGATCTTTGCAGGGAAAAGAACTGCATTATGAATCGACTTGTGCCCTATCTGACTTTTAATGGTAACTGCAGAGAAGCTATGACTTTCTATCAGAATTGTTTGGGAGGTATCCTTTTCTTTCAAACAGTAGGTGAATCGCCTCAATCTGAAAATCTGCCTGATAAAATGAAAAACTGTATTTTATTAGCCTCTCTCAAAAGTACGAACATACAACTTCTGGCCACTGATATGGTTCCTGATAGCGGTTTGAGCAAAGGAAACAGTATTACCCTGCTTCTTTCCTGTCCGGATGATGCAACGCTTTTGTCAATACTTTTCCAATTGAAAACTGAAGATCAATCTTCAGGTCCTACTACAACAAATGAAGGTGGATTATTTGCTCAAATTCAGGATAAATATGGTGTTCACTGGATATTGGAATCACACCCTGACCTGTATACATATCAGGGAGAATCAGAGTCAAATACGCTCTAATTCTCCCCTCATATTTATAACTAATCCTGAATAATCATCAGCTTAATGTGTTGATTGTCATCAGAGCGAAATATATACAAGCCGGAACTGAGATTACTTACATCCATTTGTTGTTGCATATTTACATTCCTAATCACTTTTCCTCTTATATCCAGCAGTTGACCACTTGTTATTTTGTTGAAGAATACCTGCTCAGTGCTGGCCGGATTCGGATAAATTCTGATGCTGGAATTGATCAATTCTTCTTCATTACTGGATATCATCATACCTGTGGTAAAACTGAACAATTCTGACCAATCTCCGGAAAGCAGGTCATTTTTCCAGCCCACTCTCCAATAGTATGTTGAAGATGGATCCAGATTTACAGGCAATTGAAAAGTGGTTTCATTTATATCCATATACTCATATTCCCAAAACCCTGCGGAGTTTTTACTGATCTGCAAATGATAGACGACATCAGAAATAGCAGCTTCTGTCCAGACAAATTGCGGATTAAGAGGAATATCTACACTTTCATCTGCAGGAGCAATTAAATTAACTGCTGCAGTAGGAGATGGTCTTCCAATTTCGATATCATCCAAACGAATCATGTCCCGCGCTCCGCTCACGTCTGAAAGCCTCACGCCTGTGTAATAATACTTCCACCGTACCAGTACATATTGCTGATTAGCTGTTTCATCAGGTAGCAGAATATTTTTAAAAATCTTTTCTACTCCAATGTTTTCAGTTCTCTTATATTCTACAGGATTGCTTTCATCTATTTCTTTCCATTCACCATCTACACCTATTTTGTATTGAACCCGCAGGTTATAAGTACGGGAATTGGCGATCAGAGTGGAGGCTGTAAAACCTACTGCCACTTTCGGCAGGCCTATGGTACTGATTGCTGCCACTGCTGCTCCCAAATCTCTTTCTCTTCCGGTATTAATGAATGAAATTCCATCTTCTCCCAATCCATTAATACGGGTGCGGCTCGTATTTTTATAAGGAAATCCAATATTGGCCATATCTGCTTCTGCGTAATCCGAAGCTGGAATAAAGTAAGCATCCTGCAACACATCAGGCAATTCCGGGTCATTTTTCTGACTTTGCACAAATAGCATATTGGCAGGAAATGTTCCTTCTGCAGATTCAGGTTCCCATGCATTGAAAACTAATGAATTCTCAGCTAAGAGTGCTGCCTCAGGATATTGGAGCAATGAAACTTCAAAAAATACCGGAGGGCTTTTCTGGTCAGTTGCATATACTCTGAGTTTATTCGAGCCTGCTAAATTTGCAGTGATTGTTAAGGTAGCATTACTAAGATCGGTCAATGTGTGAGAGGCTTTGTCTGTCTCCACCCAATAATCCAGATCATCGCCATCTGCATCAGTAAAGATATCTGACAAGCTTAAGACCCAATCATCTACACCTACTCCCAACTCTTTCCATGCCAGGTTAAAGTTTACTTGTGGAGGAGAATTTGCTCCTGCAAGCGGTGAACCTTCAACTGTGTAATTGTCAAACCTGTTATTACCCACTTCGCCGCCCGTACCATCATCCACCTGATCCATGCTTATTCTGAATCCAAAGTTTTCATTATCATTGACCTCAGTAATACCCGAGAAATCGAAGGTATAAACCGTGGGTACTTCAGTAACTTCAATAGTATCCAGATCAATAAAATCTTCTCCATCTACTGTGTAAGATATATACTGCCGGTTACCACCGCTGCCTGATCTGCGGGTTTCATATTTCACAAGGATATCCTGAAATCCGCTGGTTGGTATCGTATAAATCTGCTCCACTCCTATTGGAAAATTAATCCTGAGATGAGCACCTGCAGGATCTCCATTTCTGGCATTTTCTCCACTGAAATCCTGGCCTGTTCCTGTCAACACCTCGGTGGTACTTTGAGGAATAATTTCTGTAGCTGCCCCACCAATCGTGTAATTTGCAGTGAGAAAATCTGAAGTATTATTAAAATTCCAGTAATGCAATAACACATCCGGCTCCTGAAAGGGAAGGCCCTCAATCGTCACATTGTCAAGCCGCTGATTACCTACATTTCCTCCCGTGCCATCATCCTCCTGAGCACTTTCTATTCGAACTACAAAGTTTGCATTGTTATTGACCTCCGGTATTGCTGAAAAATCAAGCGTATAAACTGACGGAACTTCAGTTACCGCTATAGTATCAAACGAAATATAATCCGCGCCATTCGAAGAATATGAAATCATCTGCCGGTTGGCTCCACTGCCGGATCTCCGCGTTTCATATTTCATAATAATACTCTGATATCCGGTTGTTGGCAGGGAATAATTTTGAACAAGTCCAATCGGAAAATTCAACCTCAAATGCGAGCCTGCAGGGTCTCCATTTCTGGCATTTTCACCTGTAAAATCCTGACCAGTTCCTGTAATCACCTCAGAGCTTGTTCCCGGAGTGATGTTGATTTCGGCGCCTCCAATAGTAAAGTTGGGAAGTAAAAAGTCAGAAGCAGCATTAAAGTTCCAGTAGTGCAGAAGCTCTGTAGGATCAAACAACTCTCCTTCAAGCGTGAGATTGTCAAATCGATTATTTCCCACATTTCCACCGGATCCATCATCTGTCTGTGCCATAGCAATCCGCACTTTGAATGCAGGATTGTTATTAACTCCATCTACATTGGTAAAATCAAAGGTATACACCGTTGGTACCTCAGTCACTATTACACTGTCAAAAATGACATACTGAATCCCGTCGAGTGAGTATGAAATATATTGTCTGTTGCCACCACTCCCCGATCTTCTTGTCTCATATTTCAGAACAATACTCTGATGCCCGGTCGTAGGTAAAGCATAGTCGGAACTCACGCCAATCGGGAAATTAATTCTCAAATGGGACCCTGCTTCATCTCCGTTTCTGGCATTCTCCGCTGCAAAATCCTGTCCTGTCCCAGAGGTTACTTCAGATCCACCTGTAGGAATGATATCAACAGATGCTCCTCCGATTGTGAAGCTTGGCACCAAATAGTCTGTGTCACTATTAAAATTCCAATAGTGTAATAATATTTGTTCTATCGCTCCCCCCAATTGAGAATCCATCCAAATCAGCCGATTTTCCAACCACTGAACCATCCAATCCACTTCTTCCTTATAAGTCTGGCCTATGAACCAATTTGGCCAGACATATTGACCAAGAATATTCCATTTTTGGTAATTGCGCACCTGTGATTCACCCAGTAAAGTTTCGTAATCTCTGATTTTTTGAACCATGACTTCTGTTGACAAAGCATTGGCTCTGAGCGTCTGATATCTTCGTTTATATTCCTCCACAAAAGCCTCATCCTGGAACAATCGGGAATACCAGCCATTCAGATATTCATATTCGTTGAGCATCTCATAGTACCATCCTTCAGGAATCCAGCCTTCCAGGTAATCTGCGTTGCCCAGAGAAAGATTATAATCCCAAAGTGGTCCCATCTTAATTTTGCCACCTCTGTCTTTATGTAAAAATGTACTCAACCGATACCCATCGATTTGTTTGAAAACTTCAGTCATCAGGTGAAAATCAATGAATGTCTGAACATCGATATACTTTCTGTATCCATTAACCGGATCTTTAAAATCAGGTCCGAATAAAACTGTTTCCCATTCGCTTAAGTGATCTTGCAGCCAGGTTCTTTGAGCTGGTGTAATGTCTTCTTCATTGGGTCTGACAAAAACAAAATCACTTCCTCTGTCGGTCGCAAATCCGGATTCTCCCGGGCCCAATCTGTCTTTTTTAATGATATAACCACCTGATACTTCCGGTTCTTCAGAATGATGTGGTTCTAATTCCTGCAAATCAAGTCTGCCGGGTGCTATTTTGATCCGCTCAACCAAAGCATAAACCCCATTGTAATGGGACATATTCAAAGGACCATTTTCGCTGTGGAGAAACACCTCCACGAATCTGGTACCCGGAGCGTAGCTGCCCAAAGATCCTCCCACGTCATATGCCATGACATCCCGCATCATAGTCTTATCGGTATAGGGCGCATACAGTATCCAATTATGCTCAGATGGCATGCCTAATAAAACTTCTTTTCTATTGGCCCCATTTTCTTCAAAAAGATGGAAGCCATATGATTTCTTTGGGAATTGCTGTGAACTGGATCCCCGAATATTTATATTTACTCTACCCTGAAGGTCATATTCATCAATAAGCCGTGTCCTGTTTACACCATCCCCTACAATTGTCAGATAACTGATTGTCCCTTCTCCCGGCTGAATCAGCGTGTCAAACTGATGGAGAATAATGACTGGCAAATTACTGCTGAAATTATCCAGAGAATTATCAGTAAGGCTATACACCTCAGCTGCAATATCGCTGTGAATAAAACCATTTCTTACTGACCTTGCTCTGATCAGAGTTGTTTCGGAAATGGTGATGGAGCTTTCAAATTGAATTCCATTGGACGATGTGGGTTCAGAACCATCTATAGTATAGAAAATGAATGCTTCAGGATCATGGGTTGAAAGCTGAATTTTCAACTGATCCTTGAACAAGCTTCCCTTTATATCGAAAACCGGTGGATTCAGAATCCCTGAAGAACCAGGATTGGAATTCGATGAACCCGGAGTCGCTTCCTCGAAATAATGCAGTTGTGAAGCTCCATCAGGACTTCTTCCATATGAAATATCGGAAGGTAATGCCAGTCCTGCAATCTGATCAACAATTTCCCCATCCGGCGCTGTCAATTGTAGTGTTTCTCCATCAGCGCTGATACTATAATTAGTATGCAACTCATTAATTGTCAAATAAAAATGACTGGCGGACATGGGAGTTTCTGTCACGCCTGTTGGCAACACCATCTGCACACTCAGATGATCGCCACCACCCATTTCTTTCATTAACACACTCAGGTAGTACGACTCACCTTGCTCCAAAAATATGAGAGCACTTTGTTGCTGCGGATATTTATTGTATTCACCCGGATTGGTCCATTCAGGTACTTCTGCTATTAAACCTGCACTTTCCGGATTATCATCCAGACTGAGGTATAATCTGGTATTATCATCTCCGGCGACCCTGAAAATGTAATTTCCCGTCAAAGGAGCACGAAAATGTCCATGCATCCTCATTCCATAATTATCTCCGATATTAGGGGTGGAGGAAAAAGATTGGGTATTTATAGAACGCTGACCAGGTACATCAGGAAAGGAGGGGTGATTCAATAAATCATCCACACTTGTACCTGAAATATTCCAGAAAACTTCCTGACGAATGGCAGGAATTGTAGATCCCGACGTGGGTTTACGATTCTTTCCTGAAGCCCAAACCAACAAATAAGAACCTGCTTCCATATTGATATCCGGCAAAGTCCATTTAAATGGTTGGTTGGGATTATCTGTTAATCCATATCCATTCAGATTGATAGCATCTGTTGAAGGATTATATATTTCTATCCAATCTGAATAAGATCCATCTTCATCTGAGATAGTCCTGGAATTTGAAGCCATGAATTCATTTATTCTCAGATTTTGAGTAAATGAAGGTATTGATAATCCAAAAAGAAGCAAAAATAACAATGAAGAAATACGCTGTAGATGTCCGGATGGGGCCATATGATCAGGATTATTAGGAGTGTGAAAAATGTATGATAACAGTTAGATGGGTAAAAATATGAATTTCACCCGGACTTACGAAAGAGAAACGGAAAGTTAACAGTATAGGTTGGTGAAAAGGTGCAATTAGATGGAGCCGGTCTGCGCAAGTTAAATGCTTGTAGCGGAGAAGCAGCCAATGGTGAGTTGATGGTCTTTAGTGTGCCAAGGAACTCAAGAAACTCAAACTCAAACAGACTCACACCACAAACAGACTCACACACCAGGTTCACCACTCAAACGCAAGCTGCGCTTGAACATCACCTTTTTGTTTTTGAAGCGAAGCTGAAGAATTCAAAAAAAACATCACCTTTTCATGGCTTGTTCCATAGAAAACATCACTTTTCAAGCCGAAGGCGCAGAATAACATCACCTCATCCTACAACTTCTTAAAATAAACTTTAAATGTAGACCCCTTCCCTACTTCACTTTCTACTTCGATCTCTCCACCTGCATTGCTTATTATTCTTTTGGCGAGATACAAGCCTATACCGCTTCCTTCCACATGATTGTGCCTGCGCCGGAACTTTGAAAATATCTCATGTTTTGTATTGGAGTCCAGTCCCAGGCCATTGTCTTTTACACATAGGATAAAAAAGTCATCAACTTTTATTGAACTAATCGTGATGGCAGGGTCTCTGTCAGGAGATTTATATTTAATAGCATTAGTAATTAAATTCAAAAGAATACTTCTCAAATTCTTTTTGGAGAAAGGAATTTCAGCGACCTTAAAATCTGTTTTAATTTTAGTATTCGATTTTAAAATCAAATCTTTTATACTCAAAGTCACCTCATCTAAAATGGAACTTAAGTCTATGTTTTCATGCTGATCGATCTCCCTTTCGGTCTTGGTAATGTCGGAAAGCTCATCAACAGTTGCTTTTAACTGAGCAATAGAGGATTCCATCATTTGTATAACCTGAGCTGATTCCTCATCATTTGTTGTAACTTTTTCCTTCATCAAACCAAACAAGTACACCATATTGCCGATAGGACCCAATAGATCATGGGAAGCCGAATAAATGAAAGTATCATGATCCGCATTAATTTTGGCAAGTTTTGTCTGAGTTTTTTTCAATTGAGTGATATCGCTAAAAGTAATAATTGCCCCGTCATTCTGATTATTTTGTTGTTTGATGTAGGGAAGTATTAGCATTTGATACCACTTGCCATCTATGGTTTGAACTTCCTTTTCTGCTTCAGTAATTCCTGAAATTACATTTTGGATATCGTCCATCAAAGTTGAAAACTTGATATTTGTAGAAATGTCACTTAAAGGCCGTCCAATATCACTTTCTTTCAGATTGATTTGCTTGATGGCTGAAGGAGTAAACTTCCTGACTATACAATTCTTATCCACATAAAGCTGTCCGTGAATCGTACTTTTGAAATAATTATTAAGATCATCATTCAATTCTGCCAATTCCTTGATTTTCAACTGGTACTCCGTATTGACAGTTTGCAACTCTTCATTAACTGACTGCAATTCTTCATTGGTACTTTGCATTTCTTCATTGCTGGAAATCAGCTCTTCATTGAAGGAGGACAGGTTGTTATGAGACAAATCCAATGCTTCATTCGCATCTTTTAGTCTTTGCTTGAATTCATCATTTTCTGCTTTAATATCGTCCAGATATTGAAGCATATGCTTATCCAGCTGAAAAACTTCAATATCATACTCCTCAGTACTGCTGACTTCACTTTCATCCAGTAGAATCAGAATAAGATTCTGTTCTGATTTGATGTCATTCGAACAAGGTTTGACCAACACATTTACTGCATGCGTTGATTGATTTCTTTGGAAAAAAACATTTTTCAGAATCACCTTTTTGTTCTGCTTTACTGCTTTTGTCAATGTAGTGGAAACGGCAACCGAAAGTTCTTCCGGCAACATTTCGAGGAGATTGAAATTAAATATTTTAGGAAGTAAATAAGGCTCACAATCACCAAATGTCTGGATAATCATCAAATCTTCATTTACACACATTCCCGCTTTATATCCTGATTCTTCCATCAGGGCATGGTAAAGGATTTCCGACAGATTATTTTTAACAATATTTTTTTGTGCTTGAGATCCTGAAGATAGATTACCCCATAGCTTATCCAGCCCGGGCGTACTGTAGGTAGTATCCCTATGATAATTAACCGACTCTTTATTCTTATATATTTTCCATTTTTTATCAATTTCCTGAAAGGACATTTTTAACTCACCCAGGCTTTCGCTCGGACCGAGAAATAAATAACCACCCAGATTGAGACAAAAATGAAGCGCGCCGAGAATTTTTTTCTGAAGTATAGGATTGATGTAAATCAGCAAATTACGACAGCTGATAAGGTCAATTTTACCATAGGGTGGTTGCTTGACTATATCATGATCAGCAAAAATGATCATCTTTCTGATATTGTCTCTTATCTTATACTTGTTGTCATGAAGTGTAAAAAATTTATTGAGGCGTTCTTCTGATACATCTGCGGAAATGGATTTCGAATATACTCCCCTTGATGCATGCTGTAGGGCAGTTTTGTCAATGTCACTGGCAAATATTTTTACTTCCAGACTTTTTCGAAGATTGGTCAATTCCTCCATGATTAGTATAGCAATGGAATAAGCTTCTTCCCCGGTAGCGCAACCTACGACCCAGACTTTGAGCGTATCTACCTGCAATTTATTTTGAATAATTTCGGGGATTACCTTTTCCTTCAGCACATCAAAAGCCGGGGGATCTCTGAAAAATTGTGTAACACTAATTAAAAATTCTTTGGCAAGTGTTTCGATTTCCTTTGGGTTAGATTTAAGATAAGTAATATATTCACCCAGCGTATTTGCTCTGTTTCTGCTCATCCTGTTTGCTATCCTTCTGATGATAGTAGGTCGCTTATAATCAGTAAAATCAAGAGGGGTATATTCCTGGATCAGGTCAAGGATTATCAGTAATTCTGCTTCATCATTTTCGGAAATTTCTGCAGCAAAATTATGTTCCAATACATCCCTTTTCAGGTAATGCACAATTTCCTCAGGAATTAACTGCGGAGGCAGTATTGCATCTGCATTGCCGGATTCTATGGCACTATTGGGCATTCCATCAAATTTGGCACTTTCAGGACTCTGCACTATAACATAGCCTCCATTTTTTTTGATTGCTCCAATGCCCTTAGTACCATCGGACCCTGTTCCTGAAAGTATGACAGCAATACTTTTAAGCCCCTGATCCTGTGCCAATGAATCTAAAAATAAATCTATGGCAGAATTCGGTTGCTTCGGTTTACTTTCCGTAAGATATAATCTTCTGTTCAGAATAGTCATATTCGTTCCTCCGGGCATTATATACACCTGATTCGTCTCGATAAACATACCATCCTCCACTACTGAGATCTCCAGCTTACTATGCTTGGCCAGCAATTCCGCCATGAAGCTCTTGTGGTCCGCTGATAAGTGCTGAATAATGACATATGCTGCTCCATCTTCAGGAGTATGATCAAAAAGAAGGTGGATAGCTTCCATTCCTCCTGCAGAAGCACCTATCGCAATGATGTAAGGATCTTTATTATATATTGATGTGTCTGTTTTCATTTAGACTTTGATTTGGAAAAAATTGATACTAAATCAATGTGTGTTCGGTTGAATAACTCAGGAGAAATCGCGAATATTAATACCTTCTCCTCCATTAAATAAATTAAAAATCAGCCATTGGCCAGACCAACTAATTCTTTATGCAAATGTTACCTGCACAGTATTATTACGAATTCAGAGCTAAAATCAGTCTAAAGCCTCACTACTTAAAAACCAGCCATTAGATTTTGAACATACTAAAGTTTTCATTTGCATCTGACTGTGAAGTTAGTCTATTATAATGGTCTTTCTTTGATTTCCGGTATATATTAAGCTGAACTTGCAGAAAGGTTGCTGCCAGAATTTGGAAAAATTTGGCTTTAAGATTACCGGCATCACCCCGGGAGGATTTCGGCACAAAACCTTGGGATATGTTGACACCTATATCATGTTTAAAGACCTCCGGGCAAATGAGTAAAATTGCTGTTATACACTCATTCGCGAAATTGCTACATTGCAACCCGATATTATAAACAGACTTAAATAATTAAATATAGCCATATGGATTATTCAAGAGTATTTAAAATGTCCTTTGCAGGTGTATATCCCTTATATATTCAAAAAGTAGAGAAAAAGGGTCGAACAAAAGAAGAATTGGATACTGTTCTTTTTTGGCTGACAGGATATAATGAGAAATCGTTGAGGGAGCAAATTGACCAGAAAAAAAGCCTGGAGACATTTTTCGCCGAAGCCCCTTTGCTGAATCCGAATGTTTCTAAAATCACCGGCCTCATTTGCGGTTATCGGGTGGAAGACATAGAGGATAAGCTCATGCAAAAGATTCGATATATGGATAAGCTCGTAGATGAACTGGCAAAAGGTAAAAAGATGGAGAAGATATTGAGGGCAGATTAAGGGCAGATTGATTTGAGATTGAAAGAGATTGAAAGAGATTGATAAAGGTTGAATAGGTTTTAGGGTGATTGAGATTATAGGGTAATTAAATAGGTCTATATTGATGAAAATCAATTGAATATATGACCATGATCATGATAAATTTGGTTTTAATGGTATAATCTTGTAGAGTGGAGGAGATAGAATCTTCACTTTCGGTTGGAAGTATCATGATTACAAACCTTTAAAAAAATTCAACAATGAGCTTAGCAAAAACAAACAAAAATGGAAATGGCTTTCCATCCCTGGTTTCCAACTTTTTTGATAATGACAAGTTTTTCAGCAACAGTTGGTTTGAGAAAGAATTTAATCAATCCATGCCCGCCTTAAATATTAAGGAAGGCACCAAAGAATTTGATATTGAACTGGCTGCACCCGGATTTAAAAAAAGTGATTTCAAGATTACATCAGAAGAAGGAGTACTGACTATCAGTGCAGAAAAACAAACAGAAAAGAACGAAAAGAAGAAGCATTTCACAAGAAAGGAATTTTCCTATGAAAGCTTTACCCGCTCACTTCACCTGCCTGAAAACGCTCTTCCGGAGAAAATTGTGGCAAAATACGAAGACGGCATTCTCAGATTGGCTCTTCCAAAGAAAGAAGTAACTGCACACAAAGAAAAAAAAGAATTTAAAGTTTCCTGATAGTTGATTAAAATGAAGTCAGCCGAATTGTGCTGACTTCATTTTATCAATTATTGTTATATCCGCCCCAATCCAAATGCTGTGCTTCAAAATAATAATTATTGAAGCGTTTCTTCTCTGACTAATTTAAACTCAACAATATGTGCTTCTCAGCCACTGCAAGTTTTAGTGCCGGTATCATCCTTTCAACAATAGGAGTTGCATCCATAAAGAAGGCGGAGACAAAATCTCAGCTTGCATTTGCAAGCATCCCATTGATATTCGCAGTTCAGCAAATCACTGAAGGATTTTTATGGCTGGCACTTTCCAATCCGGACTTCGCTACCATGCAATGGCCTGCCACTTATTTATTTCTGTTTTTTGCTCAGGTAGTCTGGCCGTTCTGGGTACCCTATTCGATTCTGAAAATTGAAAAAAACGCCCGAAAAAGAAAAGTAAAAAGAGGGTTGATGGCACTTGGGGCAGCTGTTTCATTATACCTTGGCTATTGCTTAATTGCCTTTCCAGTAGAAGCAAGCATTTCAGGAATGCACATTACATATGAACAAGCCTATCCTGCAGCATTGAGCCTGATAGTAGGGCTGCTATACATTATTGCAACTATAGTACCACCATTCTTCTCATCCGTCAGAAAAATGTGGTTACTGGGAACCGCCATTTTGATTTCATATATCATCACTTCTGTTTTTTATACAGATTATATCGTTTCTGTCTGGTGCTTTTTTGCTTCCATCATCAGCATAGCCGTGTATGTAATCATTCTGGAAATGAAAAAGTCAAGCGATAATGTATTAATCACTAAAATAGAGATATCAAACTTAACAATCAGTAAATAAGATATTTATATAATTAAAATCAAATAAAACCAACAATGAAAATTAATAAAGAATGGCATGAGAGGAATAAAATGCCAAAGAATCCAACAGAGGAGCAACGCCTAAAATGGCATATTGAACATGAAAAAAATTGTCAGTGTCGTCCTATGCCGGCAAAATTGAAAGAAAAGCTCAGTAAAGAATCAAAGTCTGCATTGCACAGAGATGCGTGAATAATTCAAATTAAAAGTAAATGCTCCTTGGTTTAGAAGTAAAAAAGTTAACCTGTTACATATCTAATGGATACACTTTTAATCCATTTCAGTCCATTCAATAGTTCTCCCCATCTTATAAAAAACCCATGAGAATAGCATTTATAGTCATCCTGGTAATTCACGGACTGATCCATTTACTGGGGTTTGTGAAAGCATTCGGACTGGCCAATGTCAAACAACTTACCCAAACTATTTCAAAACCATTTGGAGGATTGTGGTTGCTTGCATGTATACTTTTTGTAGTTACAGCACTCATGTATCTAAGCAAAAATGGCTATTGGTGGTTGCCGGGATTTATTGCTGTACTCATTTCTCAAATCCTGATTATACTATATTGGCAGGATGCAAAATTTGGAACGATTGCAAATGTGATCATTTTAGCCGTATCCATTATAGGGTTTGCCAACTGGAGTTATTTCAATAAATATCAAAAAGATGTCAGGACTTCTCTTGAGAAGACCGGACTGTCCAGGCAGGCCATTCTGACAGAAACAGACATGGAACATTTACCGGAACCTGTAAAAAAATATCTTCGGTATTGTGGCGCAGTAGGAAAGCCAAAAGTGAGTCATTTTAAAATAAAATTTACCGGTAAAATCCGAAAAGATGAACAATCTGAATGGATGCCCTTTAGTTCCGAACAGTATAATTTCATGGACAATCCAGCCAGATTGTTTTTCATGAAAGCCACCATGAAAGGCTTGCCTGTAGCAGGATATCACGCTTTTATGAATGGCAGGGCATACATGGACATCCGGCTGATGTCATTATTTAAGGTTCAGTATCAGGATGGAGCTGAGATGAATATTTCTGAGACCGTGACTTTTTTCAATGATATGTGTTGCATGGCACCTCCTACCCTCATTGACAAACGTATAAAATGGCTGGAGACTGACCAAAATAAAGTGAAAGCTTCATTTACAAATAACGATATCACTATCACTGCATGGTTGCATTTTAATGACAAAGGCGAACTTATCAACTTTATTTCTGAAGACCGTTATGCCGCTGATGTTGGAAAACAACTCACCTGGGCGACTCCACTGAAAGATTATCATGAAATAAAAGGCTATACATTAGCGGGATATGCAGAAGCTATTTACACTTACCCAAACGGGGATTTGTGTTATGGGATGTTTAAGTTGGTTGATGTGGAGTATAACTAAATATAAAAAAAATTAAAACTTGAAGAAAAAATTGAGATATTGGCTATAGTAAAACAAGCTAATATGCATTTCAACTTTTCTTTCAATTTAGCAAAATACGATTTGTGGGAGATTTACCGGGTAATACAAAAATATTATCCCATAGGCATAATGAGAGTGGAAGACGGAATTTATTTTGAATATCCGGGCATAAAGGAATATGTCAAAATCCTCGTTGAAAATATCCACGACAGTAAAAATTTCTAGGAGCGCTGGGTAGATTTTCATAATGAAATTGAAAGTGAATTGCAATTAGAAATCATGGGAACAAGAATGGGTCAGGCCCCCAGTTTTAGTTTCTCGGTGATTTTGGAAAGGAAAAAAGAGGGTAAAATCATACACACAAAAGAGCTGCATTTTGCTGTGAGCCTGCTGGGTAATTTTATTCAAATTCACGGATTTGATTCAACAGTAATTCTGGACCAAAAAAATCAAAAGGGATACTCTGCAATAAATGTAGTCACCACTTCACCTTTTGAGGAGTTCAAAGAAAGTTTTGAATATATTGAGAACAAACTCAATTCAAGATATCCCAACCATAGATTGGTACCATTTGCAATTGGACAAGGTATCATCAATGGCTTGCAGGTAAACCACAGGGATGAAGAAATCTGCTCAGTTTCAAGTGCGCTTTTCGGTTAGCTACTTCTGGAGGATGCATTCAAGAAGACCAGAGGTGACATCTATTATGGAATGAATTATTGGAAAAAGATCAGTTAAATTTACAAGGGAAATCCATTGTTAATAAATAATTATCCATGACAAACAGACCTAACATTCTTGTGGTTTGTGGCCGAAACAAGAAGCGCAGCAGGACTGCAGAGCATCTTTTCATTAATGATCCACGTTTCAATATACGTTCAGCAGGTCTAAGTCCAAAAAGTGATAGAAAAATTTCAGAAAACGATATTCAATGGGCGGATCTGATTTTGGTAATGGAATCTGAACAAAGGAATAAAATAAGAGATTTATACAAACATCTTAATTTGCCCTCCATTATAATTCTGGATATTCCGGATGAATTCGAATTCATGAACAAAGAGCTCGTCGAAATGCTGTCCGATAAAATCAATGATATAGTAAAATCGATTTATTCGATTTGAGACAATTGTCTTTCTATTTTACAGAATTGTAAATGCCCACAGGTCGTTCTCCTAAAAAAAATTGGAAAGAATTCGATCAAATTTTTCATGAATTTTCAATTTATCTACTCAAACAGGCATTTATCTGGCTGTTTACTAAACTTCTAATCTTCTAAACTCCTCCACTAAATGACTCCATCTACAACTAATTCGCTTCTATATACAAGCTGACTTCTCACCGGTTAAATCTAAAACCTAACATCTGAAATCTGACATCTGAAATCTTTCCCGCCTACCCCTCAAACCCCACTCTCCCATGACTTCCGTCACAAAATGGCTTCGATGATGATGAGCCACATCTGCAAAATGCGGTGACTTTTTCTTTTTGAATTTCTGTCCCGTCAGAATGTTTGATGGAAATTTTACCATGAAAAACAAGTGGGCCATTAGGCATTACTTCAACCTTTGAAGCAGATGCAGGATCTCCTGTGCTCGCCTCCCTCTCATGCAATATATAAGATAATGCTCCTGAAGGGCATTTATCTATCTGTATCCTGATGGTATCATCATCTTCATTTTCAGGAGTAATCCATGGGCGGTTGGCAGGATTAAACACATTAGGGAGGCCATTGAAGCAATTTCTCGAGTGGATACACAAATCCGGCTGCCAAACAACTGTCAGTTTATCTGATTTATACTTTTTGATGATCTTCTTCTCCATTTGTATCTATGGTTTTCATTTCAATTTCCCCGGACAATAATCTTGATACCGGACATACTGAAGCAATATAATTTAAGCGATCCATCTGTTCAACACTAATTGAATTTTCAAACTGAATTTTCCTGAGAAATGTGGATTTTGTGCTTTTCCCGGTACCCGATTGCCGAAGTTCAACATTGACATTTATTTTCCCCGTATCAATCTCTTTTTTATCTGCATACATTTTGAGTGTGATTGCCATGCAGGATGCCAAAGAAGCGAGCAATGCACTCATTGGATCTGGCCCAACATTCGCTCCGCCTTTGGATTCCGGTTCATCGATTATGTACATATGCCTTGAATCCTGTATAGTACAAGTATAATTTTGCTTGTCAATACTGGCCGATAATTGGGAGATATGTTCAGAATCCATATATACTTTATTTATTTTTATGACCTTCACAGACCGCGCCCATCTCTGCTCTTATATTTTTGCATAATTCAATTCTCTTTTGAAGTCGAAGAAACTTTCCAAACTTAAATCTTCATCCAGAATTTCCCAGTGAATACTTTCTCCTGTTGGGCCAATCTCAAATTGCTCAAGCTGAGGAATAGAGGCTTCCTTTAATCGGACAAACCACTCTAAAGGATTTCCAATAATATGACCAGAGTCAAGTCCCAGGAAAATATGATCTTTCTCAAACCAAACTTTTTGAATTTTCATGATAGTTATATTTTTCACAAGGTCAGTAAATTATGTTGCTAATTTTAGCCATGAATCTCCTTCCATTTTGTAATAATTTCTTCTCTTTTTTCAACAATTAAAGCTTCAGCTAAAACCAAGTCTTTAGGTTTCATTCCCTTTGCTTCAACCAGCTCTACGTAAGGTTCAACATTAAACTTAGCAGTGCCATCAGAATTTCTAACGTGGATATGAATTGGAAGGTGCTCTAATGAGAAAAAGAAAAACTTCATTCCAAACATTCTAAAGAGCTCAGGCATAATTCTATAATATTACAAAATTAATAAACACCATGGATATAGGCTTTACCTATATTAACAGTGAACAAATATCTAAGTTAACTTTTTCTTCCAATTTCAACCACTTTACAAATCAAAAATTCTCCTACTCAGCATTTAGCCTGAAGAATCATTACCTTTGCGTCGAATTTCAAAGCATCAAAACGCTGAGCATATGATTATCAGATATTTAGGACATTCCAGTTTCCATATTACCATCAGTAATTCAAGGATTATTGTGGATCCATACATTTCTCCTAATCCACTGGCCAGTCATATCGACATTCAATCATTGACTGCTGATTATATTCTTCTGACCCATGGCCATGGAGATCATATCGCAGATGTGGAGGCTATAGCCACTCATACCGGAGCCAGTATTATTTCAATTTATGAAGTAGTTACATACTTTGAAAATAAAGGATTCAAAGGTCATCCTATGAATCTCGGAGGCTCCTGGAACTTTGATTTCGGACGCCTGAAAGTCACAAATGCCATTCATTCATCCTCATTTCCTGATGGATCTTATGCCGGCAATCCCTGCGGATTCATGTTATATACTGCAGAGGGCAATCTTTATATTGCAGGTGATACAGCTTTGACCATGGATATGAAGTTGATTCCTATGTTTGGTCCAAAGCCCGATCTGGCCATTTTGCCGATTGGAAGTAATTTCACGATGGATGCAGACGATGCGGTTTTAGCCAGTGATTTTATTGAGTGTAACAAAATAATAGGTTGTCATTATGACACGTTCGGATATATAAAGATCAATCAGGAAGAGACGATCAACAAATTCAAATCTAAAGGGAAAGAATTAATTCTTTTGCCCATCGGAGGATCATTTACAAATTAATCAGGGAGATTTCATAATGGGAAAAGTAATTGCAATTGCCAATCAGAAAGGTGGTGTCGGAAAAACCACTACTGCCATTAATCTGGCAGCCTGTCTGGCAATTCTGGAGAAAAAAGTTTTATTAATAGATGCTGATCCTCAAGCCAATGCCAGTTCAGGAGTGGGCATTGATTTACAGGAAGTGGATTATAGCATTTACGATTGTATGATGAATGAGGCAGATCCTCATGATGCCATTTACGAAACAGAAACTCCAAATCTGTATATCCTTCCTTCCAGCATCAATCTTGTAGGAGCCGAACTGGAATTGGTTTCTAAGATTCGAAGAGAGTACATCATGAAGGATTTTGTAGATAAAATCAGAGATGAATACGATTATGTGTTTATCGATTGTCTGCCTTCACTGGGGATTATCACCGTCAATGCTCTGACAGCTGCAGACAGTGTTTTGATACCCATTCAATGCGAAATATTTGCTTTGGAGGGATTTACGAAATTGAAAAACACCATTAATCTGGTAAAGAAGCAGTTGAATCCCGAATTAAGCATCGAAGGTATATTGCTCTCCATGTATGACAAGCGATTAAGGCTCGCGAATCTTGTGGTATCGGAAGTTAGATCACTCGTAAAAGACCCTATCTACGAAACCATCATTCACAGAAACTCAAAGATTTCTGAAGCTCCGAGCACGCATCAGCCGGTTATTCTCTATGATGCAGGAAGCAAAGGAACCATCAATTTTCTAAATCTGTCAAAAGAGTTTTTGAAAAACAATAAGGCTCCGATTGCAGTTAACAAATAAATAATATAAATAAAATTTCTATTTATACGATCATAATTACTTTATAATCATATATTTAGACTATATATCATTGAAAAATGGCGAAGAAAGTTTTAAAAAAGGAATTGGGAAAAGGGATCAGAGCATTGCTCAGCAATCTGGATGACGAGATGCAAACAGATGCCCCTGCTCTGGTGAAAGAATTGAATAGCAGCATCATAGAAATAGATATTGATCAGGTAGAGATCAATCCATTTCAGCCCAGAAAGGATTTTGATCCTGCATCTATGGAAGAATTGGCTACTTCCATCAAAACATATGGCTTAATTCAGCCAATCACTGTCAGAAGACTGGCAGCAAATTCGTATCAATTAATTTCAGGTGAAAGAAGATTGAGAGCATCCAAACTGGCTGGATTGCTGACTATTCCTGTGTATATCAGAATTGCAAATGACCAGGAACTTCTGGAAATGGCATTGGTTGAAAATATACAGCGAAAAGACCTTAACGCAATTGAAGTTGCAATCTCTTATCAGCGCTTAATGGAAGAATGCAGCCTGACTCATGAGCAATTGTCTGACAGAATTGGAAAAGACAGATCAACTGTAACCAATTACACCAGATTATTAAAACTGCCACCGGAGATCCAGCAATCCCTGAAAAGACAGGAAATGAGTATGGGACACGCACGTGCACTCGCAGGAATTCAGGATGTAGCTGTGCAGCTGAGTGTAGCCAAAAATATCAGAGAAGCCGGGTTAAGCGTAAGGGCTACCGAAGAGCTTATCAGAAGATATCAGGAACCATCCAAACCAAAATCAAGCGAACCAGCAGGCAATAACCCGTATGCCCATGTAGAACGACAATTAAGTCACACCCTGGATGCCAAAGTTAAAGTAAAGCAAAATGCAAATGCTGCCGGAGGTTCTATCGTTATACAGTTTCATGACATGCAGGACTTCAACCGAATAATGGAACTCATTGAAAGTGAATAAGATAACACACCTTACTTCAATAATTATAACTCTATTCCTGTTCTTGCAGGTAGAAATAAGTGTTGCTCAAACTGACAGTATTCCTGCCGCAGATACTATTGCACAGGATAGTGTCACAGAGGTAAAAAAACCTTCTAAAACCAAACCTTATAATTTCCGCAGAAGTTTCAAAGAAGATTACCCACATCCCAAAACCGCCACTTATGCTGCATTGATTATTCCCGGAGCGGGACAGGCATATAATAAGGATTGGTGGAAAATTCCGATAGTTTGGGCAGCTTATGGCGGCATTGGCTATTCCATTTACTTCCACTATACACAATATAAATTATTTGATAAAAGGGTAGTAGATTATCTCGCCAATCCCATGGACTTTCCGGGTGTAAATGTCAGTGTTCTGCGGGATGGAAGAGATTATTACAGAAAATACCTGGAATATTCATACCTGGGAGCGGTTCTTATCCACGTGTTAGCAGCAACTGAGGCATATGTTGCAGCCCATTTTAAGAAATTTGATATCACAGATGAGTTGAGTTTGAGAATTACCCCTCAGATACAGGCTTATCCGGGAAATTTACAGCCGATGCAGGCAGGAGTGGCTATGCATTTTTCGTTTTAAAAACAAAGTTTCGTTAAAGTCTGCTGTTAAACTTGCTATGGATGAGAATAACAGGATTGAAGGTGTAACAATCGCACCTTTGAGAATAATACGTAAAAAATGGTTTTGAGCGAAGCGACCAGGACCGGTACTGTGTGAGCATGCCCTGAAACCAAGCAGGTATAGAGATGACCTGTGAAGACCAGACAGGAACAGATAATGCCACAGCGAGTTTAGCGGGCCTAGCGTAGCGAAAACGCATTTTTAGGATTAGGCTCAACAGTGCGAATGGTTTTTGGTTACTTTTTGCCATCTCAAAAAGTAACAGCCCAACCGGCTTGAGGTGAATTAGAAGGACGCAATTCTAAAGAGATAATTAGTAGTTAGAAATATAATTATACTAGACCTGAAGAAGCAATTTTAATGTTCAAGGGTTTGTCACTTAAGCCCCTCCAGTACTTTTTCATAAATTTTGAAAAAAGCATAAGCAACCATACTTCCCCAAATAAATCCTCCCAAAATATCGAGCGGATAATGAACTCCTGCATACACCTGAGCTATCCCTACCAAAACCGCCCAGGGAAATAACCATAAAGTCCATTTTCTTTTCATTTTACCTACAACTAAGTAAATAAATAAAGCCAGAGACATATGATTGGACGCATGCGATGATGGAAAACTGTATCCGGAACCGCAATGAATCTTCAGGTCAAGGTTTTGAATATTTGAACTTTCGTGACAAGGTCTTGGCCTTTCGATTGATTTTTTTATCAGTTGGGAATTGGTGAAATCAGAAAATCCAGCCACGACCATAGCGAATATGATAATCAGAAAACCTTTCTTTTTGAAAGAGCGGATTAGAAGAAAAGCCATGAGGAGATAAAGTGGAATCCACACCTTTTGATTTCTCCATTGAATCAACACATAATCCAGCCAATCCGGCAATTGCCAGCCATTGACAGAGGAAAAAAGTGCCTGATCCAGTTCCAGCATTTATTAATAGTTATGCAGACAAAACTATCAATTTATTTCATCTAATTCTCAGGAAACGGAAGCGTCGCATTGCCTACTATTATCCCATCTGTTTAAATTAGCGGGAATAATCACCAATTATTTAAGGGAGGAATGCCTGTTTTGATTCTGAATCTTGAAAAATTAAACCAAATATTTCCCCTATTTTTACGGCCTCAAAAAAATAAAAACAACGCAATTGAGCTTAATTAAATCAATTTCAGGAATAAGAGGCACTATCGGAGGATTTCCGGGTGATAATCTAACTCCTGTAGATATCGTTGAATGTACTGCTGCCTTCGGGCACTGGATTCTGGAAACCGGCAAAAAGCCAAGTGTTGTTATAGGGAGAGATGCCAGGATCTCAGGTAATTTGGTTCAAACTTTAGTTACGCAAACGCTTGTAGCACAGGGTTTTCATGTGATGGACCTGGGATTATCTACCACCCCTACAGTGGAAATGGCAGTCACAGAATTGAATGCTTCCGCCGGAATCATTATCACTGCAAGCCATAATCCAATCCAATGGAATGCCCTCAAATTCTTAAATGATAAGGGCGAATTTATTTCCGCTGAGGATGGTAAGCACATATTGGATATAATCGCCCGCAAAATTTATATATTTCAAACAGTCGAAAATCTGGGCAGCATCAGTTATCCGGAAGGCACAATGGAAAGGCATATTGATCGCATTCTGAAATTGCCATTGGTTAATTTAGACGCCATTCAATCCAGAAAATTCAACATCATCGTGGATCCTGTAAATTCCACAGGCAGTATTGCTCTTGGGGCTTTATTGAGTCGCCTGGGCTGCACATTTTCTATGATCAATGATGATTTGAGCGGCAGATTTGCGCACAATCCGGAGCCATTGCCGGAGCATTTGACTCAAATTTCCGAAATGGTTGTCAGTCAAAAAGCTGATTTGGGTATTACAGTAGATCCAGATGTAGATCGTCTCGCTTTTATCAATGAAGATGGCAGTATGTTTGGAGAAGAATACACTTTAGTGGCTGTGGCAGACTATGTCCTGAGCAAAAAAGGAGGCAATACCGTTTCCAACCTTTCTTCTACCCGAGCATTGAAAGATGTCACAGAAAAGCACGGTCACTCTTACTTTGCAGCTGCTGTAGGTGAAGTAAATGTGGTCTCAAAAATGAAAGAGGTCAATGCAGTCATCGGAGGAGAAGGTAATGGAGGCATCATTCTTCCTGAGCTGCACTACGGAAGAGATGCGCTGGTAGGTATTGCATTGTTCCTGTCATTACTCGCAGAGCGTCAACAATCCATGACTGAGCTTAAAAATTCCTATCCGGTTTACGAAATGGCGAAGTCAAAAATTGAACTAGTTCCGGGTATGAATGTGTTAGAACTACTGGATAAGGTCAAGACTGCCTTTAAAAGCGAAAAAATAAACGATATAGACGGTGTAAAAATAGACTTCCCTAGCGGCTGGGTGCATCTGAGACAATCCAATACGGAACCCATCATCAGATTGTATGCAGAAGCGACCAGCAAGGAAGAAGTTCGTAGATTGTGTTCCCTCGTAGAAAATGTCATCAACAATAACTAACTGAACGGAAATGAGAATATACTTTGACAACGCTGCAACTACTCCCATGAGCCCTGAAGTAATTGAGGTCATGACGCATTGCATGCAACAGGAGTTTGGCAATCCCTCCTCTACGCACAGTGAAGGTCGCAGAGCCAGGGCATTGATCGAACTATCCAGAAAAAGTATAGCTAAATATCTGCACGCTTCCATCGGTGAAATTTTCTTCACTTCAGGTGGGACAGAATCCAATAACATGGCCATTAAATGTGCCGTAAGGGATCTGGATGTGAGACGAATTATCACCACCAATATTGAGCATCACTGCGTCCTCCACACTGTAGAAAGTATGGAAAAGTATATGAATGTGGAAGTTGTTTACCTTGAGGTCGATCAGGAAGGCAAAATTGATATCAATGAGCTGGAATCTGAGTTGAAGGCTTCGGATGTAAAGACTTTAGTGAGCATCATGCACGCCAATAATGAAATCGGAACATTGAACGATATTGCTCAGATCGGGAATATTTGTCATGCAAATGGTGCATTATTTCACTCAGATACTGTGCAGACGGTGGGTCATTATCCTGTTCATGCTGATGAATTAAACATTGACTTCTTCTCAGGAGCAGCGCACAAGTTTCACGGTCCGAAAGGTATTGGATTATTGTATATCAATAGCCGAAATGCAATTAAGCCATTTATTGACGGAGGTGCTCAGGAGAGAAACATGAGAGGTGGCACTGAAAATATTTATGGAATAGTTGGAATGGCCCGTGCATTGGAGGATGCTTATGAGCATCTGGGCGAAAGAATGGCCTACATATCAGCTCTAAGAACATATTTGAAAGAATCATTGCTGGAATGGCAGCCTGAAATATGCATGAATGGAGCAGAAAATGGACTTTACACTGTACTCAATGTGGCTTTCCCGCCGAACAATAAGTCAGAAATGTTATTAACTCTGCTTGATATTCACGGAATCAGCGTTTCAGGCGGCAGTGCCTGCAGCTCTGGATCAGATAAAGGATCTCATGTGATAGGAGCTATCGGGAGAGATCCTTCATGGAAATCAGTTCGCTTTTCATTTTCACACTTTAATACAAAAGCTGAAATTGATCAGGTGATGGAAAAGTTAAATGCCATTTTACCGGCTAATGCTTTCAGATCCTTGCAGATGGAGAAGCATTGATGGAGTTAATTTTTGCCTTTTCACCATACAATTCCATAGACTTCTTGTTGTAGGCAACTGCAGCGTCTTCAGGATTATTAAACATTCCCAGGTGGACAGCTTTTCCGCTGATAGAAATAATCGCTCTGTACTTGCGATTTTCCTGATACACACCCGTATACCCTGTTTTACTGCTTGTTTTTCTTTGGCGACTGGCAGTAGCCCTTGATCTCCAAACCAAATTGTCTAGTCTGCAATCCAGTTTGTTGCCATTAATAGCACCAACAAGATTGTTTTCTTCGGAAAAGCCTTTTTTGAATTTCTCAGCAATGTATCTGTGCAGATAAATAGTTTCTGTTCGAAAACTGCCATCAGGATTTTTGTAAGTCTTCTGATAAACTGCGCAACCTGAAGAGTGTTTTCTCAAATTACCCAACAAATTAATCTCTTTACATTGCGGATCAGACTTTAACTTTTCAAAAACCTCAGAATCGAGCAACACCACATCATCCGAATTTTTAAGTTTGATTTTTTCCTGCATTATAACTTTATTTGGCTTTGTATAGGTCAATATAGACTGAAATATGATCTGTAAATGTCTTAACTTGTTTTTTTGTTTAGGAAATAGGGGCAAAAGGTTAAACAAAATGAAAATTTATTTTTGTGGTCAATAAAAATATCATCATGTTGCGCTGTATTAGCCTCGCAAAAAGAGCTACAGGCTATACCAAAACCAACCCCAGAGTAGGGTGCATGATTGTTTGGGAAAATAAAATACTGGCAGAGGGCTGGCATCAATATTTTGGCGGAATGCACGCAGAACCTCACGCATT
>JALHRR010000032.1:32266-53600 GCA_022841345.1 Saprospiraceae bacterium
CGCATTATCCCTCATCACTCCGGATATGCAGCATTTATTATCTGAAGCCACGCTTTTTGTAACACTTGAACCTTGTAATCATTTTGGTAAAACACCCCCTTGCTCTCATGCAATTGTACAATCAGGAATTAAAAAAGTGGTCATAGGATGCGAAGATCCAAATCCAAAGGTCTCAGGACAAGGAATACAATTCCTTCGTGATGCAGGAGTTGAGGTAATAGTTGGGGTAGAACAAGCTGCATGTGAGGAATTAATCAGATCCTATGTGGTAGCAATGCAAAAAAATAGACCCTATATTATCCTGAAATGGGCTCAGAGTGCTGATGGCTTTATGGGAAAGGAAAATGAATCTGTATGGCTTAGTAATCTTTGGAGCAAGAGAAAGGTACACAAAATAAGATCAGAAGTGGATGGTATTTTGGTGGGAGCAGGAACTATTGAGGCTGATAATCCGGAATTAAATACCAGATTTGATTTGGGTCGTTCACCTGTTAAAATTATACTGGATTCTAAAAAAGGACTTGACACTCATCATGCTGTTTTCAAATCTGGCGTAAATACAATACTAATTACTTCAAATGCCGGGAGACTAAGTCAATCAGACCAGCCGGATATTATTTATGTGAAGGAATCACCGGCTAAAAGCATGACTCTCTGGTTAGCAGAATTAAAGAATCGAAATATCGGAACAGTCCTGGTAGAAGGTGGATATCAGGTATTGCAAACATTTATCAATGCAGGACTTTGGGATGAGGCAATGGTTATAAATTGTTCTTTACAATTAGAAAATGGCATTAAAGCTCCTGAATTAAAACAGGCAAAACTCAGTCAAAGCAATGTTTTTGAAAATGATGTCTGGCACTACTTTTTGAATCTGAATACTTTATAAATATATATAATTACATTTTTGAGCGCTATTATCGCTCCAATATCCAAGGGAAACGTTAAAATTATTTTAAATAGCACCCTGTGTGTTACCCTTCGTTTGTTTTTGCAGTTTTAAAGCTGTTATTTTGTATTTGTAATCGTAAAAATTCATCATGTTATTCAACCGAACTATTTTCACATTGACATTATCCCTGATAGGAATCATGCAGGTGACTATTTCAATAGCTCAGGAGAAGATCAATTGGATGTCCATTGAAGAGGCACAAAACTTATCAAAAACCAATCCACGTAAATTTATGGTGGATGTCTATACTGATTGGTGTGGCTGGTGCAAGAAAATGGAAAAAGGTACTTTCAAAGAGCCGCATATTGTCAAATACATCAATGAAAATTTTTATGCCATCAAATTTAATGCTGAATCTAAAGAGCAGGTCGAGTTCAATGGCAAAACATACAAGTTTGTAAAATCCGGAAATACCGGCTACAATGAACTTGCCTTAGCATTTTCTAAAGGCAAATTATCTTACCCTACCATCGTATTCCTGGATGAAGACTACAAAGTGATTCAGCCTATTCAAGGGTATCTGACTGCTCAGAAATTTGAAAAAATAATTACTTTCTTCGGAAGAAATCACCACAAAACTACTCCCTGGGTGACTTACGAAAGAAATTATGTTCCCATGCAGGCTACTTTTGTAAAAAATGACTAAGTCATATTTACCAATAATTCTCAGCTCCTGATATTTTCTACACATTTCCAGACATCCTCTGCAATAGCTTGCTGATCTCTGTTTCCATCGATCATACAAACTTTTTCAACACCCGACAGTTTCTCAAAAGCTTCCATATATTTATTTCTTACAGCTTTTAAGTTCTCAAGCGTTTCATACATTTCTACAGATTCTCTGGCTTGTCTGATCCTTTCCATGCTTACTTCCGGAGCTACATCGATATAGATATTCATATCCGGTCTCAGGAGATCGGCACTCATTGCATTGGCATCAATCACCCAATCCATGGACATATGTGTACCATGATATGCATACGAAGAAAAATAATACCTGTCAGAAATAACATTGAATCCATCTTCCAGCATTTTCAGCATTCCGGTATCAGCGTCCAGTAAATGATCCAGCCTGTCCGCCACAAATAGTCCGGCAATTGTTCTGTGATCAGCTGCCATTCTGTGACTAAAAATGTCACGAATCATGGTTCCGATTCTGCTATTCGTTGGTTCAAATGTGGTATATACTTTCTGACCCTCCTGCATCAGCCGGTCTGAAAGCAATCTCACTTGGGTACTTTTTCCACTACCATCAATGCCTTCAAAGGCTATAAATAGATTTTTTCTGCTCATATGGTTTTACACATTTCTGTGAATTGGCGCCAAAGATAATCAAAATCCTGCCAGTTGTTTAGTTGCTAAGAGTAGCTTTCAGCTACGACCTTAGATGTTTCTACCAGCTCACAAGTGTGTGTGTGCGAGTGCCGTAGCTGGAAGCTACGGGAAGCATTGGGTGTGTGTTAAGTTGCTCAGAGTAGCTTTCAGCTACGACCTTAGATGTTTCTACCAGCTCACAAGTGTGTGTGTGCGCGAGTGCCGTAGCTGGAAGCTACGGGAAGCATTGGGTGTGTGTTAAGTTGCTCAGAGTAGCTTTCAGCAGAGAGTTTTGAGTAGAGTATAAATTAGCCAAAAATAAACCCAACAGAACTACCTAAATCCAACTCCTCAATATCAATCACACCGGGTTTACCTAAATATTGTCTGGCACTACTTAACATATAGTCCTCCGGTTTGTCTACAAAATTTGCACGAACTGGATTAAAATGAATATAATTAAGTTTTTGTAATGTAAATTGAGGTGATGCTAATTCTGTAGGAAAATTGTATTGTTGCCATATTTGAAATTCTTCATTTCTGGAATTTGAATTTCCATAATTCCTAAATAGCTCAAGCAACCATTCCCTCCTGCTCTCCTTTCTGTTACTATCTATTTCTTTCATGAATTCCTTGGAGGTGTGCCTTTTCAAGTCACGAACTATATCAGAAAGGCTATGCGGTAATTCTGCTCTGCAAATCATATGGATATGATTTGTCATTATTGCATAAGCATTAACTACTAATCCTTTATTTGCCTGACAATATTTAATTGAATCTATTAATATAGATTGAAATATTGGTCTTGAGAATAAATCGATCCATCCAACAATAGTAAATGTTATGAAGTGAGATGAATTTTGATTATAAATTTTCCTTGCGCACATATGGAAGAAATTCTGAGTGATAAATTTAAAGAAGATTTAGCATTTTGTCAATTGCTTTGAGTACCAATCAGCCAACCCCCAGTTGCTCAGAGTAGCTTTCAGCTACGACCTTAGTATTTCCCACTGGCTCACTAGTGTGTGAGTGCGAGTACCGTAGCTGGAAGCTACGGGAAGCATTGGGTGTGTGTGTTTGGTGGCTCAGAGTAGCTTTCAGCTTACCCCCAGTTGCTAAGAGTAGCTTTCAGCTACGACCTTATTATTCCTTACCAGCTCACTAGTGCTTGAGTTCGAGTGCCGTAGCTGGAAGCTACGGGAAGCATTGGGTGTGTTTTAGTTGCTCAGAGTAGCTTTCAGCTTACCCCCAGTTGCTAAGAGTAGCTTTCAGCTACGACTTATTATTCCTTACCAGCTCACTAGTGCTTGAGTGCGAGTGCCGTAGCTGAAAGCTACGGAAAGCATTGGGTGTGTGTGTTTGGTGGCTCAGAGTAGCTTTCAGCTTACCCCCAGTTGCTAAGAGTAGCTTTCAGCTACGACCTTATTATTCCTTACCAGCTACTAGAGTTTGAGTTCGAGTGCCGTAGCTGGAAGCTATGGAAAGCATTGGGTGTGTTTTAGTTGCTCAGAGTAGCTTTCAGCTTCCCCCCAGTTGCTAAGAGTAGCTTTCAGCTGCGACCTTATTAAACCTCACCAGCTCACTAGTGTGTGAGTTCGAGTGCCGTAGCTGAAAGCTACGGGAAGCATTGGGTGTGTATTAGTTGCTATGGGTAGCTTCCTTGCGCTCGTAACATAACTGCACTAACCCTGTCGGAAAAGTTGTAGAATGAAGAAATTTCAAAGCTACCGGAGGTCTCCCATCATGAAACAATCGTGCACCGGATCCCAATAAATAAGGAATCACTGAAATAATTAACTGATCAATTAGGTCATCCCGTAAAAGTGCGGTGACAATTTCACCACCTCCATCACAATAAATATGTTTCCCCTCTCCTGCTTTCAATTTCTGTATCAGCTCTTTAAGATCACCGGCGTAATACTCAACATTTTCATCCTGTCCGGATCTGGATCTTGAAAGAACATAACATTTCTTGTCTTTATGTGGAAAATCTATACCGAAACTCAGCATCTTATCATACGTTTTCCTGCCCCATATTAAAGTGTCCACCTGAGAATTGAAAGCGCTGTAACCATAATCCTCTCCCGGTATCTGCACACAGGACAAAAAGTCCAGGTTGTCTTCCGGCCCTGCGATATAGCCATCCAGACTCATTGCAATATATAGTATCAACTTACGACCCATTTCATTAAAATTTTAATTATTAAGTAAGTATCTAAAGGACAGGAATTTCTTTAACCTAAGTTTGCCTTCTGCCGAAAATATTAATGCAATTAGCATCCATTTGCTCATTACAATGGCTATTTCTGCTCCTACCCTTGTGCTGAAGGTAGTTTTAAGCTACGACTAAAGTTGTGCTCATCAGCTTGCTTTTCTAAGTGTGAGAGTGCTGAAACTGGAAGCTATGTTATGATGTGTGAGATAGTAAATAAATTATTTGTGCTGTCCAACAATTGATCAACCTTATATCTTAATGATACATATCATTGATATAGAAGCCATTAATTAATTTAAGTCCATATTTACATCTTTATGTCCAGCCTAAATACTTTTAATAAATTCAATGCACAAGTAACAGATCATCTACTTTAGTTCCGAAATAATATAAACTATTTTACCTGAACCACAAGACATGATTCTGACATCCTGTCTCAACAAGATTTTTTATTCTACACAATCAACAAAACGGTAAATTTATGAAAAGATACTTACTACTTTTTCTCTGTACGCTGATGGCAGCAAGTACCTGGGCACAAAAAGGTACTTTATCAGGTACCATTACTGATTCTAAAACCGGTGAAGGCCTGTTTGGAGTTAATATCTTTCTGGATGGAACCAATGTCGGGACTGTTACTGATAATTCCGGAGCTTATAAACTGGATTTGTCAGCAGGTGAACGAACCATCCTAATTTCATATGTTGGTTACAATACAAAAACCGAGATTGTGAATATTCAGGCAGGTGCAGTAACTCAACTGGATGCAGTAATGGAGCAAACTTCCATGATCGGCCAGGAGGTAGTTGTCTCTGCCAGCCGCAGAGCTGAAAAAATCACCAATGCACCGGCAACTATCTCTGTTATAGGCGCTAAAGCACTGAGTGAACAACCATCTTTCAATGTGGCCGAATTACTCGGAAGACAACGTGGTTTGGATTATGTCAGATCAGGTGTTTTGGGAATTGGCGTAAATGCGAGAGGGTTCAACAGCGCCTTTAACCCAAAGAATTTGCAGATCAACGATGGTCGTCTTTCTTCTCTGGTGGCAACCGGGCTTCCACTGGGAGTGCTAAGCACAACAGTGAAAGAAGATATTGAAAGAATAGAGGTTATTCTTGGCCCATCCTCAGCCCTTTACGGACCAAATGCACATAATGGCCTTCTGAATACAATCACAAAGGACCCAAGAACTTATGAGGGCACAACAATTGCTCTGGGTGCCGGCAATCAAAGCGTGCTTACCGGCCGGATCAGACACGCCACCAAAATTAATGACATGGTCGCATTCAAAGTGAGCGCAGAGTATACACAGGGGGAAGAATTTGAATTCACTGATACTGTATATTATTTCAACACAGCATTTGATAATCCCATCTTCGGAGGTCCCGGGAATGGCACTGGAATTCGTTACAATGCCGTCCCAGAGTTGGATCTGGACAGAAAATTCAACTCCCTGAAAGGTGAGGCAGCTTTATATATTTCACCGAATGAAACATCTGATATCATTCTGACATATGGAGGAAGCAAGAACAACAATATTGGAAATACAAATGCGGGAAGAAATCAGATTAAAGACTGGACGGTACAGATTTTCCAGGCAAAATACGTTTCTCCAAGATTCTATGCCAATGCTTACTATACAGTATCCAACTCTGACAGTACCTATGCCATGAATCAACGAACTCAAAACTTTTTGAGCTTTACAAATGCCGGCTTCTCAGAAACAGAAGCGAGAGCAAGATCATTTAATGAACTTTGGTTTGGTGTATCCCCTCAGGCTGGATTTCCGCTTAAGCGGGGTGCAGTATTCACAGATAAGTCGCGAAGACTGAACGGTGAAGCTCAATACAACGATCAAATTGGTGCCTTTAAATATATAGTGGGAGCTCAATATCAATTAGATATGGCTAACTCAAATGGTACTTATCTCCTTGATAATAAAGAAGACATTCAGATTGGTCAATTGGGAGGTTATGCTCAGCTTGAATACTTTCTGGGTAAAAATATACGCCTTGTAGCTGCAGCCAGAGCGGATGATCATGATTTGTACGGATTCAACTTTATACCTAAAGCAGGTATCGTTTATTTCAATGACAAAGGTGCCTGGAGACTCACTTACGGAAAAGGTATCGCAGCCCCAACTATTTTGAATCTTGAAGCCAATATATTTGGCGGAGTACTTCTGGGTAATGGTCCGGGATTCACATTATCTGATGGCACTGAAATTAAAGGCTTGACTGTAGAAACCATCAACACTATCGAGGCAGGATATAAAGGCGCATTAACTGATAAACTTTACTTTGATGCAAATGCTTATTACAATATCTCTGAGAACTTCCTGAGCCCTGCAGTAAACATCGCAACGCAAGGTCGTACAGTGACTCAAAGAGGAGGCGTTCCTATGAGTCAGGTTGTACCGGGCACACCGGATGCAGGGGCTGCACTTATACTTACTTATCTCAATTTTGGACGAGTAGATACATATGGTTTTGATGCATCTTTGAATTATGCTATTTCAGATGGATTAAATGCTGTACTTAATTATTCCTATTTTGGATTTGATTTGGATACAACAGATATCAACAATGATGGCAACAGAGATGGAAAAGTTAATGAGAATGATCTTCCGATCAATACACCAACTCATAAATTAGGTGTAGGATTAAATTACTCCAAAGGAAAATTCTTTGCAAGCTTGTTTGGAAGATGGGTAGACAAATATGACTTTTTCTCTGGTATCAATGTTGCCGCCAGCACTAATCCGGATCTTATTTATGCAGGTTCCCCTGTAGTTGAAAATGCACGTGTGGGAAGATCATTCAATAATGGTCCATTAGGTGGCTTTTTCAATCTTGATGTATCGGTCGGATATCGCATCAATAATATGTTTACTGTGGCTGGTCAGGTGGTCAATGTGTTAAATCAACAAGTGAGAGAATTTGTTGCATCTCCTGTTATAGGCCCACTGTACTCTATAGAATTGAAAGTAAATCTCCCGGCAATTAAGAAAAAACAATAATTAGTCTTTAAAGACGACTTAGCTGAGAGTCATTTAAACCAAAGAAAAAATATACATGCGAAATGCTGTAATAATAAGTTCCGGAGCCTATGCTCCGGAACGGGTTTTGGATAATCTGTTTTTCAATGAATTATTAGGTGAAGATGTTGATTCCTGGCTGCGTGTTAATGTAGAAATTTACGAAAGACGCTGGTGCGGCTCTAAAGAGAGTGCAGCGGATCTATGTGAGCATGCAGCCATTCTTTGCCTCAAAAATGCCTCAATTGACCCTGAATCGCTTGATCTCATTATAGTTGCAACAGATACTCCCGAGTACATCTCCCCTTCTACGGCAGCTATTTTACAGGACAGGCTGAAAGCAATCAATGCAGGTACATTTGACATCAATACAGCATGTGCAGGCTTTGTGACTGCCCTGGATATGGCAGCTAAATATATTCAGGCTGATGAATCCTATCGCAATGTATTGGTGATAGGTGGATATGCGATGAGCAAATACCTGAATATGGCTGATAAAAAAACAGTCACCCTTTTTGCAGATGGAGCAGGTGCTGTCCTCTTACAAGCCCGGGAATCAGGTCCGGAAGGACAATTAGGAAGTATGCTCAAAACGAAAGGTGAATACAATGAGTGGATGGGAATTTATGGTGGTGGATCTAAATTCCCTGTTACTGCTGAAAGTATTTCCCGGCACGAACATCAATTGTCCTTTGTGCGCAAATTTCCTAAAGAATTAAATGCAGAAGTTTGGACATCAATGATAATGGAAATGTGCCAAAAAGCCAATATCAGCCCGGATGATATCCGGCATTATATATTGACCCAGATCAATGTCCATACCATCAGAGAAACCATGGACCGCCTGCATCAACCACATGAGAAAGCTATAGCAATCATGCATCAGTTTGGCTACACAGGCTCCGCTTGTATCCCCATGGCTTTTCATCAACTGATGGAATCGAGCAAAATTAATAAAGGAGACATCATTTGTTTCCTAGGTTCCGGAGGAGGATTAGCATTTGCCGGAACAATTTTCAGATATTAGCGGTACCAATGACTGATAATAATGCAAACTGAACCTCATGTTGACTGGTGCGCAAAATGGGCCTTGTACAGTCCTGATCAAATGGCACTGAAAGAATTTGAATCAGGTAAAACACTGACTTATTCCCAATGGAATCATCACAGCAATGAGCTGGCATCTCTATTACAGACTCAATATAAAATCAATAAGGGCGACCGGATTGCCATTCTATCAGAAAACTGCCTGGAAAACTTAATTCTTTTTGCTGCAGCATGTAAATTGGGATTTATTCTTGTTCCTTTAAATTATAGGTTAAGTTCTTCTGAAATTGAATATTTACTGAATGACTCAAGTCCATCCCTTCTATATGTTGAATCGAAATTCCGGGAACTGTTGAATGAAGACTGGAGACAAAAATCTATACCACTCGAATCAGTAACAAACCCTGCGAAAAACCAACTTACACCCAATGTTAGAGTAGATACCATAATCTCGCATTCAGATCCCGTTTTCATACTCTATACATCCGGAACTACAGGTTATCCTAAAGGAGCTCTCTATACGTATGGAATGATGTTTTGGAACAGTCTCAATACTAGTCTGCGACTCAATATCACCTCCCAATCCCGGACTATCAACGTCATGCCTCCTTTTCACACCGGAGGCTGGAATGTCTTCACTACCCCTTTTTTGCATCATGGCGCATATACCTGTTTGTTGAAAAAATTTGATGCCAAAACGGTTTTGGAATTATTGAAAACTGAGAAAGTCACACTTTTCATGGGCGTTCCTACTATGCTGAAAATGATGACCGAACAAGATGAATTTAATGAAATCATCTTGCCTGATCTTGAAAATATCATAGTCGGCGGAGAACCTCTTCCAATTCCTGTCATAGAAAAATGGGCAGAAAAGAATGTCATGATACGACAGGGTTATGGTATGACAGAGGTAGGACCGAATCTCACTTCCCTGCATGACAGAGATGCTCTGCGCAAAAAAGGATCTATTGGATTTCCCAACTTCTATGTGGATTGGCGAATTGTATCTCAGGATACTTCTGAGAATCAAAGTGGCAACACGGGAGAGCTACAATTTAAAGGACCTATCGTCACTCCCGGATACTGGAATCAAGCCCGGGCAACGCGGAATGCATTCACAGAAGATGGCTGGTTCAGATCAGGAGATATTATTCACCAGGATGAAGAAGGCTACTTTTTTGTAGTGGACAGAATCAAAAACATGTTCATTTCAGGGGGAGAAAATGTCTATCCTGCAGAAGTAGAAAGAGTCATCCTCCAATATCCGGAAATAACAGAAGTCATAGTTACCGGGATACCTGATGCTAAGTGGGGAGAAGTTGGAAAAGCTTTTTTGGTCCTGAGAAATAAAGACTCCTTTAATGAAAAACATTTCTATGAATTCTGCAGGAAAAAAATGGCGGCTTACAAAGTCCCCAAATCTATCTGTCTGGTCGATTCAATTCCCAAAAATGATACAGGCAAAGTCGATCGTAAAATGGTGAAAAGTTGGATTTAAAAAAGAAAATAGACAATTCACATATCAATTCTTTGTTTTCCTATTGATATAGAGCAGCTTATCAATTTTGGCCTTTAAATTATTTTCTTCAACCACATACAGATTCCCCTGAATCAGCTTACCAATAGGTTGAAGCTCTTTGTAATGATCACAGGCTACTTTGAATATAGAAATGAAAGGTAAAAATAATATCATCCCTGCTACTCCCCAGATTAATCCGCCTAATATCAAAGCCAATAATGAAACCAGGGCATTAATATTTAAATTGCCTCCCATAATGCGCGGGCTCAGATAATTGCCTTCAATTAATTGGATAAACCAAAAAACCAGGACTACAGAAATGGGTACCCACAAAGAGTCGGTTGTCATTAATGCATAAATAGCAGGTAAAGCACCCCCTAAAGTAGTTCCTATATAAGGTATGACTCCCAAAAAAGCTGCAAAAACTGCAAAAAAGACAGCATATTCCACACCGATAATAAGCAAACCTATAGTATTAAGAGTAGCCAGTATAGTGATGATAATTAGCATTCCTGATACATATTGCTGCCCCACCTTCCTCATATTTCTTAGCATCTTAAGAAATTCCGGCCTTTTGTGCACCGGAACAAAATGAGAAAGTGCATTCTTAATACCATCGCGATATAAGAGCATTAAAAAAGTATAAATAAAAGTAAGCATCATGCCCGTGAATACTACACCTGTTACATTTAAAGTACCAGCAAGCATACCACCTGAATTACTCGTAAACCATTGTTTGCCAATATCCATTAATCCATCTTTATTCATCTCCGGTACAAATGGGATATTTGTATTGATAAATAGTATAACTTGATTTTGGATATCATTCAGTTTCAGGGTGAAGTCTTCAAAATTGTTAACAATATTCACCAGTTGAGACGAAAACAAGAAAATAATAGAACTAAGTATTATTGTTACTATGAAAAATGATATTACAATCGCCCAGGTCCTGCTTTTCACTCGTTTCTCAATCCATACACACATAGGGTAAAGAATGAATGAAATTAATATTGCAAATGCAACTGGTGCAATTAAAGTCTGACCCACATACATCATTCCTATAAATAATGCTATTGTTCCCAGCACAAAGAATAAACTTTGAAATGAAAGATTCAATTCAGAATGATCAGATGGAGGATGCGTCATCTTTCTTTTGTTTTAGAGAAGTAAGGGAAATCAATATCTGCAAAATTACGCTTTCCTTGCATGGAAAAATCTTTATTTGAAAATATTAAATTATCACAAAGCATAAAATGAAGCGCTGAATACAATTCTTAATCCAGGAATATAGGTTCAGCAGGAGGCAAAATCTGAGTATAGTCAAAACTCAATCCTCTAGCTTTTGCAATATTTATAGTATTTATATTGGATGGTTTGTTTGTTTGATCAGCCTGCATTATTATCCACTCATAAATCAGATAAGGTTCATACAATTCAAGTACAACATGAGGTTCATGTTCCTTTGCCCATCTATGGGCAAATAGCATGGATAATATTGGAACTTTTTGTCCTGTCGTGGGTCCACCTACCAGGTGTTCAGGTACTCTTACTTTCATCGTCCATTCCTCTTTCCATTCATCTGACAATAAACCAGCTACTTCCAGAAAGCTAATTCCAAATGCGGAACATCCTGCACCTTCCCCTTTCCTTGGTTGATTTTTTCCATTATAAATTAAATGATAATCTCTCTCCTGATAAGTTTCCACATATTCTTTCAGGCGATCGAAGTTGGCTTTGTGCAATTTAAATTTCATAAATGCTATTTCTCCATCCGCACACCTTTGATCCAATTCTGCCTGCAATTTCTTTGGACAATCCAAAGCACCAGGAAATGCTGCAAATAATATCCCCAGGTTGTAGCCTTCATTAACCACTTTATTCACCTGATGATTTCCAGCCTGAGTGGTCATTCCTCCAAAGAAGCGATAGTTTCCATCTGTGAGTTCGACAAATACATGTCCGATAGCTCTTTTCTTCTTTTTTGGAAAGACAGGAAATATCTTATTCCATGCAGTGTTCTTCATTAAAGCCAGGGGAGAATCCCATCCCAACCACTCAGTTGAAGGAACCACATATATGGTAAGCTCATACGGACTATCCGTGGTATCCTGAATGGTTGTGACTTGATCAGGGGCAGGATTGGCACTTGCATTACTTTGGATAGTTCCAAATGAACTAATAAATATTACAATAACTTGTAATGATTTAATCATGCTTTGGGTGTAAAAATGGGTTTTCATAATGCCTTGATTTTGTTTGTAAGGCAAAAATGGCCCGACGAGAAGCTCTCGTCCTACACCAAAAAACCTGATTTTGTATAAATCACTATTACTGGTATCAACCGTAGAAACAGGGATGGGGCAATCCGCTACCTACCCAAAATCAGGTATATTTTTACTCACCGGGAATGGGAAAACAATGGGTGAATTTTGAAGAAATTATTTTTAAATGCTTCTGGAATCCAGTAAAACAGGCCTTCATCAAATTATCTGGCTTTCTTAAAGCCATTTTCTGTTTAAAAGCGTTTAAACAATAACTTTGCTTACTGAACTTGAAAAATTAAAATCCGTTATGTCTCTTTTTGAAAATGCTCCCTGGTATATCGAACTTATTCTTACAGGAATAGCTGTCTGCCTCTTCTTTATTATGAGAAATTATGGAAGTAGATTTGCTTATTCACATGCTATTAAGAATGGCATTGAAAAGGGCAGAGTTCGCTATACATTAAAAGTAATTAATTTCGGATGGGCACTCGCCTTCCTGATAGCCCTTGGCCTGATATGGGACATTAAATTTCAGCACATTTCATTTTGGCTTGCATCCTTTGCCACCGTTGCAGGTGTGGCTTTATTTGCTGCCTGGTCTATCTTAAGCAATATAACTGCCTCTGTAATTCTATTTTTTTATCACCCTATGCGTATAGGGGAAAGGGTAAAAATTATGGATGGTGATAATTCAGTGTCCGGTAGAGTGAGAGATATTAATTTGTTTTCAATTATTTTCATAACTGATGACAATAGAACTGTAGTATACCCTAACAACCTTGCCATTCAAAAACCTATTCAGCTTTTGAAAAACGAAGAGGTGGTAATACCTGAAGAACCAGAAGAAAAAATCGTTGCCCAGGAGGAAGCCGGTGTCGGGGCAAAAGCAAAGTAGACCAGTTATGTAATGGGGTAATCTCTATGAAACTTTACAAAAAAAAGCCCGGAATCTGTCAATAGTTAACAAATTCCAGGGCCATTTTGAGTACAGTAAGAGTATTTGGGTGTCAGATGAATCCTTCCATTGAATGTCATTCATTCATCTTCAACTTAGGCTCAAAGTTCTTTTACCTTACATATAATATTTTCGCGTTTATTGCAAATGACACATATATATTTCTATAATATTAAGAAACGTTTTTTTGAAATATTATTTGTAGTAGATTCCGGCTTTGTAGTTGAAACGCCATGAAACCCGTCACTAGTCGCAGATAAAGAATTCCCGTGCATAAAAAAACACGAGCTTGGCGCGCGGGAAATTGCCTTTTCGACGATCAGAAACGGTTTGTATCAGAATTATTTTGACCTGATTACAAGCGTTTGAAAATATAACTTTTCATAAATTTTGATTTTGAGCACTTCCCAATATTATATTTTTTATATTTTTACTCTATTGAAATAAAAACACCTGATCATGAAAAAAATCTTCTACCTGATTTGTTTAAATTTAGTGATCTCATCAAGTGCTTTTGCGCAGTTAAAAGATGGCGATATAGCACCGAACTGGACACTCACAGATATAAATGGAAATGTGCATACGCTTTACAATTATCTGGACGAAGGAAAATTTGTAGTCATTGATTTTTCTGCTACCTGGTGCGGTCCTTGCTGGGGATATCATACTGCTGGTGCAATGAAAACATTCTACAATAATTATGGCCCGAATGGAACAGATGAGGCTATGGTATTTTTTATAGAAGGAGATCCGGCAACCACCTTAGCAAATCTTAATGGAACAGGTAACACACAGGGAAACTGGGTACAAAATACACCATATCCAATCATCGACTTGCCCAATAACACAGTTGCCAGCGCTTATAAAATCGGATATTTTCCGACAGTTTATATTGTTTACCCTAATCGGTCAATATATGAAGTAGGACAGGCTCCGTTTGCAGGGTTGAGATCCAGTTTTGAAAACATGCCAAGGCAAGCCACTGAAGATACAGAGATTAAATTGATGAATGTAGAAGGCACTACTCTTTTTTGTACCGATAATGCAGCATTGGGAGTCAGATTCCAAAATTACGGATTAGAACCATTAGAAACGGCAACATTCCAGGTTGTTGAAAATGGAGAAGTCATAGCCACAAAAGAGTGGTCAGGCAACCTTGGCAGATATGGTTTCGCAACCGTTACCTTTGATGAAAATTTTGAAATCGTTGATGGTATGAATGTGGAGATCAAAGGAGAAGCTCCAGGGCAGGAAATTTTTGAATTAAGCGAATTGAGTGATATAACACTTTATATGGACCCTGAATTACAAGCAGGAAGACGAATTAAACTTCACATCTTAGCTACTCAAAATGGAGCTCAAACCCGATGGGAATTAAAGACAGGAACAGGAGGAATCCAGCTTAAAGGTGAAGATTTGGAAAACAATAAACTTTATACCTATACAGTCTTTTTGAGTGTAGGGCAATGTTATCAGTTTAATGTTTATAATACGGATGGTGAAGGTTTGGGCAACGGGGGTTATTATAAAATTTTAGACAAAGATGATAACACTCTTGCCGGGGTGGATGAATTTACATTTAAAAGCACTACCAATTTTATGGGTTCGACAACTACCTCCACTGAAATGATTAGCAGCGTTGGTAGTTTTCAAATGTCTCCAAACCCTGTATCATCCGTACTAAATATTCAGTTCGAATCTATCCGGAACGCTGATTACAATATACAGATACTTTCAGGTTTAGGGACTGAATTATACGCTAATCGTTTGGAAAATAACGGAACTCAAGTATCAATGGTAATCCCTGCTGAATCATTGCAGCCCGGTGTTTATTTTCTGAGGTTATCAAATGGATCAGAAAGCATGGTCAGAAAATTTGTAAAGTTATAGCATCAATAAATTGAACAGCAATATTCCATTCTGATGTGATTGAAATGGAAGAATAAAAATAAACCCTCTTGTGGTTCTAAAGACCTGAGAGGGTTTATTTTTTAAATCAATTCTGTAATTTACATCCGAATTTAGAGCCGTATGATTCATTTCCAGATAAAATTCCGGAATGAGATTAAGATTTTCATTTTTCATCAATGAGTAACATTTGCAAGAACTTATGACAAATAATTTCAAAATTCTCATTGTGGAAGATGAAATGATCATTGCTGCAGACATCTCAATGATTATCAGCAACTTGGGCTATGAAGTAACAGGCATCACACCAAGAGGAGAAGATGCTTTAAAAAGCATCGAAGCGACCAGACCTGATTTAGTACTCATGGATGTTGCATTAAAAGGTGCTCTTGATGGCGTGGATACAGCAAGGATGATAAGCTCTCTGCATAAAATTCCAGTGATATTTCTTACCTCCAATGCCGATGACAATACTTTCAACAGAGCTAAGGAAGCAAAACCATTTGCCTTTATTTCAAAACCATTCAGACAAACTGATCTTCAAAGAGCAATCGAACTCGTCATAGAGAGAATCTCTGAAAAATTAAGTACTTCGGAAAATATCGACGGAATCAGCACAACTAAAGAAGCTTACTTACTTAAAGACAGAATATTCATCCGCTACAAAGAAAAAATGCTGGGAATATTCCTGAATGATATTCAATATCTGGAAGCAGATCGAAGTTATTCAAGGCTGATAACTGCTGAGACAGAATACTTATTAACGATGCCTCTTGGTGCCTTCGAAGAAAAACTGCAATCCCCTGAGTTTTTGCGTATTCACCGATCTTACATAATTAACATCAATAAGATCAAATCGATAAGTGACAATTTCTCTCATGTACAGGTAGGGAAAAGTACATTGCCGGTAAGCAAACCTTTCCAGGAAACGCTTGCAAATAAACTTCGCGTAATTTAAACGCTGTTTCATTCGGAGACAAATAAGGGCAATTCGGAAACTGGTTTATTCCTTCCGGAAAAAATAATGCTATTCAGCTGAATCCCAATTTAGCTTTGAAGTATGTGATGCGAAATCACGAATTCAAATACTTCATATGCCCTTTAATATTTCTAAAAAATTTGAAGATTTAACTGCCCTATCCCGGAGGCAGTATTCATGTTTTGTAACATATGATGCAGAATCAATGGCGCGAAAGCTGTCCTGTGCATACCCTGTAAAATGGAATATTTTTGACTTTGAAACCGAAAAATCTTTTTCTGCAGACTCTGGCTCCCCGCTATTATATCAAATGCAAATATCAGAAGGGGCACATAAACCCATGATTCTCATTACTCCATATTCAGGAAATAACATCTTCTCAGATTATTTAGATGCTTTCGGCGAAGGATTTCATCATGACTGCTTCATGTATGAAAACTTAGAAGAGTATAAACGTGAATTAGCACATCTGTTGGAATCAGGATATTCAAAAGTTCAGCATTGCTCAAAACAAACTGTTTTTGAAAGTTACATACTGAAACACCCTGAATCCCAATTCATGCTGGAATTATTGTTTCTCGCAAAATAGCTTTCTTATTCATGAATTGAAAAATGAATCCTTATGAGTAGCTCCAACCCTCTTTTTTCAACCCAGCTTCCTGTTTTAACAGAGAACAAGTTTTTCAGATATTTCTCTTTCATAGCATTATATGTAGCACAGGGCATCCCGGAAGGAATGACTTATTTTGGAATTCCGGCCTGGATGGCTATGAACGGAAAGAGTCCGGCTGAAATTGGTGCGTTTGTAGCAGTGGTAGGAATTCCCTGGAGTTTCAAAATCCTGTTAGCACCCATGATGGACCGCTATACATTTTTAGCCATGGGACGAAGGAGGCCATGGGTTTTGTTAGGACAAACCGGTCTCATTGGGGCATTTTTAGCAATGTCTGTGGTACCTGATCCACTCAATAATCTCCCTTTGCTGATGACAGCTGGCTTTTTTGTGAGCTTATTCGGTGCATTTCAGGATATAGCAACGGATGGAATGGCAATTGATGTGGTACCGGTGGAACAACAAGCAAGGGCCAATGGTCTTATGTGGGGATCTAAAACTATGGGAATTTCAGCTTCGCTTTTCATAGGAAACTGGCTCATCAATAATCATGGATTTTCTGCCGCCATCCTTTTTTTATTAACAGGAATTGTATTGATCATGTTAGTGCCCTTATTTCTCAGAGAAAGACCTGGAGAAAAATTATTACCCTGGACTAAGGGAAGCGCTTCGCCCGATGCTACAAAAATGCAAATGAAAAGTTGGAAACAAATATTACGAAGTCTGTTTAAGGTTTTTTTTCTACCCACAAGCTTAATAATGGGTGTAGCCATCTTTTCTTCAAGTATAGGAATAGGATTGATGGAAGTTATATTACCTGTATTTTCAATACAGGAAGCAGGATGGTCAGATGAGACATTCTCAAGGACGTTTTCAATGTGCTCATTGACGGGAGGGTTAGCAGGGATGCTGGCAGGAGGCTATCTGTCGGATAGATTTGGTAAAGTAAGAATGATGACTATTTATCTCGTCTGCCTGATATTTTTAGTCGTCAGTATGGCATTATTAAAAAGCTACTGGGTTTCAGCTTCGCTGATAACTTCCTATATATTAATATACTACATACTTTATGTGTTTTTGACCATTTCAATATTTGCCATTGGAATGCAATTATGCTGGAACAGAGTAGCGGCAACACAGTTTACCTTGTACATGGCTATAGCTAATATGGGTCGTGCAACAGGAGCAGGTTTGTTGGGCCCGTTAACAACTACATTTGCCTGGGAATATGTCATAGCTTCGTTTTCCGTATTCGCATTCTTTTCTTTAATCCTGATTCAATTGTTGCGAATACAAAAGCATTTAATAAAAGTGGATACCATGGAGTCAAAACATAAAGACAGTGATGAAATTCAGGGGCAAGCTCTTTTAATTGAATAGGCTGCATTTCAAATAAATTATGCTGCTTTCAAACCTTGTTTGAACCTGATAATTGTTGTAATCCCATCATTGGTACTTTGTTCCAATTCCCCTTCTAATTGAATGGTTAACAATTGTACCAATCTGGTGCCAAATCCAGACTGTTTGACAGACTTTTCCTCAGAATGTATACCAATACCGTTGTCTTTAATTCTAAGCTCAATATTCTGATGCTCATCAGCATTCAAACTTAACTGAACAAGACCTTCCCTTCCATCCGGAAAGGCATATTTCAGTGAATTAGTTATAAGCTCGTTGACAATCAAACCTACAGGAATTGCTGTGTCCACATCCAATTCCAAATGATCCATCTCAACTTTGAATGTTACATTCTGAGATTTAATGCCAAAAGAATCAAAAATAGATTCTCCCATAGTGTTGAAATAGTCTTTCATTTCAACTGCAGCCAGACGTTCACCCTGATATAATTTTTGGTGAATTAATGCCATAGAGCTTACCCTGCTTTGACTTTCTCTGACTGCCTCCAGTGCTCCGGCATCAGAGATATTAGCAGATTGAAGATTGAGAAGGCTGGAAATAGTTTGCAGATTATTTTTTACACGATGATGAATTTCCTTTAATAATAATTCATTCTCACTGTTCTTTGCTCCAAGTAAGGAGTTGGTTTTGGACAATGTTGCATTTAACTTTTGCTTGTTAAGATAATTGCGGTACAAAAGAAATAAGATAAAACTAAGTGCCACAGCAACTCCAATGATAGTCCATTGTACAATACTTTGTCTGGAAATCTGAGCTTGCTGAACAGCTAAGCGGCTATCTTTTTCAACGGTTTCATATTTAGTAAGAAGCTCTGAAAATTTAGCATCCTTTTCAGTTGACATAATCGTATCCTTAATAGCGGAGTATTTTTTATGAAATTCAAGTGATAAAGCATAATTGCCCATTTCTTCATAAATTTTACTAATATGAAAATAGTTCTCAATCAAATTACTCTTCATTCCGGCTTCTTCCTGGCGTTTTACAGACTTGAGTTTATAAGTAAGCGCTTGTGGATAATCCTTCATTTTCATGTAAACATCGCCCAGGTTCGCCTCAGCCATCGCTTCAGCCATACCCATCCTTGACTTACCTGTTGAGGCAATTACTTTCTTATAGTCTAATATTGCATCTTCAAACCGGCCCTGATATTTCAAAGCATTACCTCTGTCATTATACAATAAAGCAATATTGGCTTCAGGGTAACCTAACTTTATGGATAGTTTTATCGCCTTATCATAATAATCATAAGCAAGTTTACCATCGGGAATCAAAAGTGCTGCATTTCCCGCAGCAGAAAGGCTATATATAAGTTGGGGTTCAGCATTAACTTTTTCAGCAATTCCAATTGATTTTAGAGCATAGTCCATTGCCTCATCAGCCTTGCCTTTTCGATATAAATCACAGGAAATCTCTTCATATGCACGTGCAATTCCTGTACTATCCTTCAATTCCAATAAAATAGACAGCGCTTCCAGGTTGTATTCAATTGATTCATCCAATTTAGAAGTTTCACGACTAACATATGATTTCATCATTAAAGCCCTGGCTTTACAATGCATAATTCCATTTGAAACACAATATTGAAACGCCTTTTCAAAATAAACAGAGGCAGAATCATAATTGGGAGTATTGGCAAATACTCTGCCTGCATTAATATACATTTTATATAGTGTAGTATCTTTCAGCTGTTCTCCAATTTCAATTGCTGAGAGATAATAATCTTTTGCCTTTGCCAAATCCTCATTTTCCATGATGTTTCCTAATTGGACCAGAATTGGAAGTTTTTGTGCCGGGCCGGTAGCACTATTCAACACCCTTTTCAGACTGTCAACATCGTTTTGAGAAAAGACATGTGTGGTACCCATCAAAAACACAAGTACAAAAGTTATATACAATTTCATACGACTTGAATTAAACTTAAAACAATTTGATTGTTCAATACAAAATTGCGCGCAAAGAGAGAGATTGATGCACAAAGTTACAGGTTAGAACCCGCATCCTAATCAGGGAAGAAATCTACATAATTAAATGATGATTAGTATACTAAAACAGTATATAGCAATCAAAAAATAAATACTTTGATTAATGATCAAATAAATGAAAGGGTGCAAATGGGTGTTGATAGACACAAAACTTGAAGAGTATATAATTTGAATCTAAATGTCGGTATTGCAGAAGTTCAATCATAAGTATTTGGGAGGGCAATTGCCATGTTTAAAAATTTAAGATTTGGACTTGATTTCAACGTCCGTATTGTAGATTTCAGATTTCAGTTTTCAGTTTTCAGTTTTCAGTTTTGGGAAGGAATTTCAGATTTATATACCTGTATATCTTACTAATACAAATTTATGATTTATATAATTTGAACAAGAGCTGTGCTTGCTGGAGATACTAGCTTAGAGATGAATGAGGGCAAATTCCCTGGTTAAAAACTTAAAGTTTTGGAGTTCGATTTTTCTCTTTTTAGTGCAAGTCGGAGCTTTGCAGACTTTCCGATTAGGGTCGGAACCGCGAATCGAGCGAAGAAAACAGATAACTGGAGACCGCGAATCGAGTGATTTCAGGTTTTAGTTTTCAGGTTTCAGGTTTAAAACCTGTAAATCTATTCCATACAAGTTTATGATTTATATCATCTGAAGGAGAGCTGTGGGTCTGGAGATAAACCATGCAAATGAATGAGGGAAAAATCCTGTTTTAAAACTTGGAGATTTGGTGTTCGCTTTTGCTTTTTTCAGTGCAAGTCAGAGACCTTACAGACGATGTGATTTGGGTCTGATTTGACAAAACACACACCAACTCTTAACGCTCAACCCCAACTCCGCCTCAACGTTTACTCGCTTTAACGCTTTAACGAACCACACTCCAAACTCCCAACCCAAACTAACACCTCGATTAAACCTTTAACCGATTAACCGAGCCATACACCCCGATTAACCGCTTAACCGATTCACCGATTCCCGGCTGATTACTTTAACTCCTCAACTTCCAAATTTCTCAATTAGGGGCATAAAAAAAGGGAGCTCAATATCATACGATACTGAACTCCCTTTGTATAAATTTGTTGGCAGTGACATACTCTCCCACCCTTATGGGGCAGTACCATCTGCGC
>JALHRR010000033.1 GCA_022841345.1 Saprospiraceae bacterium
TATTTATTATGGCATTAAGATATGAAAACATATCCAAATGTCATAATATATAATACATTAATTATCAATAAAAATGCAAAAAATGATGTGATCTGCAAGTATAGCACTTGCCGTTATTTTATTAACGTATATCAAGTAAATATTGTCTAAAAATAAGGACTATAGGTAGTAAAATGTAAGATAAATTAATCCAAGGAATTCTTTGAGGTATTGGGGACACGGTGCAACTTCTACCGGCTGTTTCGATTAACCGCTTCACCCGGCTGTTCAACATCAGTGACCTTGCCTGATATCCTCCAATTCCAGCCATCTCATTTCTTTCTCATCCAACTGCTCCTGCACTGTGCCCAGTTCTTCAGAGAGTTTGGTCATCTGGTTGGCATCGATATTCGGATCATTCAAAGAAGAGAAAATGGTATTTTTTCTGGATTCCAGTCGTGCAATATCTTTTTCAAGATTGTGCAGTTCCTTACGTTCTTTGTCATTCAGTCCAACAGATGTTTGTTGAACAACTGCCGCGACCGCAGGTTTTGCAGTTTCTGAAGCAGATTTAGCTTCTGCTTTTTGCCATTCTCTGAATTCTGTATAATTGCCATTGAAATCTTTGATTGCTCCTTTCCCTTCAAATATAAATAAGTGCTCAGTCAGCATATCCAGGAAATACCTGTCGTGAGATACGATGATCAGGCATCCCGGGAAATCTTCCAGAAAATCTTCCAGCACATTGAGCGTCATAATATCCAGATCATTGGTAGGCTCATCCAGAATCATGAAATTGGGATTATTCATGAGAATAGTAAGAAGATACAATCTTCTTTTCTCGCCTCCTGACAATTGGCTTACATATACCTGCTGTTGTGGCCTGCTGAATAAAAACTTCTCCAGCAACTGCGCAGCAGTCATGTGTTTACCTTTTTCCAGAGGAATGACTTCTGCAATATCTGTAATCACGTCGATGACCCGTTTGTCCTCGCGAAGATTCATACCGCTTTGAGTATAATATCCGAAGACTGTCGTCTCCCCAACAATTACTTTGCCGGTATCCGGAGCAAGCTGGCCAATCAACATATTGAGAAATGTAGATTTCCCGGCACCATTAGGTCCCACGATGCCTACTCTTTCTCCTTTCTTGAATTTGTAACTGAAGCTGTCGACAAGTATTTGATCATTAAATTTCTTACTGATATTGTGAGCTTCCAGGATTTTGGAACCAAGACGCTGTGCCTTGATTTCCATTTTCATTTCTTCATCGACTTTCCTTCCTGCGACCTGATCTTTAATCTGATCAAATTTATCCACCCGGGATTTTGCCTTTGTAGTTCTTGCTTTGGGCTGTCTTCTCACCCAGTCCAGTTCTTTGCTGTATAGTTTTTTCAGTTTGTCAAACTCAACAGATTCATTTTCTTGTAAGAGTGCTTTCTTCTCCAGGTAAGCTGAATAATTTCCACTGAATTTTGTCAGACTTCCTCTTTCCAATTCTACAATACTATCACAGATGCTCTCCAGGAAATACCTGTCGTGAGTCACCATAAGCAAGGTAAGGTTGGGTCGCTGAAGATATTCCTCCAGCCATTCAATCATGTCCAGATCCAGGTGGTTGGTAGGCTCATCCAGGATGAGCAATTCAGGCTCGTCGATCAGGAGCTTGGCCAGCGCAAGTCTTTTTTTCTGTCCTCCGGAAAGAAAACCAACCTTTTGGCTGAGATGGTCTATTTTCAATCGGGACAAAATCTCTCTGACTCTTGCTTCCTGATCCCAGGCATGCAATTCTTCCATTTGATGCCCCGCTTCCTCCAGTAATGTAGGATTATCTGGATTCTCCAGTGCTTCCAGATAATTTTTGACAGCTTTCACCATGGGATTTTCCACCGCCAGCACTTCTTCAAAAATGGTTTTTTCCGGATCAAGTTCAGGTTCCTGCTCCAAATAACCGATGCGGATATCTTTGTTGATGTATATTTTTCCCTCTGAACCTTCTGAACGTTCTTTACCTATAATGATATTGAGCAGGGAAGTTTTACCTGTCCCGTTTTTGGCGATTAGGGCTACCTTTTCAGCTTTATTGATAAATAGAGTGAGATCTTTGAAGAGCAGTTTCTCTCCATAGCTTTTAGAGACCCGCTCCAGTGTAAGATAATTCATGCTTTTTGTTTTGCGCTGCGAATCTACGATTATTGGACCATAGATGTTTCATCCGTATAAAGTTGTGTACGATATAGACGGACATAAGAAATACATCTTGCTTGCTCTGAAGCCAGAATTTTTAAAAAATGTGAGATACTATCCGGATTTATCAGCTCTGAGCAGGTACTCAGTGCTTTTTCTTCTTCAGAAGTTCCTCTGTTCCTGAGTAATCTTCGCCAGTTGTTTTGGCAATTTCGATGGCTTGTTTAGCAGTTTTTTTGCCAAGCTTCTTTTTGCCTGTCTTTAAATAGAGTGCAGCCAAAGTGTCCATGTTTGCATATTCTTTGCTGATGGAAACAGATTTTTCTGCCATTTTAATTCCTTCTTTAAGTAACTCCTTATCGGTAACATGCTCATAAAATGTCCATGCAATTTGATTTAATTGGTATGGATTCTGAATGGGAGATATGGTATTGAGTTCTATTGCCGCTCTGGCATATGCATCATATTGCTTAAGTCTCTGATAGTACATCATTTTAAACTGAGCGTTCAGTGATGCAGCTTCTTCGGGATATGCAGCATTGAAAAGTCTGCCGGCATATTCAGGGTCCATGGCGTCTTCAAAACCAAGCTTATTGTTTACAGATCTAAGAACAATATTTTTGTAAGAGTCTTTCCCAAACTGATCTATAAATGCGGAGCGATTAGCAATTAAATATTCGTAATATTCACCTTCCGCCTTGTCGATGAAATTCATCAGGAATTGTCTGGATTTATCATTGTTCCAGTCTGTCTGTGCTGTGAGATATTCTCCTGCAACCGCTTTCGCCTTTGGGTCCATCACATCCATGAGAGCGACAGCATAATTATATAAGAAATCCGGCTGTCTGTTGCCATTAAAATATTGACGGGCCATAGAACTCAATTGCTTGGCAGGATCAGTGGCAACGTTTGCTAATTCAATAAACTCGGGAGCTTGCTGAAACCCAACAGATCTGTGCAGCATTCCACCATCTGAATCCAGAAACAAATAACTGGGATAAGCCTGAATGCCGTACTTTTTTGCCAGTTCCGGGCCTTCACCTTTTTCCATGTCTATTTTGACATTGATAAATTTAGCATTGTACACTTCACCCACGGATGATGCTACAAACACTTCACGATCCATTTTTTTGCAGGGGCCACACCAATCAGCAAAAGCATCTATAAAAATGGGTTTGTTTTCTTTCTGAGCTTTTTCCAGAATCTCCTTGAATGTCATGGTATTGGATACAAATTGAATGCCGCCTTTCTGGGCATTTAGACCGGTAACCAGTGCCAAAACCACCATTAGTATGTTGAGAATGCTTTTCATTATGTGAGAGGTATTATAGTGTTTTCAAAAGTTTTTCAATTTGGAAAGTAGGCTCTCCTTTTTCTTTGGCAAGGATAAGCGCTTGTTCAGCACTTAATTTTGCTTTTGCATTTTGCCCCAGCTTTTCCTGAATCAAAGCTTGAAGATGGAAGTATCTGAAGTTGGATTCTTTTTTAATTGCTTTTGCTATCCAGGTTTCTGCTTCATTTAAAACCTTCAGATCTTTGGGAAAATTTTTCTCTGCGAGCGCCGAAGCTTCGAAGAGTTTATAGGGCTCATCTCCAAATGTTTTAGTAAAATCTTTTGCTGTATTTTGAAATGCATTGGCATTTTGAACCGCTGCATAATAAATGAGATCCGCTTCCAGATTGAATTTTTTGGCTTTGCCGGGACTGTGTTTTTTTACAATAGCTTTCGCCTCGTCTGCAAGTTCGGGATAATCATATTCAGCGGCTTTGATGACTGAGTTGAGTGCAACCAGCCTTATTTTCTCCTCAATTTCTTCGTCTGTGTATTGTTCGCTGATTTTCTTTTTGTTATTTAAAAACAGCTCGAATACCTTTGAATCTGCTTCTACACTTCCATCAAAAAGAATTTGAATGGTAAACTGATTATTCATATCCGGCTGAGATTTCAAAAATTCATTTACCACAGTAGATGTTGATTTTTTGGCGCTATTGAGTGCTGTGAGATATCTGTAAACCAGCTCCGGATCTCTTGAACCTTTTTCAAATTCCGCGGCAAAATTTTTGCCGGGAATCACTGATTTTGCATGCTTAAGGCCCAGATTTTTGAAACCATCAATCCCCTGAGCTCCTACTACCCTTTCGAGTATATTTCCTTCCGCATCCAGATAGAAGAGTGTAGGAAAAGCAGTGACGGGATATTTTTCTCTGAAAGTGAGACCTTCACCTTTTTCCATATCTATTTTCATACTGATATAATGCATGTTGTAAATTTCCCCCACAGAAGCATCGGGAAATACTGAGCTGGCCATTCTTTTACAAGGGCCGCACCAGACTGCATATGCATCTATAAATATGATTTTACCCTGTTCCTGAGCAGTTGCCTTTGCTTCTTCGAATGTTCCGCTGAAAAACTCAATCCCATCAGCCTGAGCTGAGAGCTGTGAGAGAATAAGAATAATGCTTAATAAATATTTCATAATCTGATCTTCTAAATAATGAATCTGTGATTTCAGGCAAAGTCGTCAGTTATATACGTCTGACAAAGAAAAATGTTTTACAAAAGATTTGATCCACGCAATTCAGCCAATAGGCAAATCTCTAGTTCTGGTCTTGCTCGTTGAGATATTCGTATCTCTCTGCCGGGCTTTTATCAATCAGAAGCAGTATTTGTTTTGCACCTTCTGCAAATTCACTTTCAGGATAAAGCTCAAGGAACTTATTGTAGCGCGCTTTAGCTGTTTCTTTGTCCTGCAGATCTTCTTCATACATCAATGCTTCCAGAAATAATGCATCCGGTGCTCTTGGATATTCAGGATATTCAGTCCAGATTCTGTTGAAATACTTTACAGCTTCATCCAGATTGCCCAAGTTCTTTTTCAGGCCTGCAGCCTTGAACAAATAGGAAGGGCTTTTTTCATCATTTTTATTTTGATCTACATAAGTGACAAGCGCTGTGGTTAATTCCTGAGCTGCAGTATCGTTTTGAAATGTAAAATCTTCTTTGTTGATATATTGTTCAAGACTGTCGATTTGTTTCAGCAGATCTTCATTGCTACTAACACTTTTGCCGGACTGACTGCTGCAGGCCATAGTGGCACTCAGAAAAAAAATAACTGCTAGAATACGGATCATATGATGTTTGGTTTTAAAATTTATGTGAATTAAAAGTCATTGGGTGAATTAAATTTCCGGGCAAAATTAAGGAACTATTATTAGTTATTCACCGGACTTAAATATTTGATTCTTAGAATTATGCTGGCCGACTTAGTTTTGTACTTTCAATCCTGCAATCTTTAGTTCATGAGAAATTTATTTTTGAAACATGTTGCCCAGACCAGTCCTTCTCCGATGGCCCTGGAAATCGTCGCGGCGAAGGGTATTTGGCTGGAAGACAAGGAGGGCAAAAAATACATGGATTTGATCTGTGGAATCGGGCCCAGTTTGCTGGGTCATGGTTTTCCTCCAATTGTAAAAGCCATTCAGGAACAGGCATCCAGATACCTGCACACCTTAGTATACGGAGAAATGATTTTATCCCCTCAGGTGCAACTGGCAACCAGGTTAGCCTCTATTTTGCCAGAGAAACTGGATAATGTCTATTTTCTGAGTTCAGGTACAGAAGCGACTGAAGCTGCCATAAAGCTGGCCAAACGCCACACAGGCAGATATGAGATCTGTGCTTTCAGAGACGCTTATCATGGAAGTACTCAGGGAGCAGCATCTCTGATGAGCGATGATTATTTTACTTCCGCTTATCGGCCATTGGTCCCCGGAATTAGATGGTTAATTGCTGAAAATGAAAGTTCACTGGAGAGAATCACTGAGCAAACTGCTGCTGTTATTGTTGAACCGGTTAAAGCTGAATCAGGATTGTACCCAATTTCTGAGCCCTTTTTGATAGCCTTACGCAAAAAATGCAATCAAACTGGGGCACTGCTTATTTTTGATGAGATCCAGTCCGGATATGGGCGAACCGGGTTTATGTTTGCATTTGAGAAATACGGTATTATCCCTGATATACTACTGCTGGGCAAAGGCTTTGGAGGCGGGATGCCACTGGCAGCTGTGGTATCCTCCAAATCTATTCTTGCTGACCTGTCGGACAATCCTGTGTTGGGACATATAAGCACACTGGGCGGTCACCCGGTTTGCTGTGCCGCAGGCCTGGCAGCATTGAACAGCATCCTGGAGAATGTATGGTTACAGGAAATTCCTGACAAGGAAGCACTGTTTAAATCATTACTTCATTCTGATCATATTGTCGAAATCAGAAGTGAGGGTTTGTGGCTGGCAGTCGAATTCAAAGATACTTCCACAGTGCAAAAGCTGATTGCCAATGCGCTGCAGCAAGGTCTCATAATTGACTGGTTTTTATTTAATGACAAAAGCATCCGGATTGCCCCGCCACTCGTAATTTCGGATGATGAAATTCAAATGGCATGCAGGAAGCTGAATGAGGCAATGAAAGCATTGTAAATTATTGTTACGATCTCACTTGCTTTTTTTTTCTTGCTGCGTATTAATCAAAGTGGAAAATGAAAAGGATACCCGGGCTTTATGAATTGTGTATTTATAGAATCTCTTAGTTATTGTTTTTGTATCATTGGAGTGAAATTCGAAACATACAAAATCAAGCTAAATGAACAGAATAAGTACCTGGATTCTTAAATGTCTGGGATGGAAAATTGTGGGCAATATTCCGGCTGATCTGAAGAAGTTCATTTGTGCCGTGGTGCCTCACACTTCAAATTGGGATTTCCCTCTGGGGATTCTGGTGAGAAGTGCTTTGAACAGGAATGTGAAGTTTATAGGTAAGCATACATTATTCAAATTTCCTTATGGATTTATCTTTTATTGGCTGGGTGGATATCCTGTCAACAGAAAGAAGTCAGCCAATATGGTAGATGCAGTTGTAAAGATTTTCAATGAAAAAGAAAACTTTGGAATCTGTCTCGCACCTGAAGGGACCAGGAAAAAAGTAGATAAATTGAAGACCGGGTTTTATCATATGGCCAAAAAAGCCGGAGTACCCATTATTCTTGTGCAGTTCGACTATGAGCATAAAGTATTTGTGTTTAGAGAACCATTCTATCCTACGAATGATGAATCCGCAGATTTTGAATTAATAAATAATTATTTCAAAGGTGTCAAAGGGTATAATCCTTCACTTAGTTTTGGAGTCTGATTACTTAAATATTTAAATGCTTGACTACGCTTATGAGAATTTTACTTTACCTGGGTTTTATTTGTTCATTTATTTTATTCATTTCCAGTTCGAACGGGAGGGCTGCTAATGGTTCCGGAAACACCGGGGCACCCGGAGATGAATCCGTCGGCCAGACTTCGATCACCTGCAAGTTTTGTCATACAGGGAACGCCATAGTAACTAATACTTCTATTCTCATATTGGATAAGGACAGTGTCCAGGTAAATTCATATGTTCCCGGCGCAGATTATACGGTGAGGGTATCTGTCAATGCATCTACCGGCAGTCCTAAAGGATATGGATTCCAGCTAATCGGGATAAAAGACTCAGACAGTCTGGATGTCAAAGGGTTTTCTTCTCCCTCTTCGAATGCAAAACTTGCCACAACTTCATTCAATAACCGCACTTATGCCGAGCATAAAAGAGCAGATAGTTTGAATACTTTTGAAGTACAATGGAAAGCTCCTGCTCAGGGGACAGGTAGTATTAGTTTTTATGCTGCTGGAAATGGTGTCAATAAAAATAGCTCTTCTGATGGCGACGGCGCAAGCAATACCAAATTAACAATTAGCGAAGCTGTTATCTCTTCTTCAAATTCAGCAGAGCTCCTGGCACAAAAAGTCCAGATTTTTCCCAACCCAATCACTGAAGGAAGAGTATTCATTCAATGGACGGAGGATATTTCAATAGTTAAATTTACTTTGATAGATTCTGAAGGTAGAATCGTCCGTTCCGGAGAAGTTTCTGATGCACAGAATACATCATTTGATGTTTCCGGTCAGACTCCCGGAGTTTATTTTCTAAGTTTGGAAACAAAACAAGCACAGTCAGTTCCTTTAGTGAAAACGATCCTGATTCGTTGATGGATTTTTTCACTGAGGATGATTTTAAAAAGTTTTGTCTTTGAATAATGCAGAAAGGCAGGCAATATTGGGGGATATTGGCCTGCCTTCTTTTTAAAACATCAATAGGAGTCAAACAAAAATCAGGAATACTTGCTCAAAATTCTGAGCAATTGAATTTCTGTTACGAAGCCAATGAGCTCACCATTTTTTGCGACCGGAAGACCGCCAATGTTGTTGGCTTTCATCATCTCAAGAGCTTCCTGAATGGTTTGATCCGGATTCACATGCACCGGATCTTTGATCATAATATCTTCTACTGCAACCGGAATCTCATTAATTTTTTCATGGGCGTAATATCTCAGGACCCGACGGGAAGTCATCAGTCCTACCAGCTGACCATTGGTATCTTCTACCGGCAGATATCTTACGCGTTTCCAGTCCATAATTTCTGCTACCAAATCGATGATATCATCTTTTCTCACAGTGATGAGATCTGTTTCCATAAATTGTTCGATACGCATATGAATAGGTTGGTATTTTTCTGTTCTGATAAGTGAAGGCATTGGCCACTCGGATACCGGGGTGTCCGTATTCTGATTTTCTACCATTGTGGCTGTCAGCGTAGTCAGCGCTTCATCCGAGGAAGATATCTTTTTCAAAGCTGTGAAAGCTCTCAGACACCATCTGGCACCGTTTGTATGTTTTTTTGCACGCTCTTCGATAACGCCCATGTAAGTATCAATATCTGCTTCATTGATCTTCATGTGCTTCAAACCGCTTTTGGCAATCGGCAGAATTTCCTGCAAAATCAAATCACAGGCACTGATTTTGCTGTCTCCGCACCAGTTGAATTTTGAGTCAACTCCATGGGTAGCGGCTTTGAAGAAATTGTCTCTTACATCTTCATAAGACATGTATCTTCTCATATCATCGTAAGCAAGATCCATTCCCTTCATAGCCCCCAGCCAAAAAGCCGAATTGGCTACCTCATCAATAATGGTTGGACCGGAAGGAATCACACGGTTTTCTATTCTCAGGTGCGGCTTACCGGTGTCACTGATCCCATAGCAAGGTCTGTTCCAGCGATAAACTGTGGAATTATGCATTCTTAAGGCATATAGTTCCGGTACGATTTTGTCTTTTACTTTTTCGATAGAATCTTCATCAATTTCAAATCCCATCAAAACATTGAAACGTGCAATATCTTCCCGGTAAATATCCATGATCGAATGGTGTGCCCAATCATTTCCAAAATTCACCCGCGGACTTTTTTCCCGCAAATGGTCATGAGAAGTCCTCGTGTCAATGGATTGCTGGAAAAGTGCAATTCTGTTTTCATGCCATAATCTTCTGCCAAAGACAAGTGATGAATTGGCACTGATTGCCAGAACCGGGCCAGTCAAAGCCAAAGCCATATTGTACATTTTCGCAAACTCTGCAGGACTGACCTGAAGGTGAACCTGAAAACTGGTGTTACAAGCCTCCAACAATGGTGAATCATGACGTATCATGAGTTCATCAATACCTGACAATCTCAACTCATAGGCATTTCCTTTCAGCTCTCTGTTGATTGAATCTACCAGCGCATAATAGCGATCTTTTGGGGTCAGGTTTTCAATCTTGAGATCTTTCTTTTGTAACGTAGGCAAAATACCGGTCAGGACAATTCTTGCATTGAATTCCTCCAAAATCTTGTCGATTGTGCTAATCTGATGCTTTAATTCCTTGTGCATGACGGAAAAGCAATCTTTTTCAAACACCAGCGGATCCATATTGCTTTCCAGATTGAATCTGGCAAGCTCTCCGCCGAGATATGGTAGGTGCTTTGTCTTTTCCAAAACCTCAGGGGCAATGCAGGCAGGCCTGTAAGACTCTCTGTCGACAAGTACCATTTCCTGCTCCGCACCTATTCTGGTGATATCTGATTCAAACCAGTCATTTTCCAGCATATAGTGCATCGCTCTCAGGTCTTTCATAAGACATTTGAGGAAATTCTTTTTGCCGTCAGAAGATATTAATTGCTGTATAGTCCCTGTACTCATATTTATATTTGTTACTGAGGGGCAAATTAAAAATAAATTGTTTGCTATGTATCTTTCCGTCAATTTTTTACTGATCTCCTTTTTCAATCGGGATTCTTTTTAATATTTCCTGATATTTGGCTTAACAAATGGAGCATGCCATTTTGCAGAGAAAACAATATTCCTGGATTGACTACCGTTTTGCAAAGCATATGAAATATAAATATTACATAGGCTTATTGATGTTGGTTGTTTTAGCTCCTTCCTGTGTCAGGGAGAACGGAGGCCGTAATTTTGAAATGGTGTATGATAACATTCTCTTTACCATGCCGGCCGGATTAAATCCCTTTGAAATTCACTATTTTGTATTGCGGGATATCCCACTTAATAAGGTATTTTATTTTGAACAAAATAATGTCACTGATCAGACAAAATGGAGGATAAAGCCTCAGGCAGCCCGTTTATTATCTGTATTTGGTAGTGTCGATTATGATTTTATTGAGGAGGCTGCTGTCGTCCTGTTTACAGAAGATCAACCCAACCTGAATCTGGAATTATTTTTTAGAAATCCTGTACCTTTGAATCAGGGACCTTCTCTCGATTTGGTTCCCACCCTTGCTGATATCCAATCTTTACTCAAGACAGACAAGATCAATTTGCGGGTCAAACTGCGACTGAGAGCACCTACTCCGGAGTTTGTTGAGACTTTTCTGAGTTTTAAATTACTTGCTGAAGAAATTTAAATCAAAAAAAGGTGAAAAGGCATTTCAAACCTCTTCACCGTACTTTTAAATTCTAATAAACAGTACCGTTTTCCAATGCGGAAACTGCCACCCGATTATTCATCTTCATCAGTATTATCCTCGTCGTCAATATCCGGATCAGATACAGAGCTGACCAGATCTGCAATTACAGCGGGGCCCTGCGATGGCATATTGGAGAATGACAATCCTTTAGAATCTCCATCTGCATATATCGTATCGCCCGGACCGAATGTTCCTGAAAGCAGAAACTTGGACAATGGGTTAACAAGCTCACGCTGAACTACTCTTTTCATAGGCCTTGCTCCGAACTGAGGGTCATATCCCAGGTCGCTCAAAAGTTTGATAGCCTTTTCTGTTAATTCCAAATGGATATCCTGGCTTTTAAGTCTTTTATTCACCTGAATCAACTGCAGCTCCAGAATTTTGCGAATCTCTTCCCGGGTCAGAGGCAAAAACATGATTTGCTCATCAATCCTGTTAAGAAACTCAGGTCGTATGTTTTGCTTCAGAAAATCAAACACTTCCAGTTTGGTTGTTTCCAAAATTTCAGCTCTCTTGGTATCGCCCAATTCCTGCAGATCTTCAAAATTTTCCAAAATGGTATCTGATCCCATGTTGGAAGTCATGATGATGATAGTATTCTTAAAATTCGCCTGCCTTCCTTTATTGTCAGTCAAATGACCGTCATCCAGGACCTGTAATAGTATATTGTATACATCAGGGTGTGCTTTTTCTATCTCATCCAATAATATGATGGAATAAGGTCTGCGACGTATCGCTTCCGTCAACTGCCCACCTTCATCATACCCCACATATCCCGGAGGTGCACCTACAAGCCTTGAGACCGTGTGTTTCTCCTGATACTCACTCATATCAATTCTTGTGATGGCTTTTTCATCATCAAATAATACCTCAGCCAGCGCTTTTGCCAGTTCGGTTTTTCCAACACCGGTAGGACCCAGGAAAAGGAAGGACCCAATGGGACGCTTGGCGTCACTCATGCCTGCTCGACTTCTTCTTACCGCATCAGACACAGCGATTACTGCCTCATCCTGACCTATGATTCTTTTACCTATTTCTGCCTCCAGATTCAATAATCTTTCCCTTTCACTTTGCTGCATCCTGTTTACGGGAACGCCGGTCCAGCGGGAAACCACAGAGGCGATATCTTCTGCAGTTACCTGTTGATTGGTATATCGTTGATCGATGGGGAGCAAAGCCAATTTCTCTTCTGCAACATGAAGCATGGCTTCTTTTTCCTGAGTCGCTCCGTACCGGATTTTTGCTACTGTTTCAAAATCAGATTCCCGTTCAGCTTTTTGAGCCTGAATCTCCAGATTTTCCATTTCCTTTTTCAGGTTCTGGATGGTATCGACAATTTCTTTCTCATTTTGCCAGGCTGCTTTTACCGAGTCCAGTTTTTCTTTTGCTTCAGCAAGTTGCTCGGCTATCAGCTTTGCTTTTTTCTCGTCGCCTTCTCTTTTGATAAACTCTTTTTCAATTTCCAGTTGTCTGACTCTGCGTTGAAGTTCATCTACTTTTTCAGGTACAGAATCCAGTTCCAGTCTGAGTTTGGCAGCAGCTTCATCGATCAGGTCAATTGCCTTGTCCGGCAAACTTCTGTCTGCAATGTATCGGTGAGATAATTCTGCGGCTGCAATCAAAGCCTCATCCAGAATATCAATTTTATGATATACTTCATAACGCTCCTGCAATCCACGCAGTATAGAGATAGTATCCTCCACACTTGGCTCTTCAATCAGGACGGTTTGAAACCTTCTGACAAGTGCTCTGTCATTTTCAAAATATTTTTGATACTCATCCAGGGTTGTTGCCCCGATTGTTCTGAGTTCTCCTCTGGCTAGTGCAGGTTTGAGAATATTGGCAGCATCCATGGCGCCCGCGCCCCCTCCTGCTCCAATCAGAGTGTGGATCTCATCCACAAATAGTATGATTTCCCCATTGGAGTCTGTTACTTCCTTGATGACGGCTTTGAGTCTCTCTTCAAATTCACCTTTATATTTAGCACCTGCAATAAGTCCTGATACATCCAGTGTATAAATACTTTTGGTCAGAAGATTTTCCGGCACGTCTTTCTCCACTATTCTCCAGGCAATTCCTTCTACTATGGCTGTTTTACCTACACCAGGATCACCTATTAATATGGGATTGTTTTTCTTTCTGCGGGAAAGTATATGAAGTACACGTCTGATTTCCTCATCTCTGCCGATGATAGGGTCCAGTTTGCCTTCTGCAGCTCTCTCATTCAGATTGATACCAAATTTTTTAAGAGCGCCGTATTGATTTTCGGTCCCCGGGTCATTGACTTTTTTACCTTTCCGCAATTCAAGAATAGCAGCTTTTAATCCGCTTTCTGTGGCGCCCAGTTCTTTCATAAGTCGTCCGGCCTTGTCATTTCCTTCCAGGATCCCTGCCATCATCAACTCCAGTGATATATAATCATCTCCCATATCCTTCGAGATTTTCTTGGATCTTGCCAGAGATTGATTGGCATCATTGCTCAGATATTGCTTGTCAGTATTATGAACCTTGGGAGTGGTTTGAATGATTAAATCCAATTTATCTTTCAAATCCGCCACGTTTACATTCATTTTTTGAAGCAGAAAAGAAGAAACATGTTCATCTGTTTCCATGATTCCTTTCAAAAGATGGCTGGTCTCAACTGTTTGTTGCTGCAGTCCGGCTGCAATTTGTTGCGCTTTCAGGATAGCTTCCTGTGCTTTGATTGTGAAATTATCTAGTGTCATATATTATTTGTCTTTTTATGGGTCAGTGGACGAATATACTCCAATCAATTAAAAGACCATTGTAAATTTGTAGCTTTGGAACTGACATTTATTCAGTGAATAGCGAATTTACATGTCAATTCGTCAGCCTTTATTATAGTTATATGAATGCTCTCCGAATATTGATTACAGATGATGTGCATGAACACCTTATATCCGGGTTTGAATCGATGGGATATGAGGTTGATTACGAGCCGACAATAACATTGGCAGAAGTACATCAGCGAATTGAACCTTATTACGGAATTGTTATAAACACCAAAATCAAGGCCTACCGTGAATTATTAATCAAAGCAAAAAATCTGAAGGTAATTGCTCGTCTGGGGTCCGGATTGGATATCATTGATTTGGACGCGGCTGCGGAATTTGGTATCAAAGTCATCAGCACCCCGGAAGGAAATGCACAATCTGTAGCAGAACATGCCCTCGGTATGTTATTGAGTTTATTGAATAATTTTCTTTCAGCAGATAAAAATCTCAGAGAATTTCGCTGGCAAAGGGAAAAGCATCGCGGGACAGAGCTTATGGGAAAACAAGTTGGACTGATCGGATATGGTCATACAGGGAAAGCATTTGCCCGGCTTTTGGAGCCATTTTCAATTATTTTGCATATTTATGATCCATATGTGCAGCGAACTGAAATTAATAGTCGTATCGTAGTCCATGATGACCTTGAAAGTTTGGTGAAAGAGGTAGATATCCTAAGTTTGCATGTGCAACTCACTCCGGAGACAAAATGTATGGTAGATAAAGATCTGCTGGGCAAAATGAAAAGAGGAGCCATACTAATAAATACCTCCAGAGGAAAAGTTGTTGATACTGAAGCACTTGTCATAGCGCTTGAAAGTTGTCAGTTGGGAGGAGCTTGCCTGGATGTTTTTGAAAATGAGCAGCCGGATACTTTCTCTGATGAAGAGATAGCTTTATACTCAGGATTATACCGTAGAAGTAATGTTGTTTTAACACCACATGTTGCCGGATGGACGCGTGAGTCAAAATTCAAAATTGCTGACACTATTTTGACCAAATGGAAATCAATTATTTAGTGTAATTTTTGACCTGTTACAATTTAGACTTAATCTATTGATATCTAGAGTCTAAGATGAATGGTTTAAAATTATATATGCCAAAAGTCGTGTTTATACAGGGGAGAATTTGTGCAAATTAAGTTTTGACCAATTAATAATTCCTTTGTAGTCTGTTTGTATTTTATTAACATTGCACCTTTATTGTTCGATCATTTAAATGTAAAGCTTTTATGAGTAGAAATCTACTGTTGATTATTATTCTCCTGGCTTCCACCTTTACAGCCTTTGCGCAAAATTTTGGAACCCTGCAAGGAAAAGTCACCGATGCAGAAACAGGAGAGCCCATCATTTTTGGCCCGGTAACCTTATTCAAAGGTGGAGCCCAGGCTGCTGTCGCTCAGACAGATATTGATGGAAATTACAGCGTTGGTAACCTTGATCCCGGAGATTATAATGTGGAAATATCCTATGTTGGGTATCAAACACAAATGATTGAAGGCGTAAGAGTGTTTGCCGGAAAAGTTGTTCCCTTAAACGTCACTTTGAGCGCAGGGGTATTGCTCGAAGGAGTGGAAATTGTAGCCTACAAAGTTCCGCTTATTGAGCAGGATAATACAACTCAGGGACGAACAATTACTTCAGAAGACATCAAGGCCTTGCCCTTGAAAGATATTAATTCGATCGCCTCATCCACTGCAGGTATCTCCTCCATTGATAATGAGGCAGTATCTGTAAGAGGATCAAGATCAAATGCAACTGACTACTATATTGATGGTGTCAGAGTGAGAGGTGCCATGGTACCTCAGTTTGAAATTGAGCAACTTCAGGTAATTACCGGTGGTATAGAAGCCATTTACGGTGATGTTACAGGAGGAGTTATTTCTGTAACAACCAAAGGACCTTCACCAAATTTTGGCGGAGGTGCTGAAGTGGAAACTTCCAAGTTTCTGGATGCTTACGGATACTCAGAAGTAAACCTTAATCTTTCAGGTCCGATCATTAAAAAGGACAACAAGTCTTTACTGGGATTCAGAGTTTCCGGAAGATATAGAGTGAGAGAAGAAGATAACCCGGGCGCTTTAGGTTACTACCGTGCTCCGGAATCCTTAATCCGTGATTTGGAAGCCAACCCACTTGCACTGGCTAATGGTACACCTTATGCTCGTATCGGTTCCATTAGGACCGATCAAATGGAACTACTGGATGCAAGGCCAAATGAAACTGAAAAGTTTACGGATTTAACTGCAAGATTAGATGCCAGAATCAGTGACGCTATTGATGTATCATTGTCTGGATCATTCAGATCAGGAACGAATATGTTTGGATATTCAAACAACAGTAATGTTTCTGCAGCCAGATTCAACTGGACAAGAAATCCCACTGATGTCACTCAAAGTTTCCGGACAAACTTTAGACTAAGACACAGATTAGGGACTACGAATTTCTCACAAAATGCTGAAGAAGGTGCCAGAAAGTCATCCACCATTCAGAATGCCGCATATGTTATCCAGCTTGGATTTGAAAGAGGCTTCTCTTCCAGTCAGGATCCAATTCATAAAGATAATTTATTCAGATATGGACATATTGGAGACTTCGATTATACATGGGTTCCTGCATATGATGCAATGGAGGACAGACATGGAGGCTTTACCAGGACGTTGGAATCTCCATTTACACCTTCTACCTATAATCCTGTTTTAGCAAACTATAACAACATACTTACAACTGAACAATTAGCTTTGTCTGATAATTATATCAGCTCCAATGGTTTTGTGTCAGATGCTTTTACCTCTGCATGGGGATTTAATTCTAATGTTGGAGCTGTCTATAATAGATTTGAAAAATCAGAAAACAATGTGTTTAATGCTAATGCTACATTGAATTTTGACTTTCTGCCTGGCGGATCTGAAAAAGGAAGACATACCATCCAGTTTGGTTTATTGCATGAACAAAGAGTGGACAGAAATTATTCTTTACAACCATTTAGATTATATGATATTGCCAGACTACAATCCAATATCCATATTAATGGTGTAGATACCAATGCCGTAGTAGGGACAGTTATTTTCGATGGAATTGAATACCCATTATTTGATAAGTTGATTGTGGATCAATCGGGTTCTAATTTTTACAGATCAGTCAGACAGCGGTTCAATCATCCTTTGAAAGAATATTTCAACGTAGATGGGGTTAATCCGGACGATTTGAGCCTGGATCTGTTTTCACCTAATGAATTGACTGATCAGGGAATCCTTACTTTCAATGGATATGACTATCTAGGTAACAAGGTGGATAGAAACGCCAGTTTCAATGATTTCTTTACTGCTAAAGACAGAGATGGAAACAGGCAATTCCTGGTAGCTCCCAATCAGCCCATCTATTCTGCAGTATTTTTACAGGACAAGTTCACCTTCAAGGATATCATCTTCCGTCTGGGTGTGAGAGTTGACAGATTTGATGCTAATACCAAAATATTGAAAGATCAGTATTCACTGTATGATATCATGACTGCTGATGATTATTATACAACATTTGGAGGCAATCGTCCAAACAATGTGGGTGATGACTTTAAGGTATATGTAGATGGAGAAGGTAGTACCAGCGTCAGAGCTTTCAGACAAGGTGACCAATGGTACGATGCTGCCGGATCCCCGGTGAATGATGGAGTTCTTATTTGGGGTTCAGAACTTTCTACCCCTAAATTATACGATGATCTTATTAATAATATCAAGGATGACAGATTTACTCCTGACAGAACATTTGTTGATTATGAGCCTCAGATCAATGTAATGCCTCGTATTGCAGTGTCATTCCCTATTTCTGATGAAGCTAACTTCTTTGCTCACTATGATATCCTGGTTCAAAGACCTCCATCCAATGCTTTCGAATCTGCATTGGGATATTATTACTTCGAGGACTTTATATCTACTCAAACTAATCCACGGAGTAACCCGGCCCTGAAACCGGAACGTACGATTGACTATGAAGTAGGTTTTCAACAACGTTTATCTTCTTCATCTGCCATTAAAATGTCAGCTTTCTACAGAGAGCTTAGAGATATGATTCAGATCAGACAGATATTATATGTAGCTCCTCCGGTGAACACTTATGCTACATACGACAATCTTGACTTTGGAACAGTTAAAGGGTTCCAGTTCCAATATGAATTAAGAAGAACAAGAAATATTTCATTAGTTCTTAACTACACATTGCAATTTGCAGACGGTACGGGTTCTGATGCCAATTCTCAAAGTGGTATATCTCAGAGAGGTAATCTCAGAACTTTATTTCCATTGAGCAGAGATGAGCGTCATGCATTGAAAGGTGTATTTGATTTCAGATATGATTCCGGTAAAAGATACAATGGACCTCGATTGTTCGGAAAAGATATTCTTGCAAATTCTGGTTTGAATGTACAGTTTAATGCTATCTCCGGTAGACCATTCACCCGCAGACAAAGAGCAACAGCCTTTGGAGGCAACGGTTTTGAAGGTTCCATCAATGGAGCAAGATTACCGTGGAACTATGCTATGGACATCAGAGTAGAAAAATCATTCAGATTGAATAGCCCTGAGGCAGCGAAACCACTTAACATGACGTTATCCTTAAGAGTATTGAATTTATTTGATGCAAGAAATATCAGAGGGGTATATCCTGTAACAGGTTCTCCTAATGATTCCGGATTCTTGAGTTCTTCAGATGGAGCTGCAGTGGTAAGACAAGCAGATTCAGGCGGTGCAGGTTTAGTAGCAGCAGGAGTTAATGGTCAGGCTTACCTTGATTCATATTCCTGGTCAAATCTGCAAAATGGATTCTACTCATTGCCAAGAAGGATTTTCCTGGCAGCTTTATTTGATTTCTAATTAAATTAGTTTTTTAAACAGTGTATTATGGATATTAAGAAACTTTTACTCTCATCGCTTTTGCTGGTCTTCACCCTTCAGGTATCCCTGGCAAAAGAACCGCCTGTTCAGGATCCAAAAAAAGGAGAGCAAGGCCAGCTGAATGATCAGATCTCATACAGATCCGATTGTACGGTTGCACGGGCTCAGACCGATCAGGCAATCAATAATGTAAGGGCAAGGCTAACCACCGGTGGTGATGTATGGCGTGCCGGTAATGATGGAGGATACGTTGTACCTAAGCCTGTGATAGGTAGTGGTGTTTTAGGCGTTTCATCAATATATGCAGGTGCTGTTTGGTTAGGGGGATATGATCCTTTCGACAATTTAAAAGTGGCAGCTCAAACGTTCAGAAGTCAGACAAGTAATGACTTTTGGCCGGGTCCTCTGGATGAAGAAGGTAAGACCGACAAGCAGCAATGCGCACGTTGGGATAAATTCTTCAAAGTACTGGGTGATAATATCACCATACATATTCGTGCTTTTCAAACCGCCAGGGATGCAAATCTTCCTTACGATGAAGAGTTGATTCCCGCAGATGTTCTTGGATGGCCTGGATTTGGCAACCCACACTTCGAAAGATTAAATGGGTTCCCTCTTCCAAATACTACTCAGGGATTAGCCGGATTTCATGATGAAGATGGCGATGGAGCATATGATCCTGTTAATGGTGATTACCCGATTATAGAAATCAGAGGATGTCCTGATCCTCAATATCCGGATGAAATGATTTTCTGGATTTATAATGATGCAGGTAATATCCACACCAGTTCCAGAGGATTTCCTATTCAAATGGAAGTACAAGTGCAGGCTTTTGCATATAAAACAAATGATGAGATCAATGATATGACGTTTCAGCGTTACAAATTGATCAACCGTGCTACTGACATCATCGAAAGAACATATTTCGCCATGTGGGTGGATCCGGATTTGGGTTGCTACCAGGATGATTATGTAGGTTGTGATTCCACCAGAAGCTTGATGTATGTATATAATGAAGATCAGGTGGACGGACTAAGCGGTTGTGATTGTGCGGGTACTCCAACATACTGTACCAACGTTCCAATCCTTGGAGTAGATTACTTCAGAGGTCCATTGGATCCTGACAAGCTGGATTCTTTGGGAAATCCAACTGAAATCGGAATGTCCTCATTTGTATATTATAATAATGGTGGAATTGGCGGAGCTACTCCTGCAACATCGGATCCATCTCAGGCAATCGAATATTACAGATATCTTTCCGGTTTTTGGAGAGATGGAACTCCTATTACATTGGGAGGGACAGGTTATAATGTAGGGAGTACTTCAACAGTTAAGTATGTATTTCCCGATGCTCCCAATTCTCAGTCAGCAAGCGCATGGTCTATGTGTTCTTCAAACTTAAGTTTTGGTGACCGTCGTACAGTTCAGGCTTCAGGGCCATTCAGACTATTGCCGGGAAGAGTGAATGAATTAATCATTGGGGTAGTATGGTTACCTTCTCAAAGATATCCTTGCCCAAGTATCGCACCACTTCAAAGTGCAGACGATATCGCTCAGGCATTGTTTAATAACTGCTTTGAAATCACAGATGGACCGGATGCGCCGGATATGTGTTTTGTAGAGCTGGACAGAGAAATTATCGGCTTATTGACTAATGATGCATTCTCCAATAATTATTTGGAGGCATATGAAGGAAAAGATTTACAGGCTCCTCCTGGAATCGAGGATTCTTTATATCGCTTTGAAGGATATAAGGTGTATCAGTTAAGAAGTGCTGATGTAGGACCTGCTGAATTGAGCAATCCTGATAAAGCCAGATTAGTGTACCAGGCTGATAAACGTAATGGTGTTAACACATTGTACAACTGGAAAAGTGTACAAGACCCGAATGAGAACTTCAATATCTTTGTTCCTGAAATTCAGGTAGAAGGTGCTGACGCAGGAATAGCGCATTCATTCCGCCTGACAGAAGATCAATTTGCGCTTGCAGATAAAACCCTGATAAATCACAAAAAGTATTATTATACAGTAGTGGCTTATGCCTTTAATGATTATCTGAATTTTGATGCAAGTGTTGGTATAGGCCAGAGAACTACATATCTGGAGGGCAGAAATAATGTAAATACATATACTGTAATTCCAAGACCTATTGTTGCTGAATACACAAATGCAAGATATGGAGATGGCGTAGAAATTACCAGATTAGATGGCAAAGGAAACTATGGCGCTTTTCTGGAAGTTGAAGACGGACTGTATGAAAGCATTCTTAATGGCTCATTTACTGGTGAAATACCTTACAAAAAGGGTGGAGGGCCGCTCAATGTTAAAGTTGTCAATCCAATTGAAGTAAAAGATGCTGAACTTGAATTGAGAATGTATAATACGGATGGAAGCACAACCGTGAATGCCAATACCAGATGGTTTGTTACTGATACCAGGACAAACGAGGAAGTATATTCCGACATCACCATGTCGTCATTGAATGAGCAGATTATTCAGGACTATGGAATTTCCATCACTCTTGGACCTGTGGATATTTTAGGGTCAAGAGGTTCTGATCTTTCTGCAAATGAAAATAATGGCGCTGTTGGTGCCAGTATCGAATATGCTGATCCAAATAAACCATTCTGGTTTAGTGGAGTGCCTGATACTGATCAACCGTTATACAATATTTTGGATCCAAACACAGGATTACCTAGAGGAGTTCAGGTATTGAATTATATTAAAAATGCGCCATCTGAACCGGATTTTTCATTAGATCCTACTCAGCGACTACAGCGCATCGGTGCAGGAATTTTTGCTCCAATGTTTGTGATGGATTTCAGGTTCAATGCGGTTGATTTTCTGATTTCACCGATGTTGATGGACAATGAATTTGGAGCATCATCCAGAGGTCGAATCAAGCCTGAATTAACTCCTAATGTGGATATAATACTTACCTCTGACAAGAGCAAATGGAGCAGATGTGTTGTCATTCAGACAGCAAGTCCACACTATTATGGATCACAGGCTGGATTCTCTACTCCTGATAACACTGAAAATTTTGACTGGAGAAGAGCACCTTCTGTGAATAAAAATGGCGTGTATGCTACAGTAGACGGTACTTTTACCGGCACCAGATTAACAACAGCTTCTGATAATCCGGATGATCCAAATTACGTTGCACCGCTCGGAATGGGTTGGTTCCCCGGATATGCCATCGATGTGGAGTGTGGAACAAGACTTAACATTTTCTTCGGTGAAAATTCAGTATTCGATGCGGCATATCAATCCTTCTACCTTAATCAGAAGGTGATAGCAAATGATATGATCTGGAATCCTAACTCACAGCTTACAATTACAGAATTGGCTGATGCACCGCAATTGCTTTTCTTCCTTGGAGGCCAACATCATATATATGTGACTAAGCAGCCATATGATGAATGCAGAGCTATTCATCCAAGATTAGATCCGGCAAGGAATGTATTATTCAAGAGACCTGTATTTGATGAATTAGCATGGGCGGGAATACCTACTTTGATTCCGGGAACAGAACTGCTTCCTTTGGATCAGGGATTAATTCCAAATGATGCTGTCATTAAACTCAGAGTTAATTCCAGATATCGCAACGAGTGTGCTTCTTCCTTTAATGGAGGATTACCCGCATATCGCATCAAAATCAATGGCCTGCAAACCAAAGCTTTGGATGAGGTTGGAATTGAAAATGCATTGGATGCAATTAATGTTGTTCCGAATCCTTACTATGGATATTCTGCTTACGAAATTTCACAATTCACAAATACTGTTAAGATAACTAACTTACCTGATAAATGCACAGTTACAATCTATTCTATGGATGGTAAGTTTATCAAGCAGTATGTTCGTAATGAGTCTCCAATGGTGAAAGCCGGATCAAATCCTGGTACCAGAACAAAACAGACTGTACCGGATCTGGAGTGGGATATGCGTAACAACAAGAATATTCCAATTGCCAGTGGTGTTTATCTCATTCACGTGAATGCAGGTGACATGGGTGAGCGGGTAATCAAGTGGTTTGGTGTTAACAGACAATTTGACCCATCCGGTCTATAATAGATTATAATAAGGCAGGTGAATTTGATTCACCTGCCAATTTTTAAAATACATTCCTTTCATTTTTTCAAGGATAAGCTATGAATAAAATTTACGCGTGTTTAATAATTGTATTTGCATTGTCTTCAACTCAAGTTTATGCTGGTAATCCTGACCGACAAGGTGAAGCTGGTGCATACGAGTTGTTGATTAATCCATGGGCCAGATCAGCCGGACTACATTCGATTACTACTTCAATGGTGAGTGGAGTCGAAGCTATGCAAATTAACGTAGCAGGTCTTGGCAGAATTAATTCTACACAATTTGTGCTCAGTAATACTCAATATTTTGTTGGCAGCGGCATTAGTCTCAATGGTTTTGGATTTGCACACAAAATGGGAAAAGGAACAATTGGCTTGAGTTTGGTTGCAATGAATCTTGGTGACATATCCGTAACCACTACTGATGCACCCGAAGGAAATGGAGCTACTTATTCTCCCAGTTTTTTCAATATCGGTCTTTCTTATGCCCATACTTTTGACAATAAAGTTTCTGTAGGTATATTAATCAGAGGTATTTCACAGTCAACTGCTGAACTGAGTTCATTTGGACTGGCATTGGATGCGGGAGTACAATATGTAACAGGTGAGAATGATAATTTCAAATTTGGAATAGCATTGAGAAATGTGGGTTCAAGAATGAGATTCGGAGGCGAAGGCCTTTCAACCAGACGTCCAAATCCGGGCAATGATGAAATCCCTTATCAGGTTACATATGATACCAGAGCAGCCTCATTTGAAATGCCATCTTTATTAAATATTGGAGTTTCTTATGATTTTTATGCCGGCAGAAATAATAGAATTACAACTGTAGGTAATTTCACCAGTAATTCTTTTTCCAGAGATCAGGTAGGTGCAGGTTTGGAATATGCCATGAGAGAACTGTTTATGCTGCGAGTAGGTTATTTATATGACCTGGGCTCATCTGCCGATGATATTACTACAAGGACAGCCTATACAGGCTTATCTGCTGGTTTGTCATTTGAATTCCCTCTTGGAAGAGATAGTGAAACCAAATTTGGAATCGACTATGCTTACAGAGCTACTAATCCTTTTAATGGCACACACAATTTAGCAGTACGCATTAATCTATAAAGATTTTTATATCTTTATACTAAGTTATAGTTGTAAAACGTTTTTGCCTATTCGGGTAAAAGCGTTTTACACGTTTATAGTCTATTCAAACCTAATAAGTATTTGTCAGGAAATCAGAGAAATGGTTCATTTCTAAAATGAGCTTTTTTTTAATTAGGCTAGTTATTCATTTACATAGTTGAGAAGATTTTAAAGATTACATTATGAGTAAGTATACATATTTGACCCAGGCAGGGTACGAAAGATTGAAAGGTGAATTGGAGGATCTTAAACAAAATGGTCGTCCTGAAGTATCCAGAGCAATAGCTGAAGCCAGAGAGAAAGGTGACCTTTCAGAGAATGCAGAGTATGATGCTGCAAAAGATGCACAGGCTATGCTTGAACTCAAAATAAATGATCTGGAAAAAGCACTGGCAAATGCAAGAATTATTGATGAATCTCAACTGGACTCTTCTAAGGTAACTGTGCTTTCTAAAGTGAAAATAAAGAATAATAAGACAAAAAAGGAATTTACTTATATGCTTGTTTCAGAATCTGAAGCAGATCTGAAAATCGGGAAAATTTCTGTTAACTCACCAATCGGGAGTGGATTACTGGGCAAGGCAGTCGGAGATGTAGCTGCTGTTGAAACACCGGCAGGCAATCTTGAATTCACAATTTTAGATATATCCTTAGATTAAGTAATGTCCAGTATTTTTACCAAAATAGTTAACGGAGAGATACCTTGTTACAGGATTGCTGAAAACGAGGATTATCTTGCTTTTCTGGACGTAAGACCTCAGGTAAAAGGACATACGCTGGTTATCCCTAAACTGGAAGTAGATTATATTTTTGACATTGACGATGAGCTTTTAGCAGGTATGTTGCCTTTTGCGAAACGCGTCGCTCATGCCATTAAGGAGGTGGTTCCTTGTAAGCGAATCGGTGTGGCTGTTGTAGGAATTGAAGTACCTCATGCCCATATTCATTTGATTCCAATCAATCAGGTGAAAGATTTGCGATTTGATAATGTAAGTCCTGATCTCAGTACTGAAGAAATGGAATCTCTGGCAGCTGAGATCAAAAGCCGGGTAAATTTGATTTGACCTGATCCACCCTGTTCTTTTTTCTTCCAAAGCAAAAACCAAAGTTTATTGTAATTTTCTTCCGGGATTATTACTCAGAAATGTATCCCAACCTGAATATTTAGGTCCCGGAGCAGAGCTATTATTTTTCTGAAAATGATGACATACAGCTATTGCAAGTGCATCCGTCGCATCTTTGTTCTTTGAATCCAGCTTTTGTTTTAAAATATGCTCTAATACCCCTGCAACCTGTTCTTTTGATGCATTTCCATTCCCTGTGACTGATTGTTTTATTTTCTTGGCCGAATATTCAGTAATGCTTACACCTTTGGTTATTGCAACAGCCATAGCCACTCCCTGAGCTCTGCCAAGTTTTAGCATAGATTGAACATTTTTCCCAAAAAATGGGGCCTCTATCGCCATTTCGTCCGGTTTATACTTTTCAATAATAATAGCGATATGCTCACTGATCAATTTCAATTTTTCGATATGATTTTCCAGAGCAGCCATTGTTTTGTATCCAAACTCCAGGAGATGCATTTCATTTTTTTGGATTCCAATAATAGCAAAACCCATAATATTGGAGCCCGGATCAATTCCAAGTATTATTTTATCAAAATGTATTTTTCCGGGTGATGCCATTAAGGTCTCTTTTAAATTTAGCACAAATTACATTTTATTTATATATTCAACATTTATCCTGATTTGTAACTCCACTTACCCGATTGATTTCGTAATGATTTTGATTCTTTTATGTTGAAATATAAATCCGCTTTCTTTAAGGTTCTGAAAATTGTGGTGATTGCAGCCATCTGCATGGTTATTTACAGCCAGGCCGGATTTTTAGTCAGGGAGTGGAATACAAATAGTGTAAGCTGGGCTGAAGTCAATTTAAACATGATTTTGCTGGCGCTATTGGGATTATTTTTGAATATTTTTTTGGAGTGCGCCAAGTGGATTCAATTATCAAAGAAGATACAGAAATTGACATTCCTAAACACGATCAAAAGCATTTTAGCCGGTACAGCTTTATCCATAATAACTCCTCAGAGATTAGGAGATGTAGTGGGTCGCCTGGTTGGGTTTGATTCTGATAATTACCCCAGGTTAATTGCAGTACAACTTTTAGGTGGAATGATTCAAATTGCAGTTGTACTCACAATAGGAGGAGTAAGTCTGATTTCGCTGAATTCAGTTTTCAGCTGGATTCCCGTTAATTACTATACAATCTGTTCGATGCTTGTATTTTTGCTTTTTTTGATCATATTGCACGTTGGTATATTCAATACAAAGTGGACGGTTGCAGTGTCCGGGCGAATACCACTGAAAGGAAAATTGAAAGAATGGTTGTTAAGTGTGAATGTTATAAATACATTTTCCATTTCAGAAATAGCTTATTTGTATTTACTCACGGTATTGAGGTACCTGGTATATACTTGTCAATTACTGTTGATACTTGAGTTTTTGGGCCAGCCTTCACTCAATTGGATCAACCTAGGAGCGGTCTATTTGCTCTTTTTCATTCAGGCGGGTGTACCTCTGCCACCATTATTTTCGTTAGTTGTAAGAGGCTCCATTGCCCTTCAAGTTTGGTCAATGGTAGATTTACCGGGATTTCGTCCGCTCATAGCTTCTTATTTGCTTTGGTTGATGAATTTGGGAATTCCGGCTTTGCTTGGTGCGTCTGTATTGATATATTTTAAAAAAGAAAATAATGATTAATCGTTTGAATATTATATCTGTTGTTTCCGGACTAATGATTCCACTTTTTTCCCTGATGCCTGCCAACTCGCATCAAACCATTTCCACGCCTTTGGTGAATACCTTGTCAGAGGTAGATCCCTGCCTGGGGTCTAACACTGTTTTCCAGGATGGAGAACAGATAACCTACAAATTATACTACAATTGGAATTTTGTCTGGCTGCCGGCAGGTGAAGTGGTTTTCAAAGTAAAGGAGAAGGAAACCGAATATCACATCAGTGCAGTGGGGAAAACCTATTCTTCTTATGAATGGTTTTTCAAAGTAGATGATTATTATGAGACAGTTCTGGACAAAAAAACATTGCGTCCAAAATCATTCGTCAGAGACATCAAAGAGGGTAAGTTCTTTCTGTACAACAGAATCAACTTTGACCAAAAGAACGGTAAAGCTGTTTCTTATCAGGGCCCTGATAAAAACTCCACTAAAAGAGAGGAGTTTTCGTTTTCTAATTGCATGCACGACATGCTTTCTATAGTATATTACCTTCGAAATGTTGATTATGCTTACCTCAAACCTAAGCAGGATTTTCCGGTAGAAATATTTCTGGACGGTAAGGGTTGGCCTGTCAATGTGACCTATAACGGTAAAGCCAAAAATGTTAAGATCAAAGGAGGAGATAAATACAACACGCTGATGTTTTCACCTGCAATGATCGCCGGAGCGCAATTTAAGGAAGGTACAAAAATGAATGTCTGGGTGAGTGATGACAATAATAAAGTCCCCGTGATGATTGAATCACCTGTCTCCGTAGGCTCAATCAGAGCAGTTCTATCTGATTATAAAGGACTAAAACACCCTCTGGCTGCCAAACTGAACTAGGATGATTAAAACTTTGTGGGTAATTGTAATATGCTTGTTAATCGGTTTTGCAGGCGGATTAGGCTTCTGGTATTATATGAGCAGACAAAATCAATTACAAATCCAGGAAGAGCAAACCGTCCTGTTGGAAAGAATAAAAAAAGTAGCTAAACTGATAACCGTTGAAGGTTATTTTACTGAAATTTATAGTTACAAAGATTACTATTACTGGGATATAAGCCCCTTGCGAAAAAAAGTACTTCTGAGAATTAAGGCTAAAGTCTCAGTTGGAATAGATCTTGAAGATTTAAATATTGAATTGAATCAGGATCTTAAAACTATGAAAATCCATTGTTGCCCTCCGCCACAAATTTTGTCCATTGATACTGATTTGGATTACTATGATCTGAGTGAAGGATCCTTTAATTCATTCAATGAAGCGGACTACAATGCATTACAAAAGAAGGCCAAAACTTTTATTAAATCGGTTGCTGAGAAAAGTGACCTTATGCAACAATCTGCAGATCAAGCTAAAGAATTTCTGGAGATTGTACAGGCATTAGGCAAATCTGCCGGCTGGGAGGTAAGCATCATACCTTCGGCTCAATTGCTTCAGAAATGATGGGTTTGAATTATTGTTAGTTTAAATCTGAAATATGTTGTTTCAAGACTGCTCTGATAATCTCAATTAAGTATTGGAAGAATAAATAATACAAATAACTGATGGATTGAGTGTTTTCAGAGTATAAAGCCTCCAAAGATTTTTTTATAGTTTGGTGATGTCAAATTGAATTGCTGCAAGTAGGCAAAGCTTTGGAATTATTTGGTTTTAAGGGAATAAAGTTTTATTTATGTGGGCCATAATAGCTGAGTTTGAAATTAAACTTGGCAAAAGGCATGTATGCTGAGTAAAAAAATTATTTTTACCTCTTCACTTTAAACCACATACTAATAAATGAATCCAATTTACAGTACGATGTTGCTTGCCTGGGGCTTTGTTTTGGCCTGGGTGTTCTTTGTGATCCTGACGAATAAAAAGGTCCATCCCAAAGCGCTCTTTGCATTATTCATGGTAGAATTATGGGAGCGATTTAGCTACTATGGAATGAGAGCCTTTTTAATATTATATATCACAGCAGAGGCTGTAAGAGGTGGATTACAAATGGCAGATGCTGAAGCTTATGGAATTTATGCTGCCTATGGAGCCCTCGTATATCTTACACCCATCATTGGAGGCTTTTTTGCAGACAGAATGATGGGATTTCGAAAGGCTATCATATGGGGCTCAATTCTGATGGCAGGAGGGCAATTCATACTGGCAGCAGATCATCCTACCTTATTTTATATTGGTTTGGCATTTCTGGTAATTGGGAATGGTTTTTTTAAGCCAAATATTTCCAGTATGGTTGGAAAATTCTATACAGATGGAGACCCCCGGAGAGACGGAGCTTTCACCATATTTTATATGGGTATCAATATGGGAGCATTTTTAGCACCGCTTACTTGTGGTGTTATTGCTGAGACCGTGGGATGGAGTTATGGATTTTTGGCTGCCGGTATTGGAATGTTAATTGGACTGGTTGTATTCTTATGGGCTCAAAAGTCAAATGTATTTGAACAATACGGACTAAAACCTGAGGAAGCATCCACTGCTAATATAGCCGGGCTTTCACCCAAAATATTTCCATATGTAGTCAGTATTCTGTTAGTGCCGGTACTTTGGCTGCTTATTCGCCAAAATGATATCATGGATTACTTGTTACTGACAGTTGGAGTGGGTATCATTGGATATCTGTTGTACTACTCTTTTGAATATGAAAAAGTACAAAGACAAAGAATTTGGGTCGTAGTGATATTGTTACTTTTCACCACCATATTCTGGACATTCTTTGAACTGGCAGGAAGTGCATTGAGCTTATTTACTGAGCGAAATGTTGATAAAACAATATTTGGTATGGAATTGACGACAAGTGCATTCCAGTCTGCGAATCCGCTATTTATTATGCTCTTTGCTCCGGTATTCTCATGGATTTGGATAAAACTAGCCAGAGCAAACCGTGAACCGGCTGCACCTTTGAAATTTGCATTCGGTCTGTTAATGCTGGGAGCAGGATTTATGGTATTAAATTTGGGAACAGCATCAGCAGTAGGAGGTATGGTAGCTGCCATTTTCCTTGTTTTGCTTTATTTAATGCATACCTTAGGGGAATTGGCATTATCACCGGTTGGGTTATCCATGGTAACTAAGCTTGCACCAGTGAAAATTGTGGCATTCATGATGGGAATCTGGTTCCTATCTTCCTCCATTGCACATCAGGCAGGTAAGTTCATTGCAAAATATACTGCTGTAGAAGGAGGTGAAAATGCATCAACAGAAGAAACCCTTCAAGCCTCCATGGCTGTATTCAACAATGTAGGTCTGTTTGCACTGGGCGCAGGTGTATTGTTGATTTTGTTATCACCCATGATCACTAAGTGGATGCACGGAATCAAGTAAATTTGAATCCATCCACCATTGAAGCACTCTTGAGACAAGTGTTTTTTATATTTATTTGCAATCGACCTAATTATGAAAAATCGACTTTATTTGGCCATTCATTATTCTTTAATTGCTGGCTTCCTGCTGTTTTATTCATTTGATGCAAATGCACAAATTTTTAAACGTAAAAGCCAAACCACTTCTGTGCAGGATACAGTCAAGCCGGAAATGCCTAAAAAGAAGGATGGCGACAAAAAAAAGTACTCGGATGTTATTACTGATAAAGCAGTAAGCAGTAAAGGACTTTTTCATACGCATCAGGTGGATGGTAAATATTATTTTGAAATTCCTGATTCTTTAATGAACAGAGAAATCTTAATTGTGAGCAGGATATCAGGATTCGTAAAAAATCTCAATTTTGGTGGTGCAGGTATGTCTTCGAGGCCGCAACAGGTAATCAGATTCCAGAAGCTCAATGGTAAGGTTGTACTGCGTTCAGTTTCATATAATAGCGTAGCCAGCAATGAAGACCCTATTTCAGTATCTGTAAGGAATAATAATTTTGAACCGGTGATCATGGCTTTTGATGTGGCGGCCAGATCAGACGACAGTTCTTATGTGATTGACGTTGCTTCTTTGTTTACATCAGATGTTCCAATGATTGGCGCAATTTCTACAGAACAAAGGAAAGAATTTGAAATATCATCACTTGATGTGCCAAGAAGTCTTATTGTGGGTATGAGGAGTTTTCCAAAGAATGTTGAAGTGAAGCATATTCTTACATACAAAGGAAATAAATTGCCGGACAACCAATTGACAGGAACGCTTTCACTGGAGATGAACCAATCTTTTATTTTACTTCCGGAAGAAACCATGCGTCCCCGACTATTTGACAACAGGGTATCATATTTCTCTATTCAGCAGGTCGATTATGGCCTGGAAGAGCAGAAAGCTGCTAAACGCAGATATATTACCCGATGGAAACTGGTGCCAAAAGATCTTGAAGCATACAAGCGGGGAGAACTTTCTGAACCTGTGAAGCAAATAGTCTATTATATTGATCCTGCTACACCTATGAAATGGAGACCCTTCCTAAAGCAAGGGATAGAAGACTGGAATGTAGCATTTGAAGCGGCAGGTTTCAAAAATGCTATCGTCGCAAAGGATGCTCCCACTCCGGAGGAAGATCCGGACTGGAGCCCGGAAGATGTTAGATATTCGGTGATCAGATATATTGCTACTGAAATACAAAATGCTCAGGGGCCTCATGTTCACGATCCAAGGACAGGAGAAATCATTGAGAGTGATATCCTTTGGTATCACAATGTGATGAATCTATTGCGCAACTGGTATTTTGTTCAGACCGCTGCAGTAAATCCCAAAGCCCGGTCAGTAAGATTTGAGGACGAAGTGATGGGAGAGCTGATCAGATTTGTTTGCGCACATGAGGTGGGACATACCTTGGGATTGCCTCATAATATGGGTTCGAGTTCAGCTTATCCTGTAGATTCGCTGAGATCAGCCAGTTTTACTGCTACTATGGGAACAGCCCCTTCCATCATGGACTATGCCAGATTTAATTATGTAGCACAGCCTGATGACAAAGGTGTGGCATTGCAGCCTATGGTAGGTCCGTATGATAAATGGTCAATCAAGTGGGGCTATTCGTACTTCGATGATATGAAAACATTGGATGAAGAAGCGATTGTACTCAATCAATGGATCAAGGAAAGAGCAGTGAATCCGGTGTATCGGTTTGGACAACAAAGAGGATTGGTTTTGGATCCAAGAGCTCAGACCGAAGACCTTGGTGATGATGCAGTTCTTGCAAGTCAGTATGGGATTAAGAATTTAAACAGAATATTGGATAATCTCATTTTATGGACCAGCGAAGAAGCAAAAGGATATGCAGAATTACAGGAATTGTATGGCCAGGTGACTACTCAGTTCAATAGATATATAGGCCATGTAGCGAACAATATCGGTGGAGTTTATGAAGATTACAAGTCTAGTGATCAAAAAGAACCAGTGTACACCCACACACCAAAGGCAGTGCAAAAAAATGCAATTAACTTTATAAATTCAGAGGTCTTTGCTACTCCAAACTGGCTGATAAGAAAGGATATTTTGTCCAGAATCGAAGAAGCTGGCATGGTGGATCGAATCAGAGGTATTCAGGTTGGAGCCTTGAATAATATATTTTCACCAACTCGTCTTTTTAGATTACTTGAAGGTGAATATTTATTGGGACAGGAAGCATATTCCTTAGGTGAATTGCATGAGGATGTAAAGGCTCAGATTTTTTCCGAAGTGAGACTTGGACAAATGGTGGATCCTTACAGACGTAATTTGCAGAAAGCCTATATTGATTTAATGATTAATCATGCAGGATCAACGGATACGAAGATTAGACAATCTGATATTCCAGCACATAGCCGCAGTCAGTTGAAGATGATTCAGGCAATGCTCAAAGGAAATATGTTCAGACAAAAAGATCAGTTGATAAAAGCTCATTATGAAGATCTTGCGGACAGAATTGACAAATTTCTGGATAATAAATCTTAAGACATATTTCTTAAGATAAAGCACTGAAAGTAATCCAGCTTCCGAAATATGCCATTGCAGCGAACAGGACAAACTGGAAAATGGGCCATTTATAGCTCTTTGTTTCTCTTTTGACTATTGCGAAAGTACTCATGCATTGCATCGCAAAAATGTAAAAGATTAAAAGAGATAAAGTCGTGGCAAAAGTATAAACCTTAAGTCCTGTTTCAGGATCCACTGCTTCTGCCATTTTTTCTCTTACACTTGACTCATCCTCAGACCCTACGCTATAGATGGTTGACATAGTACCTACAAACACTTCACGTGCAGCGAAGGAAGTAAGTAGTGAAATACCGATTTTCCAATCAAATCCCAATGGTTCAATTGCCGGCTCTATATTTTTTCCAAAGATACCGGCATAGCTTTTTTCTAACTTTAGACTGGATTCAAGCGAAGCTTGTTCCGCCATAGTTAAACCATCTAGCAAGGCTTTTTCTTCTGCCTCAATGGAAGCCGCTTCCATTTGCTCAGAAGGGCCGTAAGAAGCAAGAAACCATAGTGCTATTGAGATTACTAAAATGACTTTTCCTGCCTCTGTTACAAAAGTGGAGACTTTTTCTTTGACAGTAAAAAATACATTTCTGGCAACAGGTGTTTTGTATTCCGGAAGTTCCAGCATCAGGGAAGAAGCCTCTCTTGATTTGAGGACAAGTTTCATGATCCATGCCAATCCAAGGGCAGATAAAATCCCTATTAAATACAAGCCCATGAATATAGTACCTTGTAGATTAAACGGTCCCCATTTCGATTCTGAGGGCACCAGAAGCCCTATCAGAACTGTATAAATTGGAATTCGGGCAGCACAACTGATCAAAGGGGTAACCATAATAGTGATCATCCTTTCTTTCCAATTTCCAATAGTTCTGGTAGACATGATGGCAGGAATTGCGCAAGCGCCGCCTGATATCAAAGCTACTATACTTCGCCCGTTCAGTCCGAATTTTTGCATCAATCCATCAAACATGTAAACTGCCCGAGCCATATAACCACTTTCTTCCAGCAGACTTATGAGCAGGAATAAGATTGCAATCTGAGGTACAAAAACCAGTATACCCCCCAGACCGGCTAAAATACCTTCAGTCAATAAATCAGTCGCCCAACCTGAGGGTAATTGCTCCTGTATAATCCCTGAAAGTCCGATAAATCCTTCCTCAATCCATGTCATAGGTAATTCTGACCAGGAATATATTGCCTGGAAAACCAAAAACATTATACTGAAGAATATCACAGGCCCCCATAAGTAATGAGAAAGAACCTTGTCATATTTTTCTGAACGAGAGTTTTTGATGACAGTCGGTTGACTGACAGTTTTCTTTACAACAGGTACGATTCTGTCGAAACGGGCGAGTGTGTCCTCAATTTGGGATTTAACATTCTCAAATTTTGAAGATAAAGCCAGGTTATCGAGGGTATCCTTTTGTTGATCTGAAAGGTGCTGTAACCAGGAATAATGATGAAGCCAAAGCTTGCTTAGATAAAGATTTTCTTGTCCAAATTCGGATGATACCTTCTGGTAAACATTTGCATTTAACGAATTCTTATCAAAATAGAATGTAGGATTAGTCCTTTTGTAATCTGAGTTTCGATATAAGTCGATTTGTGATTTTACCTCATCCAGACCATCTCCATTTCTGCCATTAATCATAAAAACTGGAACCCCTAACGCTTGCTCCAATTTCACTTTATCTATTTTAATCCCCTTATGATCCGCTACGTCTATCATGTTAAGTAATAGCATTACATTCAGATTCAGATCGACTGCCTGAGTGAATAGTAACAGATGCTTTTCTATGTTGGATGCATCGGCGATATAAAGGATGAGATCAGGATAGTCTTTGCCTGATGGATTTGATAATATCTCAGTCACCACCCTTTCATCTTCAGAATTAGGATACAATGAGTAGGTTCCCGGCAGATCGATTATTTGAATCGTTGAATGATCAGCAGTCCTAAAACTTCCAATTTTTTTATCTACAGTCACTCCGGGAAAATTGCCTATTTTCTGATTTAGCCCAGTGAGTAAATTGAAAATTGTGGATTTACCACAATTAGGATTACCGAGGAGTGCTATTTTAAAAGCCTGGCTCATTAAGTTATTGATTGAGGTTCTACGAGTATAAAGGATGCTTCATTTTTCCGCAAAGCAATAACAATACCTTCACATTTGATACAGATGGCTCCGCTAAGGAAAGTTCTTCGGAGGACGCTCAGAGATGCACCTGCTCTTATACCCATAGCAATCAGCTTGGATGCAACTACATCATTTTCAACCGAGAGAATAATAAATTGAGTACCGACTTTTCCTTTATCCAGCGTTTGTTGCATAGGGCAATGATAACTCTTTTAGCAGACTTTTTTCTTTGCAGGAATGTGATGTCGAAATCCTTCGGATCTCTCAGGCTGAATATGTGATGAATCGATGCCAGATTTTCAGGGTACAAATTCTGCCCGGATAAAAACAGAATTTGTACCCGAAAAATGTCTTAATAGACAGCAATTCTGTAGTGATTTTGCTGACCATTCTCACTGCTTAACTGCAAAATATACAATCCCGGATGCGATGGGGCTGAGATTTGTAGGACATCATTGTTTGAAAGCGTGCTTATTTGTTGAGAGCTGAGCATTTGTCCGTTGATTCCCAGCCAATGAAGCTGACCATTAAATGCTGAATTGCTCTTCCATTGCAGGTAAACCTCGCTGTTGACCGGTACAGGATTCGGATAAATACTCAATGAGAAGCCTTCGATTTCAGTGGTATTTGTACTACCCACAATGACGGTAATTAATCTGCTTTCCAATATTAATGCAGGAACAAATGGATTGGCTACAAATATCTGGTATACACCTTCGTCATTAACACTGGCCTCCTGAATTTCTAATTTTGCTGATGGAACCTGATTCCATAAAACTCCGGATTTTTCCCAGTTGTAAATATTGCTGGTAATGTCAGGGTCAATATCAATCGTCAACTCAATATCAGAACCTGGTGCTGCAATGAGAGTAGTATCCTTGTAAAATGGTTGCTGTGGAGCATAAATGACTTCATCATTGTGGATATCAAACAAGGAAATATTAGGTAATATATCTTCAAAAGTGAATCTGTTGTTTTCAAATCTGAAATTTGCAACTGAATCATTTGATTGTCCTACGTGGCTTAATATTGGAAGTGCGTCAAAATTATTATTTTGAATCCAGAAGACGTCCAGTTTCATCGGGTCAAAAAATGTCGGAACCTGACCTTCCAATTTATTATCATTGAGATAAATTGACTTCAAATTCTGAAGCTTTGAAAACGATCCGGGAATTGCACCTGTAAGCTGGTTTTGACCCAAATTCAGATATTGCAATGAAATGGCGTCTCCCAGTTCAGTTGGAATATTTCCTGTCAATTGATTTTCACTCAAATCCAATCTAATCAGCGAAGTGAATTCTTTAACAACTTCAGGTATTTCACCCTGTAAGTTATTGTTTGGCAATTCTATTTTTTCAAGACAGCCGTATTTATTAAAGCTCAATCCTTCCCACAGATCATACGGTGATGCGAGATCCCATTTTTGCTCCCATAATTCACCCCCGGTAATTGTAAAAACATCTAACAATCTCAGGGAATCCATTTCGACACATGGGGCAAATCCAAACACATCCAATACTCTGCAGAAAGTATCAATACCACAAACATTGTTGATAATCAGGCATACTTCGAATTCACCTTCTGTGTCATACACATGTGATGGATTATTGTCGGTGGATGTATTTCCATCTCCGAATGACCAAAATATGGAAGATGCATGCAAAGAATTGTTATTGAACCTGATCCTTCTTCCAAATTGCTTTTCAGAAAATTCTGCCTCAGGAATAAATCCAATATTTTCTATATTCACTTGTGTGTTGTATACGCAGCCTTCACTATCAGAAATTATTAAAGTGTAAGAACCACTTTCCAAATTATCAAATGTATTCTGGTTGGATACTTCTCCATTGAGGGAATACTGATAAGTACCATTTCCTCCAGCAGCAATTACAGTGAGTGAACCATTATCCTCTTCACAAGTACTTTTGACCTGGATAATACCTGCACTTACTGCAGCAGAACTTCCTATTTCGAAATCATATTCGACAACGCAGCCTGCAGCATCTGTAATCATTAACTCATATGCACCTGAAGCAAGACCCGAAATATTACTGCTTGTCTGTGGTGTTCCGTTGAGAACAAATGAAAATGGTTGAGCGCCTCCCTGAAGTTCAATTTGAGCAGAGCCATTTTGCAGTCCGCAAGTAGTAGGATGAATATCTGATTCAAAGGCAATGGCCTGGGACCCCGCAATCTGAAATCCAACTGCGAATGAACAACCAACAGCATCTGTTACGATGGCATTATACTGGCCTGCCGGAAGATTATTGAATGTATTTTCATTCTGAGAAATCGCTCCAAGTTGATAAATAAACGGCCCTTGTCCGCCACTAACCTGAATGCTGACACTACCGTTAGTGTTACCACAAGTAGTAGGAGCTGCACTTGCATTTGCTATAAGGGCAGATTCTGAGTTGACCTGAATGGATTGTGTATTGGAGCAACCACCCGCATCTGTGACTAGCACCTGATAATTGCCTGCAGGCAGATTTGAAAATACATTACTGATTTGAGCTCCATTTCCAAGATTGAAAGTATATGGCGCCAAACCACCGGTAACATTGATCTGGATGCTTCCATTATCTTCATTGCAATTGGCTGGAGTTGCTGTTGCAGCTATGACAATAGGCTGGGGATTATTAATGCTGGCATTTAATTGAATAGTACAACCCTGTGCATCGCTTACGACCACGGTATAATTCCCGGTGTTTAATCCATTTTGTATATTAGAACTGACAGTTCCTGAGCCAAAGTTATAAGTATAAGCCGGAGAACCGCTTGTCACCTGAATAGTCATTGATCCACCTCCTGCTGCACAGCCGTTGCTTGTTTGTACATTTGCTGCCAACAGGGTTGAGCTCTGCACAGTAATGTTATTTGTAAATATGCAACCGACCGGATCACTTACAGAAACCGAGTAGGATCCGGCTGCCAGATTATTGAAAACATTTCCGGATTGAGATTGATTATTGATGGAGTATGATAATGGTCCATTTCCGCCGCTTGCCTGAATGGCAATTGATCCATTTTGTAATCCGCAAGTGGTATGAATAACAGTGGATGTGGCTGAGATCGCCTGGGAAGATTCAATTTCGATGCTGGTGCTGGATGTGCAACCGTTAACATCTACAACATTCACATCATAAACACCGGGACTTAGGTTTAAATAAACATTATTGTTGGAAAATCCCTGCCCAATATCGATCATAAAAGGGGCTTCACCACCAAAAATTGTGAATGAAATTGATCCATTATTTTGACCACACGTAGTATTGCCTGAATCATATCCAATGGCAATCGGCACTTGTTCTTCGATGACAAAATTTTCAGTTTTCTGACATCCAATAGCATCTGAGACCAGTAAATTATACAATCCCGGTAATAAATTGGAAAACTGACCTGATACCTGAGGGCCAAATCCGATATCATAAGTAAAGGGAGGCACTCCACTTGTTGCATTGATTGCGGCATATCCGGTTCCACCCTCACAAACCTGTATGGTATGTTCCAGCGTAAAATCCACGGCAATGGAAGGATTGATTTCTGCCAGAAAAGACAAAGTACATCCATTGTCATCTGTAATATTAACTTCATAATTGCCGGCGGGCAATCCGGAGCTACTGGTGTTTGGGGTTTGTCCTTGCCCAAAATCTGTAAAATAGGGAGCGGTACCGCCACTAATACTCACTGCCAAACTTCCATTATTTTCTCCGCATGAAGTGCTTTCTATTGTCAACTCCGCCACAAAACCAGCACAGACATTCGGCTCTTCACATGGATCCAGACAAGTCACCTGATTGACTCTATCTCGTATCCGATTACCCGGAAGAGGTCCAAATCCTTTGGTGAGATTAATTCCTGTACTACTTAAATGACAGTAACTCATAACTGTTCCACCGCCAACCGGAGGTGGCCCGGGAGGACACGTCCCTTCAGTTTCATAGCAATTATCTATTGCGCCTCCTGGCCAGCCACACCACTGAGTGTGATTGGATCCAAGGTTGTGTCCCATTTCATGTGAAACAACCATGATTGTCCATGAATAATTCGGGTAATTATTGAAGCCGGCATTTACATTGCTGTAGGCATACCGATTATTTGTACACATGGAATTTAAATAAGCTATGCCACCTAATCCATTTCCGCCTCTTGCGCAGAGGTGTGCCAGATTTCCATTAAATCCAGTGTTATTTCTTAAGTTTCTGAACTGAGATAGCGCAGTTCCGGCGCTGGTTGTAGAATAACTGTCAGGGGTTGTCCAGATGAAAATTTCTGAAACTGTTGTCTGAATTAATTCATTGGTGTATATGATTCCTACATTGTTAAATACCCCTGCTACCCAAGCCTCACAATTAGCAATATTGCTTCCTCTGTTCAAATATAATGAGTGATCCAATTCGACATAAATTCTCACGCAATCCCCCGGAGATCTGCTGCCGCGATGTCCGACTTCTTCAGACTCTGCCTCCTGTTCTTCATTATCAGTATGACATTCAAACGGAACTTCCTGAGGAAGTTCGTCACTTTCAAATATTACATGAACAGCATCATCATTTTCCATCTTTCCTATCGATATGGTTCCGTGTTCTTTAGTACTGATGACACCTATTATTTCATTTTTCATAATGCTGATACCTGCCAGGGATCCTTCCATATTTCTCACTACCCCCTGGTAATGGACATGGTCCGAGGAAGTAAAAACCTGTCCATCAGAAGTTCTTATAATCAGATCCTCCGTGAAAGGATTATTCTTGTATAAATCTATGATGAATGGTTCATTATCGCCAAAGGGAACAGTAAGTGTAAGTATTTCATGTTTCCGGGAAATAAGTTCCTGTCTAATGTCTGGATTGATATCAACAAAAACAGATCCGGCTACTTGATTTCTCAGAGATCCATTTGAATCATAGCTGGTATTGGGAACAAATAAATTTTTAGCTATAAAAGGCCTGGATTCCTGGAGTTTGCGTTGCAGGACTTCTTCGACTTTTATTGATTTATTTGGTGTGGAAGAATGTGTTTTTTGGATTTTGACTTGTGATGAAGCCGTAAAAAACAGGAAAGTACTCACGATAGTGAATAGAAATCTCTTCATTAGAACCAATTTTGATGAAATAATTATGCAATTTTAAGAAATAATTACGTAATTATTTGTCCCGGGAAAGTGGTATACGGTATTTTTTACCAGAAAAGGACTTTTCTGAACCATTTAATTCTAATTTTCGCCCAATCCGAAGAATAATTGCTTAAGGTTTGGATTTACTTTGCACATCTACTCTTATCCTTTCATCTCTGTTGGCAAGTTCCCAAATCACATGGAAAACCAATTTTCCGATTGATTCCATTCTTTCGAAATTGATCTTGTCTGCAGTGTCTCCCGGTCTGTGATAATCCGGATGTGTGCCGCTAAAATAGAAAATAGCAGGTATTCCTCTTTCTGCAAAATTGTAATGATCAGATCGATAATAATATCTGTTTGGGTCAGATTCAGCATTATAGGTATAGTCGAGAAGAAGCTTTGTGTGTAGCTTATTCATTTCTTCATTGATAGTATGAAGCTCAGTACTCAGTCTGTCAGAACCGATCACATAAATATAGTTGGGATCTGAAGCATGAGCTTCATCCACTCTGCCAATCATATCAATATTGACGTTTGCAATGGATTGCTTCAATGGGAAAACCGGATGATTGACATAATATTCTGAACCCAAAAGACCTTTTTCCTCTCCTGTAACCAGCATTAATAAAATCGATCTTCTGGCACCCATTCCTTCAGCTTTCATTTTCGATATGACCCGGGCTAATTCCATAACAGTAACTGTGCCGCTTCCATTGTCATCTGCACCATTATATATATCCTCTCCTTTTTTGCCAAGATGATCATAATGTGCCGTAACAATAACTAACTCATTCTTTAAGACTTCATCTTCCCCTTCAATATAAGCGAGGATATTTGAACCTTCCAAAACCCTCACATTTTTTTCCATTTTAACAGACAGTGTACTATTCAATACCAAACTTTCCGGGGTTCCTTTCTTGTTTATTTTGTCCCTTTTCCTGATTAGCTTTTTGAAGGATTTACCAATTATATCTTTCGCGATACTTGTAGAAATCTGAATGACATTGGCTTTATTCATGGGTTTTGAATCTGGAAGGCCCAAACTCATGGCATTACCCAGAATTTTTCTTCTGTTCGTTTCAAGGTGTTTCTTAATATCATCCTCTATAACCAAAACCAGCCGGGCACCATGCTTATATGCTGCTTCAGCTTTTTTATCAATATTGTTATTCCAGTCTGATGCAACGGAATTTCCTGAGATCCAGTAAGTGCCATCTTTTTTCACAGGCTCTCCCTTATAGATCAGGACAACCTTATTTCTTACATCTACATTCTGAAAGTCACTGTATTGAGGATCATCGATTCCATAACCAAGAAATACAATTTGATCAGCTTTCAATTCAGGAATGGAATTATTTTCGGCAGAAACAGCTAAGAAATCCCAGAGATGTTTGTATTCAACACCATTGATATTTAGGGTTATTTCTTTCCAGGATGTCCATGTGAATGCTACCTTCTGTTCATAACCTCCTATAGCAGAAATTGGTTTAATCCCATATTTTTTGAACTCAGTGACAATATATTCGGCAGCTTTTTTAATTCCGGGAGATCCTGTTTCACGTCCTTCCAATGAATCAGAGGCAAGAATAGTAAGGTGTTTCTTTAAATTGTCCCTGTGAACGGCATGAATGTTTGTTTCATCAGCATCAGGAACTGAAACCGTCAAAGTCTGACTCTGAGAGAAGCCTTTTGTAGAAAAAGCCACTAGTAAAAAAAAGAAAAATGTATAGATGCTGTTGCATCTAAAGACTGCCCACGATCTGGTCATATAAAATGAAAATAAATATTAACAATATCGAATTTTCTCAACTCTCTTCTGATGTCTGCCTCCTTCAAAATCAGTATTTAAAAAAGTCTTCACCATTTGAACAGCAACATCTTCAGACACAAACCTGCATGGAATGGCTATGACATTCGCATCATTGTGCTGACGGGCAAGAGATGCAATTTCATCCGTCCAACAAAGTGCAGCCCTAATATGCTGATGCTTATTAGCAGTAATGGCTACCCCATTTCCACTGCCACAAAGTACAATACCACGCTCAGCCTGTTTCAGTTTGAGGGATTCTGCAACCGGATGAACAAAATCCGGATAATCTACAGAATCAGTTGAATCTGTTCCCATATCCAGTACATCATAACCTTCCTCTGTGAGGTAAGATTTGATTATTTGCTTGTAGGCATATCCGGCATGATCACTTCCGATTGAAATTGACTTTTCCATGGCTTTTAATCTAGTTTATAGAATCTTTTAGATTTAAATTCTGCAATTCCTGTTTGATCGCTTCCACATCAACGAATGGGGTAAATATATCAGCAAGTTCGTTAACGAAAGCATCATCATTATTTTCAGCTGCCATTCTCATCAAGTCTGTCATGAATCTGTCCATTTCATCCTTGTCAGCTTTATAGCCTGCTTCTATATCGGCAGGATCCAGTGTTTTGAAAAATTTCTGATATTCTCTGGTATGCTCTGCCATAATCTGCATATGAGGTTTGGCCTTATCGTAAGCATCCGCATCAATATATAAATTGATAAATGCCATCGTAGTTCCATCATATGGAAAATTGAAATGCGGAAATGCTGCAAAATGTTGATCCAGCAGTTTAACAGTACCTGCTTTGTCGCCTTTTCTGAGCAAATCATATGCAGTCCGCAGCATGATCATTTTATGTGCATAAATGCTGGGCCCATATGCCTTATCAATGAAAGTCTGGTGGGTATCAAAATTGCCCCACCTGAATTTTGTTGTGACATTTTCAACAAATTTGTCAGTATCCACTCTTCCTAATCCAAATATTCTGAAGGATTTATCACCCTGAGCTCTAATAGGCAGCAATCTCAACCCAAGACCCTCCAATTGCATATTTTCTCCCAGACCAAACAGCTTGTCTTCCTGGCAGGTGACTGCAAAATAAATAGGACGATCATAAAAGTTGGAATTGATAATATCTAAGATGGCCAGTTCATCCTTCGTAATATAATTACTCGCGATCTGGATGTTCAGTCTGTCCGTGTAGTTTGGATCATCTGCTGCAATTATTCCGGCACTCACTGCCCGATTTTTGTCTATTGGAAAATAAATATTTTTCGTAGGCAGGTAAGATTCAGTCATTCTCGTACCTCCTCTAAGTGGGTGACTTTCGCCGATGAATTTTAAAACATCGTTGAGAGACATTTCAGGATTCTGATTATCTGGTGAATAATAAAACACTTGATTTCTCTTGAAGCCACGATATTCCTCAGATGGAATACTGAAATTAATAGCCGGTGAATCATTGACCTTCCTTCTCATTTGATCAATGTACCAGTCTACGGCAATGAGACTCAGATTGACTACTCTCACATCTGTCCGGATTCCTTCCACTTCCTGAGCATACCATAATGGATAAGTGTCATTATCCCCATATGTAAATATCAAAGCATTCGGTTCGCAGGAATTGAGGAAGTTAGAGGCATAATCTCTTGCTCCTGTATGACCCCTTCTGCTGTTGTCATCAAAGTTTTGGAAGCCCATAATCAATGGTACACTCAGCGCCATGGCCCCGGCAATTGGAGCAGCATATTTGGAAAGTCCTTTTACTTTATTCTTGATTAATTCAAATACATATAATGTACCTAATCCAATCCAGATAGCAAATGTAAAGAATGAACCGACCAGTACGTAGTCTCTTTCTCTTGGTTCATTCGGTGGTTGATTGGAATAGACAATGATACCTAATCCTGTGATGATAAATAATGCCAGTAAAGCAAAAAAGTCCTTTCGGGATTTCCTGTAATGGAACAATATCCCCAGAATACCAAATAATAAAGGCAGGAGAAAATATGTATTCCTGGCTTTATCGTTTTTCAATGCTGAAGGCAATTCAGACATATCATAGAGTCTGGCATTGTCAATGAATGGTATACCGCTGATCCAATGGCCCATGCTGGGATCCCAGGGGAAAAATCCTTGCTGTCCATTCTGACGCCCTGCAAAATTCCACATAAAATACCTCCAGTACATCCAATTGACCTGATATCTGAAGAAAAAGCTTATGTTATCACTCATAGAAGGTTTGCCTTCTTTGCCATCCATCCAATAACGATAGAGCCTTTTTCTGTTTTCATCATAGTGGCTCATCCTTGGAAACAGGACTTCATCTGCTTTATTATATTCGTAATTAATCTTATAATCTACTATTTCATACTTATCTCCGACGCGACCATACCTGTCTGTAATCTCTGTACCAATCGGCTCAGCATCAAAGAATGGTCCCCTCAATAGCGGCCGTTCCCCATATTGCTCACGGTTGAGGTAGGGTAATAGTCTCACAGCATCATAGTTATCGTTCATATTCACAGGAGGATTGGCATTGGCGCGAATCATCACGATTCCTACTGTTGAAAATCCTGCAAATGACAAATAAAGGGCAACAAGAATTTGTTGAAAAATTCCGTTTTGTTTCTTATGAATATACCTGAAACCAAAAAACAATACCAGTCCAATTGTAATTACTAATGGAATAAGACCAGAGTGAAAAGGCATACCCAGGCTATTGACCATCATGATTTCATACCTGGCTAATAAACCCGGAATTCCCGTGATTACTAAAGTCTGAATGCCTGCAATAAACACAACGCCCAGCACAGCTGCTATCAGAGCCCCCTTCAGGTTTGGATTCTTGAATTTTTTGTAATAATAAAATAAGGCCAAAGCCGGGAAAGTCAATAAACTCAACAAGTGAACTCCAATAGAAAGACCGGCTGCATATACAGCAAATAGCACCCATTTGTCATTTTTAGGTTCATCAGGGAGGTGATACCATTTGATAACTGCCCATAGTGTCAGCACCGTAAAAAATGTGGACATGGCATATACTTCTCCTTCCACCGCAGAAAACCATATGGATGTACAAAAAGCAGTGGTCAAACCTGCGACCACACCTGCAAGTGAAATTCCCAACAATGAAGAACTATCCGGTTCATTTTCTCTGCCTACCAGTGACATCTTCCCAAGGATCATAGTCACCCAGCAAACCATCATGGCAGCAAAAGCCGTACTCATCGCTGACAATAAATTAACCGCAACCGCAATCCCTGATGGATTTTCCGAAACAGCGTCTCCAACCAGTGCAAATAATCGGCCGATGAGAACAAATAATGGGGCACCTGGCGGGTGAACCACCTGTAACTTGTAAGCACCTAGTATAAATTCACCACAATCCCAAAGACTGCCGGTACTTTCAACAGAAAATGCATATACAATAAATGATATGGCGAAAACCAGCCAACCGCTGAGATTAATTGCTCTCTTAAATGAATTCATGTAGCTTGAAATTGCTTAGTGAGTATGTATTAATATGTATTGAAGCCCAAATTTAGTGTAAAATTCCAAAAACCAATATTCTTTAGCAACAAGCCTGATTGCTTAGCGTAAATTCCAATCTCACACTGTTTGAATTTTATTTACCTTTGCACTAACTTTTAATTATTATATGTTAAAACTTATTGCTCTGGGAGCTGTACTTTTTTTTGTTTACAGGCTTTGGATAGTCCCAATGCTGGAAGCTGCCAAAGGCGAAGATGCTCCTCCACCCAGGATTAAAAAGGAGCCTGAACCAAAAGCTGACGATGATTACATTGATTACGAAGAAATAAAATGAATACATTCCGGATCGGAGATATTGTGTTGTATAAAAACAATCAACTTATCGCCTTTAACAAACCAAGTGGAATTACATCCCAAACAGATGGTTCTGCAGACAAGTCTTTAGATGAATTGGCATCTATATTTTGCGGACACCCGGTTCAGGTTGTTCACAGATTGGACAGACCAGCCAGTGGGGCCATTCTTTATGCTAAGAATAAAACAGCAGTTGCGACTATGCATGAGCAGTTCGCCGACCGTGAAGTTGAAAAAACTTATTATGCAATCGTTATGAAAGCACCGGAAATTCCAGCAGCTACATTGACGAATTATCTTGAATTTAATCTGAAAGTCAATAAAGCTTTCATCACTGAAGATAAGGAGAAAGGAAAAGAAGCGATCCTTTCCTACGAAACCGTCGGCCATAGTGATCGCTACACACTGCTCAAGGTTAAATTGCATACAGGCAGACAGCATCAAATAAGAGTTCAACTTGCTGCCATCGGATCACCAATTCGCGGTGATGTAAAATATGGCTTCAGGCGTGGTAACAAAGACCGGTCGATACAATTACACAGTTTTGAACTGAAATTTAAACACCCGGTCAGTGGTCAGATGGAAAGAATCATAGCTCCTGTACCGGATGAACCAGTTTGGAAAGCATTTGAAAAATTTATTCCCAATGAGTGAGGATCCTATCAAACGTACAGATGTCAATGAGCTGGGTGAATTTGGATTGATTGACCATCTGACCAGAAACTTTCCGGTTACCAGGTTGTCAACACTCAGAGCAATGGGAGATGATGCAGCAGTTTTGGCGGGGCAGCAACAAAATATGCTGGTTTCGACTGATATGCTTCTCGAGGGAATTCATTTTGATCTTGCATATATGCCATTAAAGCATCTGGGATATAAGGCGGTAGTTGTAAACTTGTCTGACATTTATGCCATGAATGGCACCCCTACTCAGATCACAGTTTCCATTGCTTTTTCAAACCGATATTCAGTTGAAGCGCTGGAAGAACTATACGAAGGAATTCTGTCAGCCTGCAAAAAATATAATGTGGATCTTGTGGGTGGAGATACTACTTCCTCGCTCAAAGGACTCGTCATTAGCATCACTGCAATTGGATTTGCGGATGGAGAAAATACAACTTATCGCGATGGTGCCAGACCCGGCGATCTGATTTGTGTAAGTGGTGACCTGGGAGCGGCTTATCTTGGATTGCAATTACTCGAACGGGAAAAACGGATCTGGATGGAACACCCGGAATTGCAGCCTGATCTCGAGGAACAACAATATGTCGTAGGAAGACATCTGAAGCCGGAAGCTCGTGTAGATATTATAAAACAATTCCGGGATCTTAAACTGGTCCCTACTTCTATGATTGACGTATCGGACGGACTCTCATCTGAATTGTTTCATATCTGCAAGCAATCCGGAGTTGGCGCACTTATCGAAGAAGAAGGCGTCCCGATACACAATGAAGCCCAACTGCTTGCCCTCAAATTTCAATTAGATCCCATCACTTGCGCTCTTAATGGTGGTGAAGATTATGAATTGCTTTTCACCGTTCGTCCCGAGGATGAAGAGAAAGTGAAGCATATGCAGGATATATACATTATGGGTGAGATCAAAGAACCTGAATATGGTATAAAATTGCGGACAAAAGGTGGAAACTTTCACATCCTCAAAGCACAGGGCTGGAATCATTTTGAGTAATTGTAGCTTGTCCCAATATCCGAAATAGCGCCAAACTTCTTACATCATTAGGTTTAGCACGTTTATAGATTGCCGCTTAGTTCATTCAAATAATATGAGTTCCTAATTTTTGCGTAGATTTGAATGCAACAACCCTTGCATAGAATGAGGCCATTTACCTTCATATTCTTATTCAGTTTACTGACATTAAATGCCTGGTCTCAATATGATTCCTTCGAACACTGGAATGAATCCAGACTGCAGCACCAGAATACAGCTATGACAGTGCTGGGTTCCTGGGCAATTATAAATATTACCGGGGGACTTATCCTTCAATCAAAATCTGATGGTGAAATGAAATATTTTCATCAAATGAATGCAGGCTGGAATATTGTAAATGCTGGTATTGCCGGCCTGAGTCTCATTCGTTCGCTCAAAGAAAAGTCAAATTCAGCCGATTTTAATTCTTCTTTTAAAAAATTGGAGGGGTTTCAAAGAGCGCTCCTTTTTAATGCGGGACTAGATGTTGGTTATGTGGCAGGAGGTTTATATTTAATGGAAAGGTCAAATCGGGAAATAAATCCGGATCGATTACGCGGATTTGGTAAATCAATTGCTCTGCAGGGAGCTTTCTTGTTTGCTTTTGACCTTGCTGCTTATTTTTCTTCCAAAAAATTCAACAAACAAATAGTGCCTGCTTTCAACACTTCCATGGATGGAGCAATCGAAATTGGATTTAGAATTGGTTTAAATTGATTAAAATCTTGTTTTTGTTTAACAATTTGCTTTAATTTGAGGCAAAACTATAAACAAAATTACAGGTACTTGTGTTCGGCAACTTGTACTTCCAAACAATACATGTACATATAATTATGTCGAAAAAGAAAGTCATTGTTATTGGTTCCGGTTTTGCAGGAATCTCCGCTGCCAGCTTTCTGGCTAAGGGGGGATTTGACGTTACAGTATTGGAGAAGCTGGATACTGCAGGTGGCAGAGCACGTCAACTAAACCGCGATGGCTTTACTTTTGATATGGGACCAAGCTGGTACTGGATGCCGGATATTTTCGAAAGATATTTTGAGCAGTTTGGAAAAAAGACATCTGACTATTATGAATTGATCAGGCTGGATCCTTCTTATTCCATATACTTTGGTAAGAATAATGAAATGCTAGTTCCTGCAAATCTGGACGAATTCTATGCGATGTTTGAAAGGTATGAGCCAGGTAGCAGTGTTGGACTCAGGAAATTTTTGAAAGAATCTGCATACAAGTATGAGGTCGGCATCAGGGATTTTGTTTTTCGCCCGGGCACCAGCATATCTGAGTTCATAGATTTCAGAGTGATCAAAAGTGTTTTCAATTTGCACATGTTTCAATCTATTGCAAAATATATTCGTAAGTATTTTACACATCCCGAATTGATCAAATTGCTGGAATTTCCAGTATTATTCCTTGGAGCTACCCCTCAGAATACTCCTGCATTATATAGTCTGATGAATTATGCAGATATCACATTGGGAACATGGTACCCAAAAGGAGGTATGTATTCGATTGTAAAAGGTATGGTATCTCTGGCTGAGGAACTGGGAGTGAAGTTTGTGTACAACCAGGAAGTTACAAAGCTCAAAATGGATGGTAAAAACATTCATAAAGTAATAACCGGATCGGGAGAGTACAAAGCAGATGTTGTTGTAGGTGGCGCAGATTACCACCACATCGAACAGCATTTATTGGATGCTCCGTTTCGGATGTATAGTGAAGCCTATTGGGACAAAAGAGTATTAGCTCCATCCAGTATACTATATTATATAGGTGTGAAAGGCAAATTAAAGAATATACAGCATCATACTTTATTTTTTGACGCACCTTTTGATACCCATGCGAAGGATATATACGAAAAACCCAAATGGCCCGATATGCCATTATTTTATACATCCTGTGCATCCAAAACTGATCCGGATTGTGCACCAGCAGATTGTGAAAACATGGTATTTTTGATTCCGGTGGCTCCCGGTCTGAAAGAAGATAAGTCGATATTAGATAAATACTTCAAAATGATTACGGCCCGTTTTGATGAATTGACCGGTAATGATATTTCGTCTAATATTATTTTCAGACAGGATTACGGATATAGTAATTTCATAGAGGACTACCACTCACTAAAGGGTAACGCTTATGGTCTGGCAAATACTATTTTGCAGACAGCATTCCTGAAACCTAAAATGGTTTCACAAAAGGTTGGCAATTTATTCTATACCGGACAGTTGACTACACCTGGTCCGGGAGTACCTCCTTCTCTGATCAGTGGAGAAGTTGTGAGCAGAGAAATTTTGAAAAGACATCATCACAATTGAATAGTATGCTTTCATTATATACAAGGACATGTCAGGATTGCAGTATGCTGATCACAAAAAGATACAGCACTTCCTTTTCTATGGGGATTCAGGTGTTTGCTAAGAGTCTGAGAGAACCAATTTACAGTATTTATGGATTTGTAAGATTTGCTGATGAAATCGTTGATACCTTCCATGATTATGACAAAAAATATTTGCTGGATAAATTTAAAGCAGACACTTATGAAGCTATTGCCTCAGGAATAAGTCTTAATCCGGTTCTGCATTCATTTCAGGAAGTTGTCAGAAAATATAATATTGAATTACCCCTTATTGAGTCGTTTCTGAAGAGTATGGAAATGGATCTTTACTTCCATACTTATGAAGACAATTTATATGAAGAATATATTTATGGTTCAGCTGAAGTGGTTGGGCTCATGTGCCTCAGAGTTTTTTGTGCCGGGCAGGAAGATGAATATCAGCGATTAGCCCCATATGCCAGAAGTTTGGGGGCAGCATTTCAGAAAGTAAATTTTCTCAGAGACGTAAAAAGTGACTATGATATCAGATCCAGAATTTATTTTCCGGGAATTGATTTTGAGTCTTTTTCTGATGCCGACAAAAAACTAATTGAAGCGGACATACAGAAGGATTTTGAACACGCTTATATTGGGATTAAATCTTTACCCAAGACATGCCGGATGGGTGTTTATCTTGCCTATAAGTATTATACTTCCTTATTTAATAAGATCAAGCAAGCACCTTGTTCCGCAATCCTGAGTGAACGGATTAGAGTACCCGACAGTAAAAAAGTATATTTTCTGTTTAGTTCAGCAGTAAGGAATCAACTTGGGCTTATTTGATCTATATGGTTCTGCTAAAGGAAGGTTCTACTTGTTTGTATTACCTCCACTCATGCTGTCAATCATAGCAGGAGTAGTTCTATATTTATTTAATGTAGATGCAGCACTCCAAACAGATGTCAATCCCGCCTTCAATTGGAAATTTTTGGAACGGAAAGAACATTATGCTATACTGCTGGGCATATCTATCTTTTTTCCATTTGTATTAAGCTTCGATAAAAACGTCCACTTTTGGAAAAAATGGGGAGCATTGGCAATGGCCGCTATTATTGTGGGAGCTTTTTATATTATTTGGGATAGCATATTTACAAAATTAGGAGTGTGGGGCTTCAATGCCGATTACCATACTGGTGCGAAATGGCTTTCATTGCCCTGGGAGGAAATCTCATTTTTCATAATCATTCCGTACTGCTGTATATTTATATATGAGTGTTTGAATTTTTATCTGAAAGATGTTCGGCTCAAAATTGAACCATGGTTCACAGGTGCGCTGTTTATTTTCTTACTCCTTACCGGAATATTTTATGCAGACCATTTGTATACCGGCATCACATTTTTATTTGGGGCTGCTATGACAGCCTTTCATGCAGTGCTATTTGATTCTATTCAAAGAGTACGATTCTACCGGACCTGGCTTATGTGTCTGGTTCCTTTTTTTTTAATCAATGGAAGTTTAACCGGTGGATTCACATTAGAGCCGGTTGTACTATATAGTAGTACTGAATTTATAGGGATTAGAATATATACTGTACCATTGGATGATGCTATCTATCTATATGGCTATTTATTGTGGGTAATTACACTCTTTGATTTTTTTAAGAATAAATAGCTGAAGTGGGAACTAAGTCGGGGGGAAGGTATGTTAATACCCTTGCGCTTTTGAATGAAGCGCTTTTTCATCGAATCTTATTTTTCTTGCAAATGTGTAATGATCAGGAGCTTATAAATTTGAAAAATAAAATTATTAAAAAGATTTCAAAAAAGCTTGACAGAATAGAAAGTAGTCATATCTTTGCAGTCGCTTATAAAGAAAGGCGTAGGAGAAAGAGAGAAAAGAGGGATTAGAGAAGGGATAAGGAGTTACACTTGGAGGGTTATTTAGGAAAAATAGATAGCTGGAGGTTCGAGTCCTTAATGTGATACAAAGCGGAATAGTACGAAGGTATTATTTTGGAGAAAATTGAAACTATGGGAGAGAAGATAGCACTAAAGAAAGGAAAGGAAA
>JALHRR010000034.1 GCA_022841345.1 Saprospiraceae bacterium
AAGTATAAGGAGGAGTTCCACCGGTTACATCTTCGACAATGATTGAACCATCACTATATCCGAAGCAGGTGGCATCCAGTACTTCTGTGAGCAGTTCAGGACTTTCCGTCACTGTGACTATAATACTTTGCTGATATGGACAAACTGATTCCCGATAGGTTACAAATATTTCATGATCACCCGGACCAGCAATGAATGGATCAAATAATCCATTGGTTGCGTTAACAATGCCCGGACCTGACCATGTGTAATTTCCACCGCCATATCCGCCTGTAGCGTTAGCTTTTAATTGAACAGTATTCCCGACCTCGGTAATGCATAACACCGGTTGCGGAGTAATTGTCAAAACTACGTCAGCACAATTAACTGCATAGCAAGTTAATTCTCCCTCCGGACTATTACCACAAGGTCCACTATCAATGGCAATCACCGTAATAGTTACTGAATCTCCTGTAGTTAAATTTTGTAAATCAAGGGTATTTGTGCTCACTAAAGTGGGAGCAGCTCCATTTATACTTACCAGATAACCCTCTGTGCCGACAGTGTTCCAGGTAAAAGTAATGGATGTCAATGTGGAGTTACAGGATATGATGGGGGCCGCTAACCTGCGGTCTACTCTCACGGTATTTGTCACCGGATCAGAAATACAACCATTGTCATTCACAATCAATTGAAGATTCTTGGTTCCATTTGTAGCCCAACTCACCTCCAGATTTGCAGTTCCTGCTCCAGAAATAATTGTAGCGCCATCTAAGCTCCAATTATAAGTTCCCTGACTGGTCGCGGTTCCGGTGAATTGTATATCACCAGTTTCATTAATACAAAGTGGGCTTGTAGCAATAAAGTCAGCTAATGGTTGAGGACGTACGTCAATGAAAATTGTGTCATAATAATTACACGCTTTCTCTCTGTATGCATAAACAATTTGATGATTTCCAACACCAGCCACCTTAGGATCGAAGCTTCCCAGCTGATTATCAATCAAGCCAGGACCACCAATCCATTGACCCGTACCACTGACTACTTGCCCGGTCACATCAACATCAAGTGTTATGATTGGCGTGGTGCTTCTAAGACAAATGAAGCTAACCGGGGCGATATCAACAAATATTCCCGGACATTGCTCTGCCTCACAGGTAAGATTAGTTGTTACACTATTTCCGCAGGAATATCCAACCGGAGCTACGGCAGTAACGCTGATTGTAACAACTTGTCCTACAGTTAATCCATCCACCAGTGCAGACAAATCAGTTGTGGTATAAGTGCTTCCTGGATTTATTGTGACGATATATCCTGTTGCTCCTGCCACAGGATTCCATGTAAATTCTACTTCAGTCGTTGAACTATTACAGATGACGACCGGAGCTGCAAGAGGTACTTCAACAGTGATATCTCTGCTTTCAGGATCTGAAGTACAGCCATTTTGCGTAACAGTTAAGGTAACTGTTTTAACTCCTCCTGTTGCCCACTGAATATCAATATTGGGACCAGTCGGGCTTCCAATTATATTACCACCATTTACTGTCCAGGCATAGGTAGCCCCTGCTCCTGCATTACCTGTATAGTTTGCACTGACAATTTCATCTGTGCATACTGGACCGGTTATGGTAAAATCTGCGGTCGGAACTTCCAGAACTTCGATGGTTGTATTCGCAAAATAATTACAAAAATCCTCATTGAATCTGACATCAATCGTATGTACACCAACTCCTGCAACTTTAGGATCAAAATTTCCGGTAGCAGGATTTGTGATACCCGGACCGGACCAGCTATAAGTACCGGTTCCATCACTTCCGGCAGCATTTGCCACCAACTGAACAGTTGCAGCGCTAGCTGTCAAACAAATGGAGGAAACCGGGTTAATAGTTACATCGATAGGTTCGCAAGGTTTAGGAGCACATGAAGCAGTGCCAATTCCGCTATTACCACAAGGTCCGTTACCCACTGCGATCACCTGAATGGTGATGGCAGGATCACCCTGATTAAGCCCGGTAATTTCATGAGTAGTAAGATTGGTAGGCATGAATGGGCCTCCATCAATTGAAATCAAATATTGTGTCACACCCGGAATTGGATCCCAATTAAAGGTCACTGAAACCGGATTTGCTCCACAGGTGACATTTGGAATTGGAAGCGGTTCTTCTACTAAAATTGTCGATGTATAAGTTTCGGAAGTACAGAAATCATCTTCGACGTAAACACTGATACTCTTTGTGCCTCCCGTTGACCAGCTTATCAATAAAACCTGATCAGTAGAGCCGGGCAGAATAGATCCACCATCGACACTCCAAACCAGCGTTCCTGCATTTTTATTATCACCGGTATAGGTAACTGTCGCAACTTCATTAATACAAACTACCTGTTTATCAGCTGTCCAGGCAGGCACGGAAGGCTCATATAAGTTTACTACCATGCTATTAGTGAAAATACAGGAAGCTTCGGTATAGGTATATGTGAGCGTGTATTGACCGGCTCCTGCCGCCACCGGATCAAATGATCCGGCCGGTGTCACAAATGGCCCGGACCACACTCCTGTACCAGAATTATCTCCCCCTGTTTTATTCATCACTACCTGAATGGGCATTGAAGTAGCTTCCACACAGAAACTGAGAATAGGACTGGCCGGAGTCAATATAACCCCCGGACAAGGTGTGGATGAACAAACCACTGTTACAGGGTTGCTATTTCCACAAATGCCTGATCCTACTGCAGTAACAGTAATCGTAATAGGAGTAACAAGACCAGGTGGCGTCAGACCTGTGACTGCAAAATCTGAATTATTTTGGGGGATATCATTACCTGCATAATTCACAATATATCCTGTGGCTCCTGCAATATCATCCCAGTCAAAGGCTACAGAGGTGGTTGTTAAAACTCCACATTCCGGTTCCGGATCATCCAGTGGCTTTTCAACCACAATAGTTTTTACCAGCGGACCATTCGAGCAGCCATTAATATCTATACTTAATGATATATTATGCGTGCCTTCACTGTTCCACTGAACTGTGATTTGACCATTGTTATTATTATTAGTAATTGTACCATTAGGAATATTCCAAACATAATTGGTTCCTGCAGGAGCTACTCCATTAAACTGTATGGTCGATGTATTGGACAAACATACAGGACTTGTCAGGGCAAAATCTGCTCTTAATTCAGGATAGACCTCAATATCAAGCGTATCCGAAAAATCGCAACCATTTTCTGTGACTGTATAAACAAATTGGTATGTCCCGGCTGAAGTGACATTCTGCGGGTCGAATGTGTTATTCGGGCCCAATAAACCAGGAGTCAAACTTGTCCAGGTACCGCCAACAGGTGTCCCATTCAGTTGTACAGGTGCTGCATCAAAACATTTTGGAGTTACTGGATCAAGTGTCATAATTGGAGCGTCGTCAATTACAACTTCAATTGAATCCCGAGATACACAAAGTCCCTGTACATATTCATAATACAAGGTATAAGTAGCAGGGCTTAGTAGTTTTGGATCAAAAATTCCATTATTAACTCCCGGTCCGGACCAGGTACCACCTGCCGGAATACCTGTTAATGTATAAGGATCACCGGTGGCGCAGAAAGGCGACGGCTCCGTTAAAGTAAGAGCCTGGGGAACGAGCAATTCAAAAGTATGCTCCAGTGAATCAGTACAATTATTGGGTGATATTACGACTAACTTCACATTGTAAGTTCCGGGTCCGCTAAGGACTAACAAATCAGCAGGATAAACTTTTCCTCCAATAGGGAGGCCGGTTCCAGACCATATGAATTCAGAACTTGATTCAGCATCAACGAACCAAAAATCATTATAATCAACTTCTTCACCTGAAGCAATGATATCATCATTCACACAAATTTCATCGGGTGGAAATCCGTTAAACAAAAATCTTGGTGTAGGGTACACACTGACTTCTATTTCAGTGTTACCGGTACATCCATTAACATCAGTAATAGTTAATTGGAATAATCCGGAATTGGTACTAAATATTTGGTTAGGATTAGAAGGAATACTGATTGATCCGGCATTTGTATTGGGCTGAGCGCCAAATGGAACAGACCAGGCATATCCGCCCGGCGCTACAATTGCGTCAGTCAAAACATTCAATTGAACAGGACCATCCTGGGCACAGAATGTAGTAGTATCCATTTGGAATTCTACATTTACTTTCGGGCTTACTTCCACTACAGTGGAAGCTACACCTGTACACCCTGATCCCAAATCTGTTACGGTTACAGAGTAAGGAAAAATTCCTTCCTGACCCGGAGTGATTCCAAGCAAAGCCATATCTGTACTCTGCTGGTAACTCCACAAATACCCATAAGGTCCACCTCCACCACCACCGGCATTTGCAGTAACGTCAAAGGGAGTAGTCGCACAGCCTTCTTCAGGGAAAGTGGTTATATTCACAACTACTTCAGGGAGAACCTCTACCTGGATAGAAGTAGGCATTCCAGGGCATCCTGTACCGCTTACTCCGCTAATGACATATTCTACAGTGAGTATTCCCGTTGTATTATTCACCAAAGCCTGGCGGATGAATTTACCCATCCCCGGGGAAGCACCAGAAATACCTCCGGGAGCATTGACCGTCCAGGAATATGATGCTCCCAAAGCATCCTGATCTGAAGTAATTTCTATATTAGTTGTTTCACCTGAACAAATTCTATCCATGTCCGGGTTGATTTCCGGCCCTCTGCAACAATTCAGGGAAGCATTAAAGTATGTAGGAAAATCTGCCAGGCAGGTATTATCACCACCGCCTACCCAACATCCGGTTTGTCGGTCTGAAAAAACAAAAACCTGAACACTGCAATCGGTCAAAGATGGATCTGCATCACATTCTTCAAAGGACTTGGTTCTTAAATTCAAAGTAAAACTCACTTGACAAGTGCCTTCACATCCGCCACAATTTTGGCCCCAGGAATTATTGGGATCACCCTGATTTGCACAAGGCCCGCCACCATTCGTATAAAACCATCCCGCTGGCAGTGCAGTACCCGGTGTTAGTGTGGCACCTGTACAAGTTGGATCAATATAATAACATAATTTAAGCAGTCCATCTGCTCCGACATAAGATCTAATCAACGGATTATCTGCTTTATATGTAACAGTTCCTTCCGGGAACCATCCCCAGTTTCCGGATCCGCCTTCTTCAAAATCTGAACCAGCTAAATCCCAGCATGGACCAAATAATGGAACCACTCCATGAGGCCACTGACAGGAGTTATTTGTAGAAGAATATGTAAATGTATAAGAAAAAGTAACAATTTCTCCGGGTTGATAAGGTCCCGCTGGAGGGGATCCTAAAGAAGTCGCTATTGGAACCATAGCTGATTCGATTAAGCATGCAGTCTGCGGATCAGTTGCTGAAAAGCAAATATTAAATATTCCGGCAGTTCCTGAGTTACTACCCACTGCTATTTGATAGGTTGTTCCACTTGTTACAGGCACTCCCAATGCATTTAAGTTACCATTTGCTCCAATAAAGCAGTTGGATTGTGCTGTTAACCCCGCACAACCTCCGGAGAAAAGCTGAAGCTGTGGATTTGACAAAGACCCGTCAGGACTATTGATAGTAATATTCAAAATACTTGCACCAGCAGGAATTGTAACGGTATACCAGACAACGGGGCCATTATAGTTACAGCCGGGAGATGTAAAATCTTCTCCGCAAGCCCCGATGTTACAGCTTCCATTTACACAAACCGGAGAGCCATTCATTACAATTGGGGGGGAGGCAATTGCGCTATTACAATTGTCATTCAGACCACAACCTGGCGGAGAACCATAGGTACGGGCAGTAATACAAAATGCTCCTGCACCTGCATTATTAGATGACAACATTAAATAATAAGTACCGGGATCCATGCACGAAAATTCAAAAGTATTAATCGCAGGTCCACAATATACATGAGCATCAAGGTATTGAAATGTTCCGGTACAACCACTGGTCCACTGACCAACAATTACCTGTGCTCCACCGGTTAGTGAGGTAGCCTGCAGGGTTATTTCCAAATTGGTTTGTCCGGCTGGAACTGTGACCTGATACCAGACCTGATTACTGGCTACCGTAGGACATGGTAAACTTAAAGCCGGAAATGTTGGAGTAGCATCCACAGTAGTTCCGCATGACTGAACATTATTGTTTAATACAATTGCCTGACAAGGGTTATTATTTGGTGGTGGATTGGGTAAAGGATTGTTGATACAAAGTTCAAAATTGGTCCCGGGGTTTCCACTACTAATGATCACATAGTATTCTTCGCCGATCGTTAGATTCGTATTTGTCAGAACCGAGGCATTACAGTCTAAAATTTCAGTAATTCCACAGGGGCCAAAAGGAAATCTCACAAGCGTAATTTTGTACAGGACAGAGCCACCGGCAGCGCCAATTGTAACTGTGGCGCCAACAGCCGTAAAACGGTACCAGATATTTAAAGCAGGGTTGAAGGTCGGAGCACATGGTCCGTCTGCAATATCAAATGTTGGCGTCCCAAACAATTGCTGACTACAAGCATTATTGAGATTGGTAAGCTGAATTGCATTTGCACAGTCATTATTGGGAGGCACTTGAGCATACCCAATAACATAAAAAAAGATGCAAAAGAATAGAGTAAAAAATTTATTCATAAGGTAATCCCTCCAAAATTTACTACTTAAAATGAATTGAATCGGCAAATATACTATCTGAAATTCAGAACTTCTACAATAAAAACACCTGTTTGGGAAATTCAAACTGAATGATTCCAAATTAATGCGTTGACATTATTGTTTAATTTTATATGTATTCAACACATGAAAACTTATTCCTTTGAATATGTCTTTGTGGCTGAAAATCAAAAACTGTTTTCTATTAATACCAGCATGTAAATTTTTGGGCGATCTGCATTCAGATTGAATTTTTCCCATAAATTTTGATGCATTTTTTTATCTACATTAATTGCTATTAGGTTTGAGTAATGAGACATCACCATAATAATTTTCTTTACTTCCGTCAACAAACCTTACTACGATACGATACACAAAAACTGAAGGATTTAACACTTCACCTTTATGTGTGCCATTCCATCCTTCAGATTTTTCATTTGGAGGAAAATCATCATTGAAAAATACTTCATCTCCCCAACGATTAAATATCTGCATACTTTCAATCCTGGCTACTTCAATACCGCCAAACACGAAAAATATATCATTAACCCCATCATTATTAGGGGAAAATGCAGCCGGGATGAAGACCCGCCTTTTCTTTTTCACCATTATTTTTACTTCATCCGTTCCCTTACATCCACTGGAATCGGTTACCTCAACTCTGATTGTTGTTTCATCCAAAGGACTTATATTGATAGTAGGGCAAGTAGGGCAACCAATTGACTCATCGCCGGTCCACCAATAACTGGTACTGGCATTAGGCTGAATATTCAGAACAGGAGCCAATTCAACGGTATCTCCGGTTTCCATTAAAATACTTGCACCTAAATCGACCGTCAGCCTATCAGGTTGTTTGACAATAACCGGAAAACTTTGAACACATCCATTTGCATCTTTTACTTCAATGATATAATTACCCTGACCCAGATTTTCAAACCGATCCAGAGATGAAAAATTGGATCCATTGATTGAATAAGTATAAGGTGCTGTGCCTCCTACAATTTCTGTCACCATGATATGCCCATCTTTATACCCAAAGCAGGTTGCATCCAATGCTTCAAGCAACAATGACGGACGCTCAGTCACTTTTATAATGATACTGGTTTGATAAGGACAAACCGTTTCACGATAAGTCACAAACACTTCATGGTCCCCGGGTCCTGCAATAAATGGATCAAAAAGTCCTGTCATAGCATTAACTATGCCTGGTCCTGACCATGTATAATTTCCTCCACCAAATCCACCAGTTGCTTCAGCATTTAATTTAACAGTCTTTCCAGCTTCGGTCATACATAATACCGGCTGTGGATCAATACTCAAATTGACATCAGGACAATTGACAGCATAACATGTCAATTCAGATTCAGGACTATTTCCACATGGCCCACTATCTATGGCGATCACCGTAATGGTCACAGAATCGCCTGTTATTAAGTTCTGAAGATCCAGACTGTTGGATGATACAAATGTGGGTGCTGCTCCGTTTATACTCACCAGATAGCCCTCAGTACCAACAGAGTTCCAGCTAAATGCAATCGATGTCAAAGTAGAATTACAATTAAGAATTGGAGCGGCTAATCTCCGGTCAACTCTAACTGTTTTGGAAACAGGGTCTGAAATACATCCATTATCATCTATGATGAGTTGAAGATTTTTCAAACCACTTGTGGACCAGGAAATCTCCAGATTTGAAGTCCCGGCACCTGAAATAATAGTGGCCCCATCCAGATTCCATTGATATTCTCCGAGTAATGTTGCAGTTCCGGTAAATTGAATATCGCCGGTTTCATTTACACAAAGCGGACTACTTGCAGTAAAATCAGCAAGCGGCTGAGGTCTCACTTCAATATATATCGTATCGTAGTAATTGCAAGCTTTTTCCCTGTAAGCGTAAACAATCTCATGAATACCTGCACCGGCAAGATTTGGATCGAACAGTCCTTCCTGATCATCAATCAATCCTGCACCTCCTGTCCACTGACCTGTCCCGCTCACCACCTGTCCACTCAGATCCACATTTAATGTAATAATCGGGGAATTAGGTTTCAAACAAACAAAGTTTTCATCCGTAATGTCCACAAATATGACAGGACACTGCTCAGCTTCACAGGTGAGATTTGCTGCCACACTGTTTCCACAAGAATATCCTGCAGGAGCTATAGCTGTAACTCTGATCGTAACCACTTGTCCTACTGTCAGACCATCTACTAAAGCTAATAAATCAGTGGTTGTATAAGGTGTAGCCCCATTGATGCTCACCAGATAACCGGTAGCTCCAGCGACTGCATTCCAGGTAAATTCCACTTCAGTAGTAGAACTACTGCATGAAATAACAGGAGCAGTAAGTGGTATTTCTACAGTGATATCTCTGGATACCGGCGTTGAAGCACAGCCATTTTGAGTTACTGTCAGCGTTACCGTTTTTATTCCGCCTGTAATCCATTCAATATCAATATTTGGACTATTCGCACCACTGACTATATTTCCACCATTCACAGACCATGAATAGGTGGCCCCGGCACCAGCTATACCGGTGTGACTAGCTCTTACTATTTCATTTGTGCAAATAGGACCATTAATAGTAAAGTCAGCTGTAGGAACCTCTAATACCTGAATCACTACCTGAGCAAAATAATTACAAAAATCTTCATTGAACCGGACGTCAATAGTATGTGTGCCAATACCAGCTATTTTGGGGTCAAATGTTCCCGCAGCCGCATCTGTAATTCCGGGACCTGACCAACTATATGTACCAGAACCATCACTTCCTGTAGCAGTAGGGTTAAGCTGTACAACAGGTGAAGTGCCAGTGAGACAAATTGCAGGAATCGCCGCAATTGAAACTACAATAGGTTCACATGGTTTGGGAGCACAGGATGCTGTACCGATACCACTATTTCCACAAGGACCGGCATTTACTGCTATGACCCTGATCTCTATAGGAGGATCTCCCTGATTCAGTCCTGTAATCACATAAGTTGTTTGGTTATAAGGAACAAATGGACCTCCGTTAATGGATATCAGATATTGCGTCACACCGGGAATCGGATCCCAATTGAAGGTTACTGATACCGGATCAGCGCCGCAAGTGACATTGGGAGCGGGAAGAGGAGCTTCTACTTCAATGCTTGCCGTATAAACCTCCGGTGTACATAATGCATCCTGGACAAATACACTTACATTTTTAATTCCGGAAGAATTCCATGACACTAATTTTGTATTGTCTGTTGATCCTGCCAGCTCTGTTCCTCCGTCAAAATTCCAAATCAAAGCTCCTCCACTGAGGTTATTGCCAGTATAAGTAATGGTAGCTACTTCATCAACACAAACTTCCAGCTTGTCAGAGCTCCAGCCCGGGCTGGATCCTTCAACAAGATTCAAAGTGACACTCCCGGTATATTCGCAGGATGCTTCGGTATAAGTATATGTAAATGTAAATTGACCTGCTCCGGCTGAAGCCGCATCGAAAGAGCCTGACACAGAAACAAATGGGCCGGTCCATACACCGGTTCCGGAATTATCTCCTCCTGTTTTAGCCATAGTGAGCTGGATGGGAGGAGTGGTGGGGCTAACGCAAAAATCTAAGACAGGATTGGAAGGAGTTAGGGTAATTACCGGACAAGGTGTTGAAATACATTCCACAGTAATGGGATTGCTATTGCCACAGACACCTGTACCTACAGCTGTTACTGTTATGCTTACAGGGATTTCTCCGCCCGGGGGTGTGAGTCCCGTAACTTCATAATCAGAGGTGTTTTGCATAATATCTGTTCCTCCGTAATTTATAATGTATCCGCTTGATCCTGTAATATCATCCCAATCAAAAGCCACAGAAGTAGTCGTCAATGTACCACAATCAGGTTCAGGATCATCCAGTGGTCTTTCAACTACAATTGGTTTTGTGATAGGTCCGTTACTACAACCATTAATATCAATGCTTAATGATATATCCTGTTGGCCGGAGGCATCCCATTGAACAGCTATTTGCCCATTATTATCATTGCTGATGATTGTCCCGTTTGTGACTGACCACACATAATTAGTACCTGCAGGTGATACACCATTAAATTGAACAGTAGAGGTACCAGTCAAACAGACAGGACTTGTTAGCTGAAAATCGGCTCTCAATTCCGGATAAACCTCGATATCAAGCGTATCTGCGAAGGCACATCCATTTTCCATTACTGTATACACAAATTGATATACGCCGGCAGTCGGTACTAATTTTGGATCGAAAAATGCATTAGCATCCATCAAGCCCGGTGTCAGACTTGTCCAGACTCCTCCAGCCGGTGTGCCATTTAACTGAACAGGATCTGCATCAAAACATTTAGGGGAGATGGCATCTAATTGCAAAGTTGGTGGTTCATCCACCAGGATATTCATTGAGTCTCTGGATGTGCAGGTACCTTCGATGTATTGATAGAATACTTTATAAGTTCCGGGTCCCACTGCCGATGGATCAAACAATCCATTGCTTACTCCCGGTCCTGACCAGGTTCCACCTCCCGGTACTCCCACCAACACATGAGGTGCACCAGTCGCACAGAGTGCTGGAGGTACTGTCAAGTCCAATTCCCGCGGAACCAACAACTCAAATTCATGCTCAATGGAATCTATACAATTCGCAGGTGAGATGACTACCAGTTTAACAGTATAAGTGCCTGGTCCGGATAAAGTCAATAAATCCGCAGGATATACTTTTCCACCAATAGGTATTGCTGTTCCTGACCAATTGTATTGAGAACCGGATTCCGCCAATACCAACCAAATGTTGCCAAAATCAATTGGATCACCTGAAGCAATCAGTTCATCTGTTACACATATCTCTTCGGGCGCTACTCCATTTACATAAAATCTTGGAGTAGGAAATACAGACACATTAATTTCAGTATTTCCGGTACAACCATTATCATCTGTAATTGTCACCTGAAACAATCCAGATAAAAGATCGGTAACATTATTTATATTTTGAGGTATACTCAAAGTAGAAGTCCCTCCATTGGGCGTAGGTCCGAAAGGTACAGACCAATCATATCTGACAACATTGGTCAATGTTACAACATCCAGCTGAACAGGTCCGTTTTGAGCACAAAATTGGGCAGTATCCATTTCGAAAAAGACATCAACTTTTGGACTTACCGTCACAACCACTGAAGCTGTTCCGGTACATCCATTTTCTACATCTGTTACAGTAACAGTGTATGGAAAAATACCTTCCTGACCCGGAGTGATCCCAATCAGATTCTGGTCAGTGGTTTGTTGATAGCTCCACAAGTATTCATATGGACCACCATTTCCACCGGTAGCATTGGCAAAAACATCAAAAGGTGTGGTTGCGCAACCTCGTCCATCAATAGGATTTGTTGTGATGACAGCTTTGATTTCGGGAAGTACATCTACTGTATGCTTATACGGCTCCCCGGGGCATCCGGTAGCACTGATACCGGTAATGATATATTCAACTGTTAGAATATTATTTGTACTGTTTGTGAGTGTCTGTCTGATAAACTTACCGCTACCCGGAGCTGCCCCGGAGATTCCATTAGGTGCATTCACAGTCCAGGAATACACAGCACCCTGATCATCCTGATCAGAGGTAATTTCCAGATTGGTAGTATAACCTGAGCATATTTTTTCATACTCTTCTACAATAGTTGGAGGTCTGCAACAATTCAATGAACCCTGGAAATAAGTTGGAAAATCTGCAAGACAAGTATTGTCGCCTCCACCTGACCAACAACCCGTCTGTCTATCGGAGAATACATACATCTGAACACCGCAATCCAGAATAGTAGGATCCGCTTCACATTCATCCAGGGTCTTTGTTTTCATAAAGAAAGTAAAACTAAGATCGCAGGTGGATTCACAACCATTGCAGTTTTCGCCCCAGGATTGATTGGGATCTGACTGATCGGCACAGGGGCCGCCCCCGTTATTATAAAACCACCCTGCTGGTAATCTGGTACCTATTGTAATCGGAGTACCGACACAGGTAGGATCTACATAATAGCATAGTTTTGTGGTACCATCAGTGTCGGTATATATTTTAAGGAATGGATTATCAGCCTTGTAAGTGACAGCTCCGGCATTGTAAAATTGCCAGTTCCCGAAACCTGAGTTTGCGATATCAGAACCTTCGACATCCCAGCAATCTCCGAAAATGGGCACCACACCATGCGGCCATTGACAGCTATTATTTGTAGATGAGAATGTAAATGTAAAGGTAAACTGTATTATTTCATTGGGCAGGAAAGGTGCATTCATCGGCAATCCGGATGATCTTGAAACAGGAGCCAAAGTTGATCTGGTTACGCAGGCAGTCTGAGGATCAGTGGCGGAAAAACACAGATTGAAATTACCTGCAAATCCGGTATTATTTCCTACTGCCAATAAATATGTAGTTCCTGCGACGACATCCAGACCCAATAAATTCAATGAGCCTCCGGCTCCGATATTACAACCCGTGATAGCCGTCAGGTTGCTGCAATCACCACCAAAGAGCTGCATCTGAGGGTTGGATAAGGATCCATCAGGACTCACCAATGTAATATTGAGTTTGCTACCTCCGGCCGGAACTGTAAATTCAAACCATACAACACTTCCATTATAGTTGCAGCCATCTACTATTAATGGTTCACCACAAGCACCGATATTGCATCCGGCGACACATTGAGGGTCAGCATTCAAACCAAAAGGAGGGACTTTTGTGGCACTTTCGCAATTGTCATTCAATGCGCAACCTGCAGGAGGCCCATACATATTTGCAGTAATGCAAAAGGAACCGGCCCCGGGATTATTGGAAGAAAGCAGCATATGATAGGTGCCCGGTTCCAGGCAATTAAATTCAAATGTGCTGCTCGCAGGACCACAAAATACATTTAGCTCGCTGTAATTATAGGTAAAACCCCCACAGCCATCCGCCCATTGACCCAGTAAAACCTGTACTCCACTGGTCAATGTATTACCCTGAATGGTTATGGCAAGATTGGTTTGATTGGCAGGAATAGTCACACGATACCAAATCTGGTTCGTGGCAACAGCAGGACAGGGTGTTGTCAATGGAACAAATTCAAAATTAGCATCAACCGTGGTTCCACAGGAAGGTACATTATTGTTTAGAACTATTGCATCGCATGCTATATCATTGGGAGGAGGAACAGGTACGGGATTATTCACACAGAGTTCATAATTACCGGAATTAATATCACTGCTGATGATAATAAAATATTCCTGACCAATCATCAACCCGGTAAATGAAAGGGCAGATAGATTGCAGTCTAATATTTCAGGAATACCACATGCTCCAAATGGAAAACGTACCAATGTGATTTTATATAAATTAGCTCCTGCTATTGCACCTATAGTTACCGTATTACCAACTGCGGTGAACCTAAACCACGTATTAAGAGATGGAGAAAATGTAGGAGGACAGGGGCCATCCGTTAAATCAAAAGTTGGAGACCCAAATAATTGAGAACCGCAGAAATTGTTGACATTACTCAGCTGTATTGCATTAGCACAATGATCATTTGGTGGAACCTGGGCAAATCCGTTGGTAGCGAAGAAAAAGAAGGTACAAAATGTAAAGATTCTAATCATAATAATATGTTCAAAAATCAATTTTAGTGGAATCCATTAGGGAGACTGAACAAATAATTTTGTGCGGCATTTCAGAGTTGATAAACCTTAATCACTCGAATGGGCAGGCATAGACAAGAAATCTCCTTACCTTTACAGAAGATACATAACATGAAAAATTCGTTGCCTGAGATAGATAATTATAAATACGTAAGTGCAACCTTTGACGTTGACATTATATTTACTAAAAAATTGATCTAAATGTATAAGTACCTGTTCTTTCTTAGTTTGTTGTTTTGCTCTGCAATTCTATCTGCCCAAAGACCTATCAGAAGGCCAAATCCAAACGCTACACTACAAAGAGAGGCTCCGGAGGAGACCATACAGGAAGGTTCTGCTTTTAAAGATAAACTATGGTATGGAGGTAATTTTACTTTGTTTTTCGGTGCCAACAACTTCGAAAGTTCATTCGCTTTTGGATTGGCTCCTATGGTTGGATACAAAATCACGCCGGATTTTTCCATCGGACCCAGAGTGGAGGTAGTTTATAACTTTTACAAAACAAGTATTTTAGGGCCGGTAGAAAAATTTAATTTATTCTCAGTAGGCCTTGGCCCCTTTGCGAGATATAAATTTTTCAATGTGATTTTTGTCCATGCGGAATATCAGCTGGAATTTCTTCAGAGACCTGTAATAGCAAATGGGAATCTTATTAAAATCAATCAGACGAATAATAATTTTTTTGCTGGACTTGGTTATAATGCAGGTGGCGGAGAAATTTTAGTCCTGTACAATTTGCTGGAGCCATCAGGCGGAACCCTTAATATTCCGATCTCCTTCCGCTTTGGATTTACCTATAAATTCTAAGTAATCCTGAGTTAAGCCTTTTTATAAGCAACTCCTTTTATTTCAATTAAAAGGTGTGGATGAGGCAATTGGTGTACGGCAACTGTGGTACGGACCGGACCATCATAGTCGAAAAATTCAGCATATACCTCATTGTAACCACCGAAATCATTCATATTGACCAGATAGGTATTCAATTCTACAAGATCACTCAAATCGGCATCCATGCTTTGAAGAATATCCCTGATATTTTCAATCACTGCCCTGGTCTGCAGGCGGATATCCAGTTGTGTAGTCCCGAATTCATCAACTACTACTCCCTCAAAAGTATTATCCGGTCTTCTTGAACTGGTTCCGGAAATAAACAGGAAATCGCCAGCCCGTTTTATATGGGGGAATTTACCTCTTGGTATTGCTTTACCCGCTACTAATTTACTTTTCATACTTTTAACAGATTATATCAGATCAAAATATCTCGGATTTTTTCATTGCTGCTGCTATGTAAGCTTCTACTTGTTTCTGCAATTCTACATAATCCACATCATTTATATCTGTCACATTTTTACAATATTCCAGCAAGAATTCATCCTGAAGTCTGCCTCTCACAAGAGCATCTCTATATTGCAAATCCGGTCTGAAAGTAACTAATGCATATTTAGAAAAATAAGGTAATCCTGCTTGCTCCATTTTGGTTTCAAGGGCTTTTTTTCTTTGAAAAAGCAAACTGGTTGTGGAAGTTCTCATTTCATAAAAATTATCAACCGCCAGGTCTGCAATCGCATCTCCATCAGGCTTACGATTTTCCTGAAATCTATCAAATATATCAGCCCAATTGTCTCCATGTTCATCCATCAGCTTGTCCAGTACACAAACATCTTCAAATGCACAATTCATCCCCTGTCCATAAAATGGAACAATGGCATGTGCCGCATCCCCCAACAAAAGACTGAAGTGATTGACTTGCCATGGATAGCATTTGACGGTGCCCAGATTTGCAGATGGGTTGGTAAGGAAATCATTGACGAGGTCCGGCATATGTTCTTTGGCACTTGGATAAAATCTGTCAAAAAATGAATGAATCTTTTCGGGTGTTTTTAATGCATTGAAGCCATCAGGTCCTTCAAAATCCTGAAACAAAGTCACGGTAAAACTTCCACCTAAGTTGGGCAGAGCAATCAACATTTGACTTCCCCTGGGCCATATATGCAGGGCATTTTTTTCAATCCTGAAATTGCCCTTATCATCTGCAGCAGGAATGGAAAGTTCCTTATAGCCGTGTGTGAGAAAGTCCTGAGAAAAATTAAAGCGCATCTCAGTCGTGTGACGCATCATAGCACGACGGACTGCGGAACCTGCCCCATCTGTTGCCAGTATTCTATCACATTCCAAAATGTATTGTTCTCCACCCTTTCCATTTTCGAAACAAACATATCGTTCCTCAAAATTGACATCTATGCAGCGCTGATTGAAGTATAGATGAATGTTTGGATACTTTTCTGTTTCCAATAATAATGTCTTATTGAGCCCGCCTCGGGATATAGAATGAATCGCTTCTCCGCTTCTGCCGGAATATGGCATATAGGAGGCTTCACCCTGAGCCGGGTGAATCATTCTTCCATACAGTGGAATGCCATCCTGCTCAACTACATGACTCATTCCGATTAATTCCAGCGCCTTAATTCCGCGGTCAGATAATGCAAGATTGATAGATCGCCCTCCATCTATTTTAGTTTTTCGCATGTCCGGACGGCTTTCATATATGTGTACCTCATGGCCGCGTTGTGCTAATCTGATTCCAAGCAGGGAACCACATAACCCCGCTCCTATGATGACAATTCCCTGCTTTTTTATATTCTGTGCCGCTGTCATTAAATATTTATTTGAACCACATTTAAAAATACCTGTCTGCCTGTTTTATATCAACCATCGAAACTTCTAAGAAATTATACTTAGAAATTACTAGTGAACAACCTGAGAACCATTTGATTTTTCAATTTCATTTCCCAACAATGTTCCAAAGTCATATAATTCTTTAAAAGTATTGTACAAAGGTACCGGAGCTATCCGTATCACGTCCGGTTCCCGCCAGTCTGCAATCACTCCCAGTTGTCTGATTTTATTAAAAAGTGTCCTGTCTCCTCCATGCACTCTGATCGAGAGTTGACATCCTCTCTCAGCCAGGCTTTTAGGTGTAATTACCTGTATCATAGAGCCTTCCATATCTTCTAAATATTGTAATAGAAAGCTGGTCATTCTCTCAGACTTCTCTCTGAGCCGATTCATACCTGCTTCATGAAAAATTTCCAGTGAAGCACGCAAAGCAGCCATGGCGAGAATGGGAGGATTACTCAATTGCCAGCCTTCAGCTCCGGGAATGGGCAGAAAATCAGGTCCCATCCTGAATCGGCTGGCTTTGTCATGGCCCCACCATCCGGCGAATCTTGGAAGATCAAAACTTCTGGAATGTCTTTCGTGCACAAAGCAACCAGACATTCCTCCGGGACCAGAATTCAGATATTTATATGAACACCAGACTGCGAAATCTGCTCCGCTGTCATGTAGATTACAAATTAAATTTCCCGCTCCATGAGCCAGGTCAAAACCCACAATGCTCCCCACACTATGGCCCACTTCTACAATGGATTTCATATCAAATACCTGACCATTGTAATAATTAACATTGCCCAGCATCACAAGCGCCAGCTCCTGACCGTGTAATCTGATTTCATTTAGCACTTCACTCTGTGTGACGTAGGTCGATCCCTCTTTGGGTGCTATTTCAATAAGACATTCTTCAGGATTAAGTCCATGAAATTTAATCTGAGACCATACTGCATATCTGTCCGAAGGGAAAGCTCCTTTTTCAATCAATATTTTATTGCGTGTAGAATCAGGACGATAAAAACTCACCATCATCAAATGAAGATTGACTGTGAGACTGTTCATAACAACTACTTCCTCAGGCTTTGCTCCAACCACTTCCGCCATATGCCCGGTCAGCATTTCATGATAAGGCATCCAGGGGTTCTTTGCATGAGTATGTCCTTCTACTCCCAGGTGCTCCCAGTCGCTCAATTCTTGTTCGATAAATGATCGCACAGACTTCGGCTGCAATCCCAGAGAATTTCCGCAAAAGTAAATGAGGTTTTCCCCCTTCCCGTTATCGGGAATATGGAATTGATTCCTGAAAGAACTCAGCGGATCTTCCTGATCCAGTTCAGTCGCTTGTTGCAAAAAATGGGACTGATTAACCATTCACTTTAGATTTTAAAGACTTGTATGACTTGAAATAATCAGAAGGCAAACCTAACCAATCCAAAGCAGTATCCGCCAACATTTGTTGTTTAATCTGAGGAGAAAAATCACTTTCCCGAATGAGTTTTCCCGGCTGTAATTCACCAAGAGGGAAAGGATAATCTGTTCCTAATGCTACTTTTTCCGGACCAACCAAATTGACTAAAAACCGGAGCATTTCAGGGTCATGCACAAGTGCATCAAAATAAAATTTACCCAATGAATCCCTTGGAGAGACTGTATTATCCACAGCACACAAATCCGGACGAACTTCAAATCCATGCTGTATCCTGCCAATACTGGAAGGAAAGGCTCCTCCTCCATGTGCGAATGCAATCCGGAGCTTAGGGAATTTTTCAAAAATACCCCCAAAAATCATCGAACAAATGGCACGGGAAGTTTCTGCCGGCATTCCGACCAACCATGGAAGCCAGTATTGGGTCATGCTTTCCTTGCCCATCATATCCCAGGGATGTACGAAGATACAGGCGCCAAGTTTTTCAGCCATCTCATAGACCGGCCAAAGTTCGGGCGCATTCAGATTCCAGTCATTCACATGGCTGCCTATCTGGATTCCGGCCATTCCGGGCATGGCCATACAACGCTCCAACTCCCTCACAGATAATTCCGGAGATTGTAAAGGCAAAGTTGCCAAACCTACAAACCGGTCAGGAAATGAACTTACAACCGATGCGATATGATCATTAAAAAATCTTGAAGTATCGTATGCGTCAGAAGCCTGAGCCCAGTAGTGAAATAAAACAGGAATAGTAGATAAAACCTGAACATCTACATGGTGGTGATCACATTCCCTGATTCTCACTGCCGGATCCCAGCAATTGGATTCAATCTCCCGAAAAAACCGGTCATCTATCATCATTCTGGCACAACAATCCCGATGATGATCCAAATGTATAAATCCTCCATAACCAAACTTCTGCGCCCATCCGGGGATTTCTGCCGGAAGTATATGAGTATGAATATCAATCGTGAAAAACTCGGACATATGTGGCGGTTAAGGCTCTCAATTTGTTGGCTCAATATAAGGTTATTTCATAAGATGAGCCCTATTCGGATCAATAATGCAAGGATTTCATATTGACCAATAACAAAGAGCTTAAGTGAAATTGACTTATAAAATCACCAAAAATAATATTGAACACAGAACTAAATGCTCAACTTTGGACTTCACTATCTTTAGTCACCAATGTCCAATCAAATGTTTTACAAAGCGCTGCAAAGTGAATGCCTGACACAAAAAGCCAATCTTATCATCGTATCCAAGAACCAGTCTCTGGAGGCTATCAAGGCCTATTATGATCTGGGACACAGGGATTTTGGTGAAAACAGGGTTCAAAATTTACTGGAAAGAAAAGCGGCACTGCCTTCGGATATCAAGTGGCATCTGATTGGTCACCTTCAGTCGAATAAAGTAAAAAGTATCGTTGATTTCGTCCATATGATACATACTGTGGATTCAATGAAGCTGATGGAAGAAATCAATAAACATGCTGAAAAAGTTGACAGAATAATACCGGTTTTGATTCAGATCAAAATTGCAGAAGAAGAGTCAAAATATGGACTGGAACCTGCTGAATTATCCGGATTCTTATCTGAAGCATTCAAGAGAAATTTCCCACAAATAAAAATATGTGGTTTGATGGCAATGGCAACACTGACAGAGGATGAATCCAAAATTAATGAGGAATTTCAGACTCTAAGGAGTCTGTTCCAGGAAAGCAAAGATTCGGCATTTGTTGATCCGGCCATTTTCACAGAAATATCAATGGGCATGTCCTCAGATTACAAGATTGCGCTCCAAAATGGGAGTACAATGATCCGTGTCGGGTCCTTACTTTTTCAATGAATTGTTTAAAACTTAAGGATTGGATATGATCTGTTCCAGCCTTCACCTTCCAGTCGAATGATATAACTTCCTGCAGGAAGTGCAGCGGTATCCAGCACACTTCCTTTGCTGAGAAAACGGCGGAACAATATCTGAGCACCGGAGATATGGAATACTTTAACTGAAACACTGGAAATCCGATCGTCCTGCCAGCTGATTTTCAATTGATCGGAGACCGGATTTGGGGCCAGGATAAATTCAGCCGGAGGAACCACCACAGTATTTGTATTACTAATGATCAGTGAGTCAAATCTGAATTCCGTGCTTCTGAGATTTACTCCCCCTCTTCTGTTTCCGCACACCATTTCCAGAAAACCATCACCATTCAAATCAGCAAATGTACATCTGGAATCGCGGCCGAAATTTAATTCTGTCACTTCATGATCCACTTTCGGAAAGGTAGAAGTTAAGTCTTCTGCGTTTGATTCATACAAAGTAATTGACCCGTTTGCAGAACCTGTAAAAATATATTTAATTCCCTTCAGATACAAGACCACAGGTGAAGAAGCACCGCTTGTTTCAAACAACCCGCGGGTAAGGATATTCCCAAATCTTTCGACATTCGGTGCATTTGAAACTGATTGCTCAAATAAAGGCTGACCTGCTGTCCCGATATTTTCAAAATAATTGACATTCCCTGCATCTTCTCCTATCAGCAGATCAGGCAATCCATCTCCATTGATATCGCTTACAAATGGGCTGGTTCTTCTCCCGACAGAAATATTTGCATACGGATATTGAACAGGACCAAATTGAACAGCTTGTCCGGGGCCGGCAGTATTTTCTGCATAAAAAAGCTTCCCCTGATAATCACCCACCAGAAAATCAGTGTCCCCATCCCCATCCAAATCTGCAAAGTGAGGAACAAAATCAAATGTCCCACCATCAATGCCCGCAAACTGGCTAAATTCTAGATAATCTTCATCTACCAGCTTAAATGCCGGCTGAGTTGAAGATCCAATATTTTCAAATAAAAATAGTCTGCTAGTATAGAAATCATCAGGTCTGAACCTTTCTCCGGCTGCAATCACCAAATCCAGTAATCCGTCCCCGTTATAATCCAAAAAGGCAGGTGCTGACTTTGTGCCTACATCTATCATATCAGCAGCAAGGAAATCATCCTGCTGAAAGCTGAAAACCGGCTGATTGGCTGCACCGGTGTTTTTATAATACCAGACATTCTCAGTATCCCTTCCATTAAAATTATCATTAGGAGCAGCAATCAGATCTTTCAAACCATCACCATCAATATCCAATAAGTAAGCTGCCGGAAAATACGGCAAATGTATAGGCACATTGTAAGAAGGGAATGAAGTATCCTGTTTAGTCATCCAGGCATTGTCAAGCGTTCCATGATTTTCAAGCAAAACCATACCGGCAAAACTCACATCTCCCAATAATAAATCAGGCAGTCCGTTTCCTGTAAAATCATCCACAATCATGGACGATCCTGCATGCCGGAATCCAGACCCTGATTCCTCATCTATTTGATCCGGATCATCATGAAACGGCGTAAAGCAACTATTTGGATTGGTACTCAGGTCGATTTCAATGGAAGCCCCTGATTCATAAAACCTTCCCCAACAATTTTTTTCCCGGACAAATATTAAAGAATCCAGGCCGTGTCCCTGTTCCAAAGAATAATTCCTGTAAAAAGTAGCAACAAAACCTCCGTCATTAAATGTGATAATATCCAAATCCCCATCTCCATCAATATCATAAATTCCGGGGATGTCGATGTTGAATGAGTATAGCTGGAAAACTTCTTTGGCTAATGAATCCTGTGTAATCTTTTTTCTGACTATGAGCAAATCTCTTGTTAATTCAGATTGATCAGGCCATGACAGTGCATCAAATGCCAGTTTATTTCCCTGCCATTTTCCCCGAAAAGCGCGGATACCATTGACTGTATTCCCTGCAGCAGTGAATATATCAGGCACTCCATCCCCGTTGAAATCCTTCAGCAATACCCAGTCCTTTACCTCTGGAAATAGTGAAGTCAATGATTCGACATGCAGATATTTCTCTGCTCCTTCCTTACCAGTATCAATGAATGCTAAAGCTTTTCTTCCTATACGATCATAGATAAAGATATCCGGCACCCCATCATTATTGAGATCTGCTTTGGAAAACTGAGGTGCATTCAACCCGCCTACCCAAGGTTGTTGTAGTGCCTTTCCGGCCACTTCCACCGGGATTTGTATATCCCTGATTTCCTGAGCCGGAAGCCTTACTGTTAGGATGAATGCAGCAAAAATGTATAAGATCCAACATTTCATAAAATAGTTTTAACTTGAATGCTACTGATTAACACTTTCTTTATTGAATACGTTTGATTTCTAAAAACAATTAAAACAAACATACAACAATACTCAGGGCTATCCGATTAAGAAACGATGCTATTGCTATATTATTTATTCATCATTCAGGCTTTTGACCTCTGCCATTTACTCTCACATTAAGTATTTTATACTTTCTAACTTCTAACTTCTAACTTCTAACTTCTTCTTGGGCGTCACCCTCCTGCGTCGGGTCGTTCCCTTCCGGGGTCCGTCCCCAAAGCTTTGGGGACTGCTCCCTGCGGTCGCACCCTCCAGGCAACTGACGCGAACGAGTCATTATGATCACCTTTCTAATTATTTCAAATCCCTCAAAAAACACCTCATTTACTATACGCTGTTATTAACCATTACGCTGAGAAGCTGTTACATTAGTTGTGCAAAAAAAGTATATAAAGCCATTCTTGCCTGAAAAGACTTGTCCAGTTTGTATGCGTACTTTTCAATGGAGGAAGAAATGGGAAAAAGACTGGGAATTTGTAAAATATTGCAGCGAAAAATGCAGAAAAAATAAAACAAATGCCGAATCAAAAACCTGCTGATCAGGTCGAATCATCTTACTCTATGGGCATCCACCCACAATATGTATTGGTGGTACTGCTCCTTTTTGGCATTACCGCTATGTTTCTCAGTTGCACCATAGCTTATGTTTACACAAGGTTGCAGCATGGGGCACCATCCATGAAACTTCCGCTTATTTTTTTATTTAATACACTGATATTGATAGGTAGTTCAGCTACACTTAAATGGGCTGGAAATGCTTACAAGAAAGACAGGACACAGGATTATAAGACAGCTTTGTTAGCTACACTCATCTTATCATTTATTTTTTTGATTGCGCAGTTGTATGGATGGAAAATGCTGTTTGATCAAAACATAGCCATCAATAATGACAATTCAACATCATATTTATATGTCATCTCTGCACTGCATTTCCTTCACGTTATTGCCGGTCTCCCTTTTCTGACACAGTTCTATTTATCAGCCCGCAAGCGTATGGTAGAGCCGGTATCAGTATTAGTATATTTCAGTGATCCTGCAAAAAGAATGCGCCTCAAGTTGCTGACGTGGTACTGGCATTTCCTGGATATTTTATGGATTTACCTGATCATTTTCTTTTTCATCAATGCCTGGATTTGAAAACAACTCTTTAGGGATGACAAAATAAGCAGCTTTACACTCCCAAACAAGCTCAAAATCAGGGGCTCATGAAAAATTAACAGTTTAAAAACAATATTTAATGCATTGGTAGCAAGGTCAACGTAAGTACTTCTTATATTTGCACCTTTATTAATAAATGCCCCCTATAACATGCTCTTAGCAGAACCGGCTGTAACCGTTGATACTGCAAAAAATCTGGGACTTACAGATGATGAATATACCAAAATCACCGGGATACTAGGCCGGGTGCCCAACTTCACGGAGCTGAGCATTTTTTCGGTCATGTGGTCAGAACATTGCTCTTATAAGAATTCCATCAAATACCTCAAGACCCTGCCACGCAATGGAGAATGCATGCTGGTTGCTGCCGGCGAAGAAAATGCCGGACTTGTTGATATTGGAGGGGGGCTTGCCTGCGCTTTCAAAATAGAATCTCATAATCACCCCAGCGCCATTGAGCCTTATCAGGGAGCAGCGACCGGAGTAGGAGGAATTCACAGAGATATTTTCACGATGGGTGCGAGACCGATAGCAGCTTTAAACTCGCTACGATTCGGAAATCTGGATGAGCCCAGAATGAAAGCATTAGTGAGAGGAGTAGTTAAAGGGATCGGAGATTATGGAAATTGCCTTGGTGTCCCCACAGTTGCAGGTGAAGTTTATTTTAATGATTGTTACAATCAAAATATATTGGTCAATGCCATGTCTGTGGGTATTGTCAGAGTCGGTGAGACTATGTCCGCCTGTGCTGATGGCCCGGGCAATCCGGTTTTCATCGTAGGATCTGCCACCGGTAAAGATGGTATTCATGGGGCTACATTTGCTTCATCCGATTTGACCGAAGATTCAGCAGAAGATCTGCCTGCAGTGCAGGTAGGAGATCCTTTTCAGGAAAAATTGCTTTTGGAAGCTTCTTTGGAAGCGATCAAAACCGGTGCGCTTGTTGGCATGCAGGATATGGGAGCGGCCGGAATTACTTGTTCTACATCTGAAATGAGTGCCAAGAGTGGTACAGGAATGATTATTGACCTGAGTAAAGTTCCTACACGTCAGAAAAACATGAAACCATTTGAAATCCTGCTTTCAGAAAGTCAGGAAAGAATGCTTATCGTGTGCAAAAAAGGAATGGAAGCACCACTCCTGGCAGTATTTGACAAATGGGATCTGGAATGTGAGGAAATTGGAGTGGTCACTGATACCGGAAGACTTGAATTTTTCTACGAAGGAGAGAAAGTAGCTGATGTTCCTGCCGAGCCATTGGTTTTGGGTGGAGGAGCACCGGTCTATGACAGAGAATACAGAGAGCCTGCCTATTTAAAAGAAATTAAATCTGTGGATCTCGCCATGTTTACTCAGCCAACAGACTACATCAAAGCAGCCGAAATTGTATTTTCTTCACTCAATATTGTATCCAAAAAATGGATTTTTGAGCAATACGACTCCATGGTGCGTACCAATAATATGAGTACCAATAATCCAACGGATGCCGCGATCATCAGAATCAAAGGAACAGATAAGGCATTAGCGGTCACAGTGGATTGCAATTCTACCTATGTTCATGCCAATCCATATAAAGGAGCCATGATCGCTGTGGCGGAAGCTGCCAGAAATATAGCATGCTCCGGAGGAAAGCCTCTTGCAGTCACAAACAATCTTAATTTTGGTAACCCTTACAATCCGGAGGTTTACTGGCAGTTTGTATATGCAGTCAAAGGAATGGGTGACGCTTGCAGACATTTCAACACTCCTGTGACAGGAGGGAATGTTTCATTCTACAATCAATCTGTGATCCAGGATAGAGTGGAACCGGTATATCCGACACCTACTATCGGCATGATTGGATTGGTAGATAAAAAAGAAAACGTCATCTCCATTCCATTTAAAAATGAAGGTGATTCCATCATACTGCTTGGTCATGTGACCAATGATGTCAGCTCATCAGAATATGTAAAGAGAGTTCACAATCTTAAGCTATCTGAAGCTCCATATTTTGATCTGAATGCAGAAAGCGCCCTGATCAAATGTTTGGAACAACTCGCAGATGCGCGGGCATTGCAAAGTGCTCACGACATTTCAGAAGGAGGTTTGCTGGCCTGTCTGTTCGAGAAAGCTTTGGCATCAAATTCATTAGGATTTGATATTCAGACATATAAGAACATTCGAAAAGATGCGTTTCTATTTGGTGAAGGTCAGGGAAGAGTTGTTGTAAGTGTTGCAACAAGTCTTGTACAATCGGTGTTAGACGTAGCGAAAAATAACCATGTTCCTGCTCAGGTGATAGGCACAGTGCAGAGAACTGGTTTAAAAATAGATTCAGAAGAATTCGGTCCGATAGAGAAATGGGCCGGTATTTATTATTCAACATTAGGTGAAAAATTAAATTAACAGGAAGTTTATGAAATCAACAACATTGAAGCTGGCATCCATTCTCGCCTTCGGGATAGTATGGTTATATGCTGCATGTGGATCAACAAGTGCTCAGAAAGGAGTAAAAATCAATGGGGAAATAACTGGAGCCCAGGGCACAGAGATCATTTTGGATAAAATTAACGGAGACAATTCTTCGAAAAATGTATCCACAGGAAAAGCAGACGACAAAGGCAAATTCACGTTGAATATTGCAGATAGTGTATGGGCAGAAGGTATATACCTGCTAAGAGTAGGTGCCAAAAATGCTATGCTTGTTTTTGACGGTAAAGAGAAGAATGTAACCATCAAGGGAGATGCAGCCTCACTGGATAAGTTTCAATACACAGTAGAAGGTTCAAAAGCAGCTTCAGAATATGTTTCTGCTCTGCAATTGGCCATTAACTCTCAGGGCAACCTGGGCGAGATCCAGAAAAGATCAGAAACTGCAGAAAACCCAATTGTAGCGATGCAAATAATTCTTCAGGGAATCGGGCCTTCAGCTGAAAACATGAGTCTGGTAAAAAAAGCTTACGAACGTGTTCAGAAAGAGCGTCCTCAATCTGAATATACTCCACTATATGGTAGTGTGATAGCTCAATATGAGCAGCAAATAGCAATGTCTAAAGCAATGGACGTCGTGCAGGTAGGTCAGCCGGCTCCGGATATCAAGCTTCCAAGTCCTGATGGCAAAACCTATTCTCTTTCTACACGAAAAGGAAAAGTTGTTCTTCTTGATTTCTGGGCATCCTGGTGTGGTCCATGCCGTAAGGCGAATCCTCATGTTGTAGAGACTTACCACAGATATAAAGACAAAGGATTCACTGTATTTTCAGTATCCCTTGACGGATTGGATGAAGGTACAAGATCAAGATTCGCAAGTGATGCCGCTCAGCTTGAATCCCAGCTTGCCAATCAAAAACAACGTTGGGTAGATGCTATTGCAAAAGACCAACTTGCCTGGGAATATCACGTAAGTGATCTTAAAAAATGGGATTGCGCTCCTGCCAAAGATTACGGTGTAAGAGGTATTCCAAGAACATTCCTGATCGACAAAGAAGGAAAAATTGCTGCGATTAATCCTCGTGCGCTGGAATCTGAACTTCAGAAACTTCTGTAATAAGAACTAATGTTAATAAGGAAGCCTGCAGCGATTTGTTGCGGGCTTTTTTTATTCTACCTACTATTGGGGCTTCACAGTATGAACAGTGATGTCCCGGCTGCGCTACGCTACGCCGGGGTGATGTCTTCCTTCGGCTACGCCCCGGAAGGTGATAGCGAGGTTCGTTCCTCACTCGCTACAAGTGTCTTTTTGTTTTCTTCAGCTACGCTGAGAAAACAAAAAGGTGATGTGCAAGTCCTTAGATAGCGAGCGCAGCCTCGCTACGAAGCTTGCGATTGAGTGGGGAGTCTAGTGTGTGAGTTTGTTTGTGGTAGGGGTCTGTTTGGGTTATAGTTTGGGAGAACCAAGTAATAACCAAACTCCTCACCAACCCGCACTCAAAACTATGCACCCAACCGTGAGCTCCGCTCACACATCACCTCCGAAATAAATTGGCTGCTTCGCAGGCAATTTATTTCGGAGACATCACTTCTTCCTGGCGTAGCCATGAAGAAACATCACCTTGCAAGCCGCAGGCGCAGCAAGACATCACCCCGCCACTTCAAAACCCACTTTAGAACTCCACATTTCGCCTCGTTCATCCCGATGATACTCAATTAGCATTCAAATCCAACTCAGAACGCAACAATAGCGCAGCTGCAAATGCTGCCAAAACCTGCGTTTCTTCCTCTTTCAAGCTTTTATCAATCCATACACGGCCATTATTGATGGTCTCGATTCCTGCGATTACCTTCCCATTCCGGAAAATCTCGTAACCAAAAATAAGTCCCCATTTAGTGTCCCTCTTTTTGCTGTTTTGGCGAACTTCATGGATTTTATACAGTTCGTTTCCATTGCTCAGGTAACCTTCAGATGTTTCACCAAAATACTGATCATTGGGATTATTGACAACAAATGTCCATTTTCCGGGATCATTTTCAGTTCCGATGGTACCGGAAAATACATCTTTAAAATCCAACGGAATGCTGAAATAGCCTTTCAGAAAATCAATCTCTTTTGCTTTCAGCGATTGCACAGTATGCACCATTAATGAGCCTTCAGGGCCTTTTTGCTCAAAATGAAATTTCTCTTTGGATCCTCTGAATCTTACAAAGAAAGGAATGTCATATGATCTAGTCCATCCGCGGGAGACTTTGCCGGTGGCATAAGGACCGAATGAAATTTTTTGGTTGAAGGTCCAGCCTTGTTTGCCTTTAACTTCCCAGGCTGCTGCATTTTGTTCCAGCTCCTGATTCAACATCATTTGTGGGACCGCACAGGATGCAAAAGTCAATAATAGTATTGGCAAAAATTTGATTGATGTTTTCATAATGATTAATTTTTGATATTGGGATAATGCCTGGAAGACGACGAGTCCCACTTCAATCATTTGCAGAAAACCTCCTCATTATATCAATGACCATAATACCCGGATGAATGTCAAAAAAGTCCGGATAAAACATATGGCCGGGAATTTACAGGTGATGTCCCGGATGTGTTTTGTGTACCTAATACCGTGGATTCATGGGGTGGAAGGTGATGTCCCGGCTTCGCTATGCTGCGCCGGGGTGATGTCTTCCTTCGGCTACGCCTCGGAAGGTGATATCTTTTTGCTTCCTTCAGCTTCGCTGAGAAAACAAAAAAGTGATGTGCAAGCGAAGCTGGCGGTTGAGTGGTGGGTTTTGAGTTAGAATCTGTTTGTGTATGAGTTTGTTTGAGTGACGGGTCATATTTCCATGTGGCGGGCCGGTGTATATCCGAAGGAGCGAAAAGCACACCGCCCCAACAAACTCACACCCAAAACTATGAACCCAATCGCGGGCTCCGCACGCACATCACCTTTGGTCTATTGAGGCGTAGCCGAAAATAGACCAAAGACATCACTTCTTGCTGGCGTAGCCGGGAAGAAACACTTGTGGTGAGTTTATCGAACCATCACCTTGCCAGCCGAAGGCGCAGAAAAACATCACCTCGCAACTCCAATCCTACTTTAAAACTTTAACCTTTTGCCTCGGTCATCCTGATGATACTCAATTAGAATTGATTGATCACCCCTATAACAAAAGCGCTATTACTTCCTTTTTAATTTCTACTTCCATGGTCCCTGAATGAAATATTTGATTTTGGTCATTGTACAAGCTGAATGAAACAGTATATTTACTATCCGGAAATACTTGAAAAATTCTATTATAATTATCCAGTTCAGAACTTGTATCCGTTTCAAAATCAATCGTGCAAGCCAGATTTTTTACATGTACAAAAATGCGCCGGGGCTGCAGCAATTTGCTCTCTTCAGACAGAGAAACATTTAAAAGTTCCTCTTTCAGTTTGCACATCTTTATTTCATGCAATTGTTCGCCTTCCGTCAGATTCACATAGATGTTGCAGTTAGTTGTTGTATTTTCTGTTGCATTAATGATGACCTGATGCCGCGAACCGACGACGCTAAAGAATGCAAACTCAAACCGGCCATCTCTGTCCGTAAGTTTCGTCTGGATTAAATGGTTCTGAAAATAATCATTTCTCCACAATTCAACACTGACATTCTCCAGGCTTGCTGAAGTCTCAAGGTCTCTTAATTCAGCACTATAAATTGTCAAAAGATCACCCTTATCCGTACAGCCTGATATCAGGACCATTATAAATACACAGGGAATTAAGGCAGAAAATTTCTGTACTATTCTATTGACTGAAAATGGCATATGCATCATTTAGGATAAAATCATTGGGTTAACGAAGGATCATTTTGATCGGTAAAATAAACTCCAGGTGAAATAACATCTGTGCACCTGTAAAGTCCGGATTGTGAGCATTAAAAGTGACAATTTCTATCGTAGATTTTTCAGGACGCACATTGGTAGTTTCACCACATTGAACATTATACAATCTGTCAGTTAATTGAGGTTTGAAAATGTATGAAAAACTGCTTTGTAAAGCCAGAAAAGGTATAAAGTTGGGGGAGAACCGGAGTGGCACTGCAAACCTAAGGGTCATACCTGCTCTGTGTCTGGATGAAAAAAATGTATTGGATGCTGTTTGATTACAGATACATGTTCCGTTTATCTGCATTGAAGACAAACATACAACGTGACGGTGTTTGTATTGATTGAATCCATAATCAAATCCAACTCCCACATAAGCCTCAGATCTGTAACCAAAGTTTTTGGTGAACATCATTTTGAGATCAAATGTGGGAAATACAATACTGCTCTTGTATCTGTGAACCTGATTCTCCGGTTCTTTAGACAGGTAAAATGGTACATCGATACTGGCAATCCATCCTCGTCTGCTTTCCAAATTTTGATACCTGTATTGCAGATTGAGTGCATTCTGGAAGCGAATCAATGAAAATACATTCGTTTGGAGGCTATGTGCCCGTGTGTTTGTTGTTTCCTTATCTATGGATTGAGCCGAAACATTGAGACAGGATATCAGAATTATAACCAGAATTGAAGTAAAGTTTGCTCTCATATAACATAAAGAACGGTAATGCCATTTTGAAAGTCTATTCTTTTATGTTAAATTTTTCATGCTAATAGAAAAAATATTTGGGACTAGCCCCGCATCCGGACCTGTTTATTTTATTTCAAATTCTAGTAAACTAGTATTTACTTTAAAATAAAACCCATCCTTTCATACTCTCAATGCATCCCTCATAAACAAACTCCATGGTCGGGCGACCTCATAATAATATACTAATCTGTCTACAATGTCTTCTCTCAAAAATAAGTCTTCAGCATTAGAAGTAGAATAAGTCAAAAGATATTGCTTATGCCACAGGATGGGATATTGTGCTGCATAATCTTTGTAAGGCTGAGGTAAAATTTTGTTTTTTTCTCCCTGCAAATCACCGTATACTTTCTTCAGCTCAGGGTTTAAAAGAATGGATTCTACCCGTTCAGGTTCAGCAATAATGGCATCTCTGATCGCTTTTAACTGTAATTTATCCGGCATATAAGCACCCGCAGCTACAAAACTATCCTCGGATGCACTCAAATGAATGTACAGACCATCCACCACCGGTGCCTGCTTGCCAAAGCTGGATAAATGGGCTGATACATGCTCTTTGTAAGGTCTCTTGTCATTTGAAAAACGGGTGTCTTTATAAATCCTGAAAATAGCTTCTTTGGCAGTTGTGGCAAGAGCAGGATCCTGATCACTGATGCGCTCAATGACTTCAGTAATGATCTCTTCGAATGGCTGCTTGACTATCGTTTCAAATTTCTTCTTATTCTCATGAAACCATTCGCGGTTATTATTCGCTGCCAAATCTGACAAAAATTGCCATGCTGCCTTGTTAAGATGCGCCATCAGGAGAGAATTTTAAAAATGATTTCTTTCAATATTGTGGGATCAGCGAACCGGTCACTACCCACTCCCTTGCTCTTCAAATCATAGTTTCTGAGCATTTCAAAGATAGACTCAATTTTGGCTTTCGGATAGTTTTGAGCTGCCGTTTTATATTCCCGAAGGAAAAATTTATTCCCCAGCCCCAGTGACTTTGCCATGGCTTCATCTGATTGCCCCTGAAGTCCATGTATCATATAAACTTTTGAAAAGTAAGCAAATAATTGTCCGATGATCAATACCAATGGCTGTGATCTGGCATTTTCAATAAAATTTTGTGTGATCGTAAATGCCTTTTTGACTTGCTTATTGGAAAGCGCTTTCTGAAGCTCAAAAATGTTGTATTCCTTACTGATACCTACATATTTCTCTACTGCGCTCTGATCCACAGTCGAGCCTTTGGGAAGATTGAGCCTGATTTTCTCTATTTCATTATTGATTTTTGAAAGATCATTTCCGAGATGCTCAGCCATCAGATTGGCCGCCTCCTGATCGACCTTTAGTCCGAATTGTTTTAATCTCCCGCTGATAAAATCCGGCAACTGATCATCATAGATTTTCTTGGATTCAAATACAACTGCTTTTTCAACCAGTTGCTTGGCGAGCTTGGAGCGCTGATCAATTTTCTTGTGTTTGTGAACCAGAACCAGGATAGTACTCGGAACAGGCTGAGCAGCATAGTTCGCCAGTTCAGGCAAATCTTTCATGTCCTGCGCTTCTCTCACGATGATCAGCTGATATTCTGCCATCATCGGAAATCTGCTGGCTGCATCTCTTATTTGTCTGGCATCTGAATCTTTGCCATAGGCAATCGTCAGGTTAAAAGATTTCTCATGCTCCTGTAGTACATATGATTCAAACAGTTCTTCTGCCTGATCCATGTAAAAGGATTCATCACCGTGAAGGAGGTACACCGGCTTGAATCGCCGCGCTTTCAGATCCGTTTCCAACTGATCAATGGTCAAGACCGGTTGATTTAGAGGTGTTTATAATTTAGGATCGGGCCCTTTAATGCTATCTGATGGAGGAAAAGCCGGATCGCCTTCAGGAAGATTGTACTCCTTCTGCTTTTTACCGAATACAGATACATTCACATATCTTTTAGGATTCAAACGAAGATCCTGCAAAAGCAAATCTAAATTTTTAGAGGTCCTTTCAAGATTGGTGTAAAGTGTAGGGTCTTTAATCAGCTTGCCCATAGTACCGTTTCCACTATTGATATTGGCCATGATTGCTTCCAGAGAAACTGCAGCTTTTTTAACTTCCTCAAGACTTTCCTGAAGTGAGACTAAAGCATAATTGGCGCCATCTACTGTCTTACCCAATTCTGCCTTTTTCAGATCTTCAGTGATCGCCTCAGCATTCGAGAGGATGGCATTAATCTGATCATTATTTTCCTTGAGATTATTGGAGACATTATTGAGGTTATTACTGGTTCCGATCAGCCCTCTTGCTACTCCATCCACCAGCATATCCACTTTTCCGGTGATGGACTTCAAATTCTCAATTGTTTCAGTCAAATCATTGAAGGCTCTTCCGGCCTGCGTATCTTCACCCTTAAGCCTCACTCCCACTGAATCCATTAAGCCTCCTACATTTTCTCTCAGGACTACAACATAATCCTTTACCAGCTCCGGGGGAAGCATGGTCTCGAGCAAGCCGGCATAATCACTCAATAATGTATCACCACTCATAGCACAATCATCTATGCAAACACCTTTAAACATCAGGTTGATTGATTTACCACCCATAAAACTGGTGGTTTGCATCACCGCAATTGTAGATTTGGGAACACTGATCTCTTTTAATACATCAAATTCTATGATAATACGGTCAGGGTGATTCTTATCCAGAAATTGTCTTGTCACCATACCCACCTCAAGACCATTGATTAATACAGGAGAGGAGGTTGGGAGATTATCTACATTGCTATAAACTGCATAGAAAACTTGTGCACTGGAAAATAGATTCTGCCCTTTCAGAAACTTGTATCCCCAAATAAACCCTACCAGGGCTAATACAGCTAAAATACCGATTTTGGTTTCTTTTTTCATGAGGGAGGTTTCGAAGTCTGGTTTTTAAAATTCGGGCCAAAGGTAAAAACGAAATCTTGAAATTCCTATTTCAAGGCTTCAAGCTTGATATACGCCCTATTTGAAAAATCAATCTTAAAAAAGACTGAACATACACTGACTATTAATTCAAAAATAATCAGATAGTTGTGGGTAGGAGTAAATATTTGAAGAGATTTTATTTTTTTCGTAAGCATGGATGATAAGCATTAGGTGTTGAATTGCTTTAGAGCAGCCGCTCCTGACTCTTGATATAAATCAGAGTTGAAAATTCGTATGAAGTTATTTCTGTCCTGCATGAAAAAACGTCACTTTGACTGCTTGCAGTCAAAAAACGTCACCTTTTTGCATCAGCAAAAAGATGTCACCCTGCAAGAGCAGCGCAGCAGGGCGTCACCATGCTACGGCTTAAGCTGGTGAGAAGTTTGAAGAATCCAGCTGTCTCTTACTTGGATGCTCTCCCTATTGCTTCCTGCACGCTGATTTTTTGCAAATTCTCATATGCTACAATAAATGCGTCCTTAAAACCCTTAGCTTTCAAGGCATCTTTCACTTTTGCGGCATCCTCATAGTTGCGGAGATCCCCAATCTGATACTTATAATTGCCTCCCTCACTTCTGATTTTTACCGTTCCCAGTGAAGCAAGTTTCTTTGCCTGAGGATCACTTTTGTCCGAAGAAGACATGAACTGCACCCCAAATTCCAAAAGACCACCCGGAGTATCTGATGACACTTCCTCTTTCATCGTGACCAGTAATGGCTCTGCCGGAGCTGCATTTCGGACTTCGATAGAGCTTTTATATTCTTTGAATGCAGTAAAAATTGATTTTGAAATCACCTCCTGTCCTTTAGCTGTATTCAGGTACTTTTCTTCTTCCACATTGCTTAGAAACCCGGCTTCCACCAGAATAGCAGGCATGGTAGCATGCTTCAAAACCAGTAAACCTCCCTGCTTCACTCCTCTGCTTTTGCGATTTTGACTGACAAATTGTTTTTCAATTTTTTCAGCGATATAAATACTCTGACTCAAAAAAGCATTTTGAAATAAGGATAACAGTATATGTCCCTCCGGAGAATCCGGGTCGTATCCATCGTAGTTCTTTTCATAATCTGCTTCATATTTGATCGATGCATTCTCCCGCTTTGCTACATCCAGATTACTCTTGGCTTTGTCAATTCCCAGTACAAATGTTTCTGTGCCATATGCAGTCGGCCCTCCCGGTGCGGCATTCATATGTATGGAAATAAAAAGATCTGCATGATTCTTGTTGGCTATGGCTGCACGTTCATGCAGGGGGATGAAAACATCTGTATTGCGGGTATAAATTACCTGTACATCAGGAAATGCATTCTCGATCATTTTGCCCAGCTTTAATGTAATAGCCAAAGCAATATCCTTTTCTTTTGAAATTTTGCCAACACATCCGGGATCATGCCCACCATGTCCGGCATCCAGGACGACCTTCCGAATAAGGTATTCTCCCGCCCCGTTATTTTTTATTCCATTTATATCTGCCTGCACGCTCTTTTCGTTGTACCTGCGATGTAAAGTAGTATCCAGTGGAACACTGCCCGCAGAAGCATATTGGATGCCTGCGAAAAGGAAGATAAATACTGAGACGATATGCGTCATCACGGCTGATCTCATGGTTGGGTTCTTTCAGGTTCGTTAATAACTGTTAAATTTGCGCATTGGTATTATTAAAAGGTTTTAATTTATACCATATTGCAACTTATCAACAAATTAAAAACAAAGATAATATAAAACTGTACTTGAAGTCAATCTTTTACATAGTATTTTTTTCTTTAATATGTATTAATGTCCATTTTGGGCAAGTAATTCCTCCAGTACAGATTCCTGATAGTATATCTGTAGATACTATTCCTCCCATCACAGATAGCAGTGAGGTTCTGCCTGAGCCAACTCTTTTTGACACCATAACTATCAGGTTTTCAAAAGATTCGATTGATTCAGAAGTATTATATTTTGCCCGGGACTCCAGTGATTTAAGAGTACAGGAAAAGAAGTTGTATTTATACGGAGAGGCAATAGTGAGATATAAAGAACTTGAATTGACGGCCGATTATATAGAAATCGATATTGAAAATAATCTGGCTATTGCCAAAAGCATTCAGGGAAATCCTGTTTATAGAGGTTTTGTAACATTCAAAGGGGATGGCGAGGAGGTCCAGGCGGATGCTATTCAATACAATTTCAAAACAAAAAAAGGAATGTCGCTGCTGACCCGATCCAAATTCACTGACATATATGCCACCAGTACCAAATCCAAATTTGTCAGTTACGAAGACGACGATGATGTGATATATGGACAAGACGCCATTTTCAGCACCTGTGATGCACCTGAACCCCACTTTGGTATCAGAGCTACAAAACAAAAAATCATTCCTGACAAAGTAGTGGTCATAGGTCCCTCCAATCTGGAAATCATGAATGTACCGACGCCATTGGTTTTACCTTTCGGATTTTTTCCGCTCAATCAGGGTGCCAGAAAAGGTATTATTTTTCCAAATGATTATGAATTCAACGACGATCTTGGGTTTGGATTAAGAGGTGTGGGTTATTACTTTCCAATAAATGATAGAATAGATTTAAAATTGACCAGTGATATTTACCTCCGGGGAAGTTTCAACATTATTGCCGCATCCCGATATCACAGGCGTTACAAATACACCGGTGGAATAGAACTCAATTATTCCAATCAAAAAATTGAAGATCAGAGAACCGGATTATACGTGCCCAGAATTTCATCAGGTATCCGATGGCAGCATTCACAAGATGCAAAATCCAACCCAAATCAAACTTTAGGAGGAGATATTAATATTCAAACTAACAGAAACCAATCAAATATTTACAACGATGCAGCAAGTGTATTGACTAATACCTTAAGGTCTAATGTTTCCTATTCAAGAAGGTTTCCAGGTCGCCCTTTTAATCTGGCAGCTTCGTTTGGACACAGCCAGAATACTCAAACCCGCCGGATGGATATTACCTTCCCGAATTTGGATTTTCAGGTGCAAAGACTTTATCCATTTAAGAGAAAAACAGCGGTAGGTAGTCCTAAGCCCCGTTGGTATGAGGAAATATCTTTTCAATATTCCAGCAGATTGTCCAATAGATTCAGCACGACTGATACTACACTATTTACTCAGATGACACTGGACAGTGCACAATTTGGTATCCAGCAACGGGCCAATGTCAATACCAGTATAAAGTTGTTTAAATACTTTAATGTTGTCCCAAGTGTAGATTATGCTGAGACCTGGCAATTTAAAACCATCAACAGAGAATTGGATCCTGCATTAATTCTTACTCCTATTGATACTATGATAGTGGAAGGACAGGAATTTATCACCTATGATACAATGTTCGGCCGGGTGGTCACCTCACAGGTTCCCGGATTTAGGGCATTTCGGACATTTACTGTGAGTGGTTCGATCAATACACAAATCTTCGGAACCCTCAACTTTAAAAAAGGAATTGTAAAAGGATTGCGGCATGTGATGAAGCCCAATATTTCATTTAATTATGCTCCTAATTATCAAAACCCAAATCTGGATTACTACAGATCTTATTTAAGGGATGCCAATTCAATTGATCCTGAATTTTATTCCGTTTTTGAAGGAGGAATTTTCGGTGTACCCCCCCGAACAGGCAAACAATTAGGGTTTAATTACAGTCTAAACAACATTTTTGAAGCTAAGTATCGCCTGAGGAAAGATACTGCAGACAGAAAATTCAAGCTTTTTGACAACATCAATCTGGGAGGTAGCTACAATGCAGTAGCCGATTCATTTAAATTCACTGAAGTCAATATATCCGGTGTGCATCGCATGTTTAAAGGTATGACTACACTTCAGGCCAATGTAGCCCTTGATCCTTACATCAGGGATGATATGAACCGACGGATCAATGTTTATGCCTGGGATGCTGAAAGAAAATTATTAAAACTAGTGAGAGCAAATGCTACATTTAGTACAGCACTTTCTCTTCGGACAGTCAGGGAATGGGTGGAAGGAGATAATACATCAGGATCTAATCAAAAGCAAGAATCCAATTCACAGTTGGGGCCTCAAAGTTTGTGGGATGTGTTTGACAACTTCACGATCAGTCACACATTGATGATCGGAGTCTTAAGATTAAATGACAGAGATACTTTCATGGTTGGGACTAACAACATCCAGTTCAATGGAAACCTTCCCATCACCAAAAACTGGCGGATCACGCTGGGAAGTATCGGATATGACTTCAACCGCAAGCAACTCACTTACCCGGATGTGGGATTCTTCCGTGAACTACACTGCTGGGAGATGGGTATGACCTGGCAACCTCTGAGAGGTACTTATAATTTCTTTATCAGGGTAAAACCTTCTTCAATGGACTTCCTCAAAGTTCCTTATCGAAGAAACAGCGTGGACGGACCCCAGCGACTCTAGCTGCCCTTCAAAATTGCTTAATTAACTGATACACTCCTGTGACTATCAACACTCCTGCACAGGCATAAATCACCTTACTCCCCCGGAAATAATGATTATTGATCTTACCACGGCGGCTGACAATGTAAATGATCAGCAGTAAAAAGCTGAAAAATCCCATCCCAGCTCCGAAACTGAAAGCTATGACACGATGCAGCCACTCATCCGGACGAAATCCAAACTGAAAATAGGATAAGAGAATCCCGCAGTAGAAAAGGTAAATCTGTGGATTGAGCAATCCCTGTTGAAGTCCTGTGACAAAGGGAATGCCTTTTTTTATGCTTGCTTTCCGGCCCTTTAAAAATTTCCTGTTGGCAGAAATCAGCAAATAAACCCCGAATCCAACCATAAACAGAGGACCAATAATCCCCATAGGACCCCAATCTGTGACTATAGGATACAGCATCTCTGCAGTAAAAACAGCTAATCCTGCAAAGATCAATTCCGCTATACTTCCACCAGTAGCCACTCCTAGAGCGGCGGATCTGCTTTGCAATACAGCGCGCATTACATTAACCGAAACCGGCCCTGATTGGAACGAAGTAGAAAACGTAATCAGAGCAGTCAAAATGAAAATTGTAATGGCTGCTACCATCGGTATGATTTAAAAAATGAGAAATGGAAACCCTATGTTATCACTTTTTATCGAAAAGATCAAGTTTTAAGGACAAATACTTGTTAAAATCACTGCGAAACTTACACTCTCAAGCAAATTAAAACATTGTGATTTCCATAACACATTCTTAAGGAAACTTAATGCTCTAATCTCAGTCTGTCTCCTATACGATTCATTCAATCACAATTTTAAATTTTCTCATTATGAAACGCTCCATCATCACCCCGGCAATCGCGATGCTTTTTGTACTCCTTGCAATGGACCTTAGCGCTCAATACAGCGTAGGCGTCAGGGCAGGGCTTAACCGCGCAAATGTTTACTTTGAAGAAACGGCACTAGATCCTACTACCCGATATAGAAATATGTTTTCCGCAGCAGTCTTCGCTGAGATTCCAATCGAAAACGGTTTCTACTTCCAGCCGGAAATAGCCTATACACAAAAGGGATTTTTATTCCGTGAGGGATATGATTTCGATGTGCTTTCTTTCCCAGTAACAGCAGGGATCAGTGCCCGTACCAAAATTGATTATATTGAAGCCCCTATGCTTCTAAAATATAAAGCTGATCTCGGTGCTGTGAAATTATATGCTATGGCAGGACCTTATGCAGGTTACGCTTCTCAGGGAGAAGTCAGACTAAGCACCAATTTCATTGTAGAGATTCCGGTCTATACTTATGATATTCCTCTCAGCAGCAACACTTATCAGCGCTGGGAATTTGGTGCCGCAGCAGGAGCAGGTATTGCCATCCCTCTTGGGCCTGTAGAAATTTTCACTGAAGGAAGATACCAGACTGCTTTCACCAACTTCTTCAAAGACCCCATTGTCGAAGGCCGCATGAAAAATCACGGTTTCCAGTGGAACTTCGGTGTCAATGTTCCTCTGAACTAAAAAAAACTTATCATAGAAATGCCTCTTCCTGCCCCGGAGGAGGCATTTCTTTTTTAGGAGGTTCCTTGTAGCCCCGGGTGACTTTTTTTCTTTGCTTCGCAAAGAAAAAGTGACGTCTTTCAGGGTGCAAGCCCTGAAAGGTGACATCTTTGACAGCGATGCTGTCAAAGGTGACCTTTCCAAAAGGACAAAATCAATTCTACGTTTTCACAGGAATTTCCCAAATTATTAACCAACCTTCGCCAATTCCTGTAGGGGAGATTCATGAATCTCCCCTACAGGAATTGGCTGTCAACTAAGGCAACCTCCTCTTATGCTCTTCTGCTGTTTCTCGCGGCTCGTAGCTCAAGGCTCGAAGCTTCTTTCCGGCTGTTTGTGCAGAGACGGGTGCAAGGCCGTGCACCCCTACGAGCCTGATCATACGGGCTGATTTCTAAACTCCTAAACTCCTCCCCACCTACACTCTTCGGCTGTTTCTCGCGGCTCGCGGCTCGTGGCTTGAAGCTTCTTCCCGGCTGTTCAACTCATAATTCATAATTCAAAACTCATAACTCAATACGCCACCTTATCCTCCTTTTCATCCCATGTCTTAAATGCTTCCAGCGCTTTTTCCCTCAGCATCTCATTGGCTGGAATAGACCTGTCTGCCGGATTCAAATCTATTTCTTTGTAAATAAAATCATCATCAAATCCAATATCCGCAGCATCGGACCGGGTGCAGGCATAGTAGAATTTCTCAGGTCTGGCCCAGTAAATAGCCCCCAGACACATAGGACAAGGTTCGCAGGAAGTATAGATGATACATCCGTCCAGTTGAAAAGTTCCGAGATTTCTGCAGGCATCTCTGATGGCAACAACCTCCGCATGAGCCGAAGGATCATTGGTCGCCAAAACCATATTATTGCCTCTTCCTATGATTACTCCATCTTTGACTACAACAGCTCCGAATGGTCCGCCTTCATTATTCCGCATCCCCTTTAGAGCCAGATCGATCGCTTCCTGCATGAATTTCTCTTCTTCCATTTCAATTTATTTTTATTTTTTGTGTGCTTCAGCAAGCTTCAAACCCTACCTTAGCCCGATTAGAAGTACAAAGTAATACATAAATATGGAACCATACATTACCAATGACGCCGTAGTTTTAGGAATTTTGCTGAGTGTTTTGGCATTAATTTTTGTGTCAGCCTCCAGCAAAAACCCCTTTTTTGTAAAGTTTTACACCTATGTTCCGCCGCTGCTGCTCTGTTACTTTGTTCCGGCATTACTACAATATCCGCTCAATCTGATAAATGGAGATGTTTCCGGATTGTATAAAATGGCATCCAGATATTTACTTCCAGCCAGTTTGATATTACTTTGTTTGGGAATAGATTTCAAGGGCATGTGGAATCTGGGGCCGAAAGCGCTCATCATCTTTCTAACCGCTACCTTAAGTGTTATTATTGGAGGGCCCTTTGCCCTGCTTTTCGTGATGAAGGTAGCCCCGGGTGTATTACCTGTAGGGACAGAGGAATTATGGAGAGGCCTCTCCACAATTGCCGGAAGCTGGATTGGAGGTGGAGCTAATCAGACTGCTATGAAAGAAATCTTTCAGGTTTCTGATTCGTTGTTTGCTTCGATGATTGTGGTGGATGTCATTGTGGCCAACATATGGATGGGCTTTCTGCTATATGGAGCCAATATCTCGAAAAAAATAGACCGTTGGTTAAAAGCAGATAATACTGCCATCACAGAACTCCAGGAAAAGATGGAGAATTATCAGGCATCTGTTGCAAAGAATCCCTCTACTACTGATATATTCGTATTGATGGGAGTGGCATTTGGGGGCGTAGCATTGGCGCATTTTATGACTGATAATATCACTCCATGGATGCAGACCCATAGTGAATGGCTGGATTCCGTCAGATTAAACACGCTTTACTCAGATTTCTTTTGGTTGATTGTTCTAGTTACAACATTTGGACTTTTACTTTCCATCACTAAGGCTCGCAAGCTGGAAGGGCTTGGTGCTTCTAAGTGGGGAAGTGTATTTATTTATATCCTCGTAGCAACCATCGGTATGAAGATGAATCTCAAAGATGTATTCAATAACCTTGGATTATTCTCTGTTGGTATCGTGTGGATGTTAGTTCACGTAATCATATTACTTATTGTTGCAAGGATCATCAAAGCCCCATTCTTTTTTGTCGCAGTGGGCAGTCAGGCTAATATTGGTGGAGCTGCATCAGCTCCGATAGTTGCTTCTGCCTTTTCACCTGCGCTGGCTCCGGTCGGCGTTCTCATGGCTGTGCTTGGATATGCATTGGGAACCTATGGAGGGATCATCTGTGCATTATTGATGCAAGCCGTCAGCTGACATTATTTTAAAACCTTTTGGGCATCCCCGTCTCCAAAGCTTTGGGGACGGTCGCGCTATCCGCTTTACTTCATAGCGACGCATTATTAATGCGTCTCTACTCGTGCCCGCTTCTATCGCTGATGCAGTGCGGGTGTGATAGTGAGAGCACTGAGTTTCAACATATTAAATATTAGGAGTTTAAACGCATCCAGGCAGCATCCGGAAGGCTTGCTGCGTTAATCTAAAAGAAAGAAGCTTCATGCGAATTTCATTTGTCTGCTTTTGAGAAATATGAAAATCACCATCTCTAAAATTCCAATTGAATATGAAATCAACATTTACTTACAGATTCCAGCTATTCATACTGTTCATATTCATGGCAAACATTCAGGGCTGGTCACAGAATGCAAAAACAGCTACTGGTAAAACTGAAAAAAATTATCGCTCAGATTGTATTATTCCTGTTGCAAAAGCTGACTTCGAGATCAATAATGTCAGAACACATTTGGCTCAGGGAGGTACATTATGGCGTCAAAAAAATGGAACATCAGGCTACTTTGTACCTAAGAACCTGGGAGTAGGTGCCATATTTGCAAGTTCCATCTGGATGGGTGCCTATGATCCGTTTCAAAATTTAAAAATATCGACAGGAACCTATGGAGGCAATAGCAGCCAGTTTGTTGCCGGACCATTGAATGTTGATGGAGATTTAGATGCTCTCCATTGTGCACCATGGGATAGACTTTTCAGTGTATCCTCTGAGGAAATTACGATTCATAAATCACGCATCGTTCAAAAACTGAACCAGGGAATACCATATCCTGATTCTGAAATACCGGTTAATATCAAGGGTTGGCCAGCATCCGGCAATCCATTTTTTGAAAGTGTGCATGGCTTTACCCTGCCTGTGAATACATTTGCACTTGGGACTTTTCATGATTTTGACCAGGATGGAACCTATGACCCTTCATCAGGAGATTACCCGGTTGTAGCCAGCAAAATGTCAGGGGAAATAAATGAAATCATCCCTTCATTACAGACCTTCAAAATATTTAATAATGTAGGTTATCTCACTTCCGATCGCAATCGGGCATTGATGCAATTCAATGCCACCACATTTGCATTTCGAACAAACGATGAGATCAATGATATGACCTTTACGCATCACAAATTTACAAATGCAGGCGGCGATTATCTGGATCAGGGCCGGTTTGCATATTGGATTGATCCTGACCTGGGTTGCTATTGGGATGATTTTATCGGCTTCGATACCAGCAGAAGTATGGCATACATTTATAATGAGGATGCCACCGACGGACGTGAGGGTTGCGAATGTTCAGGGACCGCAACTTATTGTGAAAACATTCCCATTCTGGGCATCCGGTTTTTCGATACTCCCGATAAAAAAGGAGTTAGTTCATTTACCTATTACAATAACGGCGGTATTGGAGGCGTAATACCGGCTACAAGTGATCCAACACAAGACATTGAGTACTACCGTTACATGACCGGACATTGGCGTACTGGAGAACCGATGACAATTGGTGGCACCGGCTATAATCCCGGTTCAGAGAATTTCACAAAATATGCATTTCATTCTCCTCCAAATCAAAGAAATCCGGACTCCTGGTCCATGTGTTCAGAAGAAATGACATTTGGTGACCGCAGAATGGTGATCAGCACGAGTTTTGATCGTTTGAATCCGGGAGAATATGCGGAAGCTCTGAGCGGAAATGTATTCGTTCCTTCTCAAAAATATCCCTGCCCTGAAATCGAATATTTGCAGCATGTTTCCGACAAAGCTGAGTTGTTTCTTCTGAATCAATTATTACAGAAAGAACTGGAGCTGAAAGGGCCGGATGCTCCGGATGTGATGACCATTGAACAGGACAAAGAGCTCATATTTTTACTTACCAATTCTCCCCAATCAAACAACCATTTGCTGGGTTACAGGGAAACCGATCCGCTTTTCAGGAATCATCCTGATCCTTCAGCTTACGAATATTTATTTGAGGGCTATTTGGTTTATCAGCTAAAAGATGAAAATATTTCATTGGATGATTTGCGTAATCCGGACAATGCCAGATTAGTTTTTAAATCAGATGTAAAGAATAATGTTACCACCATTTATCAATGGAATAAAATTGCAGATCCTTTTCATCTGTACAATTTATGGGCTCCGGAGCTTGTCTTTCAGGGAGATAATGATGGAGTCAGGAGCAGTTTTAAGATTTCTGAAGATGCTTTTGCTATCGGAGCAGATAAAAGTTTGATAAACCACAAGCCTTATTACTATGTCGCAGTTGCATTTGCCCACAACAATTATCAGGACTTCCATGCAGGAAAGGGAATTGGACAGCAATTTCCATACCTTGAAGGCCAAAGGAATCGAAAGATAATTACTGCAATTCCCCGAGCAGCCAACACCGGAAATGATCCAGTCCAATATGGTACCCCATTGCCCATCACCAGGCTGGATGGCAAAGGAAATCCGGGTGTGTTTTTAAAGCTGGAAAATGGAATGTATGAGCACATCTTATCGCAGGATTTCGATGGACGGCTCAAATACGAGAATGGATTCGGGCCTGTACTGGCAAAAGTTGTCGATGCCTCAAAGCTAAAAAATGCAAAACTCCGGCTATCATTCTTCAATGAAGACCAGAATTTTATTGTAACTCCAGCTACAAGGTGGATTTTGGAAGACCTGGAGACCGGCGAATCTATAAGCTCCGAAAAAGATCTTTCACATTTTCACGAGCAAATCATAGAAACATATGGAATCAGTATTGAAATGTTCCAGCCTGATACTGTCGGAATCAATCAAGGTGGCTCTGTCATCAACCCTACAAATGGAATGGTCAATACAAGAATACTTCATTCCGATGCAGCTTGGCTAAGTGGTGTAGCATCCGGTGATTTTGCAACAATTACTCCCGGCAATAGTCCTCCATTCTCTCCGTTGAAATATGTGAAAACAGATCCGGGAGAAGAAGATTTCATTTTAGACCCCAACCAAGCCTTGACAAATACCCATGCTCCATACTTTATACCCTTCTCTATTGCGGATTTTCGTCTAAAAATGAATGTTCCTGATTTCCTCATTTCTCCTATGATTTTAGAAAAAGACTTTGGAGAATTGTTACGACACAGTTCCAGGCTTAAAAACACAAATAATGTAGATATAATCCTGACTCCTGATAAAAGTAAATGGAGTCGTTGTGTGGTAATTGAAACCTCAAACCCTCACTATGATGCTTATGGGCTTCCTGCAGTAAATCACAGTGATATGTTTGATTTCAGAATTGTTCCTTCTGTCGATAAGTACGGACGATATGCAACAATTGACGGATCCAGAAATGGTACGCCTCTTACATCTAATTCAGCAAATCCGGATGATCCCAATTATTTGAAAGCACGCGGGATGGGTTGGTTTCCGGGATATGCAATTGACGTGGAGACAGGAGAAAGACTTAATATTTTCTTTGGGGAAAATTCTTCCTTTTCTGAAGATTTCAAACACTTGTATAAGGATCAGGAGGTGATAACAGATGACATGATTTGGAACCCAAGTGATCAGCTATTGCTGGAGCCGGAAACAAAAGATACACCATTGTCATATTTTATGGGAGGACAGCATTTCATATACGTCACAAGACAAGCTTATGATGGCTGTGAGATGATCCATACCAGGCTGGACGGGTCCAGGGGAGGACTATTTAAGCGCCCGGTTTTTGAGCAAATTACCTGGTCAGGCTTTCCTGTTCTTCTCCCCGGACAAAATTTACGCTCATATGAAGATGGTTTAATTCCCTCCGAAACTATTATTCAGCTCAGAGCCAACCAACCCTATGCAAGATTTAATAATGGCCCAAATGAGGGATTGCCACAATACCTTATTGAGATTGATACTGAAATCCTGTCTTCTACAAAACAAGATTTAAAAGTACTCACTGGAGTTAGTATTTTTCCAAATCCATTGATTGCATCTTATCACAATATGCTTTATCTCAAAAACATTCCGGCACGAAGCGAAATACGGCTGATAGATCTGCAGGGGAGAACACTGATTCATCAGAAAAACAATGGCGGATCCAATGAAAGGCTTGAGCAATTGATGTTACCTCTTAATGCAGCATGCATGCAAAGCGGTATTTATTTCGTGGAGATTCAGGCATTTGAGGAGGGCAGAAGTATTCATAAGATTTTGTGTTTCTAATTATTATTGACGTCATAGGAGCAAGCTTTTGGCTGTTAGCTTTTGGCCTTGGCGAACAGCCGAAGATATAAGAGATAAGATATAAGAGATATAATAAAAGAGTCAAAGCTAGCAGGAAGCCATTATAAAACTTGCCTGCTAACCTTTGGCCTTATGTGAAGAGACTGAAGCTGATATTGGATTCATTTGCCAGCTTAGGGGAAAATGGCCGCAGCGCGGCCCAACCTTTATTGCATATGCAAGATAGAAAAATCCAGCCTCAGCGAGGCTGAACATCTCTCTGCGAAGCATTCCAAAACGAAAATAAAATCATAGATAATCAGCCGCTTATCGCAAGATTTTTAGTGGGGATTCTCCAGCGATTAGCCCCCGGTAAATGCCGGGGTAAAAGATAAAAAGACTTTCCAACCCAGAATTGAGTTATACAAAAAACCGATGGATGAAGCCAGCTGCAGAGAATTATTCCCTCACCATAGAATACACCGCCACCTTATCTTCATGCGTCAATCGCATAAAGTATACTCCGGAGCTCAATTCAGGAAATTGTACCGTTTGAATTCCTTCAGAAAACAACAATTCCTGTTGATTCACGAGCACTCCTGCAGTAGTATACAATTCCATTTCCACTTTGCCACTCGCAGAGCTTCTTATCTGTAAATCTTGCACAAATGGATTGGGACTGATCTCAAACAGATGATTGTACACCAGATCTTTTGTGGAAGTAGTAATAAACTCAAAGTCCGCTGAATATGACATGCAAACAAAATTTTCCGCATATACATTGTAAATTCCATTTTCAGCAGGTGTATAAATGGAATCATTTGCGCCCTGAATTTCTTCACCATTAAAATACCATTGGATATATGATAATTGTTGGTCACTTTCGACTTCCAGTTGTGATCCATTCTGGAAAATTGAAATCACTGCAGGTGTCCCTTCTCTCACCCCAATAGGCAGCGTAAACTGCACAAAATCAGGACAAATCGAAGGCGCAGCAGATAGCTCATATACACCCGGTTCTGTCACTACCAATTCAGGCCCTTCAGCATCTTCTATCAAAACTCCGTCACGATACCACTGAAACAGGGTATCATAGGGCAATCCAGCTGTCAAAACCAATGTGTCCGGTCCGCCAAACTGTGTATCATCACATAAAACAAATTCCTCGGTATTCGGATCAAAACCATATCGACCGGAAATCACGACATAAATGGGTAGAAATACATAACCATCAATTAGTATGCTTTCACTGGAATCGATGCAACCTTCATGTGTAACAGATACAAAAAAAGTAGCCCCTGCAGCATCATATTGTGACATTTGTAATGATGATAATGTATCGCCGGCAAGAGCTTCCCCTTCACGATACCATTGATAAGAATCAAATGTATCCTGAACACTCAGTGTCACCGAATCTCCTGGACAAAGTAATGTACTGCTGGCTTCAAGCTCAATACCTAACTCACACTGAGCTGCCAAAAAATTCATCAAAAAAAGTGAAAAGATCGTTGTAAATAAGAGTCTCATAACATTGTATTTTCAAGGAAGAACGAGAAAAGTCAATGAAACGGTTTGCTCTTTCAGGTCATAATTTTTCAATTACCACAATTTAGGTAGGGAAAAATCCAACTTAGCACGCTGTAAATCAGGAATTTACAACAATGATTATTTTTTCAGGCTAAGAGTTACCATCACAGGCCAATGGTCAGAAGGAAATACGCCATTATAAATTTCTGAAATCACGAGATAACGTTTCACTTCAAAGTACTTATTACAAAATATATAATCAATTCTCCTTTCAGGATGTGAAGCGCTAAATCCATTAAAAGTACAAACAGGCCCATGTTTTATTTGAGCAAATTCAAATGCATCCTGCCAGATTGATGTTTGTTTAAAACTACTAATTGACTCTTCTTCAGGGACAGTATTCAGATCACCCATGATGATAGCCGGCATGGATGAAGAATTGGCATTTGCCTGTTTAGCGATCAGCTTTAAACTCTCAGTTCTGGCTACTTTTCCCACGTGATCAAAATGAGTATTGTAAACAATGAATTCCCTGCCGGTTTTGCGATTTTTCAATTGTACCCATGTGGCGATTCGCGGAAGTGCAGCGTCCCATCCTTTTCCAGGTTTGCTTGTGTCTTCTGCCAGCCAGAAAGTCCCATCTTTCACTTTTTCAAACAAACGTTTATTAAAAAAAATGGGTGAAAATTCTCCGGCTTTTTTCCCATCTTCTCTTCCTACACCACACCATTCATAGTCCGGTAAGTTTTCGCTAATGTATTCGAGCTGATGCGATAATGCTTCCTGCAACCCGAAAATGTGGGGTGAATAATATTTGATTTGTGAAATGACTTTTCCTTTTCTGTTGGACCATTGGTTGATTCCATCTGATGCCACATCCAGTCTGATATTGTAAGTCATGACCGAAATTTCCTGTGCATGAACAGGATTAGTCCGCCATAATAAAATAAAGATCAGAGATAGAAAAATGCTTTTACAAATTGTCATTTTGAGTGGATATGGAAGTTAAGTTGTGCTCATTGACAACATATAAAGGGCGTTTTCTGATATCCGATTGCATTCGGGAGATATATTCGCCAATGATCCCTATGGCTATCATTTGAATACCTCCCAGAAATAACACTGAGATAATCACCGACGCCCAACCCTGAACATAATCTCCTGAAACGAATCTCGCATACAATGCATATAACCCTACCAGAAAAGCGATGAAAGAAACTATAAACCCAAAGTATGTCACTAATCGAAGAGGGAAATCAGAAAATGCTGTGATCCCATCAAGTGCAAAACGAATCATTTTGCCCCAGGTGTAACCTGATTTTCCACCATGCCTTTCATCCCGGTCGTACTCCACATAGGTCTGACGATAACCTGCCCAGGCAATTTGTCCCCGGAGAAATTTGTGGCGTTCCGGCATTTGCTTCAACACTTCTGTGACTTTGCGATGCATGATCCGAAAATCTCCTGTATCCAGCGGGATATCTACAGAAGTAATTTTTCTTAAAATCCGATAGAATAATCCTGCCGTCCATCTTTTCAAAAAATGCTCACCCTTCCTTTGTCTGCGTCTTGCATATACTACTTCGTAGCCTTTTTGTGCCATCAAATACAATCCGGGTATTAGTTCCGGAGGATCCTGCAAATCGGCATCCATGATGACAATATATTCACCTGAGGCATGATCCAGACCTGCAGAAACTGCCACCTGATGACCAAAATTTCGGGAAAAATCAATATAATGAACCCGGTCATCCATTAAAGCCTGAGCCCTGATCCACTCCAGAGATCCATCATTGCCACCATCGTGCACAAACATCCATTCAGCTTTTACACCCATATCACGAATTATCTTTTCTGTCCGCTCAAAGAGTGCAGGAAGATTATCCAATTCATTATATACAGGAATGACAAGCGTAATGTCCATATTCTCCGGTTATGGGCACAAAATACGGCAGTTCCGCTCAATGCAAAGCCAAATGTCTATTCAATTTCAAAGGTCCTGCCGGGCTCGATAGCTTTGTTGAGATATTTTACCACAATTACCGTATCTGCTGATCTTTCCATCACCCAAATACTGAGGTCCTGAATAGCAGAAAAAACTGCCTTAGCTTCCCCCGTAACCTGTGTGCTCATGTCATTGGTGTGAATCCGTAATCCTTCTTTTTGCTTCAGACCTCTTATGAATTCTATGATGACTTCTTCATATTGTGATCTGAGTGGGTACATACTTATTTCTGCTCCGATTTGCATAATGTAATTTTTTTCAAATGAAAATCAATTGATAATCTGGATCAATCCCGAATGCCTGCTTCCATTTTTCATCTCAACTGTCAGGATATAATGTCCGGTCTGTAGTGCCGGTAGCAGAATCTCATCTTCGCTCCAGCTACCCAGTCGAAGACCGGATAAATTGAATAATATAACTCTGTCCATTTCCGGTGCTTCCACACGAACGAACTTGCCTGCAGGATTGGGATAGATTTTGATTAATGCAGAAGATTTCTCCGGATGACCAATACTGTTTGGTTTGTTTCTAAATACGACAAGAACCCCCTTGTAAATCCCATTTGCAATAAATTCCTGATCAATAAAAGTTGTCAATTCCGGTATTGAAATTCCTGCCGCCGTTATTCCACCTTCGGCATCAGCAACCGATCTGCCTAAAAATCCTTGCGCTGAGGCAATATTCAATGCAATTGTGGTTTTTAATTCTTTATCCAGATGAAGTACAAAGCCGGACCTGCTGCCGGTGGGGGTTTCAAAAAGCTCCTCCTCCCACAGGAATTCCTTGTCGAAAGTGCCACTCATAATCCATCCGCTGCCGGAATTACGAATTGACATCAGGACATCATTTCCTGGATTGCTGATTTTAAAGACGGATTGTGCAGTACCATTCAAATCGTACACCGCTGCAAAAATATCAGAAGCAAATCCAATGGATTCCAAAACCAAACCAGGCCTGAACAATAATCTTCCTGAAAAATTTCCTGCAATAAGTATTTGATTATCGTCTGTCAATTGAAGTTCAATCACTGCATCATCCAGCAATCCAGTTGCTGTACTCAACCATATCAA
>JALHRR010000035.1:0-39135 GCA_022841345.1 Saprospiraceae bacterium
GTCCTTAATCTTTTGAAGGGCAAACTTTTCATACGTATTCCAAACAGTTTCAGTAACGCTGAAACTTGAGAGAACACCTATTGAATCAAAGATGACCGCAGGATATGAAAGAGTATTCACCATACAAACAAAGATACGATTATTTTTATTGAAGCATTGTGATTTGGGGAGGGTAGTATTTTTGTATATACTGACCATTATTTAAATTGTTCTGAACACTATATTCTGAGCTTGATTAAACAATTCCGAATGTTTATTGCTCCAATGAATGAATAAAGTCCGGAATGGCAAGTTTGGTAATTTGATATTTATTTTTACGAATATTTCACGGCTTATCCCTTCCCACAAACCGCTCTTTGCCTTCCAAAAAATTAATGGCCCGAATGACATTTTTATCAATGCTGGCCTCTGTCTTGAGAAATGTAAAGTATCTGACGATTTCCAGTCTTAATGAAGGGCTGATTTTCTCGAATACTTCTGAAGCACGTGGATTTTCTTCCAACGCTTTTTGGAGTTTGGAGTGTATGGGGATGATTCGTTCTTCCGGATCAAATGCAATTTCAATAGTTACCTTGTCACCAAGCTGTTTTTGAGCAGCTTTTCGCATTTCAGCATGCAGGTATAATCTCCAGTGGCCGGCATATTTCACAAGCGTTTGAATGAATTCGTGTCCATCGATTTTCATTCGGACGGGTATTTTGCCTTTGTGTTGACCGGCTTGTTCGATGAGTGCATTCTGGACCTTTTCGGGGAGAAGGACGTAGGGGTTGATTCCTATTATTTCGATTTTTGCTGTGAACATTAACATCCAGATTTCAGGTTTCAGTACTTTCAGTTGTCAGATTTCAGTCCCCGTCCCCAAAGCTTTGGGGACCATGCGAAGCGAAATAACACTGCGAGGCCTGAAATTTAGAATTTAGAAGGCAGAATTTAGAATTTTTAAATCATTGAATATTAACGTTCTGCATAAGTGTTATATAGGAGGTTTCAGTCCCCAAAGCTTTGGGGATCAGGTTTCAGATTTGAAACAGCCAAATCAGCAGCCGATTGTTTGAATGATAGTATGCAAATCATTTGATTTTTGCTTGTTTATAAGACATTGAATATCAGTGTCCTGCAAAAGTGTTATAAAGGAGATTTGAAAAAGCCCTGAACAGCCATCAAAATTAGTTGTTTGCTCCGTAAAACACAAGCACTTCTCTTCTCAAGTACCAATCATATAAAGCCATAGTCTGTCTCAGCCGCGCCTGGTCGAGGTTGTTTTTTGAGATCATGTATTCTACAGTATTAATAACTCCCTGATTGAAGCGAATCTCATTGGCTCTAAAGCTGGACTCGAAGGCGTCGACCTGTTCAGAGGAGAGTTCATATCTTCTGAAGGCAGTTTGTTGATTCAGGTGGGCTTGCTCTACTAATTGTTGCAATTGTATTTTGGCATTGCCTTCCATCCAGATAGCTTGTTGTTCTTGCAAACTGGCCAGTTCTATTTGTCTTCTGGTCTGCCAGCCGTTTAATATCGGGATTTGCAGGTTAAGACTGAAGGTCGTGTTGTAATTGTTGCTAAACTGATTCCAATAAGGAATCTTTTCAGAATTGAATCCGGGGAAGGTCTTGAATACAGGCAATTGGGTTCCTTCGAATATCACATAATCAGAAGTTGAAACTGTTTGATCTCCCAGGAAAATGTCGCGTCTGGCTGCACTTGAGATATTCGAGAAAATACCTGCATTGAAGGATAAGGAGGGAGAAAGCCCTGCTTTTGCGGCCCGGAGTCCCCGACCTGCACTGGCAGTGCGTGCCCGGGCAGCTTTGACTAATGCGAGTTGGTCCACAGATCGCTGTAATAATTCTTCAGGGCTCATTAAATTGGGAATGGGAGTTTTACTAAATTCTGAACGGGAAAAAGTAGCTGTTCTGTCATAAGGAATTCCCATTAATTGAAACAGTGCGATGGCTGCATTTTGCCGGGAATTTTCTGCATCCAGTAAGTTGAGTTTTTCTGTAGCCAATTGACCCCGCAAATCTGAGATATCAACTGGTGAAATAGCTCCATCTCTATCCAGTGTTTCCAGTCTTTTCAATTGAGCTTCGGTTGTGCTGATCTGGTTTTGCAGAATTTGAATCTGATCCGTTGCACTCAATACCTGTAAATATTGTAGTACAACACTCAATCTGATATTGTCTTTTTCCTGTTGGGTTTCCAGCTGGCTGGCTTCCAGATTCAGTGCATTCCTCCGAATAGTGTGATACTGCCTCAACCCATTGAAAAGTATGAGTGAGGAGGTTAAACCATAATTGGCAAATGTGATGTCCTGATTGATATATGTGTTGGTAAACGGGTCAATGTTTCTACCCTGGTTGATACCATGTGACACAAAACCATTCAAATCAGGTAATTGAGCCAACCGGCTTTGGCGGTGGTCGATTTCAGCACCCTGGGCCAACCAATCACGTTGCTTGATATTGATGTTATTTTGCATAGCGGCTTCAATGCAGGCAGCAAGGCTCATGGTTTTTTGTGCGCTGGTAATTAGTAAAAAGCTCCAAAAAATTATACCAGCTAAAAAATATTTGTTTTTCATTCCTGTTCTATTCTTCCGTCCAGTAAATTAATGATTCGATTTCCGTAGGTGGCATTTTTCTCTGAATGTGTGACCTGGATGATGGTGACTTTGTCCTCTTCGTTTAGCTTTTTGAATAAGTCCATGATTTCTTCACCCTGGCGGGAATTCAGATTCCCGGTGGGTTCGTCTGCCAGCAGAAGTTTGGGACTTCCTGCCAATGCTCTGGCGATTCCTACAAGTTGTTGCTGACCGCCTGATAGTTGATTTGGGAACAAGTCTTTCTTGCCGACAATTTGAAATCTGTCCAGCATGTCTGAGACAATTGACTTTCTTTCCGAACCTTTATACCCCTGATAAATGAGTGGTGTTTCGATATTCTCGAAAACAGTCAGTTCATCAATTAAATGATAGGCCTGGAATACAAATCCAATATGCTTTTTGTAGAGCTCTACCCTTTGCTTTTCCTTGAGCCGGAATACGTCCTGATCCATGAAAGTATAACTTCCTTCGTCTGCCTGATCCAGCATGCCGATCACATTGAGCAATGTAGATTTGCCGGAACCGGAAGGCCCCATGATGGACACGAATGATCCTTCTTCTATTTCCAGATTGATGTCACGTAGTACGAAGTTTCGGGTTGAGCCGGTCTGGTACCATCTGTATATTTTTTCTAGTTTAATCACGTTTTTTTTAGTTATGAATGATGAGTTATGAATGATGAGTGAGCAGCCAGTTGGAGTTATGAGTTATGAGTTGTGAATGATGAGTGAACAGCCAAAGAAGATATAAGATATGAGATATAAGATATGAGATGAACAGCCGGAATAGCCGATTCTAGCTTCGAGCTTCGAGCTTTGAGCTGCGAGAGTACAGCCAGTTGAACAGCCGGAACAGCCGCTTCTAGCATCTGGCTGCTGGCTTCTGGCAGAATACCCAGTGTGAGCTGTGTGGGTTGTGTGCGAACCCTATCCCAGCTTTTCCCCTGGAAGTGAAAGGAGAACAGCCTGGTGAGGATGGAGCTAAGCTCCCCTCTCTTTCCATGATAGGGGTCGGGGGTGAGTTTAGCCCCGGGAAGAGATAAGAGACGCGGTTTTGTGTTGTTTTCCATAGTTACTCAGTTTTAATGGAGTCGACGGGGTTCATAGTAGCGGCACGGAGGCTTTGGATGCTGACTGTAAACATAGCGATGATCAGGGATAGTAAACCTGCTGCAGGTAAAATCCACCACTCGAACGCGATGCGGAACTGGAAGTCCTGTAGCCAGGCATTCATCACATAGTAAGCAAGAGGCGCTGATATGACGAAGGCAATCAGGACCAGCCATAGAAAGTCTTTGGACAATAATCCGACTAAGCCCGAAACAGAAGCTCCCAATACCTTTCTGATTCCGATTTCTCTGGTTTTCTGAACAGCTATTAGTGATGATAATCCAAACAGACCCAGACATGAAATCAAGATAGCAATCAACGTAAATATCTGGCTCAAGGAGGTGAAGCGACGCTCTGCTTCATAGAAGTTTGCAATATTTTCATCAAAGAAAACACCTTCAAATACTGTATCAGGAAACTGTTCATTGTACAATCTTTCAATTTCTTTGACGGTAGAGGCAATGCTTTCCGGATGGAGTTTGATGCCGGCTGAATAATACCAGGACTCTCTGGGGTAAATCATAATCGGAGTATAACTTTCTCTGAGGGTACTGGAAATGAAGTTTTCAGTAACTCCTACGATAGTAAGGTTCGTGTTTCGGCCGACGATGATCGATTTTCCCAATATTTCTTCCGGTTGCTGAAAGCCAAGTTTCTCCGCCATATGGCGATTGATTAATAGTTCTCTGGTGGAATCAGACGGAAAAAAATTTCTGCCGGCAGCTAATTTAATTCCATACGTTTGAAGATAGTCAGGATCTCCAATTTTCAGTTGTGCATTGAAGGGTTCACTTTCGGATCTGTTGTCAAAGGTAAAATTACCCATCCAGTAGTTTTCGGAAGAAGGCTGGTCATTAGAATAAGCCATGGATTGAACTCCCGGTAAAGCAAGCAATTTTTCTTTAAAAGTTTTGAATCCGGGACGATACATCGAATCGGGGTTCATACTTAAAGTATAAACAAGATCCGGTTGGAATCCGAGATCTGTTTTCCGGATATACTGCATTTGGTAGGCGGTGACGATGGTTCCGATAATGAGTATTTGCGCGATAGCAAACTGGCACATAACGAGTACTTTCCTGAGGCTGAGTCCACCGATTTGTTGTTGTTGAATTTTGCTTTTCAGAGCTTTTACGGGCTGGAAGCGGGACATCAGCCAGGCAGGGTAGGAGCCGGCCAGCAAAATGATCAGTATGCATGTTCCTGCCACTGTTGCCAGCATCTTTGGATCAGAAAATAAGGGCCAGTCGATCGGGACAGATGAAATCAGCGGTAAAAATCTTTGCAGCAAAAATGCAGCACCGATTCCAAGTGAGAGCGCAATCAAAACCACTGCTGTAGTTTCTCCCAGAAACTGGAATACCAGACTTCTGCTGCTGCTGCCCAATGTCTTTCTAACACCTACTTCTCTTGCTCTGGAAGCTGCCATGGCAGTGGCCATATTGATAAAATTAAAGCAGGCCATTATGGCTATTATTAATCCAATTCCCCCTAGCATAGCCAGCCTTTTCCTCCCAATAGCTGCACCCGTTTGAGTATTAAAATGCATATCTTCAAGAGGTTCAGCAAAATAATAGCGCTTATTATCGCTGTTCTCGTTTCTTTTTGCTGCCACTTTTTTCAATTGCAGATTAGCATCTGCCAAAAGATCCGGATCGGAAAGCAGTGCAAACATTTGATCATTGGTACTGATATTATGCCAGTCAGGTTCATATCCTCTCAGAGATGGGTTTTGAACCAGCGTTTCATATGAAATACCAAGCTTGACATCCAGATCTGAATTGTCCGGTGCATCTTCTACTATTCCTTTTACAGTGACCAGCAGGTCCTTGTTTATTTTCAATACTTTGTTCAGGGCAGATTCCCAGTTTTCAAAACATCGCTCTGCCATGGATTTTGAGATGACGACCTGATTCGGTTCTTTGAGCAACTGAGGGTTTCCTGCAAGCCATGTCCAGTCAAATAAATCATAGAAAGAAGGATCCACATACACAGCAATTCCGGAGTTCTGTGTCATATTAAATTTCAAACGGATATTGCCACTTTCATCAGGGACATTTACCTGAGGGCTGAAGAAATGGACACGTGCAGTTTTTTCAAATTGCGGAACCATGGAATTGACTTCATCCATAGCGGGAATTTGCACTGCTGTATTGATGCCAATGTTTCCATCATGATAATGTTCCTCAGCGAGTAAGTGTACAATACGATCTGCGTTTTGATGATATTTGTCAAATGACAATTCATAGAATACAACCTTGAATAGCAACAAACACACAGTAATGCTCAGTGTCAAACCAAGGACATTGATCCAGGTATAATTTTTATGTTTTAATAAATGTCTGAGCGTGATTTTAATTTGTTGTAGCCGCATAACATTTGATTTTAGTCGTTTCTAATGCTTTTTGCAGGATTGGCCAATGCGGATTTTATCGCCTGCCCACTGACAGTAAGAATGGCGATTCCAAAGGCTAGGAAGCTGCTGATGATAAAAATATCCCAACCTATTTTGGTCCGGTATTCGAAGTTTTCAAGCCATTTGCTCATTACATATGCCCCAATACTGAGTCCAATAAATAAAGCCAGTAAGACTAATCTAATAAACTCTCCTGATAGCATTTTCACAATTGACATTATACTGGCACCTAATACCTTGCGAATTCCAATTTCTTTTGTACGTTGTTTTGTAGTGTACATTACAAGGCCAAACAATCCGAGACAAGCAATTAAAATTGCCAGGTTTGCAGCTGTTATAAATACTGTTCCAAGCTGTTGCTCCTGCTTGTATTGCAAGTCATAATTTTCCTCAGCAAAGAAAAATTCGAAGGGTTCTGTGGGATAGTATTCCGCATACAGAGATTTCAGTTCTGCAATTTTTTCATCCAATTCTTCAGTATTCAGCTTTACAGTGAAATAATAAAAGGAAACGGATGGGACAAAAATGACTGGTTCTATTGCCTCTTGCAGACCAAGGTGATTATAGTCCTTTACTACCCCTGTGATTTCGAAGGCATTTCCATCCCAGAGAATCTGTGAGCCTGCAATAGGAGTCTTATCCGAATAGCCAAGTTGTTTGGCGGCACTTTCATTGACCATTAATTTTCCGGATTTTCCCCAGCCATCGTATGTATCTTCCTGAGAGAAAACCTTACCTTCAGAAAGCTCAATACTATAGGTGTCAAAATACTTTTCATCACTTATGAATACCTTATAGTTTTTGAGTTCATCCTTAAGGGTACTTTCTAATCTTTTAATACCATCAGTTCCGAAATTATAGCCTTTACCTGGTACGTTATTGGAGGCACAGTAAGCAGTTACGAAAGGGATTTGACCCAGAGCTGATTTAAATGCCACATTTTTGCCGGCTTGTTCATCGCCGGAATTTGTCGGACCATGAATAACCAGCAATTGCTCTAAGTTCAGTCCTCGTAACTCAGATTTCATAAAGTGAAGTTGCTTGTAAAGAACCAGTGTGGACACGATAAAAATGACTGAGATCGCAAACTGGAAAACTACCATTCCTCTTCTAAGCGTCAGTCCGGACATTGATTTACTTGCCATTCCCCTCATAGTCTGCACAGGTCTGGAAGTATTAAGAACAATTCCGATATAAGTTCCGGAAAGAATGGAAGCTCCTGTAAGCAATATTCCCAGAGTCCACATCCATGGTGTTGAAAATAATTGTTGAATCGAAAGTGATTTCCCTGTAAATGAATTAAATGGAGTTTGAAGCAACTGAACAATAACAAGTGCTATTGCAGAACTAATAATACATAGCATAAGTGATTCAGTAATTTGCCTTGCCATTAGTTGCTTTCTACCTGCGCCCATGATTTTCCGGACCATGATTCCTTTGGCTTTGTCAATAGCCTGTACGGTGGATAAATTTATATAGTTGATCCATGCAATACTAAGTATGAGTAGTGCTACAAAAACTAATAGCAATACTAATTTCAAACTTCCAAATGTCGGATGAGGATAATTCAATGAAGGTGCAAGATGTAAGTGACTGAATGGCTGGACCACTGCGTTTACATCTGAATTTTCTGGATTGAAATTTTGAATGGATGATGTAATAGAGGATTCAAGATTTGATGTTTCGAATGTATCGTCCATTAACAAATAGTAATGACAAAAGCTGCTTTGTGTTCCGTTGGGATCTGCCCAGTCATTTTCGTTTCTGTCTGCTGCATTATTAAGAGATGAAAAGGATAGCAATACGCCCGGTTGTAAATCAGAATTTGAGGGTGGATCTTCAAAAACAGCTTTTACATTGAAAATATGGCGACCAAACTGATTGTCGATCACCAATGTTTGGCCAATTGGGTCTGAAGTTCCGAATATCTTTTTGGCTATGCTCGCAGAGAGTGCAACACTGTGTGGTTCAGTTAAATCTGGATGACCGGCAAGCAGAGGAAATGTGAAAACATGGAGATAATCTTTGTCTACATAAAAAATTGATTCTTCTTTAAATATTTTTGATTCTGATGAACCGGCTGCTAAATATTGAATAGTTCCCGCTCCCAGATTTTCAGTTGTTCTGATGATAGTTTTAATACCAGAGACTGAATTTTTGATTGAAGCATTATAACCTGGTGGTAAATAAAGCTGAGACTCACCGGCAGCGTCAATCACAGAAAGCCGGTGTAAATTGTCGAAATTTTTGTGAAATTTATTGCTCTGCCATTCATCTGTTACATACTGAAATATAAGAATGAAAGCTGCAATTCCCAATGCAAGTCCTCCAACGAGAATAGCAGTATGGCCTTTTTGACGGCTGAATAGTCTGAGCATACTGCGAATACTTGTAATCATAATTTTAAGAGATAAATCATGTCTGAATTTAATTTGATATCAGATGTTTATTTTAATGTCTACTCAGTTCTAATACTCTTTACCGGATTTGAAATTGCAGCTCTGATCGCCTGAAAACTTACAGTCTGAATGGCAATCAGTAAGGTGATCAATCCTGCCGCAGCGAAGTACCACAAGGATAATTCTATTTTGTAAGCGTAATTTTCTAACCAGGTATGCATGAGCCACCAGGAAAGCGGAACAGAAATGAGGATCGCAATGAATACAAGTCTAATGAAATCAACGGACAATAATTGGACAAGCCCTGCAATGGATGCGCCCAACACTTTGCGGATTCCTATTTCTTTTCTTCTCTGCTCGGAAGTGAATGCTGCCAGTCCAAATAATCCCAGGCAAGCAACCAGAATTGCAAGGATGGAAAACAGCAAAACTACCTTTGCTGTACGTTTCTCACCAGCATATAATTGTTCAATTTCCTGGCTTAAAAATTCGTAGACAAAAGCTGAGTGCGGCAAGCTTTTTTTGAATGCAGTTTGGAGTTGACTAAGCAAATCTGAAATATTGGAAGTATTTGTCTTCACCAACATATATGGCCTGCCTTCTGTAAAATTATTGTGAAATGCATATGCTCCAATGGGCTGATGCAGGCTATTGAAATGAAAATCAGAAACCACGCCGGTGATGATGGCTGGTTTTTGAAACAAACCCGGTGCTTCCTTCCCAATGGCCTCTTCAGGTGAATATCCCAGAAATTTTACAGCTTTTTGATTCAAAATGATTGAGCAAAACGGATCGTCCTTATGTGATCTTTGAGGTAATGTCTGACCCGCTATTATATGCATATCCAGGACTTCAACAATTTCCGGAGTAACCTGATTGGTTGTAACGGGCAATACTTTCTCCGGGTAACCCGGAATGTGGATGGATCTGCCACTACCTCCTTTGCCCGGATAGGTCTGTGCTCTAGCTATGGCTTCAACCGATGAAATACTGGAAAAGCCATCCCGCAATGATTCGATCTGTCCAATATCTTCAGCTGCTGCCGTGGAGATTGCGATGACTTGCTCAGGATTGAATCCGAGGTTTTTTTGCTGTATAAACTGAATTTGTTTGTAACAAACGATGGTTCCCACAATGAGTACCACAGAAGCTGAAAACTGAGTAATGACTAATGCTTTTCTAAAATTTCCTGCAGTGGATTGTTTTCTGAAGGAAGTGTTCAAAAGAAACTTAGGTTGAAAGCCGGATAAATACAAAGCAGGATACAAGCCTGATAACAATGTCAAAACACCCCCAACAGCCAAGGAAGATATGATAATTTTGGGACTTAAAACATCCTGAATGCTTAGTTGCTTGTCCACGACCTGATTAAAAAATGGAAGGATGGTAAAAATTAAAAGTGCCGCAATGATCATGGAAATTCCCACCAATAAAAATGTTTCCACATAGTATCGTGTGATGAGGTGAGATCTGTGAGCTCCGATAGCTTTATTAATACCGACTTCTTTACTCTGCGCGAGTGAGCGGGCGGTAGAGAGATTCATGTAATTAGTAGCCGCTATACCGAGGATGATCAAAGCTAAAATGAGCAACAAATTTATCTGGCGGGAGTCACCTGTTTTTGAAGCAACTACTGCACCTGTAAATTGCATTTCTGTAGAATGCAGATGCAGGTCACGCATTGGTTGCAACCAAACAGAATAGTATCGATCTTCCTGCGCTACATTTCTGGCTACGAGGCCTTCTATTTGTTGCTCCAACAATTTTGAGTCTGTACCCTGTTCCAATAGCAAGAATGTTTCAAAACTGGCATTACTCCATACCAGTTCCTTGCTTGCCCATTCCATGGTATTGAACGAACCGATTATTTCAGGATTCATGGAAGAGTTTTGAGGGAAGTCCGCGTAGATTCCGGTGATTTCTACATCCAGGTATTGGTCGATTTTAATCCTCTTACCTACTGGGTCCTCATCACCGAAAATTGTTTTGGCCATCCGGTCGCTTAGTATTACTTTGCCGGGTGCGGACAAAACTTCGTTTTTGGTACCGTTCAAAAGTGGAATATCAAAAATATTAAGAATGGATGGATCTGCCCATATGAGGTGTCGTGTAGAAATTTGTTTTTCACCGGAATTAATAAATGCAATATCTCCGAAATTGTGATTCAGTGTTCTTACCTGATCTTTTACACCGGAGAGATTTTCAAGAATCGCCGGACCAATTGAATTGGGGGCAGTAGTGACTTTTCTTTCATTTCCATCATAGTTCATTGTCAGACAAATTCTTTGGATTCTGTCCACATTTTCATGATACTGATCGAATGATTTTTCATCTCTTATATAAAGCAGCAGCAGCAAAGCAATGGCAAGCCCGGATGATAAGCCCAGAATATTCAACAAAGAGAATTGTCTGTTTTTTAACAGATTTCGCCAGGAAAGTTTGAAATATTGAAAGAGCATGATCTTCTGCTTTTGAGGTGAAAAAATCTATTTATTCGGATTTGAGACTGTGGACCGGATTGGCAGTCGCTGATCTGATTGCCTGCATACTGATTGTAAACAATGCGAATATTCCGGTGATTAATCCTGCCAATGCAAACATCCACCAGGTCAAGTCAATTTGATAAGCAAATTCCTGCAACCATTCACTCATTGCCCACCACACAAGTGGAACAGCTATTACAAAAGAAATTAGAATCAAATACATAAAATCTTTGGAGATTAATGCAACTATGTCTATTACACTTGCTCCTATTACTTTTCTGATTCCAAATTCTTTTTTCCTTTGCTCAGCGCTGAAAATGGTAAGTCCCAATAAACCAAGACAAGAAATGAGAATCGCGATCATTGTGAATGCATTAATGATTCCTGATAATATGGATTCGGTTTCATATAGTTTCTGTACTTCATCTTCCAGGAATACATATTCAAATGGAGTTGATGGGACTTTAGCATTCCAGATTTTTTCAATTTTTCCGAGCAGTGAGGCATAGTCGTCGGAATCTGTGCGCACTATCACATTTGAAAGAGATTCATTTTGTGGATCATATTGCATCATGAATGGATTGAGTTCGACATGCAGGGAATTGTAATTAAAATCCTTCATAACTCCCAGTATTTCGAAGGAAATGATGTCTGCTTCTGTCTGACCTCTCTGAGAATAAATTCTGGTTCCGGGGGCAGTTTCAATGCTCAATCCCATTTTCTTTACAACTGATTCATTTACTAAAACTCCGGTGGAATCATGAAGTCTGAAATTTCTTCCACTGAGCAATTCTATCCCATTTGCATCCATAAAATGTTCATCCGAGACCATGAATTGAATGCCAACAGACTGTGCCATATTTCCGCCCGGAGGATAGAGATTCATGTCATTGAACACAAACTGACTCGGATAATTATTGGCTTTACTGACGACATTTACTTCAGGTAATTTTTTTAGTTCCTCTATAAATGAAGGCATTGCAGCTTTCGTTTCCTGCGTGTGAAAGGTAAATATCAACTGCTGATCAGTCTCGAATCCCAAATCTTTGTTTTGAATATAGTTTAGCTGGCTTTTGATGATGATGATCCCTGTAATCAATGCTATGGCAAACACAAACTGAAACACGACAAGTGATTTTCTGACCCCTGTAGCTGATATGAAATTATTAAATTCTCCCTTAAAGACCTTTACCACCCGAAAAGCGGAGAGGTAAAATGCAGGATAACTACCAGCAACCAGACCGGTGACAATTGTCAATCCTGCAATTGCAGCCAGATAATGGATATCATTTAATAATGAGAAAGACAGCTCAGATTGAGTCAATTGATTCAAGAAAGGCATTGACAGGTAAAGCACGAAAAGGGCAAGAACAATACTAACAAAAGAAATAATCATTGACTCTCCCAAAAATTGTCTGATCAGATCAGACTTTCCTGCTCCAATCACTTTTCTCACACCCACTTCTTTCGCTCTTTTGGAAGCACGCGCAGTGGATAGGTTCATGAAATTGATACAAGCAATCAGCTGTATAAGTCCTGCTATAATGAGTAGAAATTTAAGAAAAGAAGAACTTACAATTTTACTGGTTTCATTTTCAAATCCAACTGTGTTGTGAATTGCGCTGATCGATTGCAGATGGATTGTCTTACTAAATCCAAAGTCTTTAAATTGCTGATGTCCATACTTGTTTAAAAACTCCGGAAGCTTTTTTTCAAATTGAGTTACATCCGTTTGAGGGTGTAACTTTAAATAGGAATATACAAAATTATTTCCAGCCCAAACATCATTACTCAGTACATACTCTCCTATTCCTCCGCTATTCATGGTTACCAGGATATTGGTCTGTAAATGTGATTTGCCCAGTGATTCATTGATTACTCCTGTTACTTTAAATGGTGATTTTCCATATGAATTATCGATTACAATAGTTTTACCTACCGGATTTTCAGTGCCGAATATTTTTTGAGAAACGGATTCCAATAAAACTACTGAATTGGGTTCATTCAGAGCTGTTGTTGGATCTCCATGTACAAAATGATAATTGAAAATGTCAAAAAATGTAGAGTCAACGTAATGCATTTTTTCCTCATAGAATGACTTTTCTCCGTATATTAATAAATGCTTTTTTACATTGAATGTATTTACAACTCTTGTAAACTGAACTACTTCTGCAAAGTCTCTTTCCATCGCAGGTGCAATGGGTGGAGAGCTGGAGGCCAGCACGGCTGTATTTTCAGAAGACTGCAGCGTTGTGTTTATTCTAAAAATATTCTCAGATTCCTCATGGTGCTTATCATAGGAAAAGTGTTGACTTGTATACAGGAGTAAATACAGGCAGCATACAGTTCCTACGGCCAAACCAATAATATTGATGGCACTGTAGGTTTTATTTTTCCAAAGGTTTCGGATACCACTTTTAAGTAAAATCATAACACAAGTTTTTATTCGGATCTCAAGCTATTTACCGGATTAGCAATAGCTGCTTTCACCGATTGGAAACTAACAGTAATCAGTGCAATCAGCAATACAATGAGCGCTGCACCTGCGAATATGGTCCAGGTCAATTCAATTCTGTAGGGGTATTTTTCCAGCCATTGATTGGTCAATATCCATGAAAGCGGCATCGCTATTAAAAGCGATACTGATACTAATTTCATAAAATCGCCTGAAAGTATAGTGACAACTCCGGATACCGAGGAGCCCAGAACTTTACGGATTCCTATTTCTTTCATTCTCCTTTCAGCTGCCAAAACAGATAAGCCGAAAAGTCCGATCCCTGAAATAAATATCGTAAGGAAGGCTCCCAGTAACATCATCTGTTTCCATTTCGCTTCTGCCTCATATTGTCTCAGATTTGCCAGGTCCTTAAATTCATAGGAGTAAGGGTTGACAGGAAATAGTTTCTTAAATGTTGATTCAATATGCTTTAAACTTTCGGTTTCAGAGCCCGGATTGATTTTAATAATAGCCATTCCAAAAGGATTGGAGGGTTTCATAGTAAAAAGTTGAGGACTTATTTCCTTGGAAAGTGAAGAGAAATGGTAGTCCTTTACTACACCAATTACTTTATACTTATCATTTTCATTGTACCAGAAATTTACTTCTTCTCCGATGGGGTTTTTCCATCCGGCCTCACGTACGAATGCTTCATTTACCAAAACTGAGGTTGTTGAGTCAGCAGGAAAGTCAGGAGAAAAGTTTCTCCCTTCTGCAAGAGGGATTTTAAATATGGGCAGATAAGATGCATCCACAGTTTCAAAATCAAATCCTATTTCAATGTTATCATTTATTCTGGCTCTGGTACTCCATCCTCCGCCATTTTTTGGCGCAACATCGATGATGTTAGGATTTTTCAATAGTTCATCTTTGAACAGCTTAGCCTCAGCCCGGCTCAGACTGTGCTTTTCGATCAAAACTATGTTGCTGTCATCGTATCCCAGATCTTTATTGGTGAGAAAATTGAATTGGTTGTAAATTGTAATAGTTGCAATGATCAACAAGGTGGCCATGGCAAATTGCAGGACTACCAAGCCTTTCTGAAGATAATTTTTACTGCTTAATTTGAAGCGGCTGTAGAGTGTTTTGACCGGATTGTAATTGGAAATGATCAACGCAGGATATAAGCCTGCCAGAAATCCGGTCAGTAAAAATAGCCCAATATATTGCAGGATTAATTTCAGGTCGAGCAGATAGCTTAATGAAAGCGCTTTATTGGAAAGTTGATTGAATGCAGGTAAGGCTAACTGAACAATGAGAATGGCAAATAAGAAAGCAGCCAGGCAAATGATGAATGATTCTCCCATGAATTGTGCAATGAGCTGATTTCTGGCCCCACCAACAACTTTTCTGATACCGATTTCTTTAGCTCTTTTTACAGATCGGGCAACAGTCAGATTGATGAAGTTGATGCAGGCAATTAATAAAATAAATAAAGCTATTCCTGAAAGAATATATGAATACATAGGATCGCTGGCATCGACTAATCCTGAATCAGCTCTGAAAGTTTCACTTAAATGCATATCCGGAAGCGGCTGCAAAGAATACTCAGTGGACGCCTGAATATTATACTTTTCCCGCATAGTCTTGATAGATGCCGCAGCATCTGATTCAAATACCATTTTCATTTTAGGCTGTACATCCTGAACAGATGTACCATTTTTTAAAATCACAAATGTGTTTAGAAAAAAGTTGAACCAATTTTCATTATTTGCTTCTTCTTCAGCACTCACCCGGAGGGGTATCAATGCTTCAAATTTTATGGAAGAATTCTGTGGACATTTTTTAGCAACTCCTGTCACAGTATAAGGCTCAAACATTTCACCCTCTTTAATCAGGATTGTTTCATTGATGGCATCTATAGATCCAAATTGAGTTCTTGCCAGGTCTTCAGAAATAACAATTGAGCGGGGTGATGAAAGTGCTGTTAATTCATCTCCACGCAATAGGGGAAATGTAAAGACTGAGAAAAAATTTGAATCGACCAGTAATATTTCTTTACTCCTGACTTCAGTTCCTTGCTGCATATCATAATAGCTGCTCTGAAAACGGACAAATGCGGAGATTTCGGGAATTGCTTCCGTAAATTTGGGACCCTGAAAATATCCTGTCTGGCCTCCGCAATAATCTTTACTGCCGTCCGGGTTTACCATGCAGGCAGTAATACGATAAATTGATTCTGTATTATCATGAAAATTATCATAGCTCAATTCATCTTTTGTATACAGAATGATAAGCATGGCGCAAGCCAGTCCCAGGCTCAAGCCTGCAATATTGATGAAGGAATAAACTTTATTCCGGGCAAGATTCCTGATAGCTATTTTGAAATAATTTTTAAACATAAGTTTTTTGTTTTATTCAGTTCTCAAACTTTTAACCGGGTTGGCTACAGCAGCTTTGACAGCATGCAGGCTTACTGTCAGTAATGCAATTAATAGAGCAATACATCCGGCGGCAATAAATATCCAAATGTCCATTTCTACTCTGTATGCAAAATCCTGTAACCAGCGACGAACACCAAACCAGGCAACAGGCCAGGCAATCAGGGTAGAAATCAATACCAGCTTTATAAAATCCCCGGATAGCATAGCGGTAATATTCTGAACTGATGCACCCAGGACTTTTCTTATACCTATTTCTTTCACCCGCCTTTCTGCGGAATAAAGAGCCAGCCCAAATAATCCCAAACAGGAGATGAGAATCGCCAGCCCTGCAAGTATGCTCACAACTTTACCTACAGCTCTGTCAGCGGTGTACATTTCCTCAAAATGCTCATCAAGAAAGCTGTATTCAAATGGCTGGTCCTGATTGACTTCTTTCCAGGAATCGGAAATATTTCGAAGAGCCTCTTCAAGTTTAGCTCCATTTACTTTAACTGACACTTCTGCGAAGCCCCAATCTTTTTGACAGAAAATACTTAGCGTTTCAATTTTGTGGTGCAAAGAATTGAAGTTGAAGTCTTTTGTTACTCCTGCTATAAAACCGATTGAATCCATTCCTCCAAATCCATATTTTTTCCCAATTAAACTTTCATAATCAGTGCGCAGTGGATCTTCCAGAAGCTCCTTTGCCATCGTCTCATTGATAATATATGCCCTTGCGTTGTCACTTTCTTCTTTAGTGAAATTTCTTCCGGCGATGACAGGTATATCATAAAGGCTGAGATAATCGGGGTCCACAATTACCTGAGATGAGGTGAGTTCCCGGATTGGCCCGTCTCCATGGAATCTCATCCCTGCCTGATGAAGATTATTCCCAAGTCTTTGCTGAGCTGCGGTCACTGCAATAATGTCAGCTTTTTTCAATAATTCTGATTTCAGTGTTTCGTATTTTTGAGAAGTGACTCTGTTCAACGGAATAATAACAACCTGATCCTTATTGAAACCAGGATCTTGAGTTTGCATAAATTGCAATTGTCGGAGTGCGAAAACAGTGCCGATTATCAAAAGAATGGCACCTGTAAACTGCCCAACCACTAGTGCATTTCTGAGAGTACTTTTACTTTTTCCGGTATACAAAGCACCTTTTAACACACGTATAGGATTAAAGGAAGACAGATATAATGCAGGATAAATTCCCGCAAATAATCCCAATATCAGGGTGCCGGCCAGAATAGAAAGTAACAATGGAAAATCGTTCAAAGGAAGAGAAAGTTCTCTTTGGCTAAGCTCGTTAATAGCAGGTAATGATAGCTTCACTACAGTCAAAGCAATGAGAAGTGCTGCAATTGATAGTAATAGCGACTCTCCCAAAAACTGTGCTGCCAGCTGATAGCGCTCTGCGCCTATCGTCTTTCTGATTCCGACTTCACGGGACCTTTCTACTGATCTTGCTGTAGAAAGATTCATAAAATTGATCCCTGCAATCAATAGTATTATGAAAGCCACGATAGAAAATATGGCTGTATATTTTTTGTCGAATTTTTTAAAATTAAGGTAGTCATGTGTGATATCGGCAGATCCGCTGTGCACTGTACTCAGGGGCTGAAGAAACAGTTCATAAAACTTCCAGCCTTCGCTTTCTGCCATGTATTTTTTTAAATAATCAGGGAATTTCTGTTCCAGAGCAACTATATCTGTATTTTCTTCCAGTTCAAGATATGTAATCAGCCAGTTTCCTCCCCAATTGTCTTTGTCCCGGGGTCTGACAATAGTGCTGAATGTGGCCAGCGCATTGAATTGAAGGTGAGAATTTTCGGGAACATTTTCAATGATTCCGGTCACCGTATAAGTTATGGTATCTCCAACAAATTTCTTCAGTGTTTGACCTATAGGGTCTTTATCAGCAAAAAGCTTTTTTGCACTTTCTTCAGTCAGTACAATGCTGTTGGGATTTTGGAGTACATCTGCTCTGTTTCCAATAAGCAATTTGAAATCAAAAAGTTCTAAAAATGTCGAGTCCACATAAAGTAATGCAGGTAAAATGATACGCAGATCTCCATTATTCAAATCCAGTTTTTCTGTCTGTCTTACACGTGTAAAATTCTTTATTTCCGGAAATTCAGACAGGAGAGTTGGTCCCATGGGGTACATAGAAAGTGCCACATTTTGCGCCTGAACCATGCCCTCAAATTTTTGAACTTCATTCAGCCTATAAATATTTTTGCTGTGTACTTTATCAAAGCTATTCTCAAAAGACACGAAGAGCATTATGACTATGCTTGCAGCTATTCCAATAGCCAGACCAAAGATGTTTATAGCAGTGAAAGCTTTGTTCTTCCAAAGATTTCGTAGTGTAATTTTAAAATAGTTTCTGATCATGACTTTGTTTTTTATTCGGTTCTCAAACTCTTAACAGGATTAGCAATAGCAGCTTTGATTGCCTGATAACTTACAGTTGCCAGCGCAATCAAAATGGCAGACAAGCCGGCAATCATGAAGACCCACCAGCCAATATTAATTCGATAGGCAAACTCTTCCAGCCATGAATTCATAGCCCACCAGGAAAGTGGAAAGGCAATGATGGCCGCAATGAGAACCAGCTTTATGAAATCCAGAGAAAGTAGTGATACAATGGATGGAACTGTAGCGCCCAGCACTTTTCGCACACCAATCTCTTTTGTCCTTTGTTCCGCCATGTATGTTGCAAGTCCGAATAATCCTAAGCAGGCAATCAAAATAGCCAGGATAGCAAATGACATAGCCACCTTACCGATTCGCTGTTCTGCCCGGTACATCTGATCAAAGGATTCGTCAAGAAAATCGTAGCTGAATGGCATTCCGGGAGCCATTGCTTTCCACTTATTTTCAATATTTGAAATCAAATCTGAAGCGTCTGAAGCGTCTATTTTAAAGGCAGCTGCACTTTTATTATATCCGAGCTGAAAGGACAAAGGCCCCACATTCTGACGAAGTGACTCAAAGTTGAAATTTTTTACAATTCCTATTATGGTGACTGGAGTGAATGCACCTGGATTACCATCATTTTTATAGATTTTTCTGCCTATCAGATTTTCTTCACCGATGAGTTTTGCGGTTGTCTCATTTATGATGACAGCAGATGAATCTGAGCCATAATCCGGTGAGAAGTTTCTGCCTTCCAGCAATTCCATCCCTAATGTGGGGATATAATTGTAATCAATATTCCAGATTTGCATGCTCAGGGCATTTTTATCTGTCATGACAGGCTCAGTAGAGAATGTATTGTCTGTTCTGGAAGAGTTGCTTACGGGAAGAAAACCGGCGAATGAAGCGGATTTTACCCCATTCATTTTAGCGACTTCATCCTTAAAGACATCAGCATTGGTTTCCAACACTCTTGTGCCTTGAATAATGAGCACCTGATCTTTATTGAATCCTATTTTTTTGTTCTGAATGAAGTCAAGCTGGAGAAAAACTACAATGGTGCTGATGATCAAAATGATGGAAGTCGCAAACTGAAAAACAACCAAACCACTTCTGAGGTGACTCTTTTTAAAACCCTGGTTGATCTTTCCTTTCAATACACTAATTGGCTGAAATGAACTCAGGAAAAAAGCAGGATAAGTACCTGCCAATCCACCCACCAAAAATGGAAGAATAAAGAGTGTAAGTAAAATTCCGGGATTCATCAGATCTATGAGGACCAGGTCCTTTCCGGCAATATCATTGAAATAAGCAATAGATGCATATGAAATGACAATTGCAAGAGTGAGCGATATAAAAACCAGAAAAACTGATTCTGCCAGAAATTGAATGATGAGTGATTTTTTCTCTGTTCCCAAAACTTTTCTAATGCCTACTTCACGGGCTCTGTTGGCGGATCTTGCAGTGGATAAATTCATGAAATTAACACAGCCAATCAGTAAAATAAAGATGGCAATTGCGGAGAAAATATACACATATTGGATGTTTCCATTCACCCCCATTTCCACCAAAAGATCTGAATGTAAATGAATATCGGTGATGGGCATCAGTGAATACTCAAGCTTATTACCAGCACTTTCAAACTCTTCCATAGATGCAACATCCATGAATTGCTGTGCTTGTGGCAGCACATATTTGTCTATATACTGAACAAAGTTTTTTTCGAATTGCCGGTGATCTGTTCCCGGATTTAAAAGGAGGTATGTGTGGAAATTATGAGAGACAAAATTTCCCCATCCATAATCAACATTGTCCATACTGAAAAGGAAATCAAAGTGAAAATGAGAATTGCGGGGCATGTCTTCTATCACTGCAGTGACAGTATAAACGGTATTATTTCTGTCTTTAATTTCCAATATTTTGCCCAGAGCAGCTGTAGTTCCAAAATATTTCTTTGCTGCTGTCTCAGTAATTACAACAGTATTGGGTTCATTCAATGCATTTTTCGCTTCTCCTTCGATTGCAGGAAATGTGAAGACATCAAAAATGGTCGAGTCAGCATGAGCCACTTTTGCTTCATTGATAAATTCATTATCTTTCTTAATCAGTTTTGAACCACTGGAATTGTAAAATCTAACATATTCGAGAACTTCGGGATAATCGGCTTTTAAAGCTGCGCCCATTGCATCGCTGGAAACGGCCATTTGCATATGATTCCCACCAAACTTAATATTTGAATTAATTCTGTAAATATTCTCCGCATTTACATGAAACTTATCATAGCTTTTCTCATCCACCACGTACAATGCAATCAACATAAAACTGGCCAGACCGATAGCGAGACCAAAAATATTAATGATAGAAAAAGTCTTATTTTTGATAAGATTCCTCCATGCTATTTTCAGGTAATTTGTTATCATGATAAATGATTTTTATTCGATTCTCAAACTTTTTACCGGATTGGCAATTGCTGCCTTAATTGCCTGAAAACTCACAGTGGCAAATGCTACAAGAACAGCTATAAATCCTGCAAGTGCAAATATCCACCATCCGGGTTCGATTCTATAGGCAAACTCTTCCAGCCATTTATCCATTAACCACCATGCGATCGGTGTGGCAATAAAAATGGAGACAGTAACAAGGATTATGAATTCTAATGAGATCAATTGCACCACACTGCTTACAGTGGCACCCAGTACTTTGCGTATACCTATCTCTCTGGTTCTGCGTTCAGCACTGAACGCAGCGAGACCGTACAGACCAAGGCATGAAATGAAGATTGCTATCAGAGAAAATAACCAAATGATTCCTGCAGTTTTTTGATCTGCCTTATGTAGCATATTAAATTCATCGTCTAAAAATTTGTGCTCGAAAGGCATCTGCGGGATCAGTTCTTTCCAGATTTTTTCAACCGCTGCTACAGCATCCTTATGTCGTCCGGAGATTGTCTTTACAAGAAAACTTGAAGCGTAGTCCGACTGATTTTTGATTATTACTGAGCCGATTTTTGTATGCATGCTGCGATAGTGGAAATCTTCCACAATTCCGATAATTGTCCCTGTATCTCCCTGACTTGTAAATCGTTGTCCTACGACTGGTTCTCTGATTCCAAGTTCCTTCACTGCTGTTTCATTTAAGATCACATTTGAAGCATCTGCTTTGCTATCAGTATTAAACCATCTACCATCAATCAGCTTCAAATTGGCCAGTTCTTTAAAATTGTAATCAACCTGGAAGGGAGAAACTTCTGGGTTTGAATCTTCGGGTCTGCCATCCCAGTCAAAGTTGCCGGAGGATGAATTACTCATATCAACTAAAGATCCACCATTCATCACTGAAAACAAGTCAATACTGCTTTCTGCCTCCAATTTCTGGCGGAATACATCTCTGATATCATTTTCGGGTTCATCTAACTTATGCAACCAAAATTCCCAGGGTATTTGGAAACTAAATATCTGAGAGCGGTCATATTCCTGGTTGTGATTTTGTATAAACTGAAGTTGTTTGAAAACAATCAGTGTGCCTGCAATCAGTATGATGGATACAGTGAATTGAGTTACAACTAATGATTTTCTGAGAAATGTATCCTTGAGTTGAAAGATTTGTTTGCCTCTGAATATGCTCATGGGTTGAAATCCTGTCATCAGCAAAGCCGGGTAAATACTGGTAAGCAAAATGCTAATAAGCAGCGTAGTTGCCAGAATAAGAAGCAGAGATGTGCTGAAAATATTGAGATTAAAATTGCTTTCTGTCAGCTGATTAAAGAATGGGAGCGTAACTCTCAGAAGGGCCAAAGTTGCTATCAGTGCGATAGCACTCATCAGCACAGATTCCATAAAGAATTGAATAAAAATTTGCTTCTTTGGTGCTCCCAGGATTTTTCTGATGCTAACTTCTTTGGCGCGAAGTGATGCTCTTGCCGTTGTAAGATTGACAAAATTGATGCAAGCAATTCCTAATATAAAAAAGCCAAGAATCAAGAATACATTGACCAGTTTTTCATTTCCTGTAGGCAGGGAAGAACCGGATTGTATATCATTTTCAAAATGAAGATCTTTTAATGCCACGAGGCTGATTTCGGCATTATTCCGATCGCGGTTGGTACTTAAAATATTAGTGAATTTGTCAGGAAGTATTGCAGGGTCTGCTTTATCTGTGATTTTGACAAAAGTGAGAAAATTAAAATTATTCCATTGCAAGTCATTTTCAGCTTCCGGGGATGCATAGTGGGCTTCAAGAGAGAGATAGACGTCAAATTTGAAACTTGAATTGGGAGGAAAATCTTTGATAATTCCTGCAATTTCATAATTCAGTGAATCCAGTTTGATTGTCCGCCCCACAACTGATTCGCTTCCAAAGTATTTTCTTGCTGCAGTTTCTGTGAGAATCACACTATAAACATTGGAGGAAAACGAATGAGAATTACCATCTATAAATTCATAGGAGAATACATCGAACCAATTATTATCAACGCCAATGGCATTGTCTATTTTGATTGGACCATTTTCAAGATATAACAGTGGGGCATTGTATTCCATAGGATTACATCTGCTGACAGCCTCCACTTCTGCAATTTGGGTTATCGCTTCTTCTCCCAGTTTGAATGGCGTAGTTTCCCAGATCCATGTATTTTGAGCATCAATTGCGATATGTGTTTTGAGCCTGTAAATCCTTCCTGCATCTTTAAAAAAGCTATTATAGGAATACTCATTTTGTGCCCAGATAAAAATGAAACAAGCTGAAGTCATCCCAATGCAAAGTCCTGCAAAGTTTATAAGACTATTGCTTTTATGGCTGGTGAGATTTCGCCATGCTGTTTTTATGGTGTTAATCAGCATATCTGTTTTGCTGAGAATAGTTTATTGGGAAATCATTGTCGTTTAAATTTGAATCTTTTCTCCATTGCAGTCCTAATAATATCAGGAGGGTGGCAACAATTGCAGCACCCGTATAAATAAAATTTTCCTGAAACATGTGACCGGAGCTATTCTTTTGGGTAAGGAAAATCAACAGCCCGGGAGATGCTCCAACAAGGCGGATCAAGGTCGTGTTACGATCTCCCGGGTTACTGTTGATTTTTGTTTTTGAATGAAATGAATTCATGATAATTTATTTGATATGAGTCAAAAAACTCAGGCCAGGAAATTTTCCATTACGGTCTGTCCGTCCAGCATTCTGATGATTCGATGACTGAATTTTGCATCGTGCTCTGAGTGCGTTACCATGATGATAGTCGTGCCTTGTTCATTGAGATCTGTGAGCAATTGCATGACCTCATTTCCGTTGCTGGAATCCAGGTTTCCAGTAGGTTCATCCGCAAGAATTAATTTAGGCTGATTCACTACAGCTCTTGCGACAGCGACCCGCTGTTGCTGACCTCCGGATAATTGCTGCGGATAATGCTTGCGGCGATGCATGATTTGCATTTTGTCCAGGACATATTCTACTCTGGATTTTCTATCTGCAGCTTTTACTCCAGTGTAAATCAGTGGCAGCTCTACATTTTCATATACAGTCAATTCATCTATCAGATTGAAGCTTTGAAATACAAAACCGATATTGTGTTTGCGCAGCTCAGCGCGTTTGCGTTCATTGAAATGAGCCACTTCGATTCCATTGAACAGATAGCTTCCTGCATCCGGATCATCCAATAATCCAAGAATATTGAGTAAAGTAGATTTGCCACATCCGGATGGGCCCATGATGGCGACAAATTCACCTTCTTTGACTTCAATATTCAATTTGTTCAGAGCTACCGTTTCTACTTCTTCTGTTCGGTAGATTTTTTCGAGGTTACTTATTTTAATCATCGTTTGTTGGTTAATCGGTTAATTGTGGAGTGTGTGTGTTGAGTGTTCGTGTGTGGTTCGTTAAAGCGTTGAAGCGTGTAAGCGTTGAAGCGGTGTGTGGGTGATGGGTGTGGGTTGGGTGTGTGGTTAGTTAAGGCGTCGAAGCGGAGTCCTGGCTACTGGCTTCTAGCTTCTGGCTTCTGGCGAACAGCCGGTGTGTGGGTGAAGAAATATTCGCAATTAGCTTTTGGCTATTAGCTTTTGGTGAACAGCCGGTGTGTGTGAAGGGTAAGGTGTGTGATTGAGTTGAGGGCTGGTTGTGTGGTGAGTTGCTCATATTAAAATGCTTACTTTTTTAAGACAAGTTCCTGCATGTTTCCGTAGTTTTCGTAGCTGGAGGTGATGACTTTGTCGCCTGCTTCGAGTCCTTCGAGGATTTCGTAGTATTCCGGATTTTGTCTGCCGAGGCGGATATCGTTTTTGTAAGCGAGGTCTCCTGATTCATTGACTTTGAAAATCCAGTTTCCGCCTGTTTGCTGAAAGAATCCTCCTTTCGGAACCAGGAGTGCCTGTGTTTCATCACTCAGGGTCAGCCGAACCTGAAGTGTTTGTCCGCGGCGTATTCCTTCAGGGATTTTGTCAGAAAATTCCATATCAACCTGGAATCTTCCATTGGTAACTTGCGTAAATACCTTCTTAATTTTAAGCGGGTATGTCTCGCCTGCGAATGTAAATTCAGCTTCCAGGCCTGTGTACACGCGAGAGATGTAATGTTCGTCAATGTCTGCTCGGACTTTGAATCCACTGAGTACATCAATCTGACCGAGTCTGTCACCTTTGTTTTTTGACTGGCCAAATTCTGCATCCAATGAAGTAAGTTGTCCGTCGACCGGAGCGCGAACGATGAGATCATCCACTTTCTGACGCATGAGTCTGAGCGCATTTTGCATACGCTTGTAAGACTCATTCATCTGTTCCATTTGTTGTTTGTTGGTGACTGAATCCTGTCTGAGGGTTTGTTTGGTCAGTTCCAGTCTCCTTTTTTGATAAGTGTAAGTGTTTTCGGACGATTTGTATTCCTGTGAACCGATCACTTTTTCCTTAAAGAGAGATTTGTTGAGATTGTAAATCCGTTCAGCTTCCATTAGGGCATTTTCAACTTCCGCCAATTGGTTGAGTTGGCGGATAGTGTTTTGTTCGGCGTTGTTGCGGGTATTTTGCATTTGAGTCAGTACGTCAAATACGCTTGTTTCCTGATTGGCCAGACTGAGTTCGAGGTCAGTATTTGCAAGTCGGAGGATGGGTTGATCTTTCTTAAGAACTGTTCCATCTTCTGTGTAGATTTCTTCAATTTGACCACCTTCCAGTGCATCCAGATAAATGGTTGTGATGGGGAGCACGATTCCATTTACAGTGATAAATTCTTTGAAGCTGCCCATTTTGATTTCAGAAATGGAGAGCCGTTCAGTATCTACATTCAGTCTGCTTTTGCCGGAGGTCTGAGTATATGCAAAATAAATCAGTGCTATGATTGCTGCGATTCCTGCGATAGTCAGGATTCGTTTGGTAGTCCATGTTTTCTTTGGGATGGCTCTGTCCACTTTTGTGTTTGTTTTTGTACACTGGATATTGCGTCAAAAGTGTGCCAAAGTATATGTGCATGAATTAGAGTAATTTACAAATTATAAAAATATATACTTGTTCGGAAATGATACACATAGTGTGCGGTAGTGGGACAGGGGGGAGAAGGGGGATTGTAGATAAAAAATGGGAGTTGGAAATTCCTATAAACCAGACAGAACAATTAAAATAATCAAAAGCTTCAGCTGAGAACCCACTATTTTAGATATGCTAAATTCTCTGTATTTTCCCATTTTATAATCTAAAAAATTAGAACCATGAAATACGAAGAATTGACCCACAAAATTATTGGATGCGCAATGAAGGTACACAGCACTTTGGGTAATGGATTTCAGGAAGTAATTTACCAAAGAGCATTAGTAATTGAAATGAGAAAACAAGGCCTTACTTTTCAGCGTGAAATGAAAATGACTATTTTTTACGAGGGAGAGAATATAGGCACGAGACGCGTTGACTTTTTTGTAGAAGATATAATAATGGTTGAAATAAAAGCTGTGACAAAATTGGAAGATGTACATCTAGCTCAGGCAATGAATTATTGTCAGGCATACAATCTCCCAATAGGGTTACTAATAAATTTTGGAGCCCGGAGTCTGGCTTTCAAAAGAGTATATAACCTGAACCATCCTGATAACAACGATTTCGTGAACAAGAATAACGCAGATTAAAGGATGGTAGGATTATTGAAATCCAAAACCCAGTCTGTATTAGGATTAGTAGGATTAAAGGATGGTAGGATTATTGAAATCCAAAGGATCTAATTGTGTTTAAGGAAAAATCCTTTAATCCTATCATCCTATAAATCCTAATGCTGACAATTGCCTCAAATGAAAGCGAAAATCTTCAATAGTGATATTAGAATTTATTTTAAAAATTTTATTCCAACGTATCTTGGCAGACTTCATTGGCTACTACACCTTGTATCTGATTTTCAAAATCTTCAATAATAAAGAAGAATTAAAATGGTTACAGAATCCTGCAGAAAATGAGGGGGACGAGCTTGGCAAAGGTTGTTTTCTTGGTGCAGTTGGTTTGATTATGTTTGCAGGTTTGTTTGTCATTATTGGCTATATTTTCTTTTCAAATTGAGGTCTATTAAAGGGAATTGACCTAGCAAATTGATATAATTTAGTTGAAGATAAAACTATCCATGAATCTGATACAGCTAAAATATTTGTACTTTTTTTTGCCATTATTAGGTCCTGAAAAACAATACATAAAAATGGTCGATGAAATAATGGTTGTATTTCCAGTTAGTGACAGATTTGTACCATATGAAGAAAATGAGGATGTAGTTTTTAATGGTCAAAAATATATGGTACGATATAAAATATCCTACCAAAATGGAGATCTTATTAGCTTTAGAAGATTTATGCCAGAAGGACCATTGGATTATGCACTTGAAGAATTAAAGGCTGATACTGCAATTTACATAAGTTTAGACATACCAATCAAACAGAAATGGCAAATACTAGGCGATACATTATTTGACAATGCAAATGATATCAAAATACCCTTATCAAAGCTTGATGATAATTATTATAAAGATGAAACTGATAGGAGAATTTATAAAGCTAAAATATTGGATTAAGATCCTAAACTAAATAAAGAGTCAGCTTACTTAAAATTAAAAAACAGGCTCTGTGTCATGGTCATATTTTTCAATTAGCATAACCAGAAGTTCTGCTTCATCAAATGCCACATCACCTTTTTTGCAATCAAATATCTCTTCTAGTCTGGATAATGGTGCCTGGTATTGAGATTCAGTTCTTATTATCTTCCAGTCCATATTATTTAATTTTTTAAATATTTAGTGTTTCAATGTTATCATATTGAGAAGGTGTGCATTCAAATCTTCTTTTAAGGCAGTTAAATTTAAATTATTATAAATACTCTTTCAAGAGATTACTAGTCAGTATATTAAGAACGAGCAAAAATTATGATTTGAACACCTTCATTCAATAAATCGGCTGTTGATTTGGCTGTTCAAAACCTAAAACCTAAAACCTGAAAACTGAAACCTGAAATCTATAGATATCGGATGGTAACGCTTAAAGTTGCGAAATCTACATTATGAAAATATCTTCTAACACACTCTGAATATCCTCCTCACTCCCCCTTCTTCAGCAAAATAACCTCATTCATGCTCTTATTCGCAAAGAATTTCCCATTCTTCTCACTGACATATTGATTGCCGTCTACATTAAATAATGAGTGCAGCACTTCTTTCAGTTCTGCCGTATCCAATTCATGACCGTAAATTTCGGTGATTTGATTATTGAGATAATGAATATTAATACTTCCATCAAGATTCAGAATCTCAAAATATTCATCATGTTTGAGAGTTTTGAAGACATAATATTGAACCCTTGAACGGAATTTGGTTTCTGAAATGTTCATTACGGGATATTTGATAAGGCGAGAGTTACTGTCCTTCAAATTACTTAAAATATGCCGGATCGCTTTGACATCAAATGATATGGTTTTATTCTTGCCGGACCCCTGCACCTGAAATAACTTTCTGCTTATATAATCACCGGACTCGTCCATGATAATGGCATGAAGGGAGTCCTGATGCTTGCTGATAAAAGCCTTCTGCTTCTTTGACAGAAAATCAGAATCTAAAGTCACCAAACGCTCATGTTTCGACAGACCCATGCTGGAAGCAATTACCAGAAGTGATAATAGCTGTTTTACCATTTCAGGCTTTAATACAGCATGCAATACAATGTCGTCACTCATAATGTATCAGGGCAGTGTGAAATATTTCTATATCAGATACGATGTAATTATCAAAACGCTGCATTGCTCTACTAAAATAGTATGAAGTGAGGTAATCAGTGATCGGTGAACGGTAAACTGTGAACAGCCAAATACTGGAACAAAAGCTAACAAGCAAGCAGATTGGCTTTTTTAACTCTGAACTTTCAACTTACCCCTTATCCCTTTCTACTTCCTTCGGCTGTTAAATTTCTCCCCAAAGCTTTGGGGAGAAATTTTCAATTTTCCATTTTTGAATTCCATTCATCCCTAATATCTCAATTATATCCCTCGTTTTTATGAGCATGAATTTTCCAAAGTAGGTTTGGTGCATAATCAAAATACCTATCAAAATGACATTTGGAACTAAAACCGGTAACAACAGAGCCGAACGCCTAATAAGCAGTGGATCAGCTCAATTCAAAATCTTATATGTTTTAGCATTTTTGCTGACATATGCTGTAATTGGGTCTGCTCAGCAGTCCCGGATTAGCCCATGGCAAATACATGAAGGAACAGAGGGAACACTCAAATTTCAGGCTAGATCTGATGACCAAAGAAGGGAAGCCTTTAAGAAAGCTATCCTTCCCAAAAGAGATCAGTCAGGTTGGTTTTCTGCTCAAACACAGGCTGATGGGACTGTTCAATTCGATAGAAAATCTGTTCTCAAGGATTGTTTTGAAGAACTGGATTTTACTTATTTTCAGGCAATAGTCCATGTCCCGGCAGCTGTAAATGTAAATTCACTCATAGTATCTCTTGATCATGGAGATGATGCTGCCAGAATTTATATTTTTAATAGTAAATATCCTGATGGATACTATGATTCAGCTTCTGATTTGCTCAGTGTAGATGAGAATTATAAATCTAAAGACCTCAGGAATCAATTAGTGAAAGGGGAAGATAACCGTATCCTAATAGTACAGTATGACCAATGCCCGGATGGAAACAGCATTAAGGGAATCAGACTCTCAGTGAATGATGAAGAAATCAGACCTAGCCAAATCCCCGGGACCTTCCAGTTGCATGCATATTCTATTAATGGCAAAAGAGTAAATACCGGAAGTGATTATTGGATAGGATATAATCCTGCAGATAAATCAGCTGCTATTTCATGTAAAATTATTAAGCCGGCTGATGGCAATATTTTACAATTTGAACAAGTCTCCATAGATAAATCTAAAGGAATCATTGCACTTAAAGTACTGAATGCAAATCAACCTGACATGTTCCTGTGTGTGATGGATGATAAGTTGGTTAAACTTGCCAAAGCTACTTCAGGAAGTAACAGACATCACTTCAGTCTCCGATTCCCGGAAGAAAAGGAAGCTGCTACACTTAATTTTGTTTCTTTCGAGTCAGTTGCTTTTCCAAATTGGTATTTACGTCACCAGGGATTTGAGCTTAAAATTAGTGAAGCTGTTCCTAATGCCAGACTGGATATAGTTTACAGACAAGATGCATCATGGTTATTTGAATCTCTTACAACTCAAAGTTCTATAACTTTGAAAGGAAACTGTCTGGAATCCACACAGATCTTGACTACAGAAAATAGTCTGATTTCCAATAATAAAATGTACAATCTGGTATTACAAAAGGACGGCAGTTTATGTGTTTTTAAGAATAAATCTGCTCTCGTCTGGAGTTCCGGAACTCAAAATAAAGGAGGCGTCAAGCTTATCATGCAAAAAGACGGAAATCTTTGTATGTATAATAACCAATATGTGTACATCTGGGGGACAAATACTCTTGGAAATGAGGGATCCAGACTTGTACTTGAAGATAGTGGAGAGTTGATTGTATATACTAACAGCGGAAAGGCAATTTGGAAAAGTTCGGATCAAAATAATTCTGGTAATCAAGTGGCTGCTATGAATTTTCTAGAACTGAATAAGACACTTAAAATCAATGAAAAATTGGTTTCTGCTAATGGTGAATACCACTTCATCATGCAACAAGATGGAAATGCTTGTGTGTATAAGAACAAATCTACTTTTGTATGGGGTACGATGACGCACGGCAAAGGCGGAACCAGACTTTCTTTCACAAAAGACGGCAATCTTCAGGTCCTCACTGACAAATTTGTATTCATCTGGGGAAGTGGCCAAACCCGCACTTCAGCAGTAAAATTAGTTCTTGAAAATACGGGCGAATTGGTTTCTTATGATGCTGCAGGTAAAGTTGTTTGGACAAGTCAAAGTTCCGGGAATGCTTCCTCATCTGGTTCGGGGAAGATTACTGAGCTGAAAACTGGTGATAATTTTACAAACGGACAAAAAATGCATTGTGTAAATGGAGCATATTATTTCACACTGCAATCAGACGGTAATCTTTGTATTTACAATGCAAATAATGCACTCACCTGGTCCTCACTGACTTCCGGCTCAGGTGCAACAAGCTGCCGCATTCAGGATGGGTATCTCCAATTATATAATGCAGCAGGAACAAGCGTATGGAGCACTGCATCTTACTGGGCAGCAGGATCAAAGTGTTCAAGATTTAATCTGGATGACAATGGAATCCTGGTATTTTATGATGCAAGCGGGAAAAGTATTGGCACGAGTTCAGGCTTCAGCAGTTCATTTGCCGGAGGTCAATCCTTCACAGCTGAATCTAAATTGACCTGTGCCAACGGTTCATATTACATGGCATTGAGCAATGGAAGCCTTTGTATATTTAATAATAAAAACGCTATTGTATGGTCATCTATGACTAATGGATCAGGAGCTACAAGCTGCCGCATACAGGATGGATATTTGCAATTGTACAATGCAAATGGAGCAAGTGTATGGAGCACAGGATCATATTGGGCTTCAGGATCCAAATGTTCCAGATTTACATTGGATGTTAATGGATACCTGGTATTTTATGATGCAAGCGGGAAAAGTATTGGCACGAGTTCAGGCTTCAGCAGTTCATTTGCCGGAGGTCAGTCATTCACAGCTGAATCTAAATTGACCTGTGCAAATGGTGCATATTATATGGCATTAAGCAATGGAAGCCTGTGTATATTTAATAACAAAAACGCTATTGTTTGGTCATCTATGACATCAGGTTCAGGAGCTACAAGCTGCCGTATTCAGGATGGATATCTGCAGCTGTTCAATGCAGGTGGTTCAAGTGTTTGGAGCACAGGATCATACTGGGCTTCCGGATCTAAGTGTTCCAGATTTACCCTGGACGATAATGGATATCTGGTATTCTATGATGCTTCAGGAAAGAGCATCGGTAACAGCAATGCCTTCAGCAGTTCATTTGCAAGCGGACAATCTTTTTCTGCTGATTCCAGGATGACCTGCGCAAGTGGTGCATATTATATGGCAATTAGCAATGGAAGTTTGTGCATTTTCAACAGCAAAAACGCCAAAATATGGTCTACCATGACCAGCGGGGTGGGAGGGGTGAGCTGCCGTATTCAGGATGGATATTTGCAGTTGTTTAACGCGGCAGGAAATACCGTCTGGAGTACACAGGCCTTCTGGTCAAGTGGCGCGACATGTTCCAGATTTATGTTGGATGACAATGGTTATCTGGTATTCTATGATGCTTCAGGAAAAAGCATAGGTACCAATGCTGCATTTATGGCTGTAATGTATGATTTTCAGAGCTTGTCCAAAGGAGAATCATTGGTTTCTGCAAGCGGAGAGTACCATGTAATCCTGCAAGAGGATGGAAATTTCTGTATATATAAAAACAAGACCACTTTTGTTTGGTGTAGTATGTCCAATGGAAAAGGAGTCGTGAAGTATGGATTCCAGGGTGGAAGTCTGTGTGGTTTCAATGCGAAAGGAGAATCGGTTTGGAGTACAGCCACTTTTATGGCTTCCGGAAGCAAAGGTGTGCGCCTGGTTATGGAAAATTCAGGCATACTCACTATGTACGATGCAGCTGGCAAATCAGTGTGGACTCATCAGGCATCAGCTGCTTCCTCAGGCGCTTCTGCAGATAAAGGCCTGGTAAAAAACGGAACTTTCGACGGAAATCCTTCTTCATCCATGTGGACTGTAGAATTGGCTGCCAACGATCAGCAACAAGGCGGAAATCCGGGAGGATGTATGTGGCTGAATCACAATGGTGGTCCAGCTGACCCGTCAATTTCTCAGGTTATTTCCGGATTAACGATAGGATATTGGTACAAAGTTTCCGGTGAATATAAAGGTGGAAAAAATGTACATCTTCATTACAAAGACAGAACGAAAAATTGTTTTTCAGTTGATATTGACGGAACATCGATTTTGGCTTTACCATTACCAAAAGAATTGGAAACATGGACAAGGTTTGAAGCTGTTTTCAAAGCTACCAAATCGACCTGTACTTTGCGTTTTAGAGGAGAAATTGATGGCACTGATGGAGACGTTATGCTGGACAATATAAAAATGGAGGAAACAAAAGCTCCGGCAGAAGTAGCTCCTGTAAAACTCCCTGATTATTTCAAATTGCATGCATATTCTATTCATGGAAAACGTGTGGATAAAGGCAGTGACTTCTGGATGGGTTACACCGGTACAAATTTGGATGGAAAGATTATTGCTCCAAAAGCCGGAACCGTATTTCATATCGAAAAAATCGTAGTGGACGCTGCAAAAGGAATCATAGCTCTAAGAGTTATTAATGCACCAGAATCTGATATGTATCTGAGTGTGGCAGATGATAAATCTGTCAAAATCACAAAAGTAAACGGTGGAAACAAACATCACTTTATCATCAGATCACCGGAAGAGAAAGAAGCAATGAATCTGAATTACGTGACATTTGAATCCGCAGCATTTCCGGGATGGAATCTGCGCCATCAGGGCTTTGCGCTTAAAGTAACGCAGGCAGACGAAAACGTGAGAAAGGATATCGTGTATCGTCAGGATGCAACCTGGTTATTCGAAGCAGTTGTTAACAATTAATATTTATTTAAAACAAAACTAACCAAGCCGCCCGGTTTCATTCAGACCTACTCAGACAGAGATCCGAATGGATGCCGGGTGGCTTAGTTTTGTGAAAAATCCTTCATCACATGATTCATTAAAATTCTCGTAATTATTAGCAATGAAGCTTACATTTGAGAGAATTTAATTATTACTTTAAATTCAAATCTTGTAATGCAAATTTCAGCATTTCAAGATTTAATTAATACTGATTAAAAGAAGATATTTCTTCATCACTTTCACAATGCCTCCAATGTAGAGTCAAAGAATTATGCGTATCAAATTTGCCACATTTTTTGTTCTTAGTTTCTTTTGGAGTCAAATCCTGATTGCACAGACTTCTGATATCAATGCTCAAATAATAAGAATTGATAGCTTCATTTATATGTCAAACTATCAAGATCCGCTTGAATTAATTGACAGTTTATTGCCGGGAATAGAAAATGATAAATTGACAAAATCAACGCTGGAGCTAAAGCTGCAAATTCTGTTGCGACAAACACTAATCCAGGAGAGAATTGAAAGGGACAAAGCGGCATTAGTAACTCTTTTAATTGTCAATGAAGAAGCTATGTCAAATGGCTTTTATGAAATTGCGTGTAAAGCTAACCTGCAACTGGCACTCATTTATGAAAAAAATGGCGACGATGAATATTGTCAAAAAAGTTTGGATCAGGCTTTTTTTCTTGCAGAAAAGTACAACCTTGAAAAATTGTACAGCCGGTATTACGTAAGAAAATCTTCTTCCTTCAGAGTTTCTGGTCGTCCTGATTCTGCTCTGATTTTCGCACATACTGCGCTTGAATATGCACTAAAGAATGAAATGGCGGATGATATTATGGACTCATACCTGCTACTGGGTCTGATATATGGAAAATTGGATTACGACAAATCCATCAAATACCAATTGCTAACCATTAATGAATATCTCAAAAGAGACGATCTCAATAAAGTTTCACTGACTTATAATAACCTCGCTAATCTCAGTATTCGGTATGATGAATTGGAAAATGCTTTTAAGTACAATGATTCTTCTTTTGTTTATCTCGAGCGAACAAAAGAATCCAATTTTACTGATATAGATAAATACAAAGCTCCATTATTATTGCAGAAGTCGAAGTTGTTTGAAATGGCAGGGAAGCAGGATTCAGCCATGTTTTATCTGAAAAACTATTATGCAATCGAAATTGAAATGGTCAGGAAAAGTAATAGTGCTGAAGTAAAAAGGATTACCGAGCAATTTGAAAATGACAAAAAGGAATCAATTATAAAAACAAAGGATGCATGGCTGACTTTTTCTATCATTTTAGGGGTGATCATAGCGGGTTTTGCTGTGGCGCTTTATTTTCAAAATCGGAAAATAAATGCTCAAAATACACTGATCAACAGCCAGGTAGATGAACTTCAAAAGAACCTGGGGCAGAAGCAAATACTGCTTTCCGAATTGCAACACAGGGTCAAAAACAATCTTCAATATGTGATCAGTATACTCGAAATCCAGAAGGAGTCCATTAACTTCAATAATATTGATGAATTGATTCGGGAAAATATCAACCGCATTCAGTCGATGGCATTGCTACATCACAGGTTAAGTATTAATGAAAATATTAATGAAGTCAACATAGGAGTATATCTTCAGGAACTAACCTCACTTGTAAGGGAATCTTATTTGAATATAAATAATCGTGTCAGTATTGTGACCCACTGTAGTATAGAAAAAGTAAACCTGGAAACAGCCCTTCCTCTGGGGCTCATTATTGTTGAGCTTATTAGCAACAGCATTAAACATGCATTCCAGACAAAGGTGGATGGCTTAATTGAAATCTCACTTTGGACAGAAAAATTAACAGGCAAGAGAATTCTCAATTATACAGATAATGGAAGAGGATTCAATTTTCACATGACGAATTCAAATGGACTGGGACTTGAGATCATTAAAGGTTTGATTGATCAGCTCAATGGGAGTGCGGAAGTAAGTTCAGGGGATGGATTTCAAATTTCAATTTCTTTTTAAATGTGACCCAATGAAACAAATAAATATATTAGTGGTTGAAGATGATTTTTTAAACAGAAGGCTGATCAGGAAGGTACTTGTTGAAAATAATTATCAGGTTTTCGAAGCAAAAAATTTAAAAGAATCCCTGGAAACTTTGGAAAGGAGTATTCCTGATATTGCAATACTGGATATTAATCTTGGGGATACGGAACAAAATGGGATTTATATAGGTCATTTAATAAAAGAAAAATATGCCATTCCATTCATTTATCTCACAGCTTATGATACACCTGATATCGTAAAAAAAGCAATCAATACCACGCCCACGTCTTATATCACCAAGCCATTTAAAAATGTGGATCTGCTGGCATCCGTCGAGATTGCACTTCAACATATATCAGGTGTCGAGAAACCAAAACCTTTTCTTGTTGTAAAGGATTCAGATTATAATGTAAAGTTGCCTGTAAATGATATTGACTATATCGAATCAGAAGGCAATTATCTTATGATTCACAAAGACCAAATTGTATATAAAATTCGCTCTACCATCAAACAGGTCATGGATGAAATACCCCAATCAGATTTCGTTCAAACCCATCGGGCTTTTGTGGTCAATAAAAATAAAATCAAGAAATTCTCTCAGAAAGAATTGGTGGTAAATGGAGAGATAATTCCTGTCTCAAAATCTTATTTGACACAATTGAAAATGGATTTGTTGAAATCAAATGGTAATGAATAGGGGGTATAATTTTGTATTTGAGTTGCGATTAATCGCCACTCAAATACAAAAATTTCCCTATAATTGAAGCCAGGATGGGAATGAATTTTCTGTTTCACTCATCATTCATCACTCAAAACTTATGACCCTTAAGGAACTATTTGTTCGGAGATAAGCGAATGGCAATTCGCCCCTACGTAGCAACTCCAAACAGGAATTGTATAAATCCATGATTGTTAATCTCATCTCTTTTATCTCATCTCTCATATCTCCCGGCTGTTAGTTGGCTGTCTCATCATTCATCATTCATCACTCATAACTCAAAACTCTCACACGGCTGTTTCCGCTTAAACTCATAACCAATTCAACCCTTAAACCGGCTGCTAACTCCTCACCCTATTCTGTTCCTCACTCGATCCATTGCTATTATGTCTTTGTTTTTTCTGAGTTGAATTGCCAAATCTCCATGAAAATGAAAGCGTAGCTGCCCGTGAATCAAATTTACTGTTCCAGTCTGCATCCGTTAATCTAAGGTTATTGATAACCCCGTCGCCAATTCTGGTATAAAGAATGTCACTAACTGTAAGCCTGATGCTGGCCGCATTATTGAACATTCTTTTCTGCACACCGGCATTTAATTGTCCATACCCTTTGATGAACAGCTGTGCATAAATGAAATCACTGTTGTAAGATCCCACCAAATCAGCACTCCAACCTTTCCCTAAGGTAAAATTATTGCTCAGGTTTATATTGTAATTGGTACCGCTGCTTTCAAGCTTTTCTGTGTACAATTGACTTTCAAAGCTTCGGTACATATAAGCCGCATAACTATTGATACTGTACCATTTTGTGAGTTCCAGATTGAGTTCAACAGAGAGGCTGAGGACCTGTGCATCCGAAATATTTCCTGGACGACTGTAATAAATGCCATCCCGAATTTCCAGGGTTTCATTGATACCATCCAGTGTTTTGGAATAATTTAATGATGTTGTAAATATAGATTTAAAGGAATGTGACAAAGAGAGGTTATGCGAAAAAGTTGGGAGCAAATCCGGGTTGCCAGAATAGAAAGTGAATTTATCCAAAGGACTGATGAATGGATTTAAGTCCTGAAAATACGGTCTGTCTATTCTTCTGCCATAAGAAAAAATCATTACATGATTAGCGGAAGAGTCCATTTTCCATGAAGTATAGAATGTGGGAAACAAGTTTGTGTAGGTGCGGGTAAATGATGAGGCAGGTTTTTCAATGTTGCCCAATTGATCTCCGTTTAGTGTGGTGTTCTCTAACCTCAGCCCTAGTTGAAAATCAAATCTCCCGGCTGATCTTGTATAATTCAGATATGCGGCATTGATCCATTCTTTGTAAAGGAATCTATTGCTCAGATCATAATCAGGGCTAGTAATTTCATCAATTGTTGTTGAGTATTCCGCTTCGTTATCGGTGTTGGTAAAAGCAAATCTATAGCCTGCTTCAAACCTGGAGCCTTTGTTAAGAATCTTAGTAAAATCTGATTTGGCCGCATATATTTCAATACCTGAAGGCAAATTGCCATTTATCTGATCCTGAAAATTAAGCTGATTATTTCCGTCGTAAAGGTAATTTTTAAACAATTGGGTAGCTCCGGATTGGTAGGCCACATAATCTGCATCAACAGAAATCATACTTCCCACTGTGTCCAGCTTGTGATTGATGTACAGGTTAAAGAGTTGATTATCAAACGTGGATTCAGTTCTGTTATCTGCAAGTACGCTTTGGGTCAATGTATTTTCGGCATCACGGACCAGAGAAGTATTATCATTTTGCCTGCGGGATGGGCTGGTATTCAGTCGCATGGATGCCCCAAGGGTCGTATTATCTGTGAGATAGTAATCTGCTGAAAGCGATGAATTAAGATACCTGCCTGACCTGAATCCAAAGGAATTTTGGGCAAAAGAGGAGAGTCTTTCATTGGCTTCATTTCTATAATACCTGTTGATATTCAAGTCCTGAAATGATTCATAGAATCCGCCAAATATGCTGGCGCTTAAACCCAGTTTGTTTTTGTTATAGCTGAGATTCAGACTATTGGTGCTACCATTATAAATGGCTTGTCTGTAGCTGAGCGATACATTACCATTGAAGCCCGCCAGTGTATTTCGCTTCATGATTATGTTGATGATCCCTGAGTTTCCGGCTGCTTCATATTTGGCCGGTGGATTCGTGATAATTTCAATCTGTTTGACCGTTCCTGCCGGCAAAGATCTAAGATAACTTTCCAGATCAGTACCGGAGAGATAGGTTGGTTTATCATTAATATAAACAGTGACACCCGATCTGCCCTTCAATAAAATGGTCCCATCGTTTTCAACAGTAATTCCCGGAGCTCTTTCAAGGGCTTCAAGGACATCTCCTCCCGTACCGGAAATCATGGCGTCCATATTCACAATTGTTCTATCCAGCTTTCTCTCTATAGCAGGTGTTTTACCTGATATGACGACTTCATCCAGCAAGTTTTCAGTCTCCATCAAAACAATAGGAGGGAGGCTCTGCGATGACTGTCCTTCCCTGAGGGAAACTGATTGTTTGTGCTCCTCATATCCGAGCAAACTGACCTGTAGAATGTACTCGCCGATAGGAACCTCCTTCATTTGGAAGCTGCCATCCTGATCGGAATATTCAGTCTTGATATAAGTTGAATCTGCTGATGCTCTCATAAGGGAAATCAAAGCCAGATCAATTCCTTTCTGGTTTTTATCCTGAACGGTTCCCGAAATAGTGTAAGTAGATTGAGCAAATCCTGTCTGAATCAGCATTATCTGAAGTAAAACAACTGTGCTTATTGTGGTAATATTTTTGATCATGATCTGGAATTAGGAGGTGAAAAAAGTTGTGGTTTTGTTGTCAGGAATTGTTCATCTTATCACTGTGCAGGCCTGATGGCCGGGAATACCTTGAGAAGCAATTGATATAGCTTTTCAGGTCTTCCTCAGATGATTCTCTCTTTTGACTTTGGCAGCGGGAAGGGTAATGCTTTGAATGGAG
>JALHRR010000035.1:39145-50519 GCA_022841345.1 Saprospiraceae bacterium
GGAGCACTCTCATAAATCCTCTGGTAAATATGAGTAACTAATGTTGCCTTATGAATCTTATTGGACGGATGCATTTAAAAATCATATGAATCAACGTAAAAACCCGTTATAAAAAATCGGAGTCATCATAGGTAGCTTTTATTTTAGCACCAGACCCACTTCAAATTCCATTGCATCAGAAATGGCACCGTCTTTCAGATAATTGAAAGTTATTCCCCATCGGGTTCTGTCAATTTTGAATCTGGCTGTTACATCAAACTTGTTTTTTGGATCCATGTTTGCCTGAAACTCAATATCCTCTGTGATGCCTTTGATAGTAAGATCAGCCAATACTCTGGCACCTGAGGCTGATTCATACTCTACTTTGGTGATTTTCAGTCTGGCTTCCGGATGATTTTTAACATCAAAGAAGTCTTCATTCTTGAGATGACCTACCAAACCTTCGCTGTATCCTCCATCTGTATTAGCAATCGTGTTCATGTCGATAACAAAACTTCCTCCACTGAGCTTGTTGTTGGTTTTGGTGATTTGACCACTCTTGATTTTTACAAATCCCTCATGACCGCTGAATTGAAATAAATAGAAACCTTTCCACAGGAGTTCACTTTTTGATGTATCGATTTTGAATTCTTGTTGCGCGAAAAGTGAGGAAATGGTAATCAAAATGATTGCCAATGTTAAAAAGAACTGTTTCATTGAATTTTTACTTTTGAAAATGAAATGGGAATTGTTGCTGAATATTTGAATTATGGCATTTCTTCCGCTTTTCGGTTTTATGAAATCTCCGGGAAGAAAAAGTTTGTAATAAATCAGTCTCAGCAAATTATCATTTCAAAAGTAGACCAAGCTTTGTCTGGCCCGGTTTAACTAATGTAAATTAGTGTAAATTCGAAGTAAATCATTCAAAACTCTGGAGCAATCCATTAGATTTGTTGGATGAGACCACGCTTTTTTAAATCACTTTTTCTTTTTGTAGCCATCATTCTCTTTTCAGCCGCTGCTCCTGTCAAAGTTAATCCTGTAGAGCAGCACACCCTCATTGCTATGCGAATGATTGGGCATCAGATATTGCTCGTGTCCTGCGATAGTACTTCCAGGGTAATGCCAGTTGAAAATCAGGATGGCAGATATAAAATTCATTTTGAATCCAATTTTCAATTCAATCCTGACGATTTGGTACTGGCTATAGACAGCATTATGTCTATTTCTCATGTAGCATGTCACTATATTGTAGAGGTGGTTGAATGCGGGACTTCGAAAGTGGTCTATGGCTTTGAAAAGAAATGTAAAAAACAGGATGATCTTATTCCATGCAGCTCCAGAGATTTGCATCACGGGTGTTTTCAAATTTTTATAAGCATTCTGGAAAGAGGAGAATTCATGGCAAATGCCTCGGGAAATTCAAATACATTAAGCACTTTGATACCCGGCAAATTTCTTTTGTGGGGGCAATTTATCCCGGTATTATTGTTGATAGTGCTGCTGTACTTAATGCTCAGAAAAAGAGGCAAATCCAGTAATCAACCTGAACTCATCAACATCGGAAAGTACAAGCTGGATAAGAAAAATATGAATCTCATTTTTGAGAATTCCAGGATTGAGTTGACAAGTACTGAATCGGATTTATTAGCGCTGCTGCACGAATCGGCCAATGACACGCTGGACAGAGATGTCATTTTGAACAAAGTGTGGGGCGATAACGGTGATTATGTGGGAAGGACCCTGGATGTTTTTATCTCAAAATTGAGAGCAAAACTCGGCTCGGATGATAGTGTCCGGATAGTGAATATCAGAGGTAAGGGTTATAAATTGGTCTTGAATGATTAATGGAAAGGTAATATGCTTTTCATGGTAATAGATACATTTATTTGCTTAGAATAGGAAGTCTTTATTATTCTTATAATCCAAAATTATATGTGCAAACAGTATTTGTTTTTATCGCTGATTTTCTTCAGCCTGTCTTTGTATTCATGCTCTGGTCAATATGAAAAGATAGATCCTATTAAACATCCATACAAACTTTCTTCTCAAATTGAGCATGAAATGCAGACAAGAGAAGAGCCCTGGAGATATCAGGAAGGCGCATCCATGTATGTTGAAATAGGAAATTATTCCAAAATGCAATCAACATTGAATAAATCTTCCTCCTGGGACACAATAGCAAAATCCCCGGCAGAAATGGAAGTATTCTATTCAATGTACCATCATGAAGAGGCTCTACCATTTGTTAAATCAAAAATCAAAAACCAACAAATTGTCATTGTTAATGAGGCACATCACCAACCCTTCCATCGAATTTTTACATTGGAATTATTGGAGGAATTGTATAAGGAAGGATTCAGATACTTTGGTGTTGAAGCTTTGGATAAAAGAGACACCCTAATTAATCAAAGAAAATATCCTGTCACAGCAAGTGGCTTTTATACCAAAGAACCGCAATATGGAGAGTTGATCAGGGAAGCACTCAGACTTGGGTTTCACTTATTTGCATACGATAATTTTGAGGAAGGCCTGGATCGAGAAGTAGAACAAGCAAAGAATATTCAGAAGGTGATTGACAAAGACCCTTCAGGCAAATTCTTGATTCATTGCGGTTTTACACATGCGGCTGAAGGTCATGTTCCGGGATGGGAAAAGGCAATGGCAGGCCGATTATCGGAATTCACCGGAATCAATCCATTGACCATCAATCAATCTGACTTTACAGAGGCGAGTGACAAGTCATCTGAAGATCCGCTTTATCAGAATTTGGATCCTAAAATTACCACAGTATATCTGGATTCAATGGGAGAATCATACAAATTTGAGCCAGCCCCGGATCATTTTGACATCATGATTTTTAATGCAAGGACTAAAATGAAAAACAACCGACCTGAGTGGATTTTTCATTCCGGTAAAAAGCCGGTAGAAGTAAAATTTTCTGATCTGGACATTGAGTTACCGGCATTGGTTATGGCGTTTTATCCTGACGAGAATTGTTCTAAAGCTGTTCCTGCTGATATTCAGGAATTGGCAAATCCCAGTGATTCTATTTTTATGGCTCTAAAACCAGGGAAGTACAATGTAATTGTTCAAAATGCGGTACCTGAAGCCAGAAAATATGTGCTAAATGTCAAGTGATTGATTCATTTATACTGCTAATTTAACCATCTTACCCCCTCAAGGCCCCTTTGAAACTTCCATCAAAAAACAACGTTAGACACTTGGAATAAAGTAGCATATATGTTACATTTGATGAATGAAGGCGAGAGAAATTGAAAAGTTAATTTTATCGAATGGCTGGTTTCTCTATCGACAAAAAGGAAGTCACAGGATTTATAAACATAAGGTGATTGAGGGAATTGTAATTATTCCGTTTCATGGATCTAAAGAAGTTCCTAAAGGAACGGAACAAAGTATTCTCAAAAAAGCACAAATCAAGTAAAATGAAATCTTTCAAAGCAATAATTGAGCGTAATGAAGATGCATTTTTTGCATATGCCGTGGATATTGATGGATGTGTGGCAGGAGGCTTAAATTATTCTGAAGTTAAGGCAAATCTGGAAGAGAGCATACGGTTATTTGCCGAAGAAGATATGAATTTGGCCAAGCAGATTAGCAATGGATTTACAATTAAATTTGAGATAGACCTGGAATCTGTCTTTGATTTATTGCCTGAGATTAATATATCGCAACTTGCGAAAACCGGAAATTTAAATCCTGCCTTACTTCGGCAATATGTATCAGGCACAAAGAAAGCCTCTGAAAAGCAAACAGAGAAAGTTATGAATGCGATAAAATCACTCTCATCAAAATTAAATTCTATTAGCCTCTCCAGCTAAAAAAAAAATCAATGTTCATCTTATATCACCTGAGTTTGAGGTACGAATGCTTTCGTGTGAACCCACACCCTCACTCTCTGCTTCCCGTAGCTTTCAGCTACGGCCACTCGCACAAAAGAATACGTGAAGGGTCTTGTTCATACAGGACATTTTTGCTAATCTCATTCCATTTCTCTCACTTCTCCCACACAATTTCCCAGTCCTCATAAATGTACAAGTCAGCACATTCTCCCTGAACACATTCTCCGCAATATCCGCAGACAGTTTGACAAGTAGAATTGACAATAATTTCACTACCATCATAATGTCTGGCGTCCGTGTTTATCCAAAAATGAATTTCGCCATTAACTGCCTGGGCTTGTACAGTTTTTATCTTTCCATCCTGGGAATCATCCCGTACAATTTCTCTTATACACGGTGGGACATTATTAAGGTCAGATTTATTGCATGAAAAAAAGAACAGTATAATGCAGATAAGATATAATGCTCTCATGCTAAACGTTTTAATGATGGTCTACTATGCATCACGTGAAAATGTATTTAAATCGTTTGCGGGAAAACAGGAAGTCCAATTTTTCCTGCGGTAATCATTCTTTTGCCTCAATCAAAGTCTCGTGATACAATGAAAACACGCCCACACCATTTTCAATATTTGTATAGATCTGTGTGGGTGTCAGGAAAGGATTATTCACTGAATTAAAATATTTAATCATAGCCTCATTGAATTTGAAAGTTTCCGGAGAGATGCTCCTCCATCGGACTACTAAGCCACTTGGGTCGCCGGCAGAGTCAACAGGGTAAAAGTTAATTCTGAGTCTTTTTTGCTGACCATCAAAAACTTTATCAGAAAACAAGACAAAATCCAAATCACTTGTGATAGACCCTGGTTCCGCGCTTTGCACATCAATATAGTAATAGTTTGTATAATTATAGATTCTCACTTCATAGAAATTTTCTACGCCGGGAGGATCCTGGAAATAGATATCAACCGCACTAGTCCTGTCACCTGATTGATCATTACCCGCTTCGATAATGTAAATTGCAGAATCCGGTGCCACTTCATATGGAGCAGTTTGCTCAGCTCTCACAGGAGGAAAATCGGGATGACTTACATTTAATGTGTATTTTTTTCCGGGCACGGGAATAAAATCTGAAGAGTAGTATCTGAAATAAGAGTTCCCAAAAGAATAAGCAATAACAGTAGTGTCAGAAAGTTGAAGAGTATCCTCGAGAATGTTTGAATTTAAATGCGTGAAATTAAATACCTGTCCATCTGTACTCAAAGTAATTTCTGCACTGTCCAATAAATTTCGGTCCACATCTTCCAGAATACCAAAGGTATTGCTGACCATAATTTTAACTTCTCCTCCATTTGCATTTCCTCCATGGGCATGTACTGCCAGTTGCGGCGTATGAGCCGGGGGATCAATTTCAACAACTGTGTCGAAAAAGCTCTCACAGGAGGAGAAGATTAGTAGCAAAAATATTAGGGATTTATATTTCATAATTTCTTAAAATTCTGCTGTGTATGAAAAATAAGGAATGATAGGGAACAAACTAGCCTGTCTGAAGACAGCCTTTTGTTCGTACTGGCCTGTTTGAGGATTGAATTCAGTTTCCAATCCCTGGTAAATGAAAAATGGATTATTGTTATTATAGGTATTATATGCCCCAAATGACCAGGTTCTCAACCAATATTTCTTTTGCTTTTTAAAATTGACTCCTATGTCAAGCCGATGGTACGGGGCCATCCTGAAGTCATTGCGATTGCCATAGTATTCCAGCCATTCTGCAAATCCATTACTGGTAACTGCTCCCTGATAAATAGCACTTGGAAGCGTCACAGCATTCCCTGTTCCAAATACCCAAGTCCCGGAAATATTGATTCTGGGCGTAATTTCATAATTTAACACCACAGAAATATCATGTCTTCTGTCATATCTGAATGGGAAAGGTCTGCCAAAATTAAGCTCATCAAATTGTCTGACTGTCCAGGAAAGAGTATAACCTATCCATCCTGTCAACCTACCTTTTTTGCGTTGTAAAAATGCTTCGAATCCATAGGAATAGCCTTGGCCCTGAATCACTCTGTCCTGCCAGTCTGAGATATCAAATATCCCCGCTCCATCCTGATAAGATATGACATTGGACATATCCTTGTAATATGCTTCAAAGCTCAGTTCATAAGTGTTGTCCCGCAAGGTTTTTGCATATCCGATGGCTGTCTGCCATGATCTCTGCGGGGCAACCCTGTCAGTGGACGGAACCCACAAATCAGTGGGCAATCCGATACCTTCAAATGCCAGCAAATGGATAAATTGTTGCATAGTAGCAAATGATGCTTTCAGGGAAGAATTTCCGGGAAGCAGATATCGCGCGCTTATTCTGGGTTGTAAGGATGGATACAATTTACCTTTGACTAAAAAAGAAGAAAGGTGCAATCCTGCATTGATTTTGAGCTTGTCTGTAATCGTGTAATCATCTTCAATGTACAGAGACATTTCCTGACCATTTACAATTTCCTGGCCGATGGATGCAGCAAAATTATAGTCATTTTCAGTATCAACTTCCTTCAGGTCAAAGACCCCCGGATTGAATCTGTGGTGCGTGACATTGGCACCAAAGCGGATATGATGAGCAGGATCGGGCAGATAATCAAAATCAATTTTTAATCCTACATCCTGAATTCCTGCCAGATAACCCAGGGAGATTAGGTTTTGTCTGCTTGAATTGTTGAATTGGGTACCAAATTCTGCGGCAGTATTGAGATTGTATTGACTGTATGTTGCAGTAGTATTGCTGAATAATTTCGGTGTCCATTGTCGATTCCAGCGAAGGGCTGCAGTGAGGTTGCCCCATCCAAGACCGGTTTCAGTGTAATCTCTGCCGCCATCGAATTCAGCTTCTCTTTGCTCCAGAAAGAAGCGGTCCCTGCCTCCATAAATGCTGAAAAATAGTCTGTCCTTTGATGAAAACCTGTGATTGATTTTGGCATTCAGGTCATAAAAATAGTAGCCTGTATTGCCTTCTCCACCTCCTTCCCTGAACGATTGTCTGATCAATGGCCCTGCCAGCACATCAATATAAGTTCTTCTTGCGGATACAATGAATGATGTTTTTTCGGAAAAAAGTGGTCCTTCCAAAGTGAGTCTCGATGCTACCAAACCAATCGAAGCTACCCCTGCAAATTTCTTTGAATTCCCTTCCTTCATAGTGATGTCGATAACTGAGGAAAGTCTTCCTCCATACCGGGCCGGAAATCCTCCCTTGATCAACTGGACATCCTTGATGGCATCTGTATTGAAAACTGAGAAAAAACCAAACAAATGGGAGGCATTGTAAACAGGAACTCCATCCAGTAAAATTAGATTTTGATCCGGGCTTCCCCCCCTCACGTACAGTCCGCTCTGACCCTCCCCGCCCGATTGTACTCCGGGTAATAATTGCAAAACTTTCATCACATCAGTTTCTCCCATCAAAGCAGGAACCAGTTTAATCTGCTTAATAGGTATATCGATCGTGCTCATCTGTGTTTCCTGCTCTATCCGTACAGATTCTTCTGCGGATATGACCACTTCGTCCAGCGTTATTGACGCCGACAATTCTATATCCAGCGCGATATTCCTGTCCAGAAAGAGCTTCTCGATTCTGGAACTAAAGCCGATATAGGAATATGTCAGATGAACCGAATCCGCCGGGAGGGTAATGGAGTAAAATCCATATGTGTTGGTGCTTGTACCGATAGATGTGCCGGATACATAGATATTGGCACCGATTAAGGCTTCACCTGATTCAGCGTCTTTGATAAATCCGCTGACTGTAAACCCCTGAGAATAAGCAAATATGGAGAAAAGTAGAAAGGAAAACGTCAGGTAAATTTTATACATAGGGTAGATTATGCCTTCGAATGTAAAATTATTTTGTTTTCTTAAAATTAATAGATAAGAAAAACGCGGTGTAATTGAATCTAGTTTAAATATTATGTTAATTAATTCTGATTGAAATTTGGAAGTTACCGGACTAAACAATAGTTTAAATATTTGATCCTTCAGGATGTAGAATTTCCTTCTTACCTTCAATGGATTGAGCATAATTCCGGACTTCTTACATGATTACTTATGTAAGCACTTATTTATGGACGTAAAAAATTACGGGCGGGTTTGTAAGGGAAGGCTGTTACATTCGATTGAGCTCAATAGATGAGGTTTCGGATGAATCAAGATGTTCACTCAACTCTGGATGCAATCATATTGTCCGGGAAAATTTTTGCTTTTACTTCCACTGCGTCAAGGATAGGAATGGTGGCACTCCATCCAAAAAGAGGGAGTGCCAGTCCCCAAAACCTTGGGGACCGCAGCCATGGATAGCCTGACCACGAGTAAGATAAAATTGCAAATTCGCAAAATTGCAATTTTGTCTTACCTCGTGGGGACGCCCAAAAAAAAGATACTTCTCCCGATAAATTCAAAGAGGGAAATGCTAATTTTCAATCTTATCAATCCTCCTCAATCCCATCAATCTTCCCACACACTCACTCACTACACCAACTCACACCCCAATCCTGTCAATCTCACCCAAACTATTCTCCCATCGCCAATCACCCACACAATCAATCTCCCCACACTAAGCACCTGCACTATCCACCTACACTTCAATCTTACAATGACTCCACCAACCTCACGACACCTGTAATAATATACTGCACAGCAATAGCCATGACTATAAATCCCATAATGCGGGTGATAGCTTTGAGCCCGGCAACTCCCAATAAATGTGAAAGGAATGGCGCGACGCGCAGAATAATATACACCAGAATTCCATTGGCAACTATGACTCCTGCAATGACCAGGCGGCTCTCCCAATCAGTGTTTTCTGCATTCATACTGATCAGAAGGGAAATGGATCCGGGACCGGAAAGTAAGGGCATGGCCAGCGGTGTGAACGAAATGTCTTCTTTTTCCATTGCCTCTGCTTTGACCTGTTTGTCAATTCCACGTCGTTGACCAAGATCTCCATTGAGCAGTGAATATCCTGAACTCAGAATCACAAGTCCTCCCGCAATCCTCATGGCATTGATCGTGATTCCGAAGAAGCTCAGGATATAGCTTCCTATCAGAAAGAATCCCATCAGGATCATTACAAAATACAATGTCGTATAAAAGGCTGTCTTCTTGCGCTCTTTGCCGCTGTAATTGGGTGTCATTGCAAGGTACACAGGCACTGCACCCAGCGGATTGACTACTGAAAAAAGAGCAGCCAGGGTGGCTATGAAAAATGTGAGCAGAGCAGCATCCATTACTACTTAATTTGAATATTTAAATGTAACCCAAAGTTGAGACACTTTGAAACCTGTTAATGTTTAATTATGTCTCAAGCCTTCTCTCCAATTATTCCTGAGGCATTTTTCTTACCGGATGGGCTTTTTCAAAAGCATGAGCTACCTGATACAATATTGATTCACTGTTGGATGGTCCAATAAATGTGAGTCCAGCAGGTTGTCCATCAGGTTTATATCCCAGAGGCACTGCCAGGCATGGTGCGTGGGCAACTGCGGCTTGTGCTGCCTGAAAATTATTGAGCCCTACCATCACAATGGCTCCGGCATCCCAGGCTGGTTTGAAGTAATTCAGACCTTTTTCTTTTAAATCTTGCTGAAGTATTTTAAAAGCTTCATCGGTTGTGGTGTCTGCCAGAATTAGTTCAAACTGATTCTGTCCATAAGGGGCCCGTCTTTCAATATCCAGCTTGTTGTATTCCACAACATCCTGCACTGAACGGACACTGACTCTTTCGTCAGCGAATTGATTCAAATACTCAGGAAGGCTGTATTTCATATCGATGTTCAGCAAACTAATAAAGCCTGTCAAGGGTCCTGAATTTGGAGTAAAAGAAATTAATTCAGCCCCTAAGTCTCTCAGGATTTTTTTCGCATCCTGATACAGGGTGTCGTTTTTGTAACTTTCAAAAAATGCTATTTTGATGCCTTTGAGATCAGCGTTTTGCATTTCTTCGATATTTATGGGAGTTGCCTGTTTTGATCTTGCATCTTTACTATCTATTCCTAGCATAGCATTATACAGGATTGCATTATCAAGAGTGTTTTTGGTCATTGGGCCGGGTGTATCCAGCATTTCTGATATGGGGATAATACCGTTTCTGCTCAGATTTCCTACTGTGGGCTTCAGACCTACAACGGAATTCAGATTGGATGGCGATAGGATAGATCCTGAGGTTTCAGTCCCTATAGCAGCAACTGCATAATTGGCCGCTACAGCGACAGCGCTTCCGGAACTCGAACCTCCGCTCTCAAATTCCATAGGACCATAGGGATTGATGGTCTGTCCTCCCAGTGCGCTATATCCCAGCGGACAAAAACCGCAGAAAAAATATGCCCATTCACTGAGATTTGCTTTCCCCAGGATAATGGCTCCATCTCGTTTTAATTGTGTAATAATGAAGGCATTTGCCGGTCTGTGATTACGCAATACTTCAGCACCCGCTGTAGTGGGCAAGCCTGTCGTGTTGATATTGTCTTTAACAAGGATTGGCATACCAAACAGAAGGGGTACCTCCTCCAGTGTAGGCCTGAGTGAATCACATAAATGCGCCTCCCTGAGACAATCTGGTTTGATGGATATCAGGGCATTTAGTGCGGTTACAGGATTTCCTTCTCTCTCTTTAATTCTTCGAAGGTAGAACAGGGTAAGTTCTTTATAGGTTAATTCTTTAGCAGCGACTGAAGCCTGGAGAGTAAGTATATCTTTTTCCAAAATCAGACCTTTAAGTACGGCATATCTTTCCTGACTGAGAGCTGTTATTTCTTTGTCAAATGGAGCCAGCCATTTATTGATATCATTGTAATATGATTTTACAGTCTGAAAGCGCATCCTTGGATTGGGATGAGAGGCATTGATCAGCTTGCTGGTGTCGGCTTCCTGAGCAAATGTAATTCCTGAAAGGAAAAGGAAAAAAATCACTGTCCGCATCTAAAAATAATTTACATGTAGAATGAAAAGTAAATTTATAAATAATGCAGGAGAAATGTATTCAAACCGGCTTTGGGTGTCGATTGAGTGATGTCTTTCTACGCCTTCGGCTTGAAAGGTGATATTTTTTACAGAGGACAAGCCCTGAAAAAGTGATGTTTTTCTTCAGCTTCGCTTTGAAAACAAAAAGGTGATATTGAGCGGAGCTCAGAGTTGAGTGGAGAGTTCGGAGTATGAATCAATTAGGGCGATGTCTTCAATATTGTTCCGTACACTGGCAGCTCGTCAAAAGCCAAGAGCTAAAAGCCAATAGCGGCTGTTTCTTCACCCACAGCCCGCTTTAACGTACCACACAACCAACCAACAACCCAACTCACACTTCGATTACCCGATTAAACGATCACCCGGCTCAAAAATGCTGTGGTTCCGATCTCAGTTCCTTCACCCAATGGAGGACTATATTCAATTGTCCTTCACGGGTCAGATCTGAGTTGTCCAATAGTCTGGCATCTATAGCTTTGGTCAGCGGACTATCCTTGCGGGTGCTGTCAATATGGTCGCGTTGTC
>JALHRR010000036.1 GCA_022841345.1 Saprospiraceae bacterium
GCAGCATCACATGTCAATGTAATGTCCGTTGGAGGATTTACAAACGCTGCCTGTGGTGCTGGATCAATCGTGATGTTTTGGGTGTGCGTAATTACTCTTCCGCAATCATCTGTGAACGTCCAGGTAATCGTCTGGGTTCCACCACATTCGTCAAATGTACCCGCTAATGTTCCAGGAACAGATCCGGAGATCTCGCAAGAGCCGGCTTCGTTGTTTGTGTATGCCAGTGTGTTTACTACAAAGTTTTGTGCAGCATCACATGTCAATGTAATGTCCGTTGGAGGATTCACGAATGCCGCTTGCGGTGCAGGATCAATCGTGATAATTTGTTCATCACTTATAGACCTACCACAAATATCTGTGTAGCTCCAAGTAATGGTTTGAATTCCACCACATTCATCAAAGGTGCCTGATACTACCCCAGGAACAGAACCAAGAATCTGACAGGTTGATGAAGTACTATTGTAATAATCCAAAATTGGAACAATAATATTTAAAGCATCGCCACAAGAAATAGTTATATCATCTGGAACATTTTCAAAAACTGGAGGAGCTGCAGGAGTAACAGTGATATTCTGGCTATGTGAAATAGTAAAATCACAATTATCTGTAAATGACCAATTTATAATTAAATTTCCTCCGCATTCGTTAAATGTACCAGTTTGAACTCCCGGAATGCTTCCAGCAATTTCACAGTTTCCTGTCTCCCCATTGGAATAACTCAAGTCTGGAATTACTAAATTAATAGCTTGTAAGCAAGTGATTGTGATATCAGCAGGAGGATTTATCAATGAAGGCATGGCAGCAGGCAAAACTTCTATACTGATAGCATGAGATATGGTTCTATCACAATCATCTGTAAAACTCCAGGTTACAGATAAGTCGCCTCCGCATTCATTAAATGTTCCTGTTAATATTCCGGGTACTGATCCTGAAATTTCGCAAGCTCCTGTTGCTCCATTTGAATAATTTAAAGCCGGTATTAAATAGTTTTGAGCTTCGTTACATGTCATGACTAAATCAGATGGTAAAGTTGTAAACACAGCTTGTGGTGATGGTTCCACAATAACAACTTGTGTAAATCCAACTGTTATTCCACAATTAAGTGTCACAGACCAAACCACCGAAAAAGTACCACCACATTCATTAAAAGTGCCATCAATCAATGGCACAATGCTGCCTTGCAGCAAGCATAAACCTGATTCATTATTAGTGTAATTTAAATTACCAGGATTAAAGCTTAAAGCCTGAGCACATGATATTGTTATTGTATCAGCCGGAGGATTGGTGATGGTTGGGGATGGAGGTGGTATAACTGTAATAATTTGAGTTATTGTTGCCGTATTGAAACATTCGTCTTCCGTAATCCAGGTTCTTGTAATTGTATAATTGCATCCGCTCCCCACTACTTCGTTAAACAAAACAGGTACTACACCTGAGCAGTTGTCCAACGCTGTTATTGTAGGTACTGGAGGAATACCACACCAAGTAACAGTTGTATCAGCGGGTTCAATGTTAAACTCAGGTGGCTCGAAATCCCCTACAGTGACGGTTTGGGTTTGCGTAGTTTGATTACCGCATGCATCAACGGCAGTATATTCCCGAATTAATTGATAATGGCCTTCACAACCCCCATCAATTCTGGATTCTAAGGTAGCAATTGAAACTCCATCGCAATTGTCAGTCGCCCATGGAATAAAAGTTGGGTCAAAGAGTGTTACTACATTTACAGCATCAATCAAATTACCGTATGTATTGTTTGTAGGAGCTCCCTGCACTGCTCTGAATAAAAATATCGTGGAAGTTTGCCCTGTAGGAACTGGATAAATCACAGTATGTAAAGTCCAACCTGATGTTTGAGTTGCTGTAAATACCCCAAGTGAAGTCAGTGATCCAAAATTTGGTCCCGCAAATACTTCCATTATATCATTGGTAGTATTTATTGCATCCATCCTTTTATGGTGAGCAAAACTGATATGTAAAATTGTCGTTGGAACTGTACAAAATTCCTGATAAAAATCTCCAACCTGATCCGCATTTAATTCTGCATGCTGATTCCCTGAGTAAGAAACGACTCCATTAATTCTACCACTTTTCTGAATTTCTATATTATTTGTTGATGATGTTGTATTCCACCCTGGCACTAAATTCTCATTAAGATAAGCCCAGTCTCCCGGTAAAGCTGGCTCCTCAAAATCTGCATTCTGGAATGCCTGAATACAATCCTGACAAATAATTTCAACATCAGGAGGAATGTTAAAAATTTGTGGTGGGACATTGTCCGAAACAATCAAATTATGAACACAGAAGCCTACATTACCGCACAAATCAGAAATTTGATATACCCTTTCAATTGTAATAGGGCATGTCGTAGACAAGTATGTCTCACTTACAAATGTAAAGCTTCCATTTACCACACTGCAGTTATCATTGACACTTCCACCGGCAGCTTGAAATTGAGTAAGAGTTGAGAAAGGTGCCGGCAAATCTTCTTCACATTCAACTGTAACTACGGCAGGGCAAATAACAGTAGGAGCTGTCTGATCTCCGATCGTTATCACTTGATTGCAGGTTGAAGAATTGCCACATAAATCTGCAATTCTATAGGTGCGGGTAATGATTTCCGGGCAAGTGCCACCATTAGTACTTTGATTTACCATTTGGAAGCTGGCAGGATTGATTGCACAATTATCTGAAATAGAACCTCCACCTGAAATAAATTCAAGATGGGTTGTATAAGGAGGAACTGATGCAGAATTACAACCCTCAATAGTTAATGGCAAGCAAGAAATAACAGGTGATATATTATCATCAACACTGATGAATTGTGTGCAAGTAGCTGTGTTTCCACAAATATCAGCAATCTGATAAGTACGAGTAAATAACTCAGGGCAACTGTTTCCATTGGATGTTTGAGAAATGAAAACAAAACTTGCAGGATTAATTTGACAATTATCACTTGCATTTCCACCTGCGGAAACAAAAGAAGCATAATCTGAATAAACTACCTGTTCAGAGACATTGCATACAGCGGTTAGGGATGGAGGGCAAGAAATCACCGGTGTGGTATTATCTGATACTGTGATTTGATGAGTGCAGGTGGATGTATTTCCGCACAAATCGGATACGACATAAATTCGGGTAATTATTTCAGGACAAGTCCCATTGTCTGATGTTTCATTCAACAAAGCAAAGGAAGTATTCGAAATTCCACAATTGTCATTAGCAGTTCCACCTGCAGCCAGGAATTCTCCTATAGTTCCATACGGATCAATATCATTAGCCTCACAAGAGCTATTTAAACCAGGTGGACATACTAAATTAGGGTTGATTTGATCATCAACTATTATCAATTGTACACATTGATTTATATTTCCACACAAATCAGCAATCTGATATGTTCTGGTAATTTGTGCAGGACAATCATTACCATCATTTACTTCACTCAATAATTGGAAACTTGCAGCATTAATTCCACAATTGTCGTTAGCTGAACCTCCAGCAGCATTGAAAGCAGCAAAATCAGGATAAGGAACATGTTCTGAGATATCACATGAGGCTACCAGGCCATCCGGGCAAACAATTGTCGGAGCCTCAGAATCATCGACTTCGATGATATGTGTGCATTGCACTGTATTTCCGCAGGCATCTGCAATTTGATAAATTCTGGAAATCATTTCAGGACAAAAAGCATTATTACTATTCTCAGATATGAGAATAAAAGATGCATTTTCAATCAGGCAATTATCAGATACAACTCCACCCGCTGCCAGAAATTCTATCAAACTTCCAAAAGGAGCATTACTTGAAATATCACATGCTGTCATTACTGTAGCAGGACAGGACATTGTCGGGGCGATAATATCATCAATAGTTATAACTACTGAACAAGTTGCAGAATTTCCGCATAAATCGGTGATTTGATAAACCTGGGTAATCGTCTCAGGACAAGAATTGCCGTTTGATGTAGTACTAATTAATGATATTGTGTTCGCTGCACATGGAAAATTTAAAACACCACCAGCTGATGTGAACTGGTTGATCGTAGCATAAGTCACTACATCTGTATCTATACAGTGAGACTGAGTGGGACAAGTTGTAATACAATTTACAGTTGTTACAACAAAAGAAAGTGTTGCTTCTGAACATGGAACTGTTGTAGAATTATCAATTGCAAAAACAGAATAATTGCCAGCAGTTACAGGTGTAAATGTCGGGCCAGTACCGATAACTGCACCCACATTATCTCTCCATTCAATCGTATAGGTCCCGCCAATAGGAGTTATAGTTGCGGTAATTTCCTTAATATCATTAATACAAAAAGCGGTAGACGCAGGATTAATTGCTATTTCTACATTTGGTAACACATTAACCAGGATTGTATCACAAACTCTTCCACCTACTGTACAGCTATTTCCTGAAACTGTTCCACAAACCTCATATCTCAATAAAGCTGGAGAATTGCTTCCGGGAGTAATTATAATGTCGGAGTTACAACCCGATGTGCAGGAAAGAAATGATGTATAGTTTCCCCCACCGGTAATATCTCTCCAGGTATATGTACCGTTTTGAGCTCCTGAGGCACTTACCGGAGTAGCACATTCCTGACGAGTAGTAATTTCGGGAGCAACAACAACACCACATAGTGATACGATTCTAATGTGCTGTCCATTTAATTCTTCATTACAAATTGTAATAGTGTGAAATCCTGCAGGTAAGCATATTACATTATTGATAATTGTAGCTGCACCACAATCTATCTGGATTTCAGATGCCTGAACATGAACACCATCAACTTCCAGATAAAATCCGTATGCATTTCCAGCCAACTGTATCCCAAAAGAAACACAAGCGTCAGGACTGGTTGCTCCACAACATAATCCATTTTTTAATACATTATTCATTTCCCACACCTGCCCACAATCCGCAGTCAGATCCACAACAAAGTGATCCACACCGTCCTGACATGCTGAGCAGTCACATGGACTAGATACAGTAATAATCTGTGTGCATATGGCTGTGTTGCCATTGATATCAGATGCCTGATAGATTCTGTTTACAGATGTTGGGCAGAATCCAGGTATAACTCCAAGTCCAATATTTGTATCCGAAATAAAATCAACTGTAAGTATGCCACAATTATCACCAGCAACAATTGATCCGGGGTCAGGAAGCGGTATATCGCTTGGACAGGCAACAGGCAAATTAGGGCAATTTAAAGTTGGCAATTCATTGTCTGACACTATCACCTCAAAAGAACAGGTGCTTGTCTGACCAGAATTATCTGTTGCTGTCCAAATTACCGTATTCGCTCCAACAGCAAAAGAAGTATTGGCTAGTGTAGCGGCTCCGTTTAAGTTATTGGATAATGTTGAGATATTGCAGTTGTCACCTGAATTCAAAGGATTAAATTCAGTTCCACTAACAGTATAAGAGCAATCTCCGGGAGTATTATTTCTTGTTTGAGGATTAGAAGGGCACATTAGTACCGGTAATTGATTATCAATCACTGTAACATCAAATGAACATTGAGCTGTATTTCCATAGGCATCTGTGACGGTCCAAAGAACGGTTGTGAGACCCAAATTAAATTGTACATTATTTAAGCTGGATCCTGCTCCTAATGTTTGTCCAGTAAGTTGGTAAGTAAAGGAATATCCGGGACAGTTATCAGATCCTGTTGCATTCAAACCTATACCTATCTGTGTATAAAAACAAACATTGGGGTTGGTATTAAAAGTTTGATCTGCAACACAATTGATAGAAGGCAATTGAGAATCTGTAACTGAAACTGTAAAAACACATTGACTTTCATTACCATCGGCATCTGTAGCCGACCATGTAACAGTAGTAACTCCAATATTGAATTCAATATTATTGAGAGTAGTCCCCGTTCCGGTAGTAGCTCCTGATAATATATAGGATAATGTAGCAGACCCACAGTTTTCAGTAACTGTTGGATCCCATGAATTTCCTGAATGTATATATTCACAAGTTCCTGGTGCAAAAACTATATTCTGGTTGCTAACACAGCTCAATTGAGGAGATTCTCCATCCTCAACTGTCACATTAAAGCTACAAGTTGAAGAATTACCTGCTGCATCTATCACCTGGAAAATATTTGTCGTTACTCCGGCAGGGAATGTTCCGCCATTATTTATTCCACTAACCATTGAAGTAATTGAAGATGGACAATTATCAGTGCCAATTGGAATGGTAAAATTAACCACTGCATCACATGAGCCTGGATCACTTTGAACAGTTAAATTGCCCGGACAAACAATGGTTGGATTGTCATCATCTATCACTGTGACTGAAAAACTACAAGTCTGAGTATTGCCATCAGAGTCGGTAGCTCGAAACGTTACGATTGTGCTTCCTATTGGGAAAATAGCACCACTCGCTAATCCGCCTATTCTGGTTACATTTGTTCCAGCACAATTGTCAGCTCCTACTGGGGTAACATAAGTTACAACTGCATTGCAATTACCAGGATCTGTCCCAATCGTAATATCTGCAGGGCATGTGATGGAAGGGGGCGTATTATCCTCGACAGTGATTGACATGTTACATGTGGCAGTATTGCCTGATGCGTCTGTCACTGTCCAAATTACATTGCTGGTAAATACCGGATAGATTCCCGAAGCATTTGACAAACCATTAAAACTGTTCATAACAGAAAACCCAGCACAATTATCGCTGACTACCGGCAGTGGCACTGTTACATTCGCATTACAAGTTCCAGGATTTGATGGAACTGTCATGCTAGCAGGGCAAGTGATAACAGGATTTTGAATATCATTGACTGTCACAGCCTGAACACAAGTCGCAGTTTGGTTGATGGCATCTGTGACCGTCCATACTACATTTGAAATTCCAACATTAAATTGCGCCGGTGCGTTATTTGAAATTGTGATTGTTGAACAATCATCGTTTGCAATTGGTGTACCTAAAGTCACAATTGCATAACATTCATCTACAATGTTATTCACAGTTACATTAGCTGGACAAGTTATTGTTGGAGGAGCTGAATCTGAAATATCAACTATAATTGATTCTGTATCAGTGCAACCATTTGCGTCGGTTACCTGCAAACCAAGCGTAAATGATCCAACTCCCGAAACATCCACATTAACTGAGGAAGTATTATTTGCACCATTGATGGTACCATTACCAATAATATTCCATGAATATTGGGACATTCCGGCGTTTCCTGTATAAGAAATGCTGTTTGTGCCGGGACAAACATCAAGAGGACCTGTTATAACCGCAACAGGAAGTGGGTTTACAGTTATTACTATTTGTGCACAAGCTCCGGGTGTTATACAACCACCTTCTCCCCTTACAAAATAAGTTGTGCTTACACCAGGGGTTACATTTATTGAAGTCCCGGATCCGACTAATGTGCCGCCACAAGATCCACTATACCAATTCCAGGTTGTGGCACTATTCAGATCCCCGGCAGTAATTGAAAGGCTTACAGATTCTCCAATGCAAATACTTATACCCGGACTTGCTGCCAGGGTAGGAATATCAGGATTATCACAAACGTTTCCTATTTGAAAACTACCCAGTCCATTCACGGCCGTCAATTGTGTGCTTGTTCCGGTTCTTGTTCCTACAGTTGGATACAACCATGAGCCATTATTCCTTCCACCAATAGCGGTTGCAAAATCAAACCCTGGATCAGGATCTCCTCCAGCCCAATTAAATGTCCCGTTGAAATTGACTGTTCCAAGTCCTGAATTTGCTGCAAATGTCCATGTTCTATTAACAGTCAGTGGTGGATGCATTGTGGAACTTCCGATATCGGCATGATCTCCACCAGTTGTAAACCCTGTTAAATTCCCGGCTATAGTTCCGGCTAAAAATTGCATTGTTACAGGGGCATAATCAGCCCCGCTTCCAATAGGATATTGATAAGTATTTGCCCCTCCTAGTATTGCTCTCCTTAAATTTCCATTGATAAATGAGTTTGCCGATCCATTTACAACCGAGTTAGTTGCAGTATTACTGACAATCATTGAATTCGCTCCGGTAGCAACAATTCCATTTGTCAAAGTAAGAACATTGGCTACAGTCTGATTAATTCCCAGAGAAAGTCCTGCCCCGGTATTGTTTACAACAAGATTGTGAAACGTGGTTGAATTCGCCCCGGCAAGTGTCTGAAGCGATGAGCCATTAAAAGTCACAGTCCCGCTTCTCCTGTTAAACGCTCCATTATTATTCCAGTTTCCTGCTAATGTAAATGCATAGTTAGAAGTTGAAACATCAAATGTGCCTTGTGATATTAGCAGATTTCCACTTATTGTAGTCGCTGCAGATAGGGTCACTATTGCTGGATTATCGATAGTCAGGTTGGCAGGTGTATTCTGAGTAAGACCGTTACCGGTCACCTGGTTGGCTGTATGATTATACACGTAGTGTGCTCCATTACTATAAGTGCGGGTGCCCGTCACCTGAATATTTCCGCTTGCACCTGTAGCAGTGATACCAACAGTTGATCTTACTCCCAGAGTTGCATTTGGAGATAGCATAAAAAATCCACCCCCTGCTACTATGGTACCAGCTGCCGCCATCTGTAGGAATGACCCGTTATTTACGGTAAAATTAATGACATTACTCACTGTCCCCCCGGAAGTATAGACTTGCGGACTGACTCCGTTAAAGAAAATGGCTCCACTTCCTCCGGCAGATTCTGTTATAGTACCTCCGGTAATTGAGAAATTCCCTGTCACATTCATAGTCCCAATAGCATTGGCACTAGACATATTCATTGTTCCTGATGTTTGGGAATAATTACCTGCGACATTGATTTCACAAGTGGATGTACCATTACTTCGCTGGAAAAATGTACCTGAAGTAGAAATAGTCATGTTTCCGCCGACATTCAAAGTCGTGGCTCCAGCTCCTGATTTCAGATATAAATTACCTGATCCGGATAATACAACATTTCCGCCCACTTCAATAATACCTGCATTTCCACTTGAATTCAGACTTATCTCCCGGGATAAAGCATTAATCAATAGGTTTCCATCTATTTGTAATAGTCCTCCTGTTGTCGGTAAAATACTTCCTATACCCCCACCTCCGGTTGTGAAAGGTCCAATTTCAAAATTGCTGAATGTCTGCCCTACAAGATTACCAGGGGTATTTGCAGCATTAGAAAAATTTGTAATCGCACAAGTGGATCCAGTATTCCAGGTAGCTGTTGGAACATTAATTGCAGTTGTGTGCCCATGGTGGTAACGCCCTGTCGCTTCCACCAGGATGTTACTTCCAGCATTTTGGGTAATGGTACCTCCGGTTCTATTCCAGGTTCCCTGCACTGTGATATCAGTACCTACACCGTTACTGATGGTTAGATTGGCTGTCTGAGTAAAAGTTCCTCCAGATTCAATTGTCAATTGATCTATAGTTTGCGCTCCATTTAAAGTCACATTGTGAGGACTTCTGATAGTGATGACGTTTGCAGTGCTTGTGGGAACAGCAACTGCAGCCACCCACGCTGTTCCATTGTAACGCTGCCATGTGCCAGTCGTATTCCAGTTTCCCGTAGCGATAGAACGATAATCATTCAATGCTTGTGAATACAAACTTGGAGCTAAACAGATAAAGACAAATACCGTAAAGAAGGTCTTCCATTTAGAATGGAACATACGTGCGCAGCTTGCTTCATTTCCCCGAATACTAGCTAAAGCAAAAGAATATGCACTTCTGTTCAGGGGCCTATTAATCAATAAGCTAATGAAATTATATAGCTGCGTTAAGTGTATCATTTTATCATGCTGTAGATTTTTGACATGAAAAAATGAATGCGGTTCGAACCAACCTATTGCATCCCGGACGGGTATTAGTAATGTTTTCAGTTCTCAGTTGAAGGCAGGAAATGGTGGGTGAGCTGAATAGAATTGCCTGTGAGAGCCATCCTGAGGCAGATGGAATCTGAGAATTGAAAAAGGAAAATACAGTGGTTCGAAATGTACTATATGTACAAGTTATATGCCCAAAGGGCATAGTCCTATCACCTGAGAATCCAGGAGTAGCACACATGTAGCTAGATGCTAACATTGTTGCATAAGATTGTTTTCCGAATAACGAGAGTGTAAATCTACCAATACATTCTCAATTATCAAGCCATTTTGATGTAATTTGTGTACTAAGTACAATAATATCCAACAAATTGAATTGCAGGCGATTGTACAAAAAAATGGAAAAATCCATTTTATGTCAGAAGGTAAAGATATCATGCTGTTAATCAATATTTTAAATATCAAATTAAACCGCCATGATTTTCTCTTTGTTAGGTAAGTCGAAAAGGCACAGAAATCGATAATTAATAAGAAATATTTGATCCAATAAAATCTGAAGAATCAGAGTATTAAATCAAAATCTTTCAACTCAGACAATCCAAAATCACTTTTATTAGATACTTATCTCCTTTGAACCGCAAGTATTGAATTACCTGATTCCAAAAATATAAGTTTCTAGTATTCAGTGTTTTATTACATGTAAAATATTTATATGTAACAAATCACCGAAATCGCATACAGGCGATTCGATGAAAATTCTGAATTGTATTGTGCTATCTTTATTATCGAATGCCGTAAAGATAAAAACACATAATAATTTTTCATAATATTATAGCAAAATATTTTAAAAAAATAATATGCTTAATAGATTGATTATCAAAATGTAGTAAATTTTCTACTTTATATATTTGCGTGGTTACTGAAAAAATTACTTTTCAGAAGAAAACAAAGAAAACTTGGAAACTTAAACACTAAACAACTCATTACTAATGTGTTCGGGATGTTCCTCGTTTAATTATTTTCACAAATTTGTAATTTCGCTACAACCTTAATCATAGCGTAATGGATTAAGTCTCAATAATTTGACTTAATTTACTCTTGTGAGCTCCGGGAAGAAAATCCTATTTAGTTTGAGAATCTTGTTATTAAAAATGCACAAATTAATGTATGTGAAAAATTCATTATGTGAAACCCCTCAATCTGTTCCCATAATCTTTTCCCAGGTTCAGTCGTGACACCACGAAAATATCGATCGTGTTCCCTGGAATAAATCACATAGACATAATATTTCTTTCCCTCCATGACATTGGTCTTCCAGGTTCTCTAAAATGCAAAAGCCCTCTCATTTCTGAGAGGGCTCCTTGCGGTCCGGAGCCCCAAAGGGTTGGGGACACGGCGCGACCGAACCCGTCATAGTATTCTAACTTTCTCTATTTGAATCTTTTAGGATGATTTATCCTAATTAAATTTTGTAGTTGGGACTTACTATACTTCTTTAATACTTTCTCTCTGATTAGTGCATCCTTTTTCAACTCATATACTTCCAAATAATACAATTTCCATGGTCTATATTGGCTTGTCCATCTTGAGAATCCTTCATTATGCTCCCACAACCTTCTTTCAGGATCAGAACTTACTCCCCGGTAGAATTTATCATGATCTCCTGAATAAATTATATAGACAAAATATTTCTCTGGTTCCATATGCCCAAGATTTCACTTAAATGCAAAAGCCCTCTCATTTCTGAGAGGGCTTCTTGCGGTCCGGACGGGACTCGAACCCGCGACCCCATGCGTGACAGGCATGTATTCTAACCAACTGAACTACCGGACCTTTTCTTCTTATATTCAACTTCTTTCGTACCTCTGGCTCGAACCCGTCCCCAAAGCTTTGGGGATGACAGGCATGTATTCTAACCAACTGAACTACCGGACCTTTTCTTTCTTATATTTCGTCACCTTCGTAACGGGAGGCAAATGTATGTCCTGTATGGCATTCTTGCAAACATTGCAGACAAAAATATTAAAAAAAAGTTTTGTTATCTTTCCTTATCCTCACGTTTGTTACCTTTGTTTGTTCCAGCATTAACCTCTATAACTCTATTTCTATGGTATTCCTAGATTTTGAAAAGCCCTTGGAGCACCTGCACGATCAACTCGAAAAGGTCAAAGAACTTGGTACTCAGGGAAATATCGATATTTCCAAAATGACAAAAGACCTTGAAGTAAAGATTAAAGACAAAAGAAAAGAAATCTACACCAATCTCACAGGGTGGCAAAAAGTGCAACTTTCAAGGCATCCTGAAAGACCATATACCTTATATTATATCGAGTCCATTTTTAAAAAGTTTATTGAACTTCATGGAGATCGAAATTTTAAAGATGATAAAGCTATCATTGGAGGACTGGCAAGGTTAGACGATACAAGTGTGGTAGTGATTGGACATCAAAAAGGTGTCAACACAAAAATGCGTCAGTACCGTAATTTTGGTATGGCAAACCCGGAAGGATATCGAAAAGCTTTGCGTTTGATGAAACTGGCAGAAAGGTTTAAAATGCCAGTTATTACTTTTATAGATACACCGGGTGCTTATCCGGGAATTGAAGCTGAAGAAAGAGGCCAGGCTGAAGCTATAGCAAGAAATTTATTTGAGATGGCTCAATTAAAGGTTCCAATATTATGCTATGTCATCGGCGAAGGCGCTTCAGGAGGTGCCATTGGAATAGGATTAGGTGACAGAGTTTTCATGCTGGAAAATACATGGTATTCTGTAATTTCACCTGAATCTTGTTCCTCCATTTTATGGCATAGCTGGGATTATAAAGAGCAGGCAGCAGAAGCGCTGAAGCTCACTTCTGATCATATGTCAGAAATGGGTTTAATTGACGGAATCGTTCCTGAACCATTAGGAGGAGCGCATACTGACCCTGAAACAATGTCGAAAACCTTGAAAGCCCATATTCGCAAAAATTTAACTGACCTCTCGAAATTATCTCCTGACCGGCGTATCAGAATGCGGATTGAGAAGTATCGGAATATGGGAAAATTTGAAACAAAACCCACTCAGGGCACCAAATAACCTTTTCCCATCGTTGAAGCACACATGAATTTTATGAAATTTCTCAAGGTTCCACTGCGAGAGCGAATTATTAAGAAAGCAGTCCAAAAAAGACAGAATTCCTCACAGCTACTCCAAGTGGATTTCAACTCTATCCATGATCTGATCATAGTGGTGGATTACAATGCTACAGATGCCAAAGCGCTGGAATCATGCCAGAAAAAACTCAGGGAAAAGTTTTCTGCCTCTGTAAATTTCATTCTATACACAGAACAGCCTGCAGACATACTGCAGGGATTTTACCCGCTGAACCGACAAGATGTAAACACCTCTCTTGAAATAAAAAATCAGGATATATTGCAAATATTAAGTCGAAAATATTCCCTTGCACTTATCTTCAATCCGGAACACAAACAAGAAATTCAATATCTGGCTACTCAGATTCAATCGGACCTGATTATTGGTTCAGAAAAATATAGAATTGATCTTTACGACATCATTATGTATGATGGTGATGATATGAATTTGCGTAGCTTTGTCGATCTTTCTATTGATTTATTGTTAAACATCAGCTCATCATGAAGTTGAATAATTTGCTCAGTGGTACCGGAGTGGCATTGGTCACACCTTTCAAAAATGGCTTGATTGATTACACAAGTTTGGAAAATGTAATCGAATATGTGATTACCGGGGGAGTTGACTATGTGGTTTGCCTGGGTACAACCGGTGAAGCAGTAACCCTGACCATGGAAGAATGCCTGGAAGTCAAGCAATTTACAGTGAAGGTCGTGAATGGAAGGGTCCCTGTAGTATTTGGACTCTTCGGCGGGTCTTTTACAGCCAGAATTACTGAGCGAATGAAAGAATATAACCTGGACGGAGTGAGCGCACTATTATCCAGTAGCCCCAATTATATTAAGCCTACACAGGAAGGAATTATCAAACATTATGAGGCTCTGGCCGCAGCTACCCCCCTCCCAATTATAATGTACAATGTTCCAGGCCGGACTGCTTCCAATATGGAAGCCGATACCGTAATAAAGCTGGCTAAACAAAGAAGTAAAATCATTGGCATCAAAGAAGCTTCCGGAGATATGTATCAGGGAGCTAGAATAGCTGCAGAAGTTCCTGAAGATTTCCTTGTACTTTCCGGAGATGATCTGACAACCCTTCCGCTCATAGCTTGCGGTGGACATGGTGTCATTTCGGTAATAGCAAATGCCTTTCCAAGGTCCTTTTCTTCAATGACAAAGGCTGCATTAGAAGGTAATTTTGAAAAAGCACGTACATTCAATCGACCATTACTGAAAATGTATAAATGGATTTTTGTGGAAGGAAGTCCCAGCGGGATCAAATTTGTAATGTCTCAAATGGGTTTATGCAGTCCTGAACTAAGGCTTCCATTGATGGAATTAAGCGCAGGTTCACAGAAAGCTATGATGGCCGACCTGGAGGAAGCAATAGCTTTTGAGAAAAGCCTTTTCCAGGCCTGACTTTATTTTTGATTTCCCTTCAACCGGGTCCAAAATGCCTTAAATATAGGTCCCATTGGCTGGTTTACTTCCCTGTTTTGCCTCATGGTAAATTCATCAGCTTTTTTCTCAACAATAAAATGAAAGAAAAAATATCCTCTCCCTTCTGCTGCAAAATCATTGTCCCCAAACCTTAGATCTTTCCATTTCCAAAGTTCAGGACCGGATTTTTCCACCAGATAATAATCATTTGAAAACCATCTCAACGTGGACACAAGATTTTCATCATTGATTTCCTGGGTTAATTCATGATTTGCTTCGCTTTCAATGAGCGGAATTCTGAGCCCCTTTTTGTCCAGTAAGGATATATATCCATGAACATAGCCATCCACGGTCTCAGCCACACAAAACCACAATATGTTATTCAGGAAAGTCGGAGTCGTAAAGATTCTCTTGTATTCTATTCCTTCCCGACTAAGCTGTTCTTCAAAGGTTCGACTTATCTGATTTTTATTATAAAGTGTCATTAATAAATACATCGAACTGATGATAACGCCCGCATATCCCCAGTTTTTCCTGCCTTTACTACTTCGCTTATAAAACATAGCTACGATCAGGCAAATCATAAATGGAACTGTATAAAAAGGATCGACCACATGTATGCTATCCCAGGCAATCCGGGCGTTTGTAAAAGGAAAGAACAGCTGAGTACCATAAGTAGTAAAACAATCCAATAATGTATGTGTAAGCAATGCCAGAAAGAAAAATAAATACCACCTGTTAAAAGAAACTTCTTCTACCCTCTGGATCACCGGTATGTATCTTTTCGACATTCTCCAGGTCAGTCCGGATCCAAGAATGATAAGCAGAGTTCCTGAGATGATACCGAAACTATTTTGCAGTGACAACAGGAATCCACCCATTCCTGCAAGAAATATAAAGACTAAAACAGTCTTTAAAATCTTTGCCCATTTCCTGTCATGAATTCCTTTAGCATACCATTCTTTGGCTATCCATGAAAATACTAATGACGCTATAACAACAAATGTAATCGAATGCGTTACTCCCCGGTGAAAGGCCAGCGCTGATAATTCATCCATGAAATTCCCGGGTATGACATCAAGATCAGGTATTGTACCGGCTATAGCCCCCCACACAATCGCGCGATTTCCCAGCTTTTTTCCTAAAATAACCTCTCCTACAGCCGCTCCCAATACTATTTGTGTCAAGGAATCCATGAACCTTTTCGTTTAAATATAAAATTCTCCTCTGTAGCCTACTGCCAAAACCCTCAATCCGTCATTTTCCCATTCTCCAAATATATTGAGGTCCTGTTCCAGCGAAAGTAACAACCATTCAGGCTTGATTGTGGTTGCAGAATGCACAGAAATATATTTTCCGTTTTTGTCAGATATTCGGAGTGCTTTACCTGACTTCAGAAAAAAAACAGATTTTAATATCACCGGACAATGCAGAACAAAGGGTGTTTTCCCTAAAATACTTCCTACAACGGAACTAAGGGTTTCAAGAGAATTTCCGAAAGCTGGCCAGTCTGCAAAAAAATCAGATCTTAATTCTCTAACCATGACCCTGAAGTTATTTTCACCCGGATAAAAAACCATTCCCGCAGAATATTTTTTACCAGGAACCCAGGGAAAAGCAGTTTTTTGAAATGGAGGTAAATATTCCAAATGTTGAGCCCACAGCTGAGTGTTCTCTCCAAAGAGCCAGGTTCTCACTGACTGCAATTGTTCTATCCGTTCCCTGACAATTCCCATTACAATCCAATTGTCATCCACCACAGGGAGACTCTCCAGCTTCTCCTTCGAAATCACCCATCCTCCCCAAATCAACCAGGAAGCATCTTCCTTATCAGGGTTTTCTTTTGAAAGTATCTTCGTTAAATGAATACTGTAAGGGTACCAAATACCAATTTGCTCCAGCAAAAGTTCAATCCATCCTGATTCTTCTTTTTCGAGATCCAGCAGGAAAAGCCGAATTTGCCTGCCCAAAGATCCCATCCTGAGATCTACCAGACGCTCACTGAGGTAAGTAAGTTTTTCAGTCCAAAGTTTTTTCCCTTCATACACTCCGCTGGAAATGATATCCTCACAAAACGATGTAAGTAAACCCGCTCCTGATATCATGTCAGCTTTTCTGTCTTCCGGGAAATCCATTCGGGAGATTATTTCAGGATGGCTATTACCATCAATGTGCACCATTGGATAATAGTCCCAACTCTAACAGAGCACTCTCAGAGGCAAGTTGTTCTGCAGATTTTTTATTGAAGTCATCACCAATGGCCAGTGTTCTGCCGTCCACCAGCACTGCTACTTTAAAGCGATCCCGCTTGTCCATTTTATAGCGTTGTACAACTTCGTATTCTATGTCTTTGCCTTGCTTTTGACACCATTCAAGCAATTGGCTCTTGTAATTGTCATCAAAATGTTCCAAAAGATGGATGTCCAGATAATCTCTAAGGATTCTTCGAACTACAAATTTCTCGGTTTTCTTATAACCATATTGAAGATACACAGCTCCAACCAATGCTTCAACAGCATTTCCCAGCATAGATTTACTGAGTCTGGTTGAATTAAATTCTTTAAGAAGCACATCCAGTCCCATCTTGTCTCCAATTTCATTCAGGGTATCTCTCTTGACAATCTTCGAGCGCATTTTGGTTAGAAACCCTTCGTCCTGATACGGATATTTTTTGTACAAATATTCGGCCACGATGGATGAAAGCATAGCATCTCCAAGATACTCAAGTCGCTCATTATTAGAGGGTTGATCATGTCCATTTTGACTTGAGCGATGATAAAATGCGAGCTTGAATAGCTCAAGATTGATAGGCAAAAATCCCAAAACAGCTTTTAAACTCCTCGCCAGATGTCTGTCAGGAGATAAAAACATGTTATATAGAATTCGAAAGACTTTCAACATAAAATTTTCAGTGCTTCAAACTTAAAAATAAACATTCAATGTTCAATAAAATTGAAAAGAAACCTTGCTAGGTGGACTAATTCTTATTGAACAGATAATACAAGTATCAAATCAATAAAGTCGACTTTTCAACTCTTAAAGTTGCAAAATATGATCAGGTAGTAACTTACTTCGGACATATGTCTGTGACCAGATGAATGTAAAACGTTGTTGTCAGAAGTGTATCCAAATAAAGAGCTTAATCCTCAAATGCTTTTACAATAACGGACGAATTGTGTCCTCCAAATCCGAAAGTATTACTCAGGATGACTTTTACCTTCTTTTCCTGCGCCTGGTTAAATGTAAAATTAATTTTTGGATCCAACTCAGGATCATCAGTAAAATGATTGATGGTAGGTGGAATAAAACCATCTCGAATAGCCAAAATACCACAAATAGCCTCAATAGCTCCGGCAGCTCCCAGCAAATGGCCTGTCATAGACTTTGTGGAGCTCAGATTCATTTTGTAGGTATGCTCTTTGAAAACTTTTAAAACCGCTTTTGTTTCAGCAATATCCCCCAGTGGCGTGGAAGTTCCGTGCATATTTACATAGTCGATATCTTCCGGGTTCATTCCTGCATCCTTTAATGCAATTTCCATTACCCGCATTGCCCCCAATCCTTCGGGATGAGGAGCTGTAATGTGGTAAGCATCAGCAGTCATTCCCCCACCTGCTATCTCTGCGATAATGTTTGCCCCTCTTTTCTTTGCATGCTCATATTCTTCTAATACAAGAGCAGCTCCTCCTTCACCAAGTACAAATCCATCTCTGTCTCTGTCAAACGGTCGGCTGGCTGTAAGAAAATCTTCATTTCTTTCAGAAAGTGCTTTCATTGAATTGAAGCCTCCTACTCCTGAGGTAGTAACTGCAGCCTCTGAACCACCACAAATCATGACATTGGCTTTTCCGAGTCTGATATAATCAGTCGCATTATTGATTGCATGTGTTGAGGAAGCACATGCTGAAACCGTAGCATAATTAATACCCCGAAAACCATACTTTATGGAAATATATCCTGCTGCAATATCCGTAATCATTCGGGGTATCAGGAAAGGATTGTGTCTCGGAGTACCATTTCCCAATACGAAATCTGATATTTCGTTTTCCAAAGACCTCAATCCTCCAATACCAGAGCCCCATATTACTCCTGCCATATCCAGATCTATCTTTTCCAAATCCAGACCCGCCATTTCCATAGCTTCATCTGCCGCATACATGGCAAACTGAGCGAAATGGTCCATTCTTCTCGATTCCTTTTTGTCTACACGAAGCTCCGGATCGAAATTCTTTATTTCACAAGCAAATTTTGTCTTGAAATTTGTGGCATCAAATCGTGTGATAATATTGGCTCCACTGACACCATTTTTCAAGGCTTCGGTAAATGATTTGACATCATTCCCGATTGGGGTCAATGTACCAATTCCTGTAACGACGACTCGTCTCATGTGTTTAATTTTTGATATCAATTGAGTTGAAATTCGCTGAATTTCCTTCTTCAATTTATTCGGCTTAAATATGCGCACTGAACTTTAAGAAGCCCAACAACAAATAAATTGGAAAATTGGTGCTACACTCAATTTGATTTTTCACTTCTTAAAATAGAAAAAATATCTTCACTTCAAATCTTCATTTGATTCTTAAGACACTTTTATTAGAAATTAAAACCATTGGAATAAAAAAAAGCACTATCATTTTTAATTGATAGTGCTCATTCTTTTCTGGCTATATTTACTAGCTCTTAGCTTCTCTTTCAAGATAAGTAATAGCGTGACCGACTGTAAGGATATTTTCTGCTTCTTCGTCTGGAATAGAAAGATCAAACTCCTTTTCAAATTCCATTATAAGCTCTACCGTATCCAGTGAGTCAGCACCTAAATCATTGGTAAAGCTCGCTTCCAATGTAACTTCTGATTCATCTACTCCTAGTTTTTCAACTATGATTTTTTTTACCCTTTCAGCAATATTTGACATGATCGACAGATTTGGTTTGTAAAATTTGATGCAAAGTAAACGATTCAACAACTCATCTCCAAAGAAATCTATATATTTTTAGACCCTTGCATCTGAACTCTTGTTCAGGATACATATAATATAGACAGAATTCAACTCCGCTGATGATGATAGTGACAAAACTTGCGCCCTATATTAGTTTACATTTAAGGATATACGTCATTGTTGGCAGAGATAAACTTATTTTGAGTGATTGGTTAAAATATAGCAGGCTCATTACTTTTTTAATCTGTTGCATAAATAGATTCGTCTGATACTATATTTGCACTGCCATTAAAATACCTTACTATTTATCTCCAAACTCATTCATTGCAGACTAATTTAATACAAAGCTTATACAGATTTCATCTTAGTAACGTAGCTTTGCGAATTATTGTAAAAAATACACTATGCCGAAACTAATCCAACAAGCAGTTCAACAATCCTCTCAAAACACAAAAATTGTAGCAACTGTAGGCCCTGCTTGCAGCGCGTATGACAAGCTTCTTGAGCTCGCTCATGTTGGTGTTAATATTTTCAGACTCAACTTTTCGCACGGAACTCATGAAGAGCATCTTGAGGTAATTAATCACCTCGTGAAAATAAACGAAGAGTATGGCTTTCACGTAGGAATTCTCGCAGACCTTCAGGGACCTAAATTAAGAGTAGGCAAAATCAAGGGAGGTAGCATGGAAATCCGTCCCGGAGATGTTCTTACATTTGTAAATCAGGATTGCGAAGGAGACATGGAAAAAATTTACATGAGCTATGATAAATTTCCTACTGATGTTCAGGTGGGCGAACGCGTACTGGTAGATGATGGAAAGGTGGAGCTTGAGGTAGTTGAAACCAATAAAATGGATACCGTCAAGCTTGTTGTTCTTCATGGTGAGGTACTTTCATCCAACAAAGGAGTCAACCTCCCCGATACTGAAGTTTCTCAGCCATCATTAACAAAAAAAGATCTGATAGACCTTGAATTCATACTCACTCAGCCGGTCAACTGGATTGCATTATCATTTGTCCGTCGTGCCAAGGATGTAAAAGAATTGCGTGCCAGAGTGGAAGCAAAGAATCATCAGGCTAAAATAATAGCTAAAATAGAAAAGCCAAGCGCAGTAGCCAACATTGGAAAAATCATCAAAGCCTCCAATGGAATCATGATTGCACGCGGAGATTTGGGTGTTGAAATGCCCATTGAAAAACTACCCGGTATTCAAAAAGACATCATTTTCCGTTGTATACAAAGGTCCCGACCAGTGATAGTTGCTACTCAGATGATGGATAGTATGATCACCAATCCCAGCCCTACAAGAGCCGAGGCTACTGACGTCGCCAATGCTGTACTTGATGGCGCAGATGCACTGATGCTTAGTGGAGAAACATCCGTAGGCAAACATCCGGCCAGAGTGGTTCAGGCAATGAATAAGATTATCAGAGAAGCAGAATTGAATTATAAAATCGGTATCAAAAGACCGGTTCCCAATGCAAAATCAAGCACCTTCCTCTCTGATGTTATTTGCCACAATGCAGCCATGACTGCCGAACAAGTAGGAGCAAAAGCGTTATTAGGAATGACGTTATCAGGATACACTGCGTTCAAACTATCCAGTTACCGTCCTTCAGTCAAAATATTTATATTTTCTGAAAGACCTTACATGCTTTCAACCCTCAACCTGGTGTGGGGAGTGACATGCTATTACTATGATAAATTCACCACCACCGATGAAACAATAGATGATATCATTGAGATCATGAAAACTAATTTCCATCTTTCTCCTGATGATATTGTAGTCAACACAGGCACCATGCCGCTACCCAACAAAGGAATGACAAACTATCTCAAAGTCACAGAAGTTGTGTAAAATCTGATGTATTGACTTAAAATTTAATGCACTCATTTTTTTCGTAATTTTGTCGCATTACCAAGGCAGGAGAATTTCTGATTTGATCTCATTAGTTTAATGGATAAAAAATATCAGAACTGAAAGCTAATTTTTGATCATAATGAATTGTCAAATTAAGATAACTGAGCCGGGTAAGAGAGCCCTGATTATCAATTAGTACTGAATTCTCAAAACAATTAGCCGGAGTTTTACGTCGTTAGATCAGATGTTGAAGTTTGAAGCTGCAGACTGAAAGGGGAATTAATCTGTTTTATACTTTGTTTTGTAGCTTAAAATGTGCTCACGTCAAGGAATGTAAAATTGACAATTAGAAAATTACAAATAAAAAGGTGCCTACACCTTAGCGAACAAAGAATCATTAAATGAAGCAATTGATCCTGGGAATTTTGATGCTTGCAGGTTTTGCAGCTATCTCTCAACCGGTCCGGATTTCGGAAGAAGAAATCAATGTTGAAAAACAATTCATAGAAGCCTATACATTCAGCCTCTTTGGTGAATACGACAAAGCTGAAAACTTATTCCTTGAAATTCTAAAGAATGATAAACGCAACGCTGCCGTCTACTTTGAATTAGCTAAAATATCCCTTAAAAAAGAAGACCCTGAAAAAGCGCTTCAAAATATTGACAATGCCATTCGGTTTGAAGCTGACAATTATTATTATTTGCTTTTCAAAACAGATTTACTCGAGCAGAACGGCCGATATCAGGAAGCTGCCCAGCTTTGCGATGAGTTAATTCGCCTTCAAAGCGAGGACACCGATATTTTCTACAGAAAAGTGGACAATCTGGTTCGCATTTCAAAATACGAAGAAGCACTCACAACTTTAAATGGTCTGGAAACAAGAGTGGGTGCATATGAAGAACTGCACCAACGCAGATATGATTTGCTTCGAAATATGGGGAGACTGGAAGAGGCGAATGAAGAAATCTACAAATTGCACAGATTGTATCCGGACAACACAGAATACCTTTATATGCTGGCGACATACCATAAATTAAAGGGAAATAAGAAACTATCAGATAGTTTGTCCAATGAAATCCTGAAAATTGATCCATCAGATGCCCGGGCTACGCTGTCACTGGCGCAAAACTCAACCAAAGGAGATGATGTAGCTTACTTAAAGTCACTTAAGCCGCTTTTTGCTAATACACAATCCAATTTGGATGTTAAAATCATAGAGCTCATCCCATTTGTTGAAAAAATCAATGAAAAGTATGACCCGGCCATCAGCGCTGAGCTGATTGTCTTGGCAGATATTCTGGCCAAAACACACCCTAAGGAAGCTAAAGTTTATTCACTTACAGGTGATATCAATAATCTTTCAAATAACAAGGCCGAGGCCATCAAAGCATATAAGGCTGCCATTGCATTGGACAAATCAACCTTCAGTGTGTGGGAACAACTGATGGAACTCCAGTTTATAACCAGAGATGCAAACGGATTGTACAACACTACTGAAAATGCCCTGGATCTCTATCCCAACAAAATTGCTGTCTGGATAATGAATGCCCGTGCCTTCTCCATGCTTGGTAAATTCAAAGAAGCCCGTTCCAGTTATGAGCAAGCTTTGGCAATGTCAGGTCAAAATATGCGATTAAGGCAGGAAATACATGCACAAATAGGTTCAACATATTTTCAGGAAGGCAATTCCACAGCGGCAGAAAAAGAATTTGATGCTGCAAGAAAAATCCAAAACCTGCCACCTGAACTGACTGTGCTACATGCTGATCATTTGATCCTGGGCAAGATAAATATTCCAAAAGCTGATACACTTATCAAGGCTGCACTCGTCAATTATCCGGGACATCCCCTGTTGCTGGCCGCAAAAGCCAGAGTGGAATTATCAAAACAGCAACTGGATAAAGCAAAAATAAGCCTGGAACAATCCCTGGATAACGGTGCAGAAAATATCTCCACTGTTCAGGAATTGTATGGCGATGTATTATTTAAACTAAATCAAACTGACACTGCTATCATACACTGGGAAAAGTCATTGCAACTCAACCCATATAATGAAACACTGAAAAAGAAGATTAAAGACAAACAATGGTATGAATAAATTTCCCTTGTATTTGATTTTGTGTAGCCTGATTGGTCTTTTATTTTTGTCTTCTTGCAAAACTTCCAAAATCGCAAGTAAAACTACAACAACTAAAACGACCGCAGCCCCTGTCATTACTGATACCTTCATGAAGGAGCTGGCAGGAAGAAAGCATTCCCCAAAATTCCTGCAGGCAAGTGCACAGGTCAATGCCGATATGAACGGTGAAAATTATAATGTCACCGCTCAGATCAAAATGCTGAAAGATGAACTCATCTGGGTCAGCGTGAAAAAATTTGGACTTGAAGTAGCCCGTGTCTTCATCACGAAGGATAGCGTCATAGCATTGAATAGACTTGAGAGAACTTATCTGGCGAATTCCATGCTCGAATTTGGAAAAAGCGTCGGATTCCCCTTAAATATTCATCTGATACAGGAATTATTGCTTGGCAATATCATCATTCAGCCCAGCGTTGAATTCTGTCAGGAAGAAAAAACCAGGGTCACAACGCTCAGAGGAAGAGATGACAATTTTCTATCTGTCATAACATTACTTCCCCCTAAATTCTTTCTGGATGAAATGGAATTGAAAGATCATCACGCAGAACGCTCATTAAATTCAAAATATATTCAGTATCAATTAGTAAAAGATGATAAATATTTTTCATATCTTCGCACTTACGAACTGAAAAGTGAAAAAGATGATCAGCTCAATGTGGAAATTAAATTCAATCAAGTCGACTGGGACACCCCGTTTGACGCCAAAGTGGAGATTCCGGGCAGGTACCGAAAGATCTAGTATTGTCCTGATACTGGCGTTGTTTTTTTGCTCATTGCAACCTGCATTTGCCCAAACCCGAAAGGAACTGGAGAACAAAAGGAAGAGTATTCTCACCGAAATCAAGCAGACAAATAAATTGCTTGAAAAAACTACCAAAGAACAAAAAACTGAACTTCAGCGCTTCAATATGCTGCAATCTCAGGTTCAGAAAAGAGAAGAATTGGTCTCTACAATTCAAAATGAGATCAAATCCATAGATCGCAGTGTAGATCTTAACAAAAAAGAAACTGAAACCTTACAGGCAGAAATAGACCGTCTGTTGGCTGAATATGCCCGAATACTTAAAAAAACCTATAAGTTAAAGGTCTCCACTGACCCTTTACTCCTGATATTCTCTGCAAGCAGCCTGAATCAGGCATTACAAAGATGGATGTACGTGAATCAAATCAAGAAAATGCGTGCTGCTCAGGCATTGGTCATTCAGGAAAAAACACTGTCACTTCGCGAAAAAATAAAACAATTAGAGAATTACAAAAGAGAGCAGAGTAAGCTTCTTGCTGCCGAAGTAAATCAAAAACTCAAATTATCAAAGGAGCTGGAAGAAAAGGATCAATTGCTTGTAAGCCTGAAGAAGGATGAACAAAGATTCAAAAAAATCCTGGATGAGAAAGAAATTGCACAGCAAAAGGTCAATTCAGAAATTCAGCGTTTGATAGCCATTGAAATAGAGCGCCAGAAAAAAGAAGCTGCCGCGAAAGCCCTGGCTGAAGAGAAAGCCAGAAAAGAAAAAGCCGCCCGTGAAGCCAAAGAACGTGAAATTGCTGCGGCGAAAGCAAAAGAATCCCCGGCTGAAAAGCCTGCTGTTACAGCGAATAAAACCACCCCCACAAAACCTGCAGAGCCAAAGGTTGTATCTGAAAAAGTAGTCAATAAACCGATAGCTATTCCTGCCACACCTGAAATCACAAAGCTGTCCAATGACTTTGCAAAAAATCGCGGAAGCTTACCATGGCCCGTGCAGAAAGGAACCATTTCAAGACGATTTGGCAGGCAGGCGCATCCTGTGCTATCTTCTATCTCCATCACTAATAATGGTATTGATATCCGCACAGAAAAAGCCTCTAATGTCAGATCTGTATTTGACGGAGTGGTTATCGGTAAAAAACTGATTCCGGGTGCCAATTACATGGTCCTCGTCCAGCACGGAAAATATTACACAGTCTATTCCAATCTCTCTGATGTACATGTAAAAGAAGGACAAAAACTGAAAACCGGCGAAATGATCGGAACAGTTGCTTCTGATGAAGACGATCCCTACGCGGAAGTCCACTTCGAGATCTGGAATGAAAAAACTTTGCAGGATCCTTCTGCCTGGTTAAAGCGATAATTCAGAGATACTAATAAGCTCCGGACTAACCTCCGGTGACGCCCCTTGCCGGCTCCGCCTGGCAAGGGGTGACGTGTTTTGCCTACGGCAAAAGGTGAGGCCGAGGTTCGTTCCTCACTGCGCCCCAGGCATTCATGCCATCTACGATGTCATGAGTGACGTCCCCGAGTAAGCGACATTTTAGACCCAAATTCAGTACACACCTATCATTTTGCCTCAGGCAAAATGAATAGGCATATTTTTAAACCTTCCAGTGTCTTGTTATTTTGCCTTAGGCAAAATAATGGAACATATTAAAAAGCCTTTACTCTACCAGCGTCCAGTAATTTTGCCATAGGCAAAATGAGCTCCAGAACGCCACCCCGACTAAGCGAAGCGATATCGGGGCGTCACCTTTTTATTGCGTAGCAATGAAAAGACGTCACCCCGGCCAGGCGCAGCCGTGCCGGGTCACCCGTGAATGGCAGCGCCTATCCCGAAACACACCAACTGCGCTAAGGCCTCACCCGCGAGTATGAACGACCTCAAGCGAACAGCAGGTAACAGCCAGAGTTTGGGTTGTGCGTGTCGTGTGTAAACCCTATCCCTGCCTTTCCCTTTTGAAGGGAAAGGAGAAAAATCCTCTCCTGGTCAGAAAAAAATCCTCGTAACAATGTATTCCTAGCTCCAGAGTGGGCAACTTATAAATAACCCGGGGTGCAACCACGGCCCTGAATTCTTTGCCCCAGTGTGGTCAACAAATTGATAACCCGGATGCTACCCCTTTCCTGTATTCTTTGCCCCGGAGTGGGCAACATATAAATAACCCGGGGTGTAACCCCGGGTAACAAAATACAACCAACCTGTTTTGGCGGCATTTTTGCCCCTTCAGGCAAAAATGGTGACAAAACAACGCACCCAACCACCGTTCAGAACTCGCGAATATCTGCAAACCACAATTTTCTCCAATTGTGTGTATCTTTGCCCCCTGAACTATCAAGATCTATATGTCAAAAGGTTGGAATGTCGGAGAAAAGAAGCAATTTAATGATGCTAATGCCGAACCGGAAAAAGCCGTACTCATTGGGCTGATCCAAAAAGATCAGAAAGAAGAGCAGATCCTGGAATACCTGGACGAACTGGAATTCCTGGCAGAAACTGCCGGTGCTAAAACCGTCAAAAGATTTACTCAGAAATTACCCCATCCCGATTCCAGAACCTTTGTTGGCAAAGGAAAAGTGGAGGAAATTCTGGCATATGTAGAGGATCACGATATTGATCTGGTAATTTTTGATGACGATCTTACCGGTAAGCAAACCAATATTCTGGAAGCTGCTTTTAAACGCAAAATCATTGACCGAAGCACATTGATCCTTGATATTTTTGCGGCAAGAGCACAGACCGCACAGGCTAAAACTCAGGTAGAACTGGCCCAATTACAATACCTGCTTCCACGACTCAGAGGACTCTGGACTCACTTGGAGCGTCAGCGTGGGGGTATCGGTATGCGCGGACCCGGTGAAAAAGAAATCGAGACGGATCGTCGTATCGTCAGAGACAAAATCACCCTATTGAAGAAAAAGCTTGAGAAGATTGACCTGCAAAATTCAACGCAGCGTCAGAATAGAGGTGAAATGGTCAGGATGGCGCTTGTGGGTTATACCAATGTAGGAAAATCTACACTGATGAATCTTCTGAGCAAATCTGAAGTATTTGCCGAGAACAAGTTGTTTGCTACCCTGGATACAACCACCCGCAAGGTTGTTTGGGAGAATATGCCATTCCTATTGTCAGATACTGTAGGATTTATAAGGAAACTTCCCCATCACCTTGTAGAGAGCTTTAAATCGACCTTAGATGAGACGCGTGAAGCAGATGTCCTGCTGCATGTAGTGGATATTGCACATCCACAGCATGAAGATCATATTAAAACTGTGCTGCAGACACTGAAGGACATCGGAGCAGGAGACAAGCCCATGCTGATGATTTTCAATAAAATTGACCTGTACAGACAGCGGAATTTCGATGCTTATGTTGACAAAGAAACTCAAATGGATATACTAAGAGAGCTAAGTGCTCATCTGAAAAATCAGTTTGAATTTGAGAATGTATTCGTCTCCGCCACCGGAAATGAAAACATTGAGCATCTAAGAACAGTGGTCAAAAGTTATATAGCCAAATGTTATGAAGAACGCTATCCATACATCACAAAAAAATGGTAGTTGGATTTCCTTCATTGTCAATATCATTAAGATAAATGTCTCTGTATAGCAGCCTGAAAAGATGGATTCCCCGATCCCTGCAAATGCGATGGGAACCTCAGTTCCGGTGGCTTTCTTATCAATTGGGATACAAGGGCAATCAATACAAATGTCCGGTCTGTCAGGCAAAACTCAGAACATTTATACAATTGGAGAGCGGCGATCTCCTGTGTCCTGCTTGTGGGAGTTTACCCAGAAACAGAAGACTGTGGATACTTTTGCAGGATCTGATACATCCGGGAATGCAAATTTTACACTTTTCTCCTTCCCGTCCTTTGCGCCGCAGACTGGAGAAATGGCAGGGAATATCTTACACATCTACAGACTACGCATCTGAATTTCCGGCAGATAAGCAATTGGATATCACTCAGATAGATGAGCCCGATCACAAATACGATCTGATTATTTGTTTTCATGTGCTGGAACATATTCTGGATGACAGAAAAGCATTGTCGGAGTTATTCAGAATCCTGAAACCCATAGGAAAATGTCTCATCCAGACCCCTTTCAAAAGCGGGGAGATATATGAGGATGCTAGCATCATGAGTCCTGCAGACAGATTAATACATTTTGGTCAGGAGGATCATGTGAGAATATATTCTGCAGAAGGATTAGCAGAAAGGGCACGGGATGCAGGGTTCAATGTAGAAATTCTTCATTTCTCAGATAGTCCGGCAAATGAATTGGGATTGAAGGAGAGAGAGGAGGTGCTGGTATTTGAGAAGTGATTTTAACAAACTATTTCTTTCGAGAATCGGACTGTTAATTTCTACTCAATTAGTGACCTAATCACACTTTCGGAACCATAATGCTATAAATTATTGTTGCTTCACTGTTTTATATCCTATACCTTTGATCATAAATTGGAGTTTTAATATGAAAGTACTACTCGAAATAGAAGATAATAAAGCCCTTCACTTACTGGAAGTATTGAAAGGGCTTTCATATGTAAAAACCCAACAACTTACAGATGCCAAAGCTCAGCTTATGAGTGAGATCAGGGAAGCTGTGGAAGAAGTTAAGCAAATCCGGGCAGGAAAAAAACAAGCTCGTGACGCAGAAGATTTTCTCAATGAGCTATAGTGTAAAGTCTATTGAAGTTTTTGAACGTCAAGCCAGGACGCTTTCCAAAAAATACATATCCTTAAAATCGGAACTACTGGCACTGGTGAAGGAGTTGAAAGAGAATCCAAATCAGGGCACGGCCATGGGCAAAAGCTGCTACAAAATACGTCTGGCAATCAAGTCTAAAGGTAAAGGTAAATTAGGCGGGGCAAGGGTGATTATAAATATTGTCATTGCCCATAAGGTCGTTTACCTGCTCTCAATCTATGACAAATCTGACAAAGAAAATCTTTCCGATAAAGAACTTGATGAGCTCCTTCAGTTTGTGTCGGAATGATACATCTTTGTATTCTTGCAGTCATGGTATCAGGATGATAATTTATCCATGGCTGCTTTTGAGTTTTAGGACTACATTCATATTGCTTGATGCTTTTGAATAAGTATCACCTGTAGAGTTTAAAATTTGATATGCATCTACTGCTGTGAGTTTATGGAAAATATAGTCACTTTACCATTTGCAAAGTAATTATTTGTAAATGAAGAAGCAGCTATTAACCCCGTGGCACGTATGTACTTTAACAAAATACTCCAAATATTTCGCACATGGTGCTTGATGTTAACATTAACACTATACCACCAATAAATAATAAAATTGAAGAACCAATCAACTTAACATTGATTAAATGGAAGCTATCCTTGTCTTCATAACTTATTCCAAGTTTAAAAAGATAAATGCCCAGTATGATCAATAATATTCCACTAATTTTTGTGGCCATTTTTTCTGCTTGTGTATTTTAATTGCAATTCAAATTACTAAATAAAAGAAGAAAAATTTCACATCTTTTCATTACTGGTGCATCTGAGGTTTTTCCCGATACTCCTAGGTGAATGAATTAATACTAAGTTAGACAATAAAACCGTAAAACGATTCCAGCACAATGAAAAGCTCGAAGCCAAAGACAAAAAACATGTTTTTGCTACAAAAAAAGCCCATCTCATATAGCCTAAGCCTCTGAGATGAGCTTCAATTTTCTTATTACATCATGCAAACCTTATCTGACTTGCAAGTTTATTAATACCCCGTATTCTGACTCATAGCCTGACCACTTAAGTCAATTTCAGTTTGTGGAACAGGCATTAGCAGATGCTTCATAGGATCAAACCTGTCAAACTGCGGTTGAATGGCTTTAAGTAATGGCAGCATATATTCAGGATCCACTTCCATTTGTCTGATCACATCAAACCATCTGTGGTGTTCTAATGCAAGCTCTACTCTGCGCTCTCTCCAGATTCTATGTCTCAATTCGCGCTGATCTGTGACAGTCACATCCGGCAGAATAAAATTATTAGTTCCTCTTGCTCTTTTGCGAACCTGATTCAGATAGACAAGTGCATCCCCGGCTCTGCCCTGCTCATTCAGTGCTTCAGCGAGTATCAGAATGACATCAGCATATCTCAATAGTCTTTGATTACCGGGACCATTATCCTGCAAACCAACGTGCGCCGGGACCCAGGCCTTTTGATTGTATCTTTCGTTAATCAATGCAGGATTATCCTGCACAATACCACTTCCATCAGGCAACACTTCTCCTACATACAATACTGTCGCCTCTCTTCTTGGGTCACCATTTTCATACTGCGCGACGAGATTGTCAGATGGTCTGTTAAATCCCCATCCCAGATTTGGGATCCCTCTTACCCCCTGAACCATGTTGTATTCACAGCGGCCTTCCCAGCTTTCAACTGCCATGCAACCAATTTCAAAAATGCTTTCACTGGAATGCTCTCCAACTGGCAGGAAAATATCAGCATATCGCGGATATAAAGTGTATTGACCGGAGTTGACTACTTCCAGTGCATATTTTTCAGCATTTGCATAATCTCTGCGGGTAAGGTAAACCTTAGCCAAAATACCCCTGGCTGCTCCTTTGGTAGCACGACCCATATCTGCTGCTGCATATTGGCTGCGCTCAGGAAGCAATGCGATTGCAGCCACCAGATCCGATATGATTTGCTGATACACCTGATCTTTCGGTGTACGGCTTTGATTATATTCATCAGGATTCAAAGTCTTAGTAATCAGGGGAACATCACCATACCAGCGGACAAGATTAAAATAAAAGTAAGCGCGCAGAAAAGTTGCTTCTCCTAAAAGCCTGTTTTTCATTGCTTCTGTTATTCCCGGTACAGTGGGCAAGTTTTCAATACATAGATTAGCTCTTGCAATTCCAGTGTATTGCGCTCTCCACATTTCTAAAACAGAGGGATGCCCCGGGTCAAATGTAAAGTTGTCCAAAGCTGTGAGAAAAATGGCATCATTGGGCTCAGAGCCTTTGTCAGTATCATCCGATATAATATCTGTCATGCCAATGAAATGTAATGGAAGTGCATTCTGCCGTATATGGGCATATACAGTGTTGACAGCCCAAATAGCCTGTTCTGTGCTGGCAAAATAATTCTCAGAGGTCAACTGTCCCTGAGGCTTGATATCCAGAAAGTCCTGACGACAGGACAATGGCAAAAGAATAGCAATCGCCAAAATGATATATGCAGATGTTTTCATAATAAAAACTTTTAGGTTCGAAAAATTGATCTTTTTACCTTTTCAATGGTACGTAAAAATGCCGCGGCTGGTTTAGAAACCAGCATTTAATCCGAAGGAATACACCCTCGCTACAGGATAAGAACCTCTGTCTATCCCTCTGCTCACAGGACCTCCTCCCACCTCAGGAGAATATCCTGAAAAACTAGTCCAGGTCATAGGGTTAGTGGTGCTCGCAAATATTTGTAGTCTTGTCATTCGGATGGATTTCAAAAGCGTCTCCGGAAAATCATATGTCAATGTTATATTTCTGATCCTGAAGTAAGATCCGTCTTCCAGAAATCGCTCAGACATTTCATAATTTGGATAAGCTCCGTTGGTAACTCTTGGCTCAAGGCTGGTATCTCCTTCTCCTGTCCAGTAATCCAAAAAGCTTTCTTCAAAATTTGGAGCACCAAAGAACCTGTTCATCTTCTTGGCATTCACAATCTTGTTGCCACTCACTCCATAGAAGTCAACAGAAAGACCTACTCCCATAAAATCAGCTCCAGCACTGAATCCATACAGGATATCAGGCACAGGACTGCCAAGATAAGTTCTGTCTAATGTGCTGATAATACCGTCACCATTTACATCTACAAAACGAAGATCACCGGGAACTACATTGCCAACATTTGGAAATGCAGCGATATCTGCCTCATTCTGATAGATCCCAGCGACTTTATATCCATAAAATGCACCAATAGGCAATCCAACTGCAGTTCTTGTAGCCAATGTTGTACCTGTAGGGCCGTCCAGGATTTCAGTTTTATTATCAGCAAGACTCAACACTTCATTATTCAAAGTATTACCGGTAGCTCCCAGAAAATAATTGACTCTCCCCACTTTGCTTCTCCAGCGAACATTCCATTCGATACCTGAATTTAAAACATCAGCTACATTGACAAATGGATTCCCCTGTGATCCGACGTATGCCGGAATACTCGGGTCTGTAATGATTCCCCGACCTAATTTTCTGAAATAATCCACTTCTCCTGTCAATCTGCTATTCAACAATCCAAACTCAATTCCTACATTTGAATGCACATTTTCTTCCCAACGAAGCGTAGCATTAGCCACTGCAGTCTGAATAGCACCAAAATTCAAAGCCTCGGCACTTCCCGCACCGAACACTGCAAAGATTCTGTTCGTAATGGTTGAGAAAGATCTGTCATACGGAATCTTGTCATTTCCTGTAATACCATAACTCGCTCTAAGTTTCAAAGTATTTAACCAGCTAAGTTCGGGCATAAAGGATTCTTCAGTAATTCTCCATGCAGCTGCAATGGAAGGGAAGTTACCAAATCTGGAAAGTTTTCCAAATTTAGATGATCCATCTCTTCTGAAAGTTGCAGTGATACTATATCTGTCTCTGAATCCATAATTGATTCTTCCCAGATAGGATACGTAGCGATAGAAAGCACCGATTCCATGACCATATGTATTATCAGTTCCGGCAGCATTCAGGAACAACAAATCTTCTGTAACGCCAACTAAATCTCTTTTGCTGCCAAATAAAAATTCCTCAGTATGATCCTGAGCAGTAGTTCCAACCATAACATCCAGTCTGTGATTAGTCCAGCTTTTGTTCCAGTAAAGTAAATTCTCCAACTGCCAGTCTCTGGTATTTCCCCAGGTGACTGTCAATACGCTATTAGGATTTTGCTGGCGAACATTTACGAAAAACTCAGGGACGAATGATTTTCCTCTGGCATTGATCAGGTCAAATCCGAAGCTGGACCTGTATGTAATTCCTTTCCACAAATAAAGTTCAGCATAAGCATTTCCCACCATTCTGAATTCATTTCCTCTGTTATAAGCATTATACTCCAGCTGTGCTTCAGGATTACTGACATTTGATTTAACTGATGTGTCCCCATACTTTCCATCTGCATCTTTTACCGGTACAGTGGGGTCTGCTGCTATCGCATTGAACACAATTCCTCCAGGCTCACCATTGCTGTTTCGGAAGTTAGCTGAAAGGTTATGGCCAAACTTCAGGAAGCTGGTTATTTTATATTCATTATTAACTCTTAATGTGTAACGATCAAAATATCCGCTGCGCACGATCCCTTCCTGACGCATCACTTCTCCACTGATATAATACAGCATCTTATCAGATCCACCTCTCACGGATAAGTTTTGACTGGAGATCGGAGCTCTCTGATAAATCACATCCTGCCAGTCAGTTCCTTCACCGATAGCATCAGGATCAGGATATGGCAAGGTAGTATTTCCGGAGTTCATGGCAGCAAGATTTGAAAGTCTTGCATATTCAGTCCCGTTGGTTAATGCTATTTTACGGTCAAGCTCCTGAATACCGAAATAAGTATTGAAGCTAAATATCGGCTTTCCACTTTGTCCTTTTTTTGTCGTCACAAGGATAACCCCATTCGCACCTCTTGCGCCATACAATGCCACTGCCGATGCATCTTTCAGTACCTCAATACTCTCTACTTCATTGGCAGAAAGGTTGGCCGGATCATCCAGGATTAAACCATCTACTACATAAATCGGACGACTTCCATTAAAGGTCCCGGTCCCTCTTACTGTTAATTCAGAATTAGCACCCGGCCTGCTACTTGAGATAGCCTCGAGACCAGCCACCTTTCCCTGTAAGGCTGTTGAAAGATCCGGGGCAGGAATTCTTTGCAATTCGCTTGCCTTCACACTGGATACAGCACCGGTCACATCGCTCTTCCGCTGAGTACCATACGCTACCACCACGACCTCATCTATCATTGTCGTATTTTCATTGAGCACAATATTCAACTCGGACCTTCCATTGACAAGAATTTCCTGAGGAGAATATCCAATGTATGAGATGACCAAAGTAACGTTCAAATCGTTGACATCCAGAGAGTAAGAACCATCAAAGTCTGTGATTGTTCCCTTGTTGGAATTTTTGATGCTGACATTGACACCTATCAAAGGCTCCAGGGTTTGACCATCAGTAATGATACCTTTGACCGTGGATTGCCCCCATATGACTGTGGGCAGGAGGAAGGAAAAAACCATCAACCAATGCCTGGATTGATTGAAAAATGATTTGTATTGAGATCTCATACTTGTAGAATTTTATTCATTGTCATGCTTTTAATAAAAATTTCAGTCCCGCTATTTTTGCCTGATTAGTCAATTAATTTAACTGATGTCGTCTTCAAGTCTCTTGAATTGGGTCCCACCATTATTAAGAATTCTCCGGGTTCAGTACCATAAGTCATATCCCTTTTAAAAAAGGAAAAATGACTTTTATCCAATTTGATTTTGATGTCTTTGCTTTGACCCGGCTCCAGTACAACTTTCTCAAATCCTTTCAACTCCTTTACTGGTCTGGTAACTTCAGAGACTCTATCCTGAATATAAAGTTGCACTACTTCTGCCCCGGCTCTTTTTCCTGTATTGGTCAATTTTACTGTCACTGTCAGTGTATCCTTATTGGAAAAGCCGGACTTTGAGACCACAGGATCAGAAATATTAAACTGGGTATAACTCAAACCATATCCAAAAGGATAAAGAGGAGCATTTGGATTGTCAATATACTTGCTAGTCCATTTAGACTGCGGATCGAAAGGCCTTCCAGTGCTTTTCTCGTTATAATAGACCGGGATTTGTCCTGTCGAATATGGAAAACTCATCGTCAGTTTACCCGCAGGATTGTAATCTCCAAATAGTACATCGGCGATACCATTCCCAGCTTCAGTTCCACCAAACCATGTTTCAAGAATAGCATTTGCGATAGTATCCACTTCCGGAATTGCCAAGGGTCTTCCATTCATAAGCACCACAACAACCTGATTACCTGCTTCCACCAATTCCTGTAATAATTCACCCTGTACACCGGGTAATGAAATATCTGCTCTGGCAGCAGCTTCACCACTCATTACAGCTTCTTCTCCTATGGCCAACACCACCACATCAGATTCTGAAGCAAGCTTCAATGCCGCTTCAAATCCTGATTTGTCTTTTCCATTAACTTTGCAACCCTCAGCATAGCTAACTCTGGATGCTCCAACAACATTTTTAATTCCTTCCAATAATGTAACACAATCTTTTGCATCCCCTGAGCCGGACCATGCACCGAGCATATCTGATTTACTATCCGCAAGTGGACCGATCAACGCAATTTTACCTGTTGATTTGGAAAGTGGCAGTATATTATTCTTATTTTTTAACAACACTATGCTTCCCCTGACTGCTTCTCTGGCAACAGCTCTATTTGCCGCAGAAAATACAGTTGCTTTTTCTCTGGCGGCGTCGCTGAATTTATAAGGATTATCAAATAGTCCCAATTCAAATTTCATTTTTAAGATTCTCTTCACAGCCTGATCGATCATTTGAATAGTAACTTTCCCTTCTTTCAGGGATTGGGCCAGAAACCTTTGAAAAACGGCTCCCTGCATGTCCATATCCACACCGGCTTGCAGTGCCAATTCGCCTGCTGCTTTATCATCTGCCACGACTCTGTGATTGGTCATTTCATTGATGGCAGTATAATCTGTGACAACAAATCCCTGAAAATTCAATTCTCCTCTCAAAATATCCGTCATCAACCATTTGCTTCCTGTAGCCGGCATACCGTCCAAATCATTAAAGGATGTCATCACAGTAGCTGCTCCTGCGGCAATTCCGGCGGCATAAGGTGGCAGATAGTATTCTCTGAATGCCCGTTCACTCAAATCGACAGAGTTGTAATCTCTGCCTGCAACCGGTGCACCATAAGCTGCATAATGTTTGATACAGGACAAAACTGCATCTGTATTTCCTATTCCTTTACCCTGGAAACCTTTTACCCTGGCCTCTGCAATTCTGCATCCCAGCCAGGTATCTTCGCCCGCTCCTTCCATTACTCTTCCCCATCTGGGGTCACGACCTATGTCTACCATAGGAGCAAATGTCCAGTGCAATCCACTCGCCGCTGCTTCTGCTGCTGCGATCGCCGCTGTTTTTTCCATGATATTCAGATCCCAACTGGAAGATTCTCCTAAAGGAATCGGGAAGATTGTTTTGTACCCATGAATGACGTCATACCCAAACAAAAGCGGAATTTTCAATCTGGTTTCTTCTACTGCCACTTTTTGCAATTGTGTTGTAAATTCAACAGTATGACTATTGAACAGCGCTCCGCAACGACCACTTCTGATATCCTCTACATAACCAGCGCGAATAGTAGGACCTGTGGATTCCCAATCGGTAGTGTACAATGTGAGTTGTCCAATTTTTTCCTCCAGATTCATCAATGCCAGCACTGAATCTACCTTTTGATTTATGTTCGATGAAGAAGTAGATAACCGTTGGGTCTGAGCCTGACAAGATATCATAATGAACAGTACCGGAATCAACAGCGCTGAAATCCTAAGCAGGGGAAATGAATGTTTCAAATATTGCATATTATTTTTTGTGTTTTTGTTCTGTTTGTGTTGAATTCTTCTTTTGACTAAACAACCATTCCAGGGTTTCAGGCTGATAAAATGCCTGATCCCAGCAGTTGTGTTTTAATGTTTTGTATTCAGTAAATTTTGAATCTACATGGAGTGATTTCAATTTTGAATGTACATTTCTGGAATAATAAACCGGCACTACATCATCCCTGCGTCCATGAAAAATCCAAACAGGAATATGTTTCCATACACTCACCTTGTCAATATCTGCTGCCCCACAAACCGGGATAGCAGCTGCAAATAATTCAGGCCTTCTAATTAATAAATCATAAGAACCTGAAGCTCCCATTGATAATCCGCACAAATAGATTCTGTCTCTGTCTATTTCCGGATGCTCCAACAGAATCTTATCAATTAATTCAATCAAAGCCTTCATCGCGCTGGTAGGTGATTTCTGAAATTTTGCCGGCCTGGTATAGTCCATTTCAGACCATCTGTCATTTGGAGGGCATTGAGGGACTAGTAAAAAACCCTCTCTTTGCGAATCATCTGAAGGCTCCATAAAACTCAATACACCATTCCTAAGCTGTGCATCATTATCAGTTCCTTTTTCACCGGAACCATGAAGAAAGATAGTAATTGGATATTTTTGATTTGCCTTTAATTGAGCCGGTGTCTTTAAGCGATAGGGAAGTTTTGATTTATTTTCTGCTATATATATTTCTCTTGCAAAGAGTGCAGTTGGATCTGCATGTACATCCGGGTTTGCAACCACTTTTATGTTGCGTGTTGAATCGATTGGATCAGAGAGCCAGGCTCCTTCAAATCCAGCCTTTTTAAGCCCATTAATGATGTAAGGATTCTTCTTCATGATGTTCCAGAGTAAGCCACTTTTGTGGTTTTCTATCATTAATAAAATCGGCCCCTGGTCAATTCCAAGATAATCTTTGTTGAACCAACCGCCCGGAAGACTGCCGCATGCATCAAAACTCAAATTAAATGCATCCTTAAAGCCATATGTTCCTACCAAAGAATCATGTAAGGTATTCCACATATATTGCAAGGTGTGTTCGGCTTCATTCGGAGCAAATGGAAAACTGCCACCTGCAGCTGTTGGAGTAATAGTACCGTCATCAACCATATAATCAATGGCTGCTCCTCTTGCAGAATATCCCTGAAAAGAGCCATTCCAGGTATAATAGCAAGATTTTCGAATATCATTTTTATATGCCCAATCCATAGGTCCATCACAAGCGGTAAGACCCCAGATATCTGTCGAGTATCCTTTAAATTTCTTTGGATTATCAATGCAGTGAGCTCTGTTGGCTAAAGTGGCTCTTCTGCTATTTTCAAAATAATCAATACCTTTTCTTTTTGTGTATTTGTCCTGAATTCCTCTGAAGTCAATCCACACATGGCTGTACTGATGACCAAATAAGGGTCCAAAATTGATATGTTCCTGGCCATTATAGTCTGCCCAGTAATAAGGATCACACCATGCATCCCAGGATGATGCCGGTATAGGATGTGTTGGAGAAGCCATGGCCAAAATGTATAGAATCATGGCTTCATTGTAGCCATACCACTCTGCCTGAATAAAACCTTTTTCAGGATGCCAGCCCATGCTCAGACGATTGTTTTCATTGAGCATCCAATCCCATTCTACTCTTCTGTAAAGTGCTTCAGTCAATTCTCTGATGCTTCTTTCCAAAGGATCATTGTTGTCAAAATAAGTCATACAGGAAAGTATACCTGCCATCAATAATCCGGTATCTATGCTTGATAGCTCTGTCGTTTTATATCGCAGCGCATTTTGATGATCCAGAAAATGATAATAAAATCCTTTGTATCCGGCTACCCCTGAAGGCTCAGGACCCTGAGGGAGATCATAGAGTACTTGTAATGTTTTAACAACTCTTTCGGCTGCTTCTTTTCTTGTAATCCATCTGCGTTCTGCTCCGATGATATAAGCACTTAGCCCAAATCCAGTAGCAGCAATGCTAGAAAAATTTAATGTAGGCCATCGGTCCGGTACTTGTGATTGTGTATCAACCAGATCCCAAAAATAGAGAAAGGTTCTCTTCTGCAACTCATCGCTGCTGTAGGGAACAAATGTGCTTGCATTTTGCCCAAAGCTTACTGCAGGGCTACTTAATACCCATACCCAAACAAGTAGAAATCGGGTCAGGATTATTTGAATACGCATAAAATAAGTTTTATCTGCAATAAAGAGTCATCCTGAAAAATGGTCCTGCACAACTTGCATTGTGCAGGACGCTTTCCATCTTGAAAACTTCTATTCAAAAAACTTACTCCTTCACAAACTTGGCCATTCCAACCGCTTTTCCATCTTTCTGGAATCCAATCATAGAAAACATACCCGGAGTCAATCTACTCACGTCGATAAATTTCTTGATTTCATTGGTTGTGCGAATTGAAGCTACACGAACTCCAAGCATATTGTAAATTTCAATCTGATCGATATTGTCAAATAGATCTACCTGCAGCATATCCTTCACAGGGTTAGGTGCAATAGCCATCTTCGATAAAGGAATTGGTTTGAAAACTATTCCATTTGTTCCACATTCACCTTCTCCGAAAACAATGTCATCAAAGTAAGAAGTTACATTTACTCCTGTCGCATCTATTGGTAAATCGAAGAACAGCGTCAATCTTCTGAATTCAGAATTGTCCGGGACAGTCGCAAAATTATATTCCAATTCTTCCCATTCGTTGATAATTGTATTGGGAACAGGCAATTCTGCAACAAAATTATTAATGGCATCACCTTCCAGTTTGATGGCAAAGTTTCCAATATGGTCCATTAATACTTTGGCTTTAGCAGTTTTCACTCCTTTGAAATCAATTGCAGCATCCAGATCAGCGTACATACCTGCAAATGGCAAGGCATCACCTGCTTTAACAAATTCTCCTACCTTGCTACTAGTGTTAATGCCTGAAGGAGAAGGATTATTTACTACTTTAAATTGATAACCTGTAGCTTCAAGGGTTCCATTGGCGAAATACTGGAAATTATCCACAGTAGTTGCCGGAGTCTCAAAGTCAACAGCACAGCCATTTATACCTGCTCTGGTCCAACGGACATTATCTACCAAGTAAGATCCGCCATTGTCACTTCCTGCATTTATGAATATAATCAGTTTTGTATTATTTGTTCCTTCATGTGCACTGAAGTCAACATTGAACCGGTACCAGGCATTAGCTGTTCTGATAGTGTCCCATATTTCCACTTGAGGTGATCCACCTTCCAGTTTGAATAAAACCGGAATGTTTGCATTTTCACTCCAGATTTGAACCTGAAGTTGATTAAACACACTTAAATCCGGCGGACTTGCAAATTCATAACCAATTCCGGCAAATGCCATTCCCGCAGGATCGGAATATTGACCTACTTTGAGTGAACTGTTTTCTACAGTTATATTCGGGTTGTTAATAACCGTCAAATCACTTGCACCATAAAATATGGCTACGTGATTTCTTTGACATTCGAAGTCATCTACAATATTAATGTTAGGTACTACATCCACACATGGATCAACAGTAGTTCCACTTTGACCTAAATTATCAATACACCATCTTTGGCCCTGGGCTTCCACATTAGGATTGAAGATCAATTTGATTTCTGCAAAATCTGTTATATCCTCAAAGGCTGAAAAATCAAAAGATAATGTTTCCCAGGTACCCGGTGCAGTGATATTAGCCGAAGCTTCTTTGTTTCCCTGAGAAGCAGAATTCAATTGCATAGTTACTTCCATACCCTCAGCTGGTGATAATACATCAATATTGAACTGGGGATTTTCACTCAGGTCAAAGCTCTCCAAAGAAAATGCCTGCAGTGTTGAGAAGGGAGAAATACCCTTGTTGTAACAACCTACACTATCAGTGGTATTTACCCCACCTGGAGCAGGATTTAGAACCGGAGCATCAAATGTGCCGTGGATGACTTCATTCTGATCCAATGGCTGCCATCCCAGACTTAAGCCATCTTCAAAGTCTTCGATAAATTCATTTACTTTTGGTCTAAGGGTCATATTATCTATATAATAGATGTCACCTTCTTGTCCATTAACCCCTGCATTGAAAAACAACACAAGTTTATTGTGACCTTTGCCTGCCTGATCACTCACATCCAGTGTATATGTTGTCCAGGCATTGGGAACCATATCAAATGCGACCTCTTTTGCCCCACCTACACCACCTTCGATCTTCATCAAAAGTGTTCCTTCCTTTTCAGTATACATTTGCACACTGAATTGATTATTAACAGTCAAATTCAATGGTGCATTGTAATCAATTACAAGCGGATAGTATTCTGTACCATCACCTGTGCGATCACGGACCATACCTACTCTGGTTGATGAGTTATCCGGACCCGGATAAGGATTCACTACGACAGATAAACTATCCCATCCTGTACTATAAACTGCATTTCTATTACAGTCAAAATCGTCAATTACAGTTGCATCTTTTTCAACGCCTTCGCAATCACCTTGCGAAGTGGCACAAATATTATCGAAATAATATACATCAGCACTAGACTCTACTCCCGGATCGAAGAACAGAATTATTTTATTAGCTACAGTCACATTTGATGCAGCACTAAAGTCAAAGGTGTATTCCTGCCACACATTGGCGACCGCAATATTTACTATTTTTTCCAGACCAAAACCAGGACCCTCAATTTTCAATAGTACCTGCGTTGGAGCTGATGCGTATAAATGCAATTTGAATTGATTGTAAACTGAAAGATCAAAAGGAGTATCTGACTCGCCCAGCAATAAACTGTAAGCATGGGCTCCACTCTTTGTGTATTTTGCAACAAATTCACTTGGATTTACAAAATTTGGATCAGGATTTTCTACTACCCCTTCATAGATTCCATCTAATCCTGCCCAGATAAGGGAAGGTCCATCTTCAAAAGTCTCTATGCATTGTTGATCCCTGTAAGCTACAAGATCATCAAAGTAATAAGTGTTGGCACTGGCTTCTACACCCGGATCAAAGAATATGATCACTTTGGTTAAGTTATTGAGTGCCTCTCCACCTGAAAAATCAAAAACGAGTTCATTCCAGGCGCCAGCTTCTGTCATTTGTGCAGTTCTTTCTATTCCCTGACCAGGGCCTTCAAACTTCAACAAAACAGGAGTAGCAGTCGCACTCCACACTTTTAGTCTTAATTGATTGTATTCATTAAGGTCTATTTTACTGCCAAAATCCTGGGCAATAAATAAACTGTAAGCATGTGCACCTGATTTGGTGTATGATCCTACAAAACTGCTTGGATTTACAACATCCGGGCCCGGGTTTGGAATAACTCCGTTATAAGTCCCATCAGCTCCATTCCACGGAAGGGTGGCTGTGCCGCTTTCAAAATCTTCATATACTTTTTGTGCCTGAACCGTAGTCCATGTGCACATCAACATGAGTAAAAAAAGTAAAATTTGTTTCATGACCTGAAAAATTAATGGTTTGTGAATGGTGTGAACAATCATCGGCAGTTCCCAAATGCAAGAAATGCCGGTTTAATTAGAACCGATTTTAATCTAGGTTCCATCTAGTATCCATCTGAGCGTTTTATTATTCATTTTATATTTATTTGATTGATTATTATTTAATTACATCCTGACAAATGAAGTCGTATGTATATGTGTCCCTGCCTTTGTTACAATATAGTAAACTCCATTAACATTTTTTAAGTTGGAGATATCAATCGATTCATTTTGACTTCCTTCTATTAAAAAGACCTTCTTTTCATCAATTAGCTTTGAACTGGAATCATATATTTGAATCTCAGCAGGCCCATTCTGTCTGGAGTCTATAAATAATTGTATTGAATTGCCTGAAGCCGGATTTGGTTGGATACGTGTAATAAGAGAAGGATCTAAAGTTGTACTGACAGTCGAGCTGCTAAGATCCGGTTCGAACCCAATCTCTTCAATGGCGTTTTGGATTTCCGGAGCTGACATGAAAAGATCCCAAAGAAGGCCGGTTCTATGATTTTCTATCATAATGACAATAGGACCCTGATCAATGGCCAAATAAGAATCTGCAAACCAATCAACATTTAAGTTAAATGCATCATAAAAGCCATAAGGTCCCCATAGCCGTTCTCCAAGATCTCTGTAAAAATGTTTTAGCGCTTGCATGCTTTCTGCCGGAGTATAAGGCATGGAGGAGAGTGCAGCCGTAGGTGCAGTTGTTCCATTGTCATTAGAGGGGTCGTGTGCAAGATATCCCCATGGGTTATCTGAAGCTGTGAGACCCCAACTCTCTTCAGAATATCCCTGATGCTGCCTTGGATTTGCTATACAATAAGCCCTGTTTATCAAAGTATGATTTCTATTTCTAACAAAATAATTACAGATATTATCTTTCAAAAATCTGGGATCAAAGCCTAAATAAGAATAATGAGAAAAGAATAAAGGCCCTCCGAAAGCAGGTCCGCAAATTACCGGATATCCAAAATGAATTGCATTATTCCTGTAATTTGGTCCTACCCAGCCGGTATAGTATAAACTTCCCGGGATATTATGAGTGGGTGAGGCCACTCCTAAAATATAGGTAATCATGGTTTCATTGAAACCCCGCAGTTGAAAATTCATTCTCCAGTCGTGGTTTGGGCTCCAATGCCAATATAGTACATTGCTGTTATTTCTCCTAAACCAATCCCACTCAACGTCCTCCCATAGTTGTTGAATAATATCCCTTAGAGCTTTTTCAGTAGGAGTGTCCTGATCAAAGTATTGTCTTGCAGCAATTAAACCTTGCATTAAAAATGCAGTTTCGACCAGGTCAGCACCGTCATCATAGGTGCTGAAAGGTATGGTCTTGCCGGTAGCTCCATTCATCCAGTGAGGATATGCGCCGTGGAAATTGTCCGCTATTTGCAAAAAAGAAACAATCCGGATCATTCTGCTAATGACTTGAGAGCGTGTGAGCCAACCTCTTTCTACGCCTACAAGTAGCGCCATGATGCCAAATCCTGAGCCGCCCATGGTGACAATGTCTCCGGAGCTATTGCGCTCTCTGGCAAGTCCGCTAACGGGATGTGCGAAATCCCAAAAATATTTTATAGTTTGTTTTTGAACCATATCCATGAATTCCTCATCATTCATAATGTGAGGCGCAATCGCTATCGTATCGGAGTCAGGACTGGTATTTCCGGCAAAAGAGCTTTCAATGAAATAATGGACAGTTACGTTCACTCCATTTGCTCCAGTCCAGTCAGTGGATGATCTGGAGGATCCATTCACAGTTCTCCACAGCTGAAAATTGGAACCATCCAAAGATCTGAAAATCCTGAATTGTGAAACATTTGCATTTGCAGGATATTGCCAGGAGAGGTCTATATGTCGCTCAAAAGCCTCTGCAGAAAATGATGTTGGCCGCACCTGAGCAATGACTGCATGTCCTCCAATAAGGAAAATTAATAGTAGCAGGTTGTACTTTCCCTGAATATAGGTCAAGAAGTATAAAGGCATAGGAGATGATACTTAAATCGAAACAAACTTTTACAAACCGGTAAAGCGGTAAAATATAATTACGTAACTTATACAGCTTGTTGCTTCAAATTTAACTTTTAACATTCAAACACCATATAAAATACACTACACTACTACTACGCCATCCCTAATTTATAAGTTCATTATATACTCTGTTAAATTCGTGTCTTCAGGAAGGTCCATTTTCTTTCTTAAGCGGTATCTTTTGTTCTCAAGTCCTCGTACTGAGATATTTAGCAATGGAGCAATTTCTTTTGTTGAAAGATTTAGACGGAGGTAAGCTGCTAGTTTTAGATCACCAGGAGTTAAATCAGGATACTGCAATTGAATTTTTTTAAAGAAATCATCATGTACATGATTGAAAACTTCCACGAAAGAATCCCAATCCTGGTCACTCTCAATATGTTCATTTATTTGAGTAAATATTTCTTTCGCCCTGGAATCCCCCTTAAACATTTCATGTAGTTTTACCCTGAGATCTGTAAGGACTTCATTTTTCCTGACCAAACTCATTGCTGAATGGGCGAGTTCCCTACTTTTAATATGAACCTCCTGTTCCAATTTTTCTTTTGAGGCAAGTGCTTCTCTGAATAGTTCCTGCTCACGCATTTTTTGCTCATAGACCAATCTCTCTGCCAAAAGCCTTGACCGAAGGTATTGCCTGACCAGAAGAATAATGAAGACGAAAAAGATAAAGTAAATAAGATAAGCCAACCAACTTTGATACCATGGGACCAGAATAGTAAAGGAGAAATAGGCAATTTCTTCACCGAGTTCGGGTTTTACTTCAAATTTGTAATTGCCGGGGGGCAAGTTTTGAAAATAAGCACTGGATTGGCTTGTCGGTTCTGACCACTCATTCTGAATTCCCGTTAATCTGTACCTAAACATTGGTTCCTGAGTAAACCGAACCTCAGAATAATAAATACGAATGGAGTTTTGTTTCGAATTTAATTTCACTCCATCCTCTAAAATTATGTCTCCAGAGATACCATCTTTCACTAATTCAGCATATTTTAATCTGAGCCGGCGATCGAAATTTCTACTATTATTAAACGATTCTTTACTTAAAACCGCAAATCCATTTTCCTGACAAAACAAATAAAATGGTGCTGTATTTATGGAGTTAAATTCCAAAATTTGCTCATAATCAGGTACCAGGCGTATATTCAATTTCTGAAGCAGTGTATCATTCTTACCAGCCCACAATTGTCCGTTTTTACTCATAAACCACAGACTGTCAGCACCAAAAATCCTGCTATCTTTTACATTCCAACCAAATCTACTTGTGTCAATACAACCAAACATATCTAATTTTGGATCTCTTATATAAACGCAATTGCTTTTAAGGGCAATTTTATTCTCCCATTGAAATAAATGCAACTTTGTAAGGTCATTAATTCCGTCAGAAACGCCATATGCTTTAATCTCTATTACATGATCCCAGGTTGAATCAAGCAACAGTCTATGTACGCCTTTCTGTGGGTGCACTACCCATAAAAATTGATTTTCATCAAACAGCAGCTTCTTGACCGGCTCATTAAATCCTGTTATTCTCTTGTCAAACACCCATGAACCTGCTTTATCTTTTCTCAGAACAATCAGACCTGAATAAACACCGACCAATAATTTATCATCCTGACCGGGAACCTTTGCAAAACTCCAGCCCCCTGTAATGTCAGAAACCAACTTTGCTGTTTCTTTGTAAATTTCATACGTGCCATTATTGTGCCCACACAACAATGTTCCGTCAGAATAGAATCCCCATACCTGGCCTTGCGTCCCTTTCAATAATTGAAATCGCCGGCCCGTTTCTGTAATATTTTTATAATAAACTCCCTGATTGGTACCTAAGTAAAGAAAATTATCATTCAGAATAGCTGAATACACTGTGCCAATGGCACCTGAATAATCATTAAAATATCGAAGTGGGTTGTTTAATTCAATCAAATCAATACCCTTGTCCATGCCAACCCATACATTGCCATCCTTATCTTCAAATAATGACAAAACTGTATTGTTTTGAAGTCCTGTCTCTTTGTTTATATGATGTAAAAATGCCCCATGTTTATCCAGAACATACACTCCTTCGAGTATAGTGCCAAAGACATAAGAGCCATTCTGCAGCTTAATTCCTTTATTTAATTGATGTGTTTTGAGTACATTATTCAATGTATGATTCCATGCCATCATCTGGTTTTGCGAGTATAGAAATATACCATCATCCTGTGTCCCTATCAACAAATCGCCTGAATGAAAGCCGGGAAGAATAAAAGAAACCTTGGTGCTTTCCAGGGCATTTGAGCCGGGTAAAAGTTCGAGACTGTTGTCCCCTTTCAATTCATATATACCTCCATCAATTACCTGAAAAAGAACTTTTTCATCAATAGATTGTAAAAACATGATATTATCAGGTGGTAGAATTGTAGTAATCTTTTCTGAATCAAATCTATATATAGTGGAAAAAGACTGAAAATATAATCCGGAATCTCTGTTCAAAATATTCCATATTTCTTCCTTTCCAAGTGAAATTTTAAGCTCTGAACTGAGTGCTCTAAAGGAGTTCGATTGATATCGGGCCGGATTCCAATATCCAAATGTTTCAAATCCTCCGCCATAAACAAGTCCGTCAGAACCAACAGCTACAGAACGAAGTGTCTGGCGCTCCGGCAGTGGCATAAGTCGCCAAACTGAACCATCAAACTCAAGCAAACCAGCATTATTGGCAAAATACATTTCGCCTGTTTTGGCCTGGGCGATTCCCCAATTTTGATTCTGAGCATTATAATTTTCAGGTGTGAAATGCCTTATATAGGGCATCATAAACGGCAAGGACGGTTGCGCATTCAGCAGTAAATTACCAAATATTAATATGGAAAAAATATAGTGAAGCTTCAATTGTCCCATTCTAAATGATTGCTTCATTATTCATTTTGTATATAAGTATAATACAGTCAGATGACAATAATAAGAATAATGATTCTATTTTCCGGCATATCAATTCTTCACAACAGCATTCGGTTCACGAATCGAATTCCCTGATCATTTGATTTTATCAATTAAAACAAAAGCAAAGCCGAATAACATGTAGCTATCCGGCTTTACTTTTTTCTAAAACAAATGAAGAAAATTGAATTTGATATTTATCTCATCAATGCTACTTCTCCATATACTTGTATGAT
>JALHRR010000037.1 GCA_022841345.1 Saprospiraceae bacterium
GGTTATTTATGATGCCTGGAAGAAGGGAATTCGGGGTTTTGATGCCCATAAAGCTTTGGCTGCTATGGTCAATAGTGCAAGAAAAAATCATTTAGGATTGGAATTTTACAAAAATCTGGGAGTGATTCCTGGCGATATGGAACATGAAAGTGTATCTAAAACCCTGGAATATGCTTATGATGATTGGTGTATAGCCATGATGGCCAAGGATTTAGGCAATGAAGCGATTTATACTGAATTTATCCAACGGGCACAGTATTACAAAAATATCTTCGACCCTCAAACCGGATTCATGCGTCCCCGAATCAATGGGGGATGGAAAACACCATTTGATCCTACTGAAGTAGATTTTCACTTTACGGAAGCCAATTCCTGGCAGTATAGTTTTTATGTACCTCATGATGTGGAGGGTCTTTCTAAATTGCATAAAGGGGAAGAAAATCTGATCAAAAAAATGGATGAATTATTTCAAACGCAGGTTGGACTTAGCGGAAGAGAACAAGTTGATATTACGGGACTTATCGGCCAATATGCGCACGGAAATGAGCCGAGTCATCATATGGCCTATCTGTACAATTACCTTGGGCAGCCCTGGAAAACTCAGCAAAGGGTAAGGCAGATACTGGATGAGCAATACTCAGACAAACCGGATGGTCTGAGCGGAAATGAAGATTGTGGTCAAATGTCAGCATGGTATGTGCTAAGTGTGCTTGGATTCTACCCGGTTTGCCCGGGAAGTACACAGTATTCTATTGGAACTCCTTTATTTCCGAAAGCCAGTATTCATCTCGAAAATGGAAATACTTTTACAATAGAAGCGACAGGTGCAAGTAAGACTTCACTATATGTTCAATCTGTCTCATTAAATGGAAAACCCTATTCTAAAAGTTTTCTGGAACATGCTGATATTACTATGGGAGGTAATTTGAAGTTTGAGATGACAAGTAAAGCCAATGAACAATGGGGCAGTGCGAAGAATGACAGACCGCAATCATCCATATCAGCAGGTAGTATCACCATGCTTCCCTATCTGGAGCCATCAGAAAGGGTATTCAAAGACCAGATGGAGATCAGCATACAAAAATTGCAGCCAGGTTCTGAAATCCTTTACCGGCTCAACGCACCCGGCAAAAAGTCCGGGAAATGGAAGATTTATTCAGCCCCTTTAAAAATTAATAAAAGCAGGGATATCCAGGTAAAATGCATATCGAAGGATGGCAAAATGAGCTCGATTGTGGAAGGATCGTATCAAAAATTTAATTCTGAGTACAAGATTGAAGTGTTGAGCAAACCGCACCCTCAGTACACGGGTGGAGGATTTGAGGGACTGATAGATGGCATTCGTGGTACAGAAAACTGGCGACTGGGAGGTTGGCAGGGATATTGGGGACAGGATTTTGAGGCGATCATTGATTTGGGGAAAATAAAGACAATAAAAGAGGTTTCTGCGGGATTCGCGCAGGATCTCCGCTCCTGGATTGTGATGCCTGCAGAGGTGGAATATTTGATTTCCTATGATGGATATAATTTTACTTCGATTGGAAAAGCAGGTCATCAAATCAAAGCAGAAGATTATGAATTACAGAGAGCAGAATTAAAACTTCGTAGTAAAGCAAAAGGAAGATTTTTGAAAATCAAGGCGAAGAACTTTGGGAAATTACCTGAGTGGCATTTGGGTGCGGGAGGAGATGCGTATATTTTTGTGGATGAAATTGAGGTAAGATGAGATTTCAGGTTTCAGTAGTTTCAGGATTCAGATTTGAAACAGCCAAAAAGCAGCCGAATTTATCCTGATCTTTGATCATAATTATTGAATTCTAATTTTTATAAAGTGTTGAAAATCAATTGTCTGCAAAAGTGTTATATAGGAGATTGAACAGCCGGAGAGTTTTAAGTGAATTTAATGTGCATTATGATAGATTTCAGGAGATTTAACAGCCATTTAGCAGCCAATTGGATTTAATATAGGAGAAAACTCATGAAATATCAGCAATTTCATATGTTAATTGATCGTACCCAAAGCTTTGGATATGACCAACGAGGTTGGTGAATGTAATCCCAATTAGAATCATTTATAATATAATTATGTTTTTTAGCACCTTGAATTTATATGATGAAACCGACAAAAAAGGTTTAAATATCATCGATGAGTTGATAGATGAAAACATAGAAGGCATATCACAAAAAATTATAAATGATAAAATAAATTCTTTGTCGATACAAAATTATACCAATGACATTCTGCATTTAGAAACAATTGCTAAACTACCTAAGATTCAACATCTGGGCATTACTAGCAAAAAGGTTTCCTATCAAGGTGGTTGCAATGATTATTTCACAGACTTAAAATTATTTTTTCTAAATGCAAAGTAATTAGTAAGATTTGAAGCTCCAACATTTAAATCCCTATCATACCTGGGAGTATTTTATAATGGATTAGATCGTTTTAATAATATAGTTTGCGATAATATTTGGATAGGAAATTATAATCTGCAGGATGTAAATTTTGAAGGGAATGAAGCTTCACAATATTTGAAAATAAGTCAAAGTAGGAATTTAAATGGCGCTATTTTAAGTGACTTTGTAAATTTACGTCATTTCAGATGTGAATGGGATTCTTCAAATTGTGATTTCAGTGGCCTTTCTAAACTAAAGAAACTTCAGGCATTCAGTGCTTTCAGAGCTTCCAAAATGACAAGTCTGCCGGATTTTAGTGAGAATATTAATATGGAAGTGGTTGACATTTTTCAATGTAATAGATTAGAGGATATATCCGGTCTATATAATGCTCCCAATCTTAAAATCTTGACTATTGATGAGTCCAGTAAAATAAGAACTGAGATGATAGAGCCTATTGCCAATCATCCAACTCTGGAGAAAATTTTAGTGAGAGCAACAGTAGATGAAGTAAGATTGAAGGAATTATTCGGAGGTCGCTGGTGCCGTGATTTGGCTAATATGAATTATGTTATTGAGGAGCCGAAGTATTAAAATTAAGTTGAATATCGAGAAATTGCCTGATTGGCATTTAGGGGCGGGAGGAGATGCTTATATTTTTGTGGATGAGGTGGAGGTAAGATGAGATTTCAGGTTTCAGTAGTTTCAGTTTTCAGTAATTTCAGATTTGGAACAGCCGAATAGCAGCAGGTTTGTTAATAGGGTGAATTTGTCTTAGATGAAGACTTTTAGTGGAGGAGATTAGAAGTTTAGAAGTTTAGTGAACAGCCGGGTAGCAGCCGATTTGAGTATAGAAGAGAATTTGTCGTAAATGAATTGAAAATTCATGAATAATAGGATCGAAGTCGCAGACTTCGACCATCGGCATTGGCCAAATGAGATTTCAGAATTTAGAAGTCAGAATTTAAACAGCCAGTTTTAAGCTGATATTCTTAAGTGCATTTCTATTTCAAGTTCTTTCTTATCCAGAATTTGATTTCTTCAAATGATAGCTTTCCAGAAGCTGCATCCATTACAAAGTCATATTTTTCACTTTGTGTACACACTATATCAAGTTGATGTTGTTGAAGAATTAAACGCATTAACACGTAAGCAGTTCTCTTATTACCGTCAATGAAAGGATGATTTGAAATTAAGCTCTCAAATATAGCTGCGGCTTTGTCAATAGGATCAGGGTACGATTCCTTCTCATCAAATCTCTGAAATGGTCTCGCAATAGCTGATTCTAAAGACCTTAAATCCCTTATTCCTCTTGCTCCTCCAAATCGTTTAATCAATAAGTCGTGTATTTTTTCAACTACCCCTATGTCTATCATTTGGCGAGTCTTTCAAGAAGTTCCTTGTCTTCTGACAGGATGTCTTTTAAATTTTTAATGAGATTAAAACTCTCATTTGTTTGATTTTCTGCGAGCCGTAAAATTTCCAGAATGTCATGAAGTACACTCTCGGGGACATTCTCCAATGATTTCTGAATTTCGGATTTAATTTCTTTTGTTGTCATTTTTATCTAGGTCTTGTTAACAAAATTCCTCCTTCTAATTCAACACGCAATTAAAAATTCCTTTAATGGTACTCCTCTTTTATTTCCAGCTTTAATTTCATTTACTTCCTCAACTGCTACTCTTAAATCGAAAAGCATTTCTGCTTGTGAAGGTGTCAACTGCTTTGTTTTTACATACTTGAAATTATTCAATAATTCAAGAATGAATGCTGCCTTATCATCTTTTATATCAAGGAGTATTTTCATGGTATTTAGCTTAATAAATTGAATAACACCCAGTGTAATTTATAAGTTCTTTTATTAGATCAAATGCTGAGAATGCTACAGAGTCTATTCAATTTACCCTTCATCTTTTCTTCTTCACCCCCTTCAAATAACCATAACTGGCCAGTCCGTATCTCTGCAAAAACAACTGTGCTGATACACCTAATACTCCCAAACCATATTTGACAGAGCGTGAAAAATTGATAGAAGAAGCTTCTTCGAAGTACTTGGTAGGACAAGTGATTTCAGCAATACCGAATCTGGCATAAATGATCTGAGCCAGCATCTGATTATCGAATACAAAATCATCTGAGTTTTTATCCAAAGGCAATGACTGCAATACCTCGCGACTGAAAGCCCTATACCCCGTATGATATTCAGATAATTTATGACCTGCCAGCAGATTCTGGAAAAAAGTGAGAAAACGATTGGCGATATACTTATACATCGGCATTCCTCCCCGAAGTGCGCCATTGCCAAGGATACGCGATCCAAGCACCACATCATACAATCCTTCGCCGATGATATTCACCATGGATGGAATTAAAAGCGGAGTGTACTGATAATCAGGATGCAGCATGATCACGATATCCCCATCCAGTTTTAGCGCCTGATTATACAGTGATTTTTGGTTTCCTCCGTATCCCTTATTATTCTCGTGCCGGATGATATGCCGAATGCCAAGGGAATGAGCCTTCTCCACTGTTTTATCTTTACTGTTGTCATCGCAAAGAACAACTTCATCCACAAGGTCCATGGGGATTTCAGAAAATGTTTTCTCCAGGGTTAATTCAGCATTATATGCCGGGAGTACGACTACAACTTTCTTTCCTTTATACATTATTCAAATATTCAAAACAGAAAAGCCCTGCAAATTCGGCAAGGCTTTTCCTGTATTTACAAATTAGCAATTACATGTTTTTGATGATCTCATCTCCAAACTCTGAGCACTTCAGTTCAGTCGCTCCATCCATCAGACGGGCAAAATCATACGTTACTCTCTTAGAAGATATCGCAGCTTCTAGACCCTTGATGATCATATTTCCGGCTTCTTTCCAGCCCATATATTCAAACATCATGACACCTGAAAGAATCACAGAAGATGGGTTCACTTTATCCAATCCAGCATATTTAGGGGCCGTACCATGAGTAGCTTCGAAGATTGCTTTTCCACTGATATAGTTGATGTTTGCTCCCGGAGCGATACCAATTCCACCTACCATAGCTGCCAAAGCATCAGAAATATAATCTCCATTAAGGTTCAATGTAGCGATTACAGAGTACTCAGCAGGACGTAAAAGAATTTGCTGTAAAAATGCATCAGCGATCACGTCTTTGATGATCAATTTTTGACCATCTTTTTCAATAATCTGCCATGGACCTCCATCCAAATCAACTGCTCCAAATTCAGCTTTGGACAATTCATAACCCCACTCCTTGAATTTACCTTCCGTAAATTTCATGATATTTCCTTTATGCACAAGCGTCACTGAAGGAAGATTGTTTTCCCATGCGTATTCAATAGCTGCACGAACCAATCTCTCAGTGCCTTCTTTAGAAACCGGTTTAATTCCAAGTGAAACTGTATCTGGGAAGCGAATCTGAGTTACACCCATCTCATCGATGAGGAATTTTTTCAGTTTGTCTACCTGAGGAGTTCCATAATTGTATTCGATTCCTGCATAGATGTCTTCAGTATTTTCTCTGTAAATGACCATATCTACGAGATTCGGTTCTTTCACAGGAGAAGGTACACCAGTGAACCACCTGACAGGTCTTACACAAGCATATAAATCAAGTTTCTGACGAAGTGCTACATTCAATGAGCGAATTCCACCACCAACAGGTGTAGTCAGAGGGCCTTTGATAGCTACCCTGTATTCATCAATTTTGTCTAATGTCTCATCAGGCAGCCAGTTGCCTGTTTGATTGAAAGCTTTTTCACCTGCTAAAACTTCCAGCCAATGAATTTTACGGGTACCATTATAAGCTTTTTCGACTGCTGCATCCAGCACTCTTACAGATGATGCCCAGATGTCCGCCCCGGTTCCATCTCCCTCAATAAAAGGAATAATCGGGTCATTTGGAACGATCAATTTACCGTCAACAATATTGATTTTAGATCCGCTCATGCTATTGATATTTTATAAATTAGTAGAATGTTGTCTGTTGTAAAGAATAATATATCATAAATTGCTATATATTCACCTTCGAAAAGAAGCGCAAAGGTAAAAAAAATAAATTCCTGCTGAAGGTTATCTTTAGAAGACTTCGTACGTCAGTTATAAAAATGCCCAACCATGTTTAAATTGCTTATTTTTCTATCAGGCGCCATGTTTTTGAGTTGTAATTCTACCCGAACTGTGACTGAAAAATCAACAGAAACAGAAGCTGCTATTGCGGAATGTAAAACTGCCGGTGTCATCACAGATATGAGTGGACTGGATGGCTGCCAGAAGATGATTGTTACCAGAGACGGTAAGAAATATATGGTGTTCGAAGGTTGGCCGGCTGATGTGGAGATGCAGACCGGACTTGAAATCCTGTTTAATTTTGAAATCGTCCCGGATATTATGTCCGTCTGTATGGCAGAAAGCGCGCATATCAGAATAACTTGTCTTGAAGTTACAGGGGGAGAAAACAGCGGAGGTAAACCAGAAAAGCCTGAATGCGTAAATACAAAAGATCCGCTTTCTGTCAAATGGCTGAAAGAGGCTGTGTATAAGCATGAACCTGTTGAAATTAAGAAATATAATTACGAAGATGGATGGGCGTACTATTTAACAGGCGGTCCGGTCAGTTATTTGTATGATTGTCAGGGAAATCTGATGTGTGAAGTACCCGGGAGAATATTTAATGATTGTGTAAAATTGATTGGAACATTGGGGCAGGGAACGGTTATTTGGGTGCAGAATGATTGAAGCTAGTTGCTGGTTTCTGGTTTCTGGTTGAACAGCCGGTTAAGCGGTTAATCGAAGTGTGAGTGTGAGTGTGAGTAGGGAGTTGGGTGAGGGGTTCGTTGAAGCGTTGAAGCGTTGAAGCGTTGAAGCGTTGAAGCGTTGAAGCGTTGAAGCGTTGAAGCGGAACAGCCCTTCAGTGGTAGTTGTTTAGTAGTTGAGGAGTTTAGTTAACAGCCGGAGAAGCGGTTAATCGGGGAATTGGTTAAGCGGTTAATCGAAGTGTGGGTGTGAGTTGAAAGTGTGATGTGGGATTCGTTGAGGCGGTGTGTTGGGGTGGAGAGTTCCGGGTGTAGTTCGTTAAGGATGGAACAACCGGGATGAAGAGGCAAAATGCTACGCTTGTGACCTGCCTGCTTGTATTTTGCGCTAGCTGTCACCTTCGAATAAATTGACTGCGAAGCAGACATTTTATTCGGGGATGTCACCATTTGCCGAAGGCAAAGGATGTCACCTTGCAAGCGTAGCGAAGCAAGACGTCACCCGGACTACGAAGCATGCAAGTGAGGAGGACAATTAAAACCGGTATAACAACCGGGTGTCGGTTAAGCGGTTAATTAAGGATGAGGAATATATATATTGTTGAAATGAAGTTAAATTATCCGGGAATAGCATGAATCCGATATTAGACCCAAAGGACGAGTCACTTAGTCCTGAGGACAAACAGATAGAAAGGGCATTAAGGCCCAAATTGCTGGACGAATTCAAAGGTCAGGCGAAGCTTGTAGAAAATCTAAGGATTTTCATTCAGGCTGCAAGGCAGAGAGAAGAGTCGCTGGATCACGTATTATTGCATGGCCCTCCGGGACTGGGCAAAACAACTCTTTCCCATATCATTGCTGCGGAGCTGGATACGAATCTCAAAATGAGTTCGGGTCCGGTGATAGAAAAGCCCGGAGATCTCGCAGGATTACTGACCAGTCTTCAAACGGGAGATGTTTTATTTATTGATGAAATCCACAGGCTCAACACAGTAGTAGAGGAATATCTGTACTCAGCAATGGAGGATTTCAGGATCGATATCATGATCGATTCGGGTCCAAATGCCCGCAGTATTCAGATTTCGCTCAATCCTTTTACGCTTATCGGAGCGACTACCAGAATGGGCCTTTTGTCTGCGCCGATGAGGGCAAGATTTGGGATCAACTGCTTGCTGGATTATTATGATATTCCCACTTTGGTATCCATTATCAAGAGATCTTCATTCATTTTGGGTGTTCCCATCAGCGATGAAGGTGCTCATGAGATTGCCAGAAGAAGTCGCGGTACTCCGAGGGTAGCCAATGCATTGCTTCGCAGGATCAGAGATTTTGCGCAGATCAAAGGAAATGGAACAATAGACCTTGAGATAGCTGCATACGGCCTACAAGCACTCAATGTAGACGAAGGTGGTCTTGATGAAATGGATAATAAAATTCTTCTGGCTATCATTCACAAGTTCAATGGCGGACCTGTAGGAATAAGTACAATTGCTACTGCAGTTGGGGAAGACAGTGGAACGATCGAGGAAGTTCATGAACCATTTCTGATCATGGAAGGCTATATTCAGAGAACTCCCCGTGGACGGGAAGCAACTGCCAAGGCGTATAAACATTTAAAAATCCCACCTCCGGGAGCTAAGTTGACCTTGTTTGATTAAAAAAAAGATCAATCAGCCTCATAAATTGCCAGCTTCCTCGCAGAAGGATCGACCATGTCTCCGCACCATTTAGGCAGCCACTGGTAAGGTGTCAATTCCTGGTGATGCTTGTAATGCTGGGTAAATAATTCGCGGTAGAAATATGCTTCTTTGAACCTGGGCGTATCATGCTTGTATTTGTGTTTGCCTTGTTCGAATTCTTCATCTGTGACTTTGCTGTCAATGTATTCTTTAATGATCTCAGACCAACTCCGGGTTTTAGAGCTAACAGAATCAGAGAAACCGTTTTTGCGGCGCCACAAGACTTCTTCCGGAAGTAATCCATCAGCTTCAAATGCTTTGCGTATCAAATATTTTTCCATCCTCTCCTGATTGAACATCCGAAGTGAAGGATCGATTCCCATATAAAATCGTACAAAAGCCTTATCAGCAAATGGTACCCTGGCCTCGATACCGGCCTGAGAAATAGACCTGTCTCCCCGAAGCATATCGAAGTAGTGAATATCCTGTAACAATCGGGTCGCCTCCTCCTGGAAAGCATCCGCATCAGGAGCATTCTGGAAATAGAGATAAGAACCAAATTCATCAGCAGTCTCTCCTGAAAACAACACTTTCACATCAGAATGGTCTCGAACATATCTTGAAATAAGCATGTGCCCAACAGAAGCTCTTATAGTCGTTACGTCGTATGATCCTGTGATATAAACAGTCTCTTCCAGTCCGGCAATAAATTCTTCTTCCGTTAGCTCCACACTGTGGTGTTTAGAGCCGATGTGTTCTGCCACTTTTGCAGCATGGTATAAATCGGGCGAACCTTTCAGTCCTACAGAAAAGGTTTCCAATGGCCATGGCTTGTCATAATGCTTTGCAACCAATGCAGCGATCAGGCTGGAGTCCAGTCCACCACTTAACAGACATCCGATCGGACGATCAGACATGATACGTTTTTGGACAGCATCCGTAAGAAGGTATTTAATTTGCTCAAATAATCTCTCCTCATCAGATTCATCATGAACACCATATTCATGTTGATAATAAGCGGTGACTTCCTCCGTTTTGGAACTGTACCAGTGACCCGGCGGAAAATGCTCCATAGATTCCATGAATACAAGGGCTTTGGCTTCAGATGCCCAGGCCTTATTTCCCTTTTCATCCCAGGCCATATACATTCCCCTGATTCCCAAATGATCTCTTGCAGCAAATAGCTCGCCACTGATCTCATCGAAGAGAAGAAATGCAAACTCGGCATCCAGTATTTCAAGTAAGCCGGGCATGCCGACCTTCCTGTAAAGATGTATCAAAATCTCACAGTCCGAGTCCGTTTGAAGTTTGATATCAAATTGAGCAGCAAGCTGCTTGTAGTTAAATATTTCTGCATTGGCGATCAGCCAGCACCCTTCCAAATGCATGGGTTGATGACTGGCGACATTCAGTCCATTAATAGCTAAGCGATGAAATCCAAAAAATAAATCATCCGAGATTTCTTTCAATTCAGAGTAGTCAGGTCCCCGATGCTGAATTTTCATGAACCAAGGCTCAAGTGAACTAATTTTCTTCTCTGAACCACTATAGGCGAATATTCCACACATTATCTTGAATTTTGATTAATTATTTTCTTTTCGAAGGCAAATATTATGCAAGATTTTCATTTAAACAAGTTTTTGAAGAAATAAATTATCTTTGTTGCATCATTTAATGAAAAATATATCGCAAAAGACCATGATTGACGAAATTGATAAAGTAATCCTGAATGAATTATCGACCGATGCAAGGATGCCTTTGAAGGAAATCGGATTAAAATGTCAGCTCTCTCCCACTGCTGTGCATCAGCGAATTCGCAAAATGGAAGATCAGGGAATTATCAGGGGAGCCAAGCTTCTGATAGACCCTGAAAAACTCGGTTATCAAACGATGGCTTATATCGGGATTTATTTAGAAAAAGCTGAGTTTTACAAAGCTGCCAGAGATCAGTTGTCCAAACTGAAAGAAGTAGTTGAATGCAGCTACACTACGGGTGATTATTCATTATTGATTAAAATATTTTGTAAAGACAACAGGCATCTAATGGAGCTGCTGAGTGTTAAGATTCAGAGTATTAAAGGAGTTTCAAGGACTGATACACTGATTTGTTTGGAACATGCATTTGAGAGACCGTTGTTGTTGTAGTTGAGGCGTTGAGGCGTTGAGGCGTTGAGGCGTTGAGGCGTTGAGGAGGAACAGCCGGAGAATGGAGAAGTTTAGTAGTTGAGAAGTTTAGTTAACAGCCAGGGAACAGCCGAAAAAAGGCGTAAGTCATAAGGCGTAAGTCATAAGTCATAAGGCGTAAGTGAACGGCCGGAAGAAGCTTCAAGCTCACAAGCCACAAGAGAACAGCCGGAAGAAAGCGTAAGTCTTAAGGCGTTACAACGTAGCCTCTGACTTAACACCCAAAAGCTGACGAGTATCCACTAGATGTAATGTATGTCACCTGCCTGCTTGTATTTAGCGCCAGCTGTCACCTCCTAAATAAATTGGCTGTGTAGCAGTCAATTTATTTAGGGGATGTCACCATTTGCCGAAGGCAAAGGATGTCACCATGCGAGCGCAGAGAGCAGGATGTCACCCGAGCTACGACAAATTTACGAATTACGAACCAAAGGCCGCGCAGCAAGGCAGAACTTTGCCAATATTTGATTAAAAAATGAATCATTAGGGCACATACTTTCGTTATCAGTATTTATATACTTAATTTAGCTTCAAATACAAGATCATGGGAATTAAAAACTTCTTTAGCAAGCTTTTTTTTACGGAAAATGAAGACAAAAGTCTGGGAGATAAAGTACAGGAAAAAGCCGAACAAGCCGGACAATTTGCAGAAAAGGTAGGCAAGGACGTCCTGGATACAGCAAAACCGGTATTGGACAAATTACAGCAAAATTCTGAGCAAATTGGAAAAGTGGTTATAGAAAACAGCAAGGAATGGACGGGTAAAGCAGCTGGCTTTACTGAAGATATAGGCAAAAAAGTAATGGATACGACTGAGACATTATGGAATACCATGAAGGAAAATGCCGAAGATCTTGGAAAGAAAATTATGAATAAGGATGAGGACCCTGTCGAAGAAACTCCTGATGTTTTTTCATCCAATTCATCAGCGACTTCCAATTATGAAAATCTTTTCAATGATACTGAAAGTACAGGTGAAGTGAAAACGGAAGCCCCTAAAAAAGAAAAAAAGCCATTTGTTCCCAAAGAAGATCCATTCAAAGAGTTTGATAAGTCACATGAGAAGAGCAGTCATTTGGATGAGTTAAAATCTAAAGGAACTGTAGGAGGATCATTTTTTGATAAAGCAGAGGCATTCGCTGATGGAAGATATGATGATGTGAAAGAATCATTTATTCAGATAGACGAAACCTTTACCGAAAATAAGGATAAATTCGAAGGTGAAATTTATGGTTTTGAGGACCAGGATGAAGATGGTGATCCTTTAATTGATGATGCTATCATAGATAAGGATTAAGTTAGGTTTTCCTCGGAGTAATTATTTTAAATGAATGTGCATTAGCTGTGAGACCTGCAGCTTTTGTACTATATTTTATTATGCACACATTGTAAGGAAAGAAATGAGGAAATTGTTATCAGAAAATTTGCTTGAAAGGCTTTCGCTTCGTTTTATTGGGAGTCGTGAAGAGTTTAGTATGCAGCACAGGGCGTTTCATGCCATAGCAATATTTACTTTCTTCATATTTCTTGCGGGTATTGTTTTAAGCTTGTTCCAGGAAGTATTAGAATTAGTCATAATTCTGGCTTTCTGCACGCTCATCCTTATTTTACTATATATACAATCAAGGAAATATGGGAGGTTCAAGGGTGCGGTAATTGTCTACAGTATCTTTGGATATATTGTGCTTTTCAGTAATTATTATTATAACTCCGGAATATTAGGCCCTTCATTTTTCCTATTCTTTATGAGTTTCCAGCTTTTGGTAGCTATTTCTCCGATTAAAATCCATTGGCTTTGGATGCTGCTCCATTCATTATTAGCATTTGGTTTATTGATTGCAGAATATTCAAATCCTGAATGGATTTCACCGAATTATGAGAGCAGGGAGATATATTTCATTGATATAGGATTTACCTATTTGATGGCAATGTTAGTTATGTATTTTATCATTTCCTATTTATTGAAAAATTATAACATTGCACAACAACAGGCAGAATCACAGGCACTGGAAATCAAACAACAACATGCATATCTGGAGAATTTGAACATTGAAAAAGATAAAATCCTCGCTATCATCTCTCACGATTTACGTAGTCCTCTCGCATCCATTCAAAGTTTTCTCGAGATATTAAATCAGACAAAGCTGACGGATAGCACCAGAGATGAAATCAATCAACAACTTTTAAAGCAGACTAAAAATACGTCTGAAATGCTTGGAAATTTGTTGGCATGGTCACGCGCACAATTGAAGGGTGGAAATATAGAATTAAAGCCCTTATCAGTAATTGAAACATTGGATTTGGCATATACTCTACATCATGAAAATGCAAGAAATAAGGGTGTAAGCCTCCATATTATGGCTCCGGACAGTCTCTATGTTATGGCTGATCAGGAAATGTTGCAAGTTGTTATTCGTAATTTAGTTAACAATGCTATCAAATTCACTCCTGAAGGAGGTTTGATCCAATTGAATGCAGTCGAAAATGAGGAAGGCATAGAAATTACCATAAGAGACAATGGTGTTGGAATACAAGATCATAAAAAGAAAGAGATTTTCAGTCTGAATATCAGGGCGACCCAGGGAACACAAAATGAAAAAGGTATCGGACTGGGCTTACTTCTTTGCAAAGAATATATTGAAAGGCAACACGGAAGCATCAGATTTGAAAGTGACCATGATTCAGGTACAACTTTTTATATACAATTGCCAAAGGCTAAGCGAATTGAACAAACTGAAGCTGCGAGACCTTAATCCAGATCTGCAGTTTTGAGCGCCGGAAGCTTCATTTGAAGGAACGCAAATCCTCCAAAAAGGGCTGAAGCATAAACCAGATCACCCAGTAATGTGCCTTTGTAAAAGGGAATCCCTGCAGCCATACAGCTCATCAATCCACTAAAATTCTGGGGGTAAAAAGTACTTCCCATCCAACACCCGAAATTACTGATAAGAAAAAATATCACACCCGAACCGATAGCTCCACCCAATATTTTACCTCCGCTTACCCCTCTTTTGTACAACAACAGTCCAAAGGCTGCAATCAGAATATAGGCAGCATACTGCCAGTAAAATCCGGAATAAAACCAGGTGAATTCTGGATAAAACTGAGCATAAATTACATTGTTGATAAACAAATCGCTTAGCCAGGTAGCTGCTATCGGAATCAAAAACACCTGCCAGGATTTCCTGAAATGAGCTGCTCCGAATAATGCTATGGCACCTAATGGAGAGAAATTGTGCATGTGTGGAATCATACGGCTGAATGCTGCCAAAATAATGAACACACAAACTATGGTAAAATGTAAATGTATTTTCTTCATGTTCAAACGATTTGAGGAAGAACGATAATTGAAACACTTAATTGAAGTGTTGCAAATATATTGTTCTTGCGTGATGCCTCGCAAAATTAGGATAATTTATCGAAATAAGATAACAATGAGTTGGGAAGGGAATTCATACTCAGCTGATGAAATCCTACACGCATATGAAAAGCCCGGATTATTTCTTCCCAACTCCGGTAGCTTTTAACAACAATGGGTGAACATCCGTATTCAATAAAAATGGCGGGAATAAATCCATTCCCGGACCATAGGCAGCAAACTCTACATAATCAGAAGTGTGGCTCATACAAGCCCATCCAACTGAGAAATACTTTTCCTGCAATTGAGCCAGGGGTCTGAAAGGTTTCTTCAAAACTGCAAATTCCCCGTTGGCTTTTATTTCATTATAAAATTGATGAATCCCGGAAGCTTCTTCGGCTTTGACGCCTACGTTCCATGCCTGTTCAATTTTTTCACGAACAGCAGACACAGAATCTCCTCTTTTTATATTGTCAAGCAGGTTCTCATTTGACTGTCTGATATCAAAAAACCTTTCAAAGTTTTCATCAGCTTTGCTTCCGTAAATGAGCCCAGGATTACCATTTCCATGATCTGTTGTAATAATAACCAGTGTTTTTTTGTCTTTTTCGGCAAAAGTCATTGCTTCTGTAACGGCGTCATCGAATGCAATCTGGTCATATAATAAAGCTGCAGTATCATTTGCATGAGCAGCCCAGTCTACTTTTCCTGCTTCCACCTGCAGAACAAATCCCTTCTTATTTTGGCTCATGCATTCAATAGCCTTCTTAGTCATTTCAGCCAGCGTAGGTATTGTGTTTGTTAATATAGCATCAGCCTGTTGATCGACAGTGTATGGGAGGCCGGAATCAGAAAAAACTCCCAGAATCGGAGTTCCGGGTTTTGCAGAAAGCATAGCAGTCTTGTCCCGCACTACCTGAAAACCATCAGCATTAAATTCAGCATACATGTCTCTTCCATCTCCCCTGCCGGAACTACTGAAATATTCATTACCACCTCCCATCATTACATCAAATCTGAGAGACTTATACTCTTCAGCGATTTCAGCTTGTTGATCCCTGCTTTTCATATTGACGCAGAATCCGGCAGGAGTAGCATGCGTGATGGGTACAGTCGTTACACATCCTACTGATTTCCCGGCAGATTTAAATTTCTGCATGATGGGCACATATTTTTCATTGTTGGCACCCATATTCAATGATCCATTTGGAACCCTGACACCTCCACCCCAGGAGGAGGATGCCGCAGCAGAGTCCGTTACAAGAGAATTAGCGGATGCCATATCCATGATGGCTCTGTTAATTTTTTTATCCTGATATAGTTGGATCCAGGTGCTTTGACGACCCATTTTTCTCTTAAAGAGATGATCTGCCATAGCCAGCGTACCCGAACTCATGCCATCACTGACCAAAAAAATGATATTCCTGGCTTTATCACTGCTGATATCGTCTGCAAAAAAAGAGTCTGTTTTATTATTTCTCAATGCATTTATCAAAGGAGTAGCCGCAGCTGCCATTGCTCCCTGAACAAGAAAATCTCTTCTTTTCATCTCCTGGCTTTTTAGGTTTAAGCGAAATTGAAAACTCGGTAAATTAGGAAAATATGGAGGCCCCCATTAACAACTGCTTGCAAAATCTAACGATTCCGGGCTTCAAAAGTAGTATGTTTTTTATTTTAAAGGGTATTAATAAATTGTAAACAAGAGTCCTTTGAAGGGCTGAGCATCTTGCCTGACCCCTGCACTAAGCTGCATTCCGGCAAATCAGATTCACTACACAGCCAAAGGAAATTTTAATTCAGACTGGATTGAAAAACTTCAGGTTAAATTAATCCGGGGCCGGGATCTTTACTCTTAAAAGGCATTAATATTCTGAATCAATTTATCATGAATGCATTATACATATAAAACGAATTTAATAAAACATTTCTACTAAAAAAGGCTGTAGATTGATTTTGGAATTCATCACTTATACCTTATATTCCATGCTCTTTGCATATCATATGCAAAATTATATTTTGATTTATTTAATATCATCCATATTTAAAAGAAAATCATATGAGCTATTCAACTAAAAACATAAGAAACGTGGTGCTGCTGGGGCACTCGGGATGCGGCAAGACTACTCTTGCCGAAACAATGTTGTATGAAGCCGGTGCCATTTCAAGAAGAGGAAATGTTCTGGAGGGGAATACCATATCCGATTATACTGATATCGAAAAGTCTAAAGGCAATTCCATATTTACAACTTTGATGCATACCAAATGGAAAAATTCTAAAATCAATATTCTGGATACACCTGGTCTGGATGACTTTGTTGGTGAAGTCATTTCTTCATTAAAGGTAGCAGATACTGCTATAATGGTATTAAATGCGGGACACGGAGTGGAGGTAGGTACTGAGCTTGTCTGGGAATATGTGGAAGAATTTCAGACACCTTCAGTATTTGTTATTAATCAGCTGGACCATGAGAAAGCGGACTATGACAGTACTCTGGACCAGGCTAGAAACAGGTTTGGCAATAAAGTAATTCCGGTGCAATATCCTCTAAATCAGGGTAATGGGTTCAATACAATTGTCGATACTCTCAGAATGATCATGTATGTTTTCCCTAAAGATGGAGGCAAACCTATTAAAAAAGATATTCCTGAGTCCGAATTACAAAGAGCACATGAGATGCACAATGCATTGATAGAAGCGGCTGCAGAAAATGATGAGACGCTGATGGAATTATTCTTTGACAATGGATCATTGAATGAAGAAGAAATCGCAAAAGGCTTAAAAGTTGCAGTGGCCAACCATCAGATATTCCCTGTATTTTGTGTCTCGGCGATTAATAACATGGGCAGCGGAAGATTAATGGGATTCATCAATGATATATGCCCATCCCCTGCAGACAGACCTGCAGCTCCACTTGAAAACGGTGAAACACTCCAGTGCAACAGTCAATTTAAAACTACCATTTTTATTTATAAAACATTGTCAGAACCCAAGGTCGGTAATGTATCATATTTTAAAGTCTATTCAGGTGTCCTCAAAGCAGGAGATGAACTTATCAATGCAAAGAACAGCAATGTAGAACGATTCAACCATGTGTATGAAACCAACGGTAAAATCCGGGAGGCAGTAGATGAACTCCGGTCTGGAGACATAGGTGTAGCAGTAAAATTAAAAGATGCCCATACTAACAATACCCTGAACGAAAAAGGGACGCAAAGAAGCATTCAACCCATTGCATTTCCAGAGCCCAGAATTCGCACTGCCGTGGAGGCACCCAATAAAAATGATGTAGAGAAAGTAGCGCGCGCATTACACCAAATACAGGAGGAAGATCCGACAGCTATCGTTGAACACAGCTTAGAACTACGTCAGATGATATTGCATGGTCAGGGTCAATTACACATTGATCTGATTAAATATCGAATCGAAAAAGTTTATGATCTGGAAATTCTTTTCATCAAACCCAGAATTCCTTACAGAGAGACTGTAACCAAAATGGCTGAAGAGGTGTACCGCCATAAAAAGCAATCCGGAGGAGCCGGTCAATTTGCTGAGGTTCATATGAGATTAGAGCCATATTATGAAGACATGCCTCCGCCAGCCGGACTTTCTGTACGGAACACAGAAGTTGAAACTTTGAAAACGGGAGGAATACTGGCATTTCTTTGGTGTATTGTAGGGGGCTCTATTGATTCCAAATTTTCAAGTGCTATCAAAAAAGGTATACATATGAAAATGGAAGAAGGCCCATTGACAGGATCAGCTTGTCAGGATATCCGGATCTGTATATATGATGGAAAAATGCACCCGGTCGATTCCAATGACATGGCATTTCAAATTGCCGGTTCACTTGCTTTCAAAAATGCTTTTGAAAAGGCGGCACCCCAGCTTCTTGAACCCATTTATGATTTAACGGTATTATGTGCTTCCGAAGTAATGGGTGAAATTATGGGCGATCTTCAAACCAGAAGAGCTATCATCATGGGAATAGATACACAAGGTCATTATCAGAAAATTTCAGCCCGGGTACCACTTGCAGAATTATATCAATATTCATTAACCCTGCGGTCACTGACACAGGGTAAAGCTAAATTTTCAATACAATTTGCTGAATATCAACCGGTACCACCGGATGTGCAGATGAAATTAATAGATGAGCACAAAAAAGTACATGCTGAAGCGCATCATTGATATAGTGTTTTTGAGAAAATAAAAGTGTATTAATCAAAGATAAATCAAGCACCCCGGAGGTTCTGAGACAAACCTGTTTCAAAGGCAACAGAAGCAACTAAAAATCAAACCGGGAAACCCCGGTATCACAAAACATTCGGGTCGAAAGCCGGATTCATCAATATTTTCTCACAGGTAAGGAATCCTCTGGAATTAGGTTTGTAAAATAAAAAGCAAGTGATAGAGTTCTCTTCTATAGAAGGAGTGAACTTTGACGCAGGAACCGGTGAATTCTGTTTTTTCAGGGGGCAATCATTGTGATGAATGTCTTTTGTTTCTAAAGTCATCAATAAAGTTGGCCCTGAAACAGCGGACCAAAAGTGTTCAAATTGTTCCCTTTTTAGGGATTCCAAACCTAAAATTCCCATCAAAAGAATAGAAAAGATTAAAAATTGAGTTTTCATGGTTTCCGTATTGCTTATTCAAGTGCTATGACGACATGTTTGGTAGATTTAGTTTGTGCATTGGTAGAATTAATGCCACATTAACATTATTTTAATATTTTAGCGGAACTAAGTCCTATTTTAAAGTAAAAAAGAATGATAATTGGGTTCGACGCAAAACGTGCATTCCACAATACAACTGGTTTAGGAAACTACAGTCGCACCCTTATTGAAGAGTTGGCCATTTATTTTCCGGAGAATGAGTATCATCTTTTTACTCCCAAAAAATCTGCCTTATTTCCGTTTGAAAACTTGCCGGCACCCCAGTTTTATGTTCATGAAAATACAAGTATCTGGCCCGATGTTTACTGGCGGAGCCGATTATTGTCAGGGGCTGCCAGTCAGCACAACATCCAGTTGTTTCATGGATTAAGTCATGAACTTCCATTGGGTTTAGGGTCCCGGGGTATTAAAAGTGTCGTTACAATGCATGACACTTTATTCATGGATTTCCCCCGTGATTTTCAACCCATTGACAGAGCTATTTACAAAAAAAAGTGGGCAAAAGCTTGTCAGCAGGCTGACATAGTTGTTGCCATTTCAGAAGCCACTAAATCCCGACTTCAGCATTATTTTAGTCTGCCTGAGGACAGGGTGAAGGTCGTATATCAATCCGTGAGCGAATCATATGCAAATCCACCTGACAGACAGGAGATTATCAATACTCGCTTCAAATATTTATTGCCTGACAATTTTTTGCTTTTTGTCAGTTCTATTATACCCCGTAAAAATCTAAAAAACGTACTGGAGGCTTTACACATCATGAATGATCCTCCACCATTGGTTGTCATTGGAAGAGGTGGAAAAAAACGAAGGAGGCTGCAAAGATTGGCTGTCAAATATGGGCTGAAAGTTTTATGGCCGGAAGTGGATTCAACAAAGGAATTGCAGGCCATTTATCATTCAGCTACTGCATTTATTTATCCATCTCTCGGGGAAGGATTTGGAATACCCATTATCGAGGCTCAAATGAGTGGAATTCCTGTTTTGACTTCCAATATTTCTGTCATGCCGGAGGTTGCGGGGGAGGCGGCGCTATATTTTGATCCAACTTCGGCTGAGTCTATCGCTGAAAGTATTCAATCGATCTTTCATGATGATGCTTTGTCACAATCTATCATCCGGCGTGGAAAGCAAAATGTTTCCAGATTCACCGGAAAAGTCTGTGCGGAGAGAATGAATGATATATATGTATCTCTTTTGTGAGAAAACAAGATAGCAGCTCAGGTGTTATGAATGAGAAATTGTAATTTTGCACTCGCAAATAAAGTCATATCATTAATTTAAATCATTATGCAACAAGCTGTTTCAAAACTTGCTTACAAAGTAAAAGACATTACACTGGCTGAATGGGGCCGTAAAGAAATCGAACTGGCAGAAGCCGAGATGCCGGGTTTGATGTCTCTGAGATCCAGATACAATCAGTCCAAACCCCTAAAAGGCGCCCGCATTGCAGGTTGTCTTCACATGACTATCCAAACTGCAGTTCTTATCGAAACATTAATCGAACTGGGAGCTGAGGTAAGCTGGTCATCCTGCAATATTTTCTCAACTCAGGATCATGCAGCTGCCGCGATTGCCAAAGAAGGAATCCCGGTTTTTGCCTGGAAAGGAATGAATGAAGAAGAATTTGACTGGTGCATCGAGCAGACACTATTTGCATTCAGTGACGGCCAACCTTTAAATATGATCCTTGACGATGGTGGTGATTTGACCAATATGGTATTGGATCGATTCCCGGAATTGGTACAAGGTATACGTGGTATTTCAGAAGAAACCACCACCGGAGTATTGAGATTGTATGATCGTGTGAAAAACGGCACACTGCCGATGCCGGCCATCAACATCAATGATTCTGTTACCAAATCCAAATTTGACAATAAATATGGTTGCAAAGAATCTCTGGTGGATGCTATACGCAGAGCTACAGATATTATGATGGCCGGAAAAGTAGCGGTAGTAGCAGGTTATGGCGATGTTGGAAAAGGATCTGCCGCCTCTTTGCGGGGTGCAGGTGCCCGTGTAATCGTTACAGAAATTGACCCTATCTGCGCGTTACAAGCCGCTATGGACGGATATGAAGTTAAGAAGATGGTGAATGCAGTACCTGAAGCCAACATTATTGTGACTGCAACAGGAAACAGAGATATTATTCATGAAGAGCATTTCAGATTGATGAAAGACAAAGCCATTGTCTGTAATATTGGTCATTTCGACAATGAGATCGACATGGCCTGGATTAATGGAAAATACGGATCTACCAAGATTGAAATCAAGCCTCAGGTTGATAAATACACTATTGATGGCAAGGATGTCCTGATTCTGGCTGAAGGAAGACTTGTGAATCTGGGATGTGCTACAGGACACCCTTCTTTTGTAATGTCCAATTCATTTACAAATCAGGTATTAGCTCAGTTGGAATTGTGGAGTAACTATGAATCTTATGAGAATCAGGTTTACACACTTCCTAAGCATCTGGATGAAGAAGTTGCGAGATTGCACCTTGCTAAAATCGGTGTCGAACTTGAAGAATTGAATGATACTCAGGCAGCATATATAGGTGTGGCTAAAAATGGTCCCTATAAGTCTGATGCTTATAGATATTGATTGATAGCGAATTAAAATTAAAGAGCCGGTTGTTTTTCAGCCGGCTTTTTTATTGAGATGTTGAAGCTCAGAGGGGAAGGATGAGTTGTTAATAGCCGGGAACAGCCTCGATAAAGCGTTGAGACGTTGAGGCGTTGAGGCGTTTAATCGTTTAAGCGTTAACAGCCAGTTTAATAGCCAGAACAGCCAAACAGCCTCGATAAAGCGTTGAGGCGTTTAATCGTTAACACCAGTTTAAATGCCTCGTTGAAGCGTTGAAGGGTTTAAGCGTTTAATCGTTAACAGCCAGTTTAACAGCTGAACAGCCCCATGCAGACTCGTTAAAGTGTGGAGGCGTTTAAGTGTTAACAGCACGTTTAACAGTCGGAACAGCCCCATGCAACCTCGTTAAAGCGTTTTAACATCAACAGCCAAGTTTACAGCCTGAACAGCCCCATACAGCCTCGTTAAAGCGTTGAAGGGTTTAAGCGTTTAATCGTTAACAGCCAAGTTTAACAGCAGGAACAGCCATAAAGCCTCGTTAGAGTGTTGAGGCGTTGAAGCGTTAACAGTCTGGTTTAACAGCCGGAACAGCCAAACAGCCTACCCGGGGATAGTTTGTTCATGTTTATGCTGAATATTTTAAGCTGAAGATATGACTAAAGGCTGAATCACAATTGGCATTAGCGGTTGCGATTTACGATTGGAACAGCGGTTTGAAAATCTGTAGGATAATAAATAAGAATGGCCCCTTCTGAAATCAGAGGGGGCCATTTTATAAAATGTCAGAACTGAGGTTGAATCAGTTCAAATTATTGATTATTAGTGAGTAGCTTTTACAAAACGAGTTTGGTAGAAGCCTTCTGCATCTTTGATCTGAATGATATATACACCATCTGTCAACCCAGCAGATTGCAGGTCAATTTTTAGAATATTGCTGGTTTCTGATTTTTGATAGAATGCCACTCTGCCATTGATATCAATAATTGAAATTTCTCTTTCTGTCCATTCTGAACCTGAAAGTTGAATATCAAGATATTGGTTAGCAGGATTTGGATAGACTTTGAAATCCTGAGATTTCACAGACATATCAATATCTGGATTGTTTGCAAATTCCGGTCTTCCGGGCGAGCCAATAAATGAGGCATTTATGTTGGTATAGCTGGAAGAAACTTCAATTCCATCACTTCCACTATGTGTAGCGAAACCTACATATCCACAAGATGCAAAATTCAATCCGGATTGGTGAACCTGATTCCAAAGGATACCATTCACAGACAAATAACCTCTGAACAAGTTTCCTACTCTCTGCATTCTTAAGAATTGTCTGTTAATTTGAGCAACTGTTTGTACCTGAACAGGCAATGCAGGATTAGATCTTACCGCCCAGCTAGCCTGGTTATTACCTCTTACAAACTGATAAACATACCTGGTATCGGGTGCAAGTGACTCTCTGAACATTAATCCAGCAAAACCAAATGGCGTCACTGTTACCTTTGCACTAAAGTCAAAATCACCGCAAACATCTGAAGTAAGGAAAGTAGCTTCTCTTCCTATCATATTTCCCCAGCAGGAAGAGGTTATATCATAGCCAGCTTCAGTCTGATTCACATCACCATCGCAACCTCCAATCGGAGTAATGACTAAGCCATCAGGGAACTGATTACAATCAGAGCGATGGAATTTAAGTCCGGATAATTCATTGACAGGGAAACTATCCCACTCAATTGATGGATTAAAAGTATCTGTACCATTGGGATCACCAGCAGTAATGAAAGATTTTCTGCGAATAGTCTGATCTACAGTCGAAACGCCGGATCCTGACCATGAAGCTCCCGGATCAGTTCCAATCTGACCAATAATATCAATATTAACTCCAGCCTTAGAAAGTGCTACAGCATCGTCTCCGTTGAACCAGCTTTGACCGTTCAAAAGGTCTGCCAGATTTCTGAATTCAATAGCAGCACTGGAGCTACAAACTACATAAGTGCCATTGGCTGGAATTGAACCAGTTAAATTTACGGTTGTACCCGGCGCTGCAGATCCGTTAAAATACATTCTGATCTGATAATTATTGGCAGCAAGATCAACAGAAGCATCCGTGGGATTAAAAATTTCAAGGCATTTGTTATTGCCGGTTCCTTCTATGTATTCTGAGAAGAACAATTCTTCACAAGGAGGAAGCGCTGAACAAGGGCCGGGTGCCAGTTCAGTGGACGCAAGAGAGCATAGTATTATTTCATCAAATCTTGCCTCAACTGTAAAATTGAGACCGTTTGCCGGAAGAGAGTATGGGCCAAATATTATGAATTCCACACCTTCAGGGAATAATAGTTCTCCTACATCAAAAGAATCAATATCTACTCCATTTGCAGAAATTATCAGGAAGCCGCCTTCAGGTTTATCATTATACGATACTTCGACATAGTACTCAAAGAAATCATCGGAAGGATCCGGGGTTCCATTATCATTGCAGGTATAGCAGCTAATACCTTCCGGGAAGGTCTCGCCACAAAGTTCAAAGTTATAATCTTCAGGGTAAACATACACTTCAACTATAGGACATTCTGGAATCGGAGGTGTACATGCACTCTCATGAATACCAAAATTGGAGTAAGTTGTATCTGCATAAACATCCCATTCCGAAGAAAGTGTGAGGAATCCTCCTGCTCCGCTCGTATTGGGGTTTGAAGTCACACCAGATAATACTGATGATTTTCTTCTGAGTACCCGATCAAGGGTAGTAACCGGACCCGCAACCCATGCTGTACCGGGATCATGGCCAATGCTTCCAAAAATATCTAAAGTATCATTTTGTACACCCTTCACTAAAACCAAAGCATCATCACCATTATGCGTCAGTGATCCACTAGTCTGATCAGCAAGATCCAGGATAGTCTGTATCGATCCCGAATTGCAGAGCAGGTGCGTACCAAATGGAGGCACGGTTCCTGTAAGATTGATAGTCGACCCCGGAACAACAGCTCCATTAGCAAACAATAACACTTTATATCCTCCTGCAGCAAGATCTACACTGACTGCTGTAGGGTTGTATATTTCAACACATTTATTATTTCCGCTGGATCCTTCCAGGTATTCTGAGAAGAAAAGTTCTTCGCAACTTCCTTCGGGAATAGAACAGCCTTCCGGTGGTTCAACCAAGCCCACTGACAAACATCCAGAATTGTCGGAAAAAAAGGCAGTCACATTGAAAGGTATATTTCCTGAAGTACCTCTGATGTCCTCAAAGATATAAGATCCGCCACTCAAACTTCCTACTGATACTGAAGCTCCTTCGCCTCCGCTCAAAATTAATGATCCACCTGCAGGGATACCTCCGGAATATATCACCTCAACATCATATAGAAAATATCCATTAGGGAAAGTGTCATTTTGAACAGGGATACACTCAGATTCATTGATGGAGACAATTTGGAGGGTGCAAGGGCCTGCTGTAACAATTGTACCCGTCAAAGTAATATCATCGATTCTAAACTGGGGAGTGAGCGAGGAATTTCTCCATCTTAAACGTAGATTACCTGCTCCTTCTGTAGCAACAGGTAAAGAAATCGGTCCAATCAAACGCCAAATTGTAGTACCAGAGCCAGTGGGCTGTGCAGGGAATGATATAGCTGTGTAGCTAATGCCATCAGTGCTATATTCCAATACCAATTCTGTTAGATTTGAGGCTGTAGTGGTTTTTAGTGCGCCAAATGATAGCATGAGGTTTGTATACCCGGTTGTGTTAATATTTTGAATTTGAAAATTTGCAGTTCCGTTATTAGTTAAAAACACATTTCTGCCACCAGATGCCCCTGTGTATCCGGTTGATGCTGAAGTTGTCCTTGTATCAGCGGTCCCGGTATATGATAAGCTAGCATTATCAAATACTGTATTTGCTATCGTGAGAGTACCAGCGGTATTTACATTAACATCAATTGTTTCGTTAAAAATGGTTTGTCCAAACCCAAAAGTAGAGTACAAAATGATGATGGTAAGACTAAAAATAGCATGTCGCACCATTTTTGCAACACTCTGATTTGACTTAAGATTGGTGTAGATAAAATTCATAAAAATAATTTTGTGTGAATCAAAGGTTCGTTTTTGTCTTGTAGTTTGAAAAGAAAGCAAGACCATGTCAAATGGGGGTTCGCAAATTTAGGTATTAAGGTTTAAATAGTAGTTATTTGACTGCATTGTTTACAAAAAATTAAAGCCGGAAGTTGCGGCGTAGTTCCTCATTTGTTTCAAATTCCTCTTTGGCAGAACAAATTCTGATTAAGATCAGCTTTTTATTGCAAGCATATGACGGTAATAGTCAGCGGAAGGTGATTTCTTCCTGTCTAAAACCTTTATCTTTACAATCTATTTAATATACGTCATGCGTGAGATTTGGGCGGCTGTCAGCCAATTTTTTAAATGGATATTTATTTTTCCTGTCAAGGTATATCAATGGACATTGTCTCCCCTTTTAGGTGCCAATTGCCGTTTTCAGCCTAGTTGCTCACACTATATGGTCGGTGCCATTCAGGAATGGGGGCCCATCAAAGGTATATATCTGGGCACCAGAAGAATCTTAAAATGCCATCCATGGGGACCACATGGCCATGACCCTGTACCAAAAAGAAAAAAATAGCAATGGAACTCAATTCAGCATTTTTGCAGAGAAGACCCAGGAGAAACAGGGCTTCAGAATCTATCCGTGAACTAGTCAGGGAGACTTATCTGGCCCCGGGACATCTGGTCCTGCCCCTATTTCTTGTAGAAGGTCAGCGTATCCATCAACAAATTCCTTCTCTTCCGGTGGCAGCCAGAATGTCACTGGACAATATCCTTAAAAACATTGAAACTGCTATGAGTCTGGGCGTCAATAGCTTTATGATTTTTCCTGCAGTGCCGGAAGATAATAAAGACAAAGTAGCCAGTTACAGTTATGCGGAAGACAATTTTTATCTGGAAGCAGCGAGAAAAATTAAGGAACAATTCCCTGAATGTTGTCTGATCAGTGATGTGGCTATGGATCCTTACAGTTCGGATGGGCATGATGGTTATGTTGAAAAAGGTAAAATCATCAATGATATCACCTTGCCCATTTTGGCAAAGATGGCAGTAGCTCAGGCGCAGGCCGGATTTGATATTTTAGGACCTTCGGATATGATGGATGGCAGAGTAGGTGTGATCAGGGAGAATCTTGATAAAGCAGGATATAATACTACCGGAATTATGTCTTATACTGCCAAATATGCCAGTGCATTTTACGGACCATTCAGGGATGCACTTGATTCAGCTCCCAAATCCGGAGACAAAAAGACCTACCAAATGGATCCGGCAAATAGCAGAGAAGCCCTCATAGAAGCGGAATTGGATACAAAGGAAGGTGCGGATTTCCTGATGGTAAAGCCGGCACTTCATTATCTGGATATTATCAAAAATCTTTCTGCCAACTTTGAAACACCAATCGCTGCTTATCACGTGAGCGGAGAATGTGCTATGTTACTGGCTGCTTGCCAGAATGGATGGCTGGACTATGAAAAGGCTATGCCGGAAACGCTTACCAGTATTCGCAGAGCCGGAGCCAGTGTCATTATTTCTTATTTGGCGCTGGATTATGCGAGGTGGGTGAGAAGGTGAGGCAGCCGGCTTTTGGCTATTAGCGAACAGCCCGGATCAGCCAATTGCGAATTGCAAATTACGATTTACGATTTGAACCAATTTAACAGCCTTGGCTCGTTGCTGGTGTAAACAGCCGCTTCTGGCTTCTGGCTTCTGGCGGAACAGCCAAAACAGCATGGGGAGAAGTAATGGCCTATAAATTTGCCAGTTTGAATGTCAAATTTATCTTCAGACTTCTTGTAAGGAATACATTTCTGGCTGCCATCCAAGAAAAACTTGCAAATTATTGGGTGGAACGTCGGAAGAAGTTGCCTCCTGGATACTTGCGAAAGCTCATCACTTTTATATTTTCAAAGCGAAGCTGCAGAAAATATAAAGACATCACTTTTTCAGGGCGTGTCCCCTGAAAAAACATCACCTTTCAAGCCTTAGGCGCAGAAAAACATCACGTGATTAGGAACATTTCCCGGGAAAAAGCTGCATTCGTTTGAAGTCGAAGCAGATGGGAGTTAGAGTATGAATTTAATCGAAGAGTGAATTATACTGATTTGGTTTTTCTTTTTCGGCTTCTTTCAAGCGGGGGAGCTGCATGTCTTCCTTTACTTCAGTAACATCTTCGAACTCAACAAATTCGCCATCTCTCTGGGTACGTATACGATCCTCTACTTTTTTAAGTTTGCGAACGAATAAGGCTTTCATTAATAGATAAGCAAGTACAAATGGCAATCCTATTACCTGAAGAATCAGCGATAAAATACCAATAGCGGGGTCTTGTCTGATTTTTCTAAATACACTTTTGAAATGATTCACAAATATTTTGTGGTCAATTATTAAAAGTGCGATCAGCATCACAGGGGCCGTGAAATACAGCAGGTAAAACAATCCCTTGAGGATGTAATACATGGCCACTACGAATAAAACCAGAAATAATACGGCCCAAATGGGTGAAATAGCATACCTTCTGTACATGGTTTGACTTTTGTGTTTCAATTGTTAACGCAAAAAAAGCAGGATTGATTCTATCAAATGCAAATAAACGACCAACTACACTGTCTCTTTGACAAACTGCATTTCGTAGAGTTCTCTGTATTTACCATCGGGTTTCTGGACAAGGTCTTCATGGGTACCCCATTCCAGCATGTTTCCTTTGTCAAGGACCATGATATAATCGGCATGGCGGATGGTGGACAATCTGTGAGCAATGATGATAGAGCTCCTTTTTTTGATTAATTTTTCGATTGCATACTGGATTAAAGATTCGGATTCGCTGTCAATGGAGGAAGTAGCTTCATCCAGTATGAGTATATCCGGATCAAATATCAATGCTCTCACAAAAGAGATGAGTTGTCTTTGCCCCATGGACAAATTGGAACCCCGCTCAGAAACCATAAACTGATAACCACCGGGGAGTTTTTCGATGAATTCATTGGCCCTGATCAATTCGGCAGCTTTGATGACCTGTTCATCTGAGACTGCCGGGTCATTCAGCCTGATATTGTCTATAATACTTCCTGAGAAAAGGAAGACATCCTGCAAAACCATGACGATTCTTCTGCGCAAACTGGCAATTTCAAATTGATGCAGGTCGATATCATCGATCCTGATGGTGCCTTTATCATATTCGTAAAACCTGTTCAGAATATTAATGATGGTTGATTTGCCTGAACCTGTACTACCTACTATGGCAAGGGTCTTACCTGCTTCCATTTGGAAAGAAACATCTTTCAAAACATAATTGTCGTCGTCATAAGCAAACCAAACTTTATCAAAACAGATCTTGCCTTTCAATTTCTCAGCTTTTACATTTCCATCCTGTAATGATTCAATCGGTTTGTCAAGAATCTGGAAAACACGCTCAGCTGCTACCATGCCCATTTGCAGTGTATTGAATTTATCAGCCATAAACCGGATGGGCCTGAATAACATGGTCAGATACACAGGAAATGCAATCAGTGCTCCCATGGTAACACTTCCTTCCAAAACACTACCGGCACCCCACCAAACCATGAGTCCCAGAGAAATGGCTGATATGATTTCTACCGCGGGGAAAAAAACTGCATAATGAAAAATAGAGTCAATATTGGCCTTTGTATATTCTTTATTGATAATTTTAAACTTCTCTGATTCCTTCTTTTCGGCATTGAATATCTGGACGATTCGCATTCCTGTAATACGCTCCTGGAGAAATGCATTCATTCTGGCAATCTGGGTCCTTACCTTTTGAAAAGCAGTTTTTACTTTTTCTTTGAAAATATAGCTGGCTATAATCATCAAAGGCATGGTACTCAAACATATAAGTGCCAGTTGCCAACTCGAGCTGAACATGATGGCTATGACCGCAATGAGCCCAAGCATATCAGCAATAATGGTGATGACACCCTGCGAAAAAACTGAATTGATGGTTTCAATATCTGAGATGGTTCGGGTGGTGCTGGTACCTATGGCTGTTTTATCAAAATAACGAATGTCCATAGCCATTATCTGCCTAAATACTCTGTTCCGAAGATCTCTGATTACAGATTGACCCAAAAAATTGGTACTATAAATGAAAACATATCTCAATAAAACTTCTGCCAGAAGTGTTCCGAATAAAATGATAGTCATAAACACCATCCCATCAATATCTCCGGTTAAAATATTCAAATCCACCATTCTCTGAATCAGATATGGTCTGATAGAACTGACAGGGGCAATGACGACAGCAAGAATGGCTGATGTGATAAATAATCGCTTATAAGGGAAGCCAAGGCGCAGGATGCGTAGCAGTAATTGCAAGTCGAATGATTTTCCGTCCTTTTGTTGCTCCATGTATAAAAAATGCAAATATAGTAAATGAGATGTTTGAGTGAATTGTTTTGGGTGATGAGAAATAAAAGAGGCTTTCTGGTTGAACAGCCGCTTCTGGCTTCTGGCTGGCTAACAGCCGGTGTGGTTGAACCGTTTGTGTGTATACATTAACTCAAACTGACTCACACCCATACAAACTCACATTTTGTACCCTGAACTCAAACGCAAGCTCCGTAGCAAGGCTGCGCTCGCTATCTGTGGACTTTTGCTCATCACCTTTCAAGCCGAAGGCGCATTGTGTGTAGCTATTTAAGGGTATCGTAAAACGAGTAGGAAGGAGTATAAATTTGCCAATTTATATATCAAATTTTACTGTAGACTACTAAGAAGCCATACATTTCTTGCTGCCACACGAGGAAAATTTGCAAATTATTATGCGGAACAGCAGTGTGTGGGGTGCAGAGTGTGCTCGTAGCTGGAAGCTACTTCGAGCTGTGAGGGGGTAATGCTAAAAAACAAAAAAGCCGATGGTACGGATACGCATCGGCTTTTTAAATCGGGGGATTATGCTTTGTTGGTTAAGCAAGAGTCTTTATATGTCTCATAAGGCTGCTTTTCAAGTTAGCAGCTTTGTTTTTATGGATGTTATTTTTCTTAGCAAGTTTATCGATCATAGATACAACTTTCGGAAGGAATGCATCTGCTTCAGCCTTATCGGTTAAAAGTCTCAGATTCTTTACAGCAGCGCGGGCTGTCTTCTTGTAATATCTGTTGTGCAGCCTTTTTTTGGCTATTTGTCTGATTCTCTTTTCTGCTGATTTATGATTTGCCATGACGGTTAATACTTTGACGATTTTCTGATTGAGGCGCAAAAGTAAGATGCATTTTTGAATCTGACAACTAATTGGCAAATATTTTTCAAGCAAAAACCTTATAAGAATCAGAAAACGCGCAGATTAGCTCAGTTTTGGCGCATGTTCAGCAGACCTTCTAATTTCCTATATGTATAATCTTATGTCTTTCAATAATGTTATCAGAATATATAGACAAGCTATACATTCCGGCGGGAAAAGAACTCATATCTATGAATTCTAAACTATCACCCTGAAAAACCTGCAGGCCAGCTGCATTGAATAATTTTATATTATAAAATAAAGATGCATTTGATCTGATGTTCAAGCCTGAATGAACGGGATTGGGAAATATGTCAAATTTGGGTATTCTGGTGCTAATCGCTCTGATAGTTGAAAAATGAATGGATCCATCCAGGTGAATCATCCTGAGACGGTAGTAATTCTTTCCTGCTATTGGCTGATCATGTATATGTTCCTGCATTTTTGAATGTGATTCGCTTATGGGGTATGATCGCAAATCCCGAAATGTAATACCGTCAGAACTGTGAGTAAAAACGATTTCTTTAATTCCGGAATGCGGTTCCAAGGAAGCAGTTAACTTTATTTGATCAGAAATCAAACGTCCATTAAATGCCACAGATGAATTACTCAAAAAATAATCAACACCTGAATATTCAGCCATATCCAGAACTGTTGACCAGGCTACCTGCTGCATGATGGCTGCTTGTGCAGGAGAAGGCATATTGGCAAAGGCTCCTCCCCACTCATTCTGCAGCGCAGTCGTTAAACCAACCGGGCTTTCTCTGTAGATGCAGGCAAACATAACACAGGCTACAAAGTAATTGCCAGCATTGGTAAGATGTATATCGTCTGAAAAAAGCTGCTGAAATGATGTAATTCCAGGGACAGCTCCATCATCAATTAAATTTACCAGAGCATGCCATGCCTGACCTGCCGGAATCATCCACACCTCCTGATCCGGGAGTTCGTTTCTGACATGATCAACGATACCGGCCCAAAGTGGCCAGTCCACTAAAAGTCTTGGATGCCACAGAATGGAATCGCCGTCATCCCATTCACAACCCGGAGGATTAATACCCGAATTGGTACAATGCCAGGTTTCATACATGTAATATCTAACTGGATTACCGTCATTATGATCGATTGCATATTGAAGAAAATCAACTGCATAGCCATAGGTATCACTCCAGGTCAGATGGCCTTGTAAGGGGACAGCTTCTGTGACGATGAAGACATCATGATTGCCCTGAGGAAATGCATTAAAATATGGAGTACCCTGGGCATTTTCGGGGTGGTTATACTGCCAGTTGAGATTTGCGCCATTGCCAATCTGATAATCATATTCTGTTACCTTACCTGCGTCCAGTGCCAAACCGTGTACCATCGCAGGCACATTCAGATTAATTAGACTATGCCCGAGGTAATAGGGTCTGGCCTCTGATATCAGCTGAGCAAAAGTGAGCCCTGAAAAATAAGGTAATAAAAAGAAAAGTAACAAGCGTTTTCGAAGCATGAGATCAATATTTAAGGGTGCGCAGAAGTCAGAAGCAGTGATTATTTTCAAGGTTGCAAAGGCAGCATTATATTAAAGACAGCAAATTAGAAAAAGCTTGTTAATTATCAAATACGAATGTCAAATTCAGGCAAATGATGTAATGCAGATGGAAAGAAGAATTGAGAATTCATTCAATTTGAAACATAAATAGAAACGGGAGAATAAATCGAATCGGATATGGCAGGAATTCAGAACAGTATAAACAAATTTTCACTTATATATAGTGTGGAGTATATATATGAAAAATCGAGATGCCAAAGCCCTTATCAGTACTGAATTACATGGCAATTGGAGGCAAAAAGCCGAAAAATGGGCATTTTAGAGCCTAAATGAGGCTAGAACCGCGATTTTTCGTTGAAAAACTTGGTTGAATGAATAATATCCATATATATTTGCCGCGTTTAAAACATTATTGTTCACCCATTAAATTGAAACACATGAACAAAGGAGAATTAGTAGATGCAATTGCAAAAGCTACTGGTTTGACAAAAGCGGCGTCTGCGAATGCGTTAGAAGCAGTACTAGATGCTGTAACTGATACACTTAAAGCAGGTGACAAGGTTACTATTCCTGGTTTTGGTACTTTCTCTACATCTAAGCGTACTGCGCGTACAGGTAGAAACCCACAAACAGGTAAAGAAATCAAAATCGCAGCTAAAACCATCGCGAAATTCAAGCCTGGTAAGAAATTGTCTGACTCTGTTGGATAAGAAATACTTCAGCAATGAATCATTAAGGAGCCTCTCAATTTTGGGAGGCTTCTTTTTTTTACCCACCACACTCATCACTCTCCTCTCCTACTGCGACAGGGATGGGAGCGGGCACGAAGGAGGAACGACTGAGTAAAGCGGACAGCCCGGCCTCTCCGGAGGGGTAAGGAATAGCCCCTGATAAAAGGGATGATCCGTAACCCCTCCGGGGAGGGTCGCCCAAAATTCTTTAATCTGATTAACGGTATAGGGTTACATCTCCTTTAAGGAAGATAATTCTGCCATTGATGAGTTCTGCATATGTGTAGTAAACAAATACGGCTGGATTCATAGGCTTTCCTTTGAAGTTGCCATCCCATCCGAACAGAGGATCATTTGGAAGGAAGTCATTCAGTTCAAAGACTTTTTCACCCCAACGGTCGTAGATTTTAAGCTCTACAATACGCTTCACTCCGGGATCTGTAAAGATCATAAAGACGTCATTGATGCCATCTCCGTTTGGAGAGAAGATATCCGGAATAAAGATATTAGCCCTGGAGTCAACCCTGATCTCTATCTCATCAGAAGCAGGGCATCCATTCAAATCAAATATCGTTAGAGTATATGTAGTGTTCTGAATAGGGCTTGCAAATGGATCCAGACACTCTGTACATGACAACCAAGTGGTCGGATCCCATGTGAATGAACTAATATTGCCTGCCGGAATACTAAATGTAGGAATGATATGATGAGATTCACCCAGCTGGATGGTGACATCCGGGCCAAGATCCACAAATATCTCCGGCGTCTGAGTAATCTGAATCAAAGTATCCCAGAAACAATTGTTTGCATCAGAAATTCTGACAGTGTAGCTACCAACAGAAAGTCCTGTAAATAAGCCTGGTGATGGATTCTGGTGAGGAGGTCCCGTAAGCGTAATATTATATGGTGCGGTGCCGCCGACAATATTGATCACTTCAACTGAACCATTCTGAGTTCCAAAACATGTAGGTTTAACAATTACATCTGCCCCTTCCGGAGAGGTCATAGCAACAACGAAAACAGAATCCTGACCACTACATCCTGAAGAATTTGTATAAGTCAGATAATACCAGCCTGCTTCATCGACATAAGGACGAGGATTGGTGGCAGAAGCTGAAGTAATAGAAGGTCCGGTCCATAAATATGTACCCTGAGGTGCAGGATCTATTCCAATATAAGCATATGGATCCAGACAATCCAATACCTGGTCATCTCCAACAGGAGCTACTGCTTCCGGAGAGAAAATAACTTCAAATGTATCTGTGCCTACACAACCATTGCTGTTTGTTACAGTCACAGAATATACTCCCGGATTCATAACATAAATCGAATTGGATGATGCTCCTGTAGACCATTGTATGGCCCCCTGAACATTGAATATCAATAAGTGCGATGAATCACCTATGCAGATCGAAGCATCTCCATTAATTTGTGGAAGAACAGGCGGGTGTTCATTTAAAATAAATATAACCATACTATCACAACCAATAGTTGATTGAAGGTTGAATGTATATGTTCCGCTTTGAGTAAACAGGGAATCCATGAATTCATACGAGCTGCCGGGGCAGATCGCAGCCTGAAGCGTATCGGATAACATGGGCTGAACTGTCAATAAAAGTACGCCTGTACTATCACACCCATTGCCAGACTGATCCTGATGCAAATAAGTACCGGAACTGCCATAAGATATTCCATTATACAGATAAGTTTCACCCTGACATATAGTAACAGAAGTCGTATCGGAAGCAGTCTGAATAATATTCAATGTAAGGGTAATAATACTATCGCAGCCCAGGTCAGTCTGTAATGAATCCACGTATGTGCCCGCCTGAGAGAGTAATGTGCCATTGAAATCGTACGAATCTCCTTCGCAAATGGTAGAACTGACACCCATTTCATATGTCGGCATGATGCTCAGATCCACCACAATAATACTATCGCAACCATTCGCAGTTGAAAGTGTGTCCGTATACATACCACCATTAGAAATTACTCTGCCATTAAACTGGAAATTGTCGCCATCACAAATGGTCACATGCACGGTATCCCGGAATATTGGCCAGAGCACAACTTCCAGTATTACTGTACTATCGCATCCGAGTGAGCTATTGGTCACATAAGTGTATATTCCGGCATCAGAATAAGTCTGACCATTCCAGTTGAGACTATCGCCTCTGCAGAGAGGAGCAAAGAATGTATCCTGCGGACTATCCATCATGCTCAATTCAAGTATCTGAATGCTGTCGCATCCGTTGACTGTTTGGAGCTGGGTTTCAAATACACCTCCGGTATCATAATATAGACCATTCCAAAGTACACTATCCCCCGGGCAGATTGCCTGAGTAAATGTTTCAGTATATTCTTCATGGACAGCAAGTTCTAAAACGAAGATGCTATCACATCCGGAAGGAGCCTGGTAAACTCTCTGATAAGTACCAGGAGTAGAATATGAAGTGCCATGGAACATAATGTTTTCTCCAGGACAGATGGAAGTGACTAAAGTATCACGAGATACAGGAATAGCATATAATACCAGGGTAACAATACTGTCGCAACCATTTGCTGATATCAGTTCCTCAGTGTAGAATCCAGTTTCTTTATAATACTTATTTTTCCACAACAAACTATCTCCATGACAAATAATGAAATCATGGTAGGATACCAAGGTGAATGTTACTGTTAAATTGAGTGTGACTATTGAGTCGCATCCGGTTGATGATTGCAATTCAGCAACGTAAGTTCCTGTGTTGGAAACAACATTACCGTTGAAGATGTACACTTCGTTCTGACAGATGGTTACATCAAGAGTAGTCTGTAACACATTAGTCAAAATAAGATTCAAAGTAACAATACTATCGCAACCTGCAGGTGTGGTCAGATTTGCTGTGTAGACTCCCGGACCGTTGAGAGTCTGTCCATTGAAAGAGTATGTTCCACCCGGGCAAATCTCGGCTGTGAAAGTATGAGTGATGGGTGGTGCCCAGCTAAGGATCAGTGTGACCATACTATCACAGCCCATATTATTCTGAGTGAAGTGGTAATAAGCACCCTGAGCAGAAACTATCTGGCCGTGGAAGTTATAAGAACCTCCCTGACAGATCTGGACTGAAATTTGTTCTGTCAGCGTCGGAGTTGTTGTCAGTATTAACGTGACTATACTGTCACAACCTTCTTCAGAAGTCAAAGTGGCCATGTAAGTTCCGGGATTGGTAATAATCTGGCCATTGAAATTGTATTCACTTCCTGTACATATCTCAACATTGATAGTTTCTTCCAAATAAGGTATAACAGTCAGGGTCATAACTATGAGACTATCACAACCTTGTGAGGTAGTAAGCAAATGGGTGTAAGTTCCGGCTTGTGTCAGGATCTGACCAAAGAAATCATACGATGCACCAAGACAAATTTCCTGATCCTTAGCAGAAGTAAGTATTGCATCAACTTGAAGAACAAGGTAAACAATACTATCACAACCTTCCGCAGTTGTTAAATCATGAGAATAAGTGCCAGCCGTCGTCAATGTCTGACCAAAGAAATCATACCAACCTCCCTGACAAATAGTAGCTTGTGTAGTGCTGGAAAGTGGCGGATTAACTGTCAAATTCAATACTACTAAACTATCACAACCATCCGGGGTTGTATAATTTGCGGTATAGGTGCCATCAGAAGATAAGGATTGGCCGTCAAACTGATATGTACCTCCCTGACAGATGCTGGCATTGATTGTATTGGTTAAGATTGGATTCACAGTAAGAGTCAGTAAAACAATGCTATCACAGCCAAATGCATTAGTAGTGTTGTAAGTGTAGGTTCCGGAAGTGTTCAGAATGTCGCCATTGAAATCATAGGTTCCACCAAGGCAAATCTCTGCAAATATAGCTTCTGCCAGCACTGGTGCAATACTGAGATTCAAAGTCACAATACTATCGCAGCCTGCATTATTGGTAGTGTTATATGTATAGACCCCTGCCTGATCAAGTATAGTTCCATTAAAGTCAAATGTACCTCCTGCACAGATTTCAATATTTAATTGGCCGGTTAAAACAGGGCTGACTGTTAAGTTGAGTGTGATGATACTATCACATCCTGCTGCAGTGATAATTGTGTCTATATAGATTCCCTGAGTATTCAGAATTTCGCCATTGAAGTCAAAAGTTGAACCCTGACAAATAGTGGCATCTATGCTTGAATAGATGGCAGGGAAAGTAGATAAAAACAAGTTGATAATGCTATCACAACCATTGACTGAAGTCAAAGTATGCTGGTAAGAACCAGGAAGAGTAAGGTTTGTTCCAAAGAAATCATATGTTCCACCATCACATATAGTAACATTCAATGATGTTGTGAGGGCAGGTGTAACTGTCAGGTGTAAAATCACTGAACTATCGCAACCTTCCGCAGTAGTTAACTCGGTCAAATACATTCCAGGGCTAGTGAGGGTACTTCCATTGAACATATAAACTGCTCCCTGGCAGATCTCAGCGAATATGTGCTCAGGGACATGAGGCACTACTGTAAGGTGAAGCGTGACAAGACTATCGCAACCTTCACTATTGCTTAACAGGCTCACGAAAGTGCCTGAACTTGACAGTTCACTTCCATTAAAGAAGTATGTGGTTCCTTCGCAAATCTCAACATCTATTGTTTCAACAAGTGCCGGAGTTAAGGTTAAAATCAAAGTCACTATACTATCACAGCCATTGGAATTTGTGGTTTGGTGAGTATAAACACCGCCTGATGTAATTGTGCTTCCATTGAATTGATAAGAAGAACCGGCACATATTTCTGCAATGATTTGTTCCGTCAGAATTGGCAATACAGTTAATTCCAGAACAACTGAACTGTCGCATCCCTGTGCGTTCGTGGTAAAGTAGTAGTAAGTTCCTGATGTATTATAAGTGGATCCATTAAATTCATATCCAACACCCTGGCAAATTTCTGCTGTTATTGTTTCCTCAATAATAGGAGTCACTGATAAAATTAAGGTGACTATGCTATCACATCCAAATACATTGGTAAGGTCTGCTGTAAATGTTCCGGCAGTCGTGAGGAGCTGGCCATTAAAATCATAAGTAGCTCCCTGGCAAATTTCTGCTGTTATTGTTTCTTCCAGGGCTGGATTGACTGTCAAAATCAGGGTGACAATGCTATCACAGCCCGCTGATGTTGAAAGATCAGAAGTGTATGTTCCGCTCGCTGATAGAATTTGACCATTGAAGTCAAATGTTGCACCCTGACAAATTTCTGCGGTAATTGATTCTTCCAAAGCAGGACTTACAGTCAAAATCAAAGTTACAATGCTGTCACAACCTGTGGCAGTTGTAAGATCAGCGGTATATGTTCCGCTGACAGATAACATCTGACCATTGAAATCATAAATAGCTCCCTGGCAAATTTCTGCAGTTATTGTTTCTTCTAATGCGGGGCTCACAGTAAGAATGAGGGTCACAATACTATCGCAGCCAGCATTTGTAGTCAGGTCTGCAGTATAAGTTCCGCTTGCTGTCAATAATTGTCCATTGAAATTATATGTAGCACCGCGACAAATTTCAGCGGTTATTGTTTCTTCTAATGCAGGATTTACAGTGAGTATCAATATGATGGTTGAGTCACAGCCTTCTGCTGTTGTTATAGTGGAAGTGTAAGATCCACTGGTATTCAATTGCTGGCCATTGAAATCATATATCGCTCCCTGGCAAATTTCAGCTGATATTGTTTCTTCCAACGCCGGGCTCACTGTCAAGATCAATGTCACAATGCTGTCGCATCCCTGAGCGTTTGTTTGATCTGAAGTATATGTTCCACCCACCGTCAGCATCTGACCATTGAAATCATAAATCGCTCCCTGGCAAATTTCTGCTGTTATAGTTTCTTCCAAAGCAGGATTGACAGTAAGCAATAATGTAACTATACTATCGCAGCCTTCAGCATTGGTCAGGTCAGCTGTATACGTTCCGCTGATGGTTAGCATCTGACCATTGAAATCGTAAGTCGCTCCCTGGCATATTTCCGCTGTTATTGTTTCCTCAAATGCCGGATTAACTGTCAGCAACAATGTCACAATACTATCACAGCCATCTGCATTAGTCAGGTCAGCTGTATACGTTCCGCTGGTGCTTAGTATCTGTCCATTGAAATCATAGGTAATTCCCTGACAAATTTCTGCTGTTATTGTTTCTTCAAATGCCGGATTAACTGTCAAATTAAGTGTAACGATGCTATCACAACCGGCAGCTGTAGTCAGGTCAGCAACATAAATACCTGTTTCAGTCAACATCTGACCATTGAAGTCATACACAGCCCCCTGACAAATTTCTACCGTGATAGTTTCTTCCAATGGCGGATTGACCATTAATATGAGCGTCACAATGCTATCACAACCTTCTGAATTAACCAAATTAGCAATATAGGTACCACTGGTGCTGAGCAACTGGCCATTGAAATCATAAATGGCCCCCTGACATATATCAACCGCAATGGTTTCTTCCAGAGCAGGGAGGACGGTTAGAATGAGTGTAACAATACTATCACAACCATCTGAATTAGTCAGATCAGAAGTATAAGTTCCGGCAGCAGATAGTAATTGTCCGTTGAAATCATAAATCGCGCCCTGACAAATCTCCACACTGATAGTTTCTTCAAGTACAGGACTTACAGTCAAGTTCAGTGTTATAATACTATCGCAGCCATTGATCGAAAGAAGTGTATCTGTATAAATGCCGGTAGCATCCACTAAAATACCATTGAAATCATAAGCCTGACCTTCGCAAATTTCCTCTGTGAGCTGAATGGAGAAATTCGGATAGACCGTGAGTGTTATATTAAGTATTGAATCACAGCCAAAATTAGAAAGTAAAGTATCAGAATAGAAGCCAGTAACTGAGATTACATTTCCATTAAAATCGTAAGATTCACCTTCGCAGATTTCTATATTTAAATCATTGACAAAGATCGGTAATACCATTAAAGTGAGGTTCTCAATAGAATCACATCCAAATGAAGTCTGCAGGGTGTCAGTGTATGAACCGGCAGCATTTAAAATTGTCCCATTGAAGTTGTAAGTATCCCCTTCACAAATTTCAACAAGAATATCATTGTTGTAAATTCGATGTACAGTCAGGATCAGGTTTTCTATAGAATCACATCCAAATTCAGTCTGCAAAGAGTCTGAATAAACACCAGCAATGGTCAGTAGAGTACCATTGAAATCATATGATTCGCCTTCGCAAATCTCTGCAGATGAATCTGAAGAATAAACCGGATGAACTGTCAATGTCAGGTTCTCAATGGAATCACATCCAAATGCTGTCTGCAATGTATCTATATATAAACCACCAATTGTAAGAAGAGTGCCATTGAAATCATAGGTTTCGCCTTCGCAAATTTCAGCACTAATATCATTCGTGAAGACTGGATGAACGATTAAAGTCAGATTCTCTATAGAATCACATCCAAATGATGTCTGCAATGTATCAATGTAAACACCTGCATCAAATACCGGATTACCATTAAACAAGAGTGTATCCCCTTCACAAATTTCAGCCACGATGTGGTTTTCTTCAACTCCGGTCACTATAATGGTTTGAGCAATAATGGTTTCATTTCCACAATCATCAGAAATTGTCCAGGTTCTGGTTATAGTCTCAGGGTAGATTTGTCCATTGCTGGTTTCGACTCCAGTTGCATTTCCTGCGTTTCCACAATTATCAGTCCATGGGAGAGCAGGCATTTCAGGAACTATTTCAAGACATTGAACAGTAATGTTAGCAGGGCTATCCAGGAATACAGGAGGTATGGTATCCAATACCGTAATTACCTGAGAACAAGTACTCATATTCATACACAAATCAGTAATTCCGTATATTCTGGTGACAATTTCCGGACAGGAACCAATTGAATTTTCAGAAATCAACACAAAGCTCGAAGAGTCAAGTCCACAATTATCAGCAACTGAACCACCAGCGAAAATAAAGTCAATGATTGATGTAAACACCGGTGGAACATCAGAAAGGCACTGAACTTCAGCAGCACCAATACAAGATATTATCGGAGCTTCTAAATCTGAAACATCAATTGTTTGTGTTGCGGTGCGTGAATTTCCACAAAGATCCGTTGCGATAAATACTCTGATGATCTGGAAAGTATTTTCACAAATACCAGGAATCGTATCTCTAATTTCTACAATTTCAACGGTGCTGCAATTATCAATTCCTGTTGCATTTTCGAATATTAGATTATCGTCACATGAAGCGGAATAGCTTGTTGGTATAAAATTAAATAATGGAGCAAGAGTATCCCTGATTTCAATACGCTGAATTGCAGAGGTGGTATTGCCGCAACCATCCGAAGCAACGAAGGTTCTTTGAATATCAAAATTGAATAAGCAATCACCAGGTAAAGTATCCCGCTGTTCAGTTATGGTAACCATACCACAAAGGTCCATTGCCTGAGGGTCCTCAAAAACTACCGGATCATCACATGAAATTGCATAGTCGGCAGGAACAAAAGTAAACTCAGGAGCGCCGTCATCACCGGATCCAATTGTTTGAGTTGCGGTAGCAGTATTACCACATAAGTCAGTTGCCGTAAATGTTCTTATTATTACAAAACTGCCTTCACAAATACCCGGAATAGAATCTCTTACTTCTGTTATTATGACATTGCCGCAGTTATCAGTAGCTGTTGCTGGTTCATAAACAATCTCTTCATTACATCCCAGATCAATATCAGCAGGAACAAAAGTGAATACCGGCAGGATTTCATCGGTAACAGTTATAGTCTGAACAAGTGTTGTAGTATTTCCACAAATATCTGTTGCAGTAAATGTTCTCACAATGCTAAACTCATTATCACAAGAGCCAGGAGTATTTATTTCAGTTACCGTCACATTTGCCTGTCCGCAATTATCAGAAGCTTCAAGTACTGGAATTGCCGGAATTGTTTCTTCACAACCTATAGTTTCATCCACTGGAATATCTAAGAATGCAGGAGGAATTATATCATTAATCGTTATGACCTGAGAGCAGGTAGATACATTCATGCAATGATCCATAATTGAGTAAATCCGGGTAATTACCGTAGGGCAATTTCCGCTAAGATCTTCAGAAACAAATGTAAAGCTGCTGGAATCAATATCACAATTATCTGAAATTGTTCCACCTGCATTGATGAATTCATCAAGTGAGGTATATGGAATTGGTAAATCTTCAATACACTGAAGTGCCAGATCGACAGGACATGTGATGACAGGTGCATTATCATCGATAACATTGATTATCTGAACATGAGTAATTACTCTTCCACAAATGTCTGTGAATGTCCAGGTAACAGTCGCTCCTGTACCACAAGCCATTAAATCACCACTTAAAATGCCCGGGACTGATCCGGAAATATCACATAATGCTGATGCATCATTTGAATAATTTAAATTGCCCGGCACAAAACTCGCTGCTTCCTCACAAGTTAATGTAATATCAGCAGGTGGGTTTACAAAAGAGGCTGCAGATGTAGGCTCAATTGTAACATTTTGTATATGAGAAATCACCCGTCCGCATGGATCTGTAAAGGTCCATGTTATTGTCTGAGTGCCACCACATTCATCAAAAGTTCCGGATAAGGTGCCAGGTACAACGCCTGAAATCTCGCATGATCCGGCTTGTCCATTTGAATAGCTTAGATTCGAAACTGCATATTCAGAAGCTTCAAGGCAATTTAGTATTATATCTGCGGGGGCGTTTAAAAAGAGAGCTTCGGGTGCAGGCTCAATTGAAATAGTCTGAGTATGCGTGATCGTTCTGTCGCATTCATCTGTGAAGGTCCATGTAATTGTTTGTGTTCCGCCGCATGCATCGAATGAGCCAGAGATGGTTCCAGGTACACTTCCTGCAATCTCACACGCACCTGTTTCTCCATTTGTATAACTTAAGTCAGATATTGTAAATGTTGCAGCTTCTTCACAAGTCAATGTGATGTCCGCCGGTGCGTTGATGAATACAGCAGCTGGTGCCGGCTCGATCGTGATCGTCTGTGTATGAGTGATCGTTCTGCTGCATTCATCTGTGTATGTCCATGTGATTGTTTGCGTTCCTCCGCAAGTATCGAATGTGCCAGAGATGGCTCCAGGTACAGTTCCTGTAATCTCGCAAGTTCCCGTTTCGCCATTTGTATAAGCCAAATCAGTTGCAGTTAATGTTGCAGCTTCTTCACAAGTCAATGTGATGTCCGCCGGTGCGTTGATGAATGTAGCTGCTGGTGCTGGTTCTATCGTGATCGTCTGTGTATGTGTGATCGTTCTGTCGCATTCATCTGTGAATGTCCAGGTAATCGTTTGAACTCCTCCGCATGCATCGAATGTGCCAGTGATGGCTCCAGGTACAGTTCCAGCAATCTCGCAATTTCCTGTTTCGCCATTCGTGTAAGCCAGTTCAGATGCAGTAAATGTTGCAGCTTCTTCGCATGTCAATGTGATGTCAGCTGGTGCGTTGATGAAAGTAGCAACTGGTGCCGGTTCGATTGTGATTGTCTGTGTATGCGTGATTGTTCTGTTACAAGCATCTGTGAATGTCCAGGTAATTGTCTGAGTACCACCGCAAGCATCAAATGTCCCGCTAACTGCTCCCGGTAATGTTCCTGCAATCTCACATGCACCTGTTTCTTCATTTGTGTAAGTTAAATCAGTTGCTGTAAATGTTGCCGCTTCTTCACAAGTCAATGTAATGTCAGCTGGTGCGTTGATGAAAGCAGCAACTGGTGCTGGTTCGACTGTGATCGTCTGTGTATACGTGATAGTTCTTCCGCAGTCATCTATGAATGTCCATGTAATCGTTTGAACTCCTCCGCATGCATCGAATGTGCCACTTACAGCTCCAGGTACAGTTCCGGCAATCTCGCATGCTCCCGTTTCACCATTTGTATATGCCAAATCAGTTGCAGTAAATGTTGCAGCTTCTTCGCATGTCAATGTGATATCCGCCGGTACATTGATGAATGTCGCCGCTGGTGCCGGTTCTATCGTGATCGTCTGAGTATGTGTGATCGTTCTGTCGCAAGCATCTGTGAATGTCCAGGTAATCGTTTGAACTCCTCCACATGCATCGAATGTACCGCTTACAGCTCCCGGTACATTTCCAGCAATCTCGCAATTTCCTGTTTCGCCATTCGTGTAAGCCAGTTCAGATGCAGTAAATACTGCAGCTTCTTCACATGTTAATGTAATATCAGCAGGAGCATTAATGAATGCAGCAGCAGGTGCAGGCTGAATGGTAATTGTCTGAGTATGAGTGATTGTTCTGTCACAAGCATCCGTAAATGTCCATGTAATTGTCTGAGTACCGCCGCAAGCATCGAAGCTTCCGCTTACTAGTCCAGGTACTGAACCAGTAATCTCGCAAGCTCCTGTTTCTCCATTTGTATAGCTTAAGTCTGTTGCAGTAAATATTGCAGCTTCTTCGCAAGTCAATGTGATGTCAGCCGGTGCATTGATGAATGTGGCTGCTGGTGCCGGTTCGATCGTGATCGTCTGTGTATGCGTTATCGTTCTTCCGCATTCATCAGTGAAAGTCCAGATAATTGTCTGAGTACGACCGCAAGCATCAAATGACCCGCTTACCGCTCCCGGTACAGTTCCTGTAATCTCACATGCACCTGTTTCTCCATTTGTATAGCTTAGGTCAGATGCAGTAAATGTTGCAGCTTCTTCGCATGTCAATGTGATATCTGCAGGTGCATTGATGAATATTGGCAAAGGAGCTGGCTGGGTAGTTATCGTCTGAACATGTGTGATAACTCTTCCACATTCATCTGTAAATGTCCATGTTACTGTTTCTACACTACCACACACATCAAATATTCCACTCAAAATACCAGGAACAGTTCCTGAGATTTCACAAGAACCTGACATTCCGTTGCTATACTCTAAAGATCCTGCTGCATAGTTTTGGCCTTCCTCACATGTTAATAAGATGTCACCTGGCACATTTATAAATGCTGCTTGAGGTGTAGGTTCGATCGTAATCGTTAGTGTATGTGTGATTGTTCTGTCGCATTCATCTGTGAAGGTCCAGGTAATTGCTTGAGTACCTCCGCAAGCATCGAATGCGCCAGTGATGGTTCCAGGTACAGTTCCTGCAATCTCGCACGCCCCTGTTTGGCCATTTGTAAAGCTTAAGTCAGTTGCAGTAAATGTTGCAGCTTCTTCGCATGTCAATGTAATGTCAGCTGGTGGGTTGATGAAAGCAGCAACTGGTGCTGGTTCGACTGTGATCGTCTGTGTATGCGTGATGGTTCTTCCGCAGTCATCTATGAATGTCCATGTAATCGTTTGAACTCCTCCGCATGCATCGAATGTGCCACTTACAGCTCCAGGTACAGTTCCGGCAATCTCGCAAGTTCCCGTTTCGCCATTTGTATAAGCCAAATCAGTTGCAGTTAAAGTTGCAGCTTCTTCGCATGTCAATGTGATGTCGGCCGGTGCGTTGATGAATGTAGCTGCTGGTGCAGGGTCGATCGTGATCGTCTGAGTATGTGTGATCGTTCTTCCGCATTCATCAGTGAAAGTCCAGATAATTGTCTGAGTACCACCGCAAGCATCAAATGACCCGCTTACCGCTCCCGGTACAGTTCCTGTAATCTCACATGCACCTGTTTCTCCATTTGTATAGCTTAGGTCAGATGCAGTAAATGTTGCAGCTTCTTCGCATGTCAATGTAATGTCAGCTGGTGCGTTGATGAAAGCAGCAACTGGTGCTGGTTCGACTGTGATCGTCTGAGTATGTGTGATCGTTCTGTCGCATTCATCTGTGAATGTCCAGAAAATTGTTTGAACTCCTCCGCATGCATCGAATGATCCACTTACAGCTCCAGGTACAGTTCCTGTAATCTCACATGCTCCCGTTTCACCATTTGTATAAGCCAAATCAGTTGCAGTAAATGTTGCAGCTTCTTCGCATGTCAATGTGATATCCGCCGGTACATTGATGAATGTCGCCGCTGGTGCCGGTTCGATCGTGATCGTCTGAGTATGTGTGATCGTTCTGTCGCATTCATCTGTGAATGTCCAGAAAATTGTTTGAACTCCTCCGCATGCATCGAATGATCCACTTACAGCTCCCGGTACACTTCCTGCAATCTCGCAAGTTCCCGTTTCACCATTTGTATAAGCCAAATCAGATGCAGTGAATGTTGCAGCTTCTTCGCAAGTCAGAGTGATGTCCGCCGGTGCGTTGATGAAAGTAGCTGCTGGTGCCGGTTCGATCGTAATTGTCTGAGTATGTGTGATCGTTCTGTCGCAATCATCCGTAAATGTCCATGTAATCGTTTGCGTTCCTCCGCACTCGTCAAATGTTCCGGCTAATGTTCCAGGTACTGATCCGGAGATCTCGCAATTGCCCGTTTCATTATTCGTGTAAGCAAGCGTGTTTACTACGAAGTTTTGGGCAGCGTCACAAGTTAATGTCACATCTGCTGGTGTGTTGATAAAGGCCGCTTGTGGTGCAGGATCAATTGTGATCGTCTGAACATGTGTAATGTTTCTTCCGCAATCATCCGTGAATGTCCAGGTAATGGTTTGGCTTCCTCCGCATTCATCAAATGTTCCGGCTAATGTTCCTGGAACTGATCCAGCGATCTCGCATGAACCAGTTTCATTATTTGTGTAAGCAAGTGTGTTTACTACGAAGTTTTGTGCAGCATCACAAGTTAATGTGATGTCTGTTGGAGGATTTACAAACGCCGCCTGTGGTGCAGGATCAATTGTGATTGTCTGAACATGCGTGATCGTTCTTCCGCAATCATCCGTAAAGGTCCAGGTAATCGTTTGTGTTCCTCCGCACTCATCAAATGTACCGGCTAGTGTTCCAGGAACTGATCCGGAGATTTCGCAAGATCCTGTTTCATTGTTTGTGTATGCCAAAGTATTTACTACGAAGTTCTGTGCAGCATCACAAGTTAATGTGATGTCTGTTGGAGGATTTACAAACGCCGCCTGTGGTGCAGGATCAATTGTGATTGTCTGAACATGCGTGATCGTTCTTCCGCAATCATCCGTAAA
>JALHRR010000038.1 GCA_022841345.1 Saprospiraceae bacterium
AATAAACATTCAGCCGGGTGATGTAATAGTTGGGTTGTCGTCATTCGGACAAACCACTTACGAACAAGAATACAATGCCGGCATGGGCAGCAACGGACTTACTTCTGCCAGACATGATGTTTTTGATCATCAGTATGCCACCGAATTTCCAGAAAGCTACAATCCTGCTATTGATAAATCAGTAGTTTTTTCCGGCTCCAAAAAGTTAACTGACTTGATTGAGATCCCCGGATATGAAAGCATCACTGCTGGAAAATTAGTGCTGTCTCCAACCAGAACATACCTTCCCGTTTTGAAGGAGATTCTGAACCATTACAAGGATAGTATCAACGGAATGATTCATTGTACGGGTGGAGGCCAGACTAAAGTCAAGAAATTTATCCAAAACCGGCATATCATCAAAGACAATTTACTGGATATTCCCCCGCTGTTTCAATTGATTCAGTCTGAAAGTAATACTTCCTGGAAGGAAATGTATCAGGTCTTCAATATGGGTCACCGCATGGAGATTTATACAGATGTATCCACTGCAGCCGCCATCCTCGAAATTGCCGCTAATTTTAATCTAAAAGCAGCCATTATAGGACGTGTTGAAGATTTCGAAGGTGAAAAGGTTACTCTGGCAACACCAAATGGTACTTTTGAATACTGATCAATTCTTATCCCAACCGCTTCTTTCGCATTTTTCTTAAGTTTCGATAGTTCCAAAGACCTGTCACTATGCTTCCCATTGTTCCAATACTGAATATCAGGTAAATCCACCTTGAAGTAGATTCTCCGTATTGTCCTGCGTGTAAGGTGAGTATGGTCTTTTGAAACCAAGAATTTCCTTTAATTGATGCTTCATCCTTTATTGTCAGGACTTGTCCTGTTTGTGCATCAAGTTTCAGCTCAAATGGCATAGATCCCAGATACCATTTGCCAGGTTGATCACCGGTTAAAACCAGTGGATCAGCGGATGAAGCCGGAAATTTAATTCTTTTAAAATGCACATCAGGGTAGTCTTTCCTGGCACTGGTCAAAACTGAATCCAAATGCAAATCCACTATTGGATAATCGTATTGACTTGATTTCTTTTGTTTTGTAATGTCCTGATATTGAAGATACATTCCGGAAAAAACCATCATCAGATTGAATATCAATGTGATAAATCCTAATGCAAAATGCCATTTTTTGACACCATTTTTGATATGCTTCCATTGAATATTTTTAAGAAAATAAGCAACACCGGTCAACAAGCTGATGGCGATCAGTATTGCGATAATACCCATCACAACATGTCCTGTTTTACCAAGGGCAAGTGAGGTATGCCATTTTAATATTCGTTTATGTAAAGGATTTTCATTGATACCCAGCAGTACTCCTGTGACTGGATGGACATATCCATAAACTTCCTTTTTATCTTTCAGCAGCATACATTCTATAGGCTTCCCGTCCTTGCCCGGTATTTTTCGTAAAAGAGTAATGGGTAGTTCCGCTTGCTCTTCAGAATATAATCTGTAAAGTTTTTCAGGAGAAAGCAGTTCAGCATTTGAATCTACTTCAGTAAAAAAATGTGGATTTTCCCATTGCTTGATCTTACCATGAAAAATATTCGCTATTCCGGTAAGAAGTAAAAATGTATAAAATATAGATACAAAAAGGGCAGTATTAACATGCCACTTGTAAAGATTGGTTTGCATTTATTTAGATTTATTCTAATTAAATGCAAATGTAGTTTTTACATGCACATAGCATATGATCTCCATAGATTATTTTCCTTGAAAAATAAATCGTAGTGTAAGAGTAATATGAATAAAGAATTGGTATGAAAAGAATTGAAAAGCAAATTACAAATTGGAGCGAACATAAGATACATCCTCATCAATTTGTTTCATAATCTCAATAAATGTTTGCTCAAATTTTTCCTGAGAGCTTTTAATTCTGGATTCAGCATCTGCGATATCCTTGTCGGTATTGTCTACTTTTTCCTTGAATTGCAGTATTTCGGCCTGCAACTTCTTGATTTGTTCTTCATGACTCAAAATCTTTGCCTGGAGTTTTTGAGCCTCTGACTTACGGGTCTCTATCCGGTCGGTGATTTGTTTGCTCAATGCCTGATCAAACTGAGCTTTTTCCTGCAGTAAGACTTTTTGATAAGATGCGGCGGTATCCAGTAATTTATCGCGGGTAAGACCTACAGTAGCTGCCGTAGTGAATGCTGATTTGACCGCGGTATCGAAGTCAATATTCATTGAAACCAGTGTGGACACTGATTGCTTAAACTCCAGATAATCAAATCCCGGCTGATTACTTCTTTCTAATGCTTTGATAAGAAAGATAAAGCTTTTCTCGTCTGAATCTGGAGTTCTTTTGAATATGTTTTCGAAACCGGGGCTCATAGTAGTGTATTTAAGAGGGCAAATATAATTTCAATTTTGACAAAGCTTTTGTTTAATCTATTCTAAATGGATAATCGGTACAACGAGGCTCCTGATCATTTTGTTTTTAATTTCAAACCAAAGATTTTGGATTACGGCCTGTATCAGTCTCCAGGCCATGTTGTTCTATCATCCAGTCCCGAATTTTCATCTCTGCATAAGTATGCTCCTGTCCCTTTACAACAAAGCCTGTGTGTCCACCGAGATATTGTAAGTCCAGATGGATATGTTCCATTTGTTCTGCTAATTTAACAGGATGACATTCAGGTCCCAAAATTGGATCATTCTGGGCGTGGATTAATAGCAATGGCTTTTCGACTTTCTCCAGAAAATTAATAGCAGAAGAACCATCATAAAATGCTTCCTCATCTTCATATCCATTCATAGGGGCTGAAAAATAGCTGTCAAAATCTTTCCAGTTCCTTACCTGCTGTAATAAACTTGCATCTATGAGATCAGGAAATTGAGCAGATTTGAGCCTGATTTTGTATTCTAATTTCTTAAAAAACCTTCTCCCGTAAAATTTTCCAGGCCATTTTTCCAATCTTCCAATGCTGGATCTCAGATCCATTGGGGTAGAAACTGCCGCAATGCTGTGAAGCAATTCTTTGCCGGGATGCTTAGCCAGTGCGGCATATTTGATAGATATATTTCCACCCATACTGTAGCCAATCAGACTGTATGATTTGTATGCTTTGTTTTTCAATGCATACATGATGACTTCCCTGATATCGTGAATATCACCGTGATGATACAATTTGGGTGTCCGGTTCATTTCACCGCTACAAGAGCGACAATTCCAGGCAAGGACATCAAATCCTGCGGCATACAGGAGTTTTGCAGTTCCTGTGATATAATGTCTGTGGCTATGTCCTTCCAAACCATGGGTAAGTATTATAAGATGAGAACTATCCTGCTTCATCCAGTCGAGATCCAGGAAATCCCCATCCTGTAAAGTAATTCTCTCTCTGGTATATTGGATACCTGTCACTTTGCGAAACATACTCGGAACAATAGTCTGAAGATGTCCATTTGCCTGACCCGCAGGGGGGATAAATGATTGTCTGGTATATACGGGCATGCCTTTTATATTGTAAGAACTATGTTGAAATGTTGTACATATATAATAGTTGTGTCTTTGCTCATTTTATACAAAATCAACGTCCTGATCATAAGCATATCTCATCAGATAAATCATTGCTTTTTCAATATTGAAACCCTCATAAATGACTTTGTAAAGTATATTCATGATCGGTAAACTCAGCTGATAATTTTTTGACAGTTGCTGTACGATTTTCAACGTTCTGACCCCTTCTACCAGCTCCGGCATACTATTATTGATCTGATCCATAGTTTCTCCCTTCGCCAATCTGACACCGAAAGTGTAGTTTCTGCTATTTTCACTGGTTGCCGTGGCTATCAAATCTCCAATTCCGGCCGTTCCAAGAAAGGATCTCGCAGTGGCACCCATAGCTTGTCCCAAATATATCATTTCCCTCAATCCTCTTGTAATCAGCATAGCCTGAATATTCTTTCCCATACTGAGTCCGCCTAATATACCCGATCCTAATGCAATAATATTCTTCAATGCTCCTGCCAACTCTGCTCCAATTAAATCAGTGCTTCCGAAGACTGCAAATTTTGGTGAATCAAGTGCTAATCTTCCGGCCTCTCTCACCTCATCAAATCTGCTGGCAATGACTGCAGCAGCTGGCTGACCATCCAGAATTTCCTTGGATAAATTTGGGCCAGAAACACATCCTATTCTTAGCACACAGCTTTCTTCCAGGATTATTTCACTCATTGTCCTCACATTCTCCCTGCCTAGCCTTGCCTCCGTAAGATCCTCCTCCAATACGCCATGCAAACCAAATCCTTTAGTGGCATGAATCAATATGTGCTCAGGCCGCAGATGGGGTGCAAAAGATTGCATCATTCCAGTAAAACTCTTGGAAGGAACAACCGGAAATATCAAAGTACATTTTTCTGTAAATTCAGCCATATCCGAAGTAGCCTGAACATGTTCGGGGAATTGAACATTTTGCCACAGATGGGTTTCATTGATTTTCCTTACGGTCTCTTCTTGTCTGGAATACATCAAAACCTTTGTATTGGCAGAAACCAGAAAAGCAATGGTCGAACCAAAGCTTCCTGCTCCAATCACTCCAACTGGTCTGGATATAAGGTCTTTAATTGAATTCATGTAAATTTTCGGATCTCAATGATTAGTTTTTTACCAAGTCCACTGACTTGATGTACGAGGAAATATAAAGGTATGGACATAATAAAGATAAACCTATTTTGAACCATTCTGCACAAATGGATTTAATCCATGGCATTCCCGGTATAATTAGTAGGTTTAAGTTTTTTCAACTCAATTTTTATAGCCTCATTGATTTCCAATTGATCAATGAATGAATGAATCACTTCCTGATTAATGGTAGAATTTCCCCGGGTAAGATTTTTTAATAATTCAAAAGGTTGCTCAAAACCTTCTCTTCGGAGAATACTTTGGATTCCTTCTGCCAGAATAATCCAGTTTTGATCCAGATCGCTTTGGATTTTATTTTCATTTAATTCCAACTTATTAATCCCTTTAATGATAGACTTTATCGCTATCATACCATAACTAAATGGCATTCCCACATTTCGCAAAACTGTGCTATCTGTAAGATCCCGCTGTAAACGGGAGACCGGTAATTTTTCCGCCAAATGGCTTAAAAAAGCATTTGCTATGCCCAGATTTCCTTCTGCATTTTCAAAATCTATTGGATTTACCTTGTGAGGCATAGCAGAAGAACCGATTTCGCCCCGGACTATCTTTTGCCGGAAGTAATCCATCGAAACATAGGTCCAAATATCTCTGCAGAAATCCAGCAAAATGGTATTTATCCTGATCAAAGCATGAAAAACTGCAGCAAGCTGGTCGTAATGTTCGATTTGGGTAGTAGTTTGAGTCCTTATTATTCCCAGTGTGTTGCTTAAAAAATTATTAGCAAAAACCACCCAGTCTATTTCCGGATAGGCTGCTATGTGCGCATTGAAATTGCCGGTTGCTCCACCAAATTTACCATGTATAGGAATACTTTTCAGTGAAATAAGCTGTGTCTCCAATCGGTCTGCAAAAACGCGAATCTCTTTTCCAAGTCCGGTAGGAGAGGCTGGCTGCCCATGTGTCCTTGCTAACATAGGGATCTCCTTCCATTCTTCTGCCAAACCATATAATATACTGACAACCGACTCGATCGCCGGATATAAGGCTCCAACAAGGGCATCTTTAATCGAAATGGGGATGGCAGTATTATTAATGTCCTGTGATGTGAGTCCGAAATGAATAAATTCCTTGAATTCATCCAATTTCAATTGTTCCAATTTTTCTTTGATAAAGTATTCAACAGCCTTGACATCGTGATTGGTTACTTTCTCAATAGTTTTAATTTTCTCTGCATCTTCAAGAGTGAAATTATTGTATATATCCCTCAGTAACTCAATTTTATTTGAATCAAATGCGGCCAGTTGAGGCAATGGGATCTCTATCAGCGCTATAAAGTATTCAATCTCAACTAAAACGCGATATTGGATCAGGGCAAATTCAGAAAAATAAGAACTGAGAGCACTGGATTGAGCTGAGTACCTGCCATCTATTGGTGAAATTGCTGTAAGCATAATGGTGCAAATTATTGTAAATTACCTTTCCTGCAGTGTTTCCTGCTTCCTTTTCAAATAATAGTATGTTTCTGTTTGTGAACGGATTACAAGGTATGACAAATTTTTCTTGTACTCATTCGACCATGTATGATCTACAACCCTGGCTTTTACATTGTCATTCAGTTGCAAGTTCAGGATTTCAAGGATTTCTTTTTTAAATGTTTGATTATAGATGGGGAATGCAGTTTCAATTCTGTGGCTCAAGTTTCTGCTCATCCAGTCAGCACTAGACAGATAAATATGCTCCTTACCATTATCTAAAAAGTAAAAAACGCGGGCATGTTCCAAAAATCTGTCTACAACGCTGATACATTCTATATTTTCACTATAGCCTTTGACACCGGGAACCAGACAGCAAATACCTCGGATGATCAGTTTAATTTCTACATTAGCTTGTGATGCCTGATAGAGCCATTGTATCATTTCCTCATCCTGAAGACTATTCATTTTAAGAATTATTTTTGCAGGCTTACCATTTTTTGCATGTTCTATTTCTTTCTGAATCAATTCAATTAGTTTCTCCCGAAGATTGAATTGTCCCACTAAAAGATGCTGGAAATCAAACTTTAATAGTTTTCCGGTCTCTAAAAATGAGAATACGCCTGCAATTTCCTGTGTCAAGCGGGTATCTGTTGTAAATAGCCCAAAATCAGAATATATTTTGGCTGTGTCTTCATTGAAATTACCGGTACTCAAATAGCCATAAAACTTAGGAACATCATCTTCAATTCTGCGAATTAATGCCAATTTTGAATGCACTTTCAGACCTGGAAAACTATAGTGTACTCTTACACCGGCTTTCTGGAGCTTTTCACCCCATTTGAGGTTAGCTTCTTCATCAAATCTGGCCTTGACCTCTATAAATACAGATACATTCTTGCCTGCCTCTACTGCTTCAATTAATGTATCCATGATTCGGGAATCCTTTGCAACTCTGTACTGTATGAGCTTGATATGCGTTACAAAAGGGTCTTTGGAAGCCTCTTCAAAGAACCGAATAACAGATTCATAACTTTGAAAAGGGAAAGTGAGCAAGTGTTCTTTTTCTGCCAGTTCGGCAAAATAGTCTTTGACGAATTCAAGTATATTATGACGCAGTGGTGGTAAAGGATTGTATTTGAGGTGTTTAAGGCCAAAATCAGGGAATGAGAAGAAATCTGAATTATTATGATATCTGCCTTCTTTTAATAAATCTGCATTCTCGACTTCAAACATAGTTCTGAGGAAATTCAACATCGTCTTCGGTATCTCCTTATCATAAACTAATCTGGAAGGAGGCCCTACATTTCTCTTGTTAAGTGAGGACTTTATCTTTTGAATTAAATCACCTGCAAACTCATCATCAATATATAATTCTGCATCCCTGGTCAGTTTAATAGAATAGGTATCGATGATTTCATAGCCGGGGAATAACATGGATATGCTGTGTCTAACTATATCATCGAGCATGATCAGATCATGCCTGTTATGTTCAGATGGAAGTCGTATAAATCTTGGCAGGTGATCTGACGGAATCTTAACAATTGCGTACTGTTCCGGAGCCTTAGAATCAGCTTTGGGAACCATTCTTATGGACAGATAAAGCGCCCCATTATTGAGAAATATTCTTACCATTCCCGGAACTAACAATACCGGCTGAACGAATGGTAGCATGTTGTCCCTGAAATACGCCTCAGCAAATTTTTGTTGCTTTGAATTTAAATCAAGACGACGTAAAAGATTAATATTGTGTCGTTTAAGTTCCGGAATTATCTGATGCTCAAATACTTTGATAAACTCTGCCTGATGTTTATTGACTGTAGAGAGTATTTGTCTGTAAATTTGTCTCGGTTCAAAACTCAGCTCTTTTTGGGTCCTTTTTCCAAGGTTTACAAGGTTTTTTAACTGACCAACCCTGACTCTGAAGAATTCATCCAAATTTGAAGAATATATAGCCAGGAACTTTATTTGTTCCAATAGTGGAACAGAAGGATCTTTTGCTTCCTGTAACACCCGGTGATTGAAACTCAACCAACTTAAATCCCTGTTCATGAATGGATAATCTTTGTTCATGTTGGTCAAAACAGTTTAAATTGTTGAGGCAAATCCGGAGTAACCGATTTTTTTATGACTTTCCTAACTTCTAAATTCTTCATTTGAAAAACGCTCTTAAGATAAAATGACATGTCAGGTAAGGTATAATGTTCCGGGTCATGCATGAAAAAATAGATATTCTTTAATTGTTGCCTGATAATCAGCGGATAAAGTTTTTCTACCCACTGATTCAGTCTCATTTGATCAATGGAAACAATTCCGCAAGCGACAAATCTAATAATAAAATCGGTAGAAGTCAATCGCATGTGGAGGAGATCCCTTCTGCCTGAGGTATCGGTAAACACAATTGGCCAATTCAACTGTTTTAATAATAAAAATAATCTATCGTATTGATTATCAAACCAATCTGAATTTCTGAACTCAATAGCATGAACATGCTTTTTTGAGACATACTCAACCCACTTAAGCAATGAATCTAATCTATCAGGCTTAAAATAAGGTGGAAACTGAATAAATGGAATGCCCAATTTATTGTCAAATTTAGAGAGCATCTCCAAATATAAATCCAGGTAACCTGACTCAAAACCAAGATCAGTCCTGTGTGAAATAAACTGGGGCACTTTTGGACAGAATCTAAATGTAGCCGGCACTTTACTACACCAATTTTTAATTACATGCTCAGGTGGTATATTATAATGTGTACTATTGAGTTCAATCGTATCAAATGATTCACCATATGCACTCAGGAATCGGGTCTTTGGAGTTTTTGCAGGGTATGTATTACCAACCCAGGCATCCTGATTCCAGGTAGTACTCCCTATAAATATTTGAGGTGTTTGATTTTGATTGGATACCAAATGGGAGACATTTTCTTCCTGCCATGGAGGAAGTGAAAAATCAATCATCTCAGGCATAGAAGAATGTCCAAAGTCCATTTATTAGTGTGTTTAGAATATAAACCGCTGCAAATTAATACTAAATAGTCTGGCTAAAGTCTGGAATATGGTTAAATCTGAGTCTTAGATAAAACTTATACTTCGACAATAGCGCCATTTCCACCTCCATCTCACAATTTACAAATGTTAAAGTCTGCTTTCCAACCATTTTTCAATAATTCAGTGATTAGTAGTATTGAATTAAATTGTAATTTTACAGCGGATTCATTTCAAATTAAAAACAATATCCCATGAAAATTTTATACCTGATACTTACAATGTTGGTTTTTACTGCTACCTCTCAGCAGCTTCATGCACAACAACTGAATACATATGAAACTCAAGTCCTGAAAAAATATTTAGACAAAAACCTGCTCAGGATGTTCGGTGCAGCTCAGGAAAAAGCTGATCAAAATGCGCATAGAAATTTTAGCTTCAGCACATTATCTGATTCCATTTACACTTTTTCAAAATTCAATCAAGCTGATGATTATGGTCCGGGCTTAAATTATTATTTTACTTACGAGGTAGTAGGTAACAAAGCAATCATTACTGCCATTGACATTAAAATACTGGATGCTTCATTACCCATTGATAATATAAGAGCGGTACCTACATATGATAGTCAGCAAAGAATTTCTAAAATTACTATGACGGCTGTTTTTCTGGGTATTCCACTTAATATTCTCAATTATTATTACAAATACGATTCTGCAGGAAACACGACTTCAATTGTTGTAGAAAGTCCAGGAGTATTGGGGGGAGAAACAACCAATGAGGGAGACTCCGTACAATTTACATATGGAGCAGGAAACAGAGTCACTGCTTATAACTTATATACTTTGGTTGAAGAAGAATGGACATTTTCATATGGTATTTCAGATGTTTCATACGACAGCAATGGAAATGTAAGAGGAATTACCCAATGGGCATCCTCTCAGGATTCCCTGGCACCCGGACCTGTTCCATTTATTAGATTGCGCAATATTGAATGGTTGAACAATCAAATGCCATCCAATATTATGAATCCTCTGGATCCGGGTGATTCTTTTGAGTCTGAATTAATTGGAATCGAGCTAGCAACCGCTGATGAATCTTATAAATCAGAACCTGTCAAATACATTCAGGAAACCTACATAGATAACGTCTGGAACGATAGCACAATAGTGAGAACATATGAGGAAACCGGAAATAAATTTACAGTGTTGGATTCTTATTATGATACTGGTGATTTTATTTATACAGAAATGACTGAATATACTTATGATGGTGAATTGCTGATCAGAGAAGAAATACTGTTTGATTTGGGTTCGGGTGTTCCTGTTCCTTTGGATAAAATTGAATATGAATACAATAATTATGATGTGCTCTCAAAATCAGAATCCTTCACCTTTGATCAGGGTCAGTGGATATCCAATTCCGTTTCAACTTTTGATGTTGTGGTAGTAGATAATGAGCTGGTGGAATATACTGAAACCTATATTTTTGGTGCCGATTATGAATCTTACAAAACTGTGTTTTTCCCCTCAGATATTCTTGGAACTTCTGTAAATGAAGCAGTTTTAGATGAAAATACCATCAAAATTTTCCCTACAATGGTGACCAATTCTTTGACTGTTAATTTTCCACAACATGATTTTGTAAAAAATGTGGAAATTATGGTTTTAGATATGAATGGTAAAGTTTTACTTTCAGAAAGATATGATGTAGTGCTTCAAAATTTAGAATTCAATGTTTCATCACTTATGAATGGTGTATATGTCCTCAATGTTAGAATGCCTGAGGGAATAAGATCTGTAAGATTTGTGAAACAGTAATCAATAGTACTTGAAAAATATTAAGACCATCGAATTAGTTCGATGGTCTTTTTTTTTGTTGAAGACTTAAATATTTCGTGTTTAATATTCATTTTTAGGGAGAAATATATTTACTCATCAAATCTGATTCATCATGCAATACTTACTTCATAATAAATTCCTGAATTCAGTCCTTTTCATTCTATTCGCTTTTCATAACCTGACAGCGCAGGAAAGTTCAGGCAGACATATTTGTGGACATGAAATGCATATGAATCAGATGGAAGCACTGGTACCAGGTTACAGGGACCAGATTAATAAAGTATTTGGGCTTGCCAAAAAGGTGGGATCTTCGGATTCAAGGAGTAATGATGTCTTTAAAATTCCTGTTGTAGTTCATATTGTTTGGAATAAACCGGAGGAGAATCTTCACGATTCGCTGATCATCAACCAAATCGAGGTATTGAATCAGGATTTTCGACTTAATAATCCTGATAAAAACAATATTAGGACCATATTTCAGGAGAGACAAGCGGATGCCGGGATTGAATTTGAATTAGTGGAAATTAAACGGGTTCAAACCACCGCAACATTTACACCATTTATTATAACGCTTCCGGATGAAGTCAAACAATCATCAGGAGGAGGGAGTGATGCAGCGGATACAGAGCATTTTTTGAATATTTGGGTATGCAAAATTCAAGCTGTTCCTTTTCTGGGAGCTCAGATTCTGGGCTATGCTTATCCACCGGCAGATTTGCCTCATTGGCCGGAAGGTGCATCGGCAAGTAATCCCGGATTTGATGGTGTAGTTATTGACTTCAGATGTTTTGGAAGGAATAATCCATTAGAAACATTGCTGCCTTCCGGATTGACCATTTCACCGCAGGGAAGAACAACTACCCACGAAGTGGGACATTATTTAGGACTAAGACATATTTGGGGAGACGGTTCGCTTTTGGGTGGTTCCAGCTGCAATGCCGACGATGGGGTAGAAGACACACCTAATCAGGGAAGACAATCCAACAGTGATTGTAATGCAGATCAAAACACTTGTGCAGATGTGGAAATCGAAGAGCCTGATATGATAGAAAACTACATGGACTACTCCGATCAGGCCTGTCAAAATACATTTACTAAAGGGCAAATTGAAATCATGCGCGGAGTCCTGCTGGGTCCAAGGAAAGGATTAATTGAACTGAATACGGCTTTTGCACACATAAATATTGAAAATCAATTGAAAATTTATCCCAATCCTGTAAGAAATGAAATGCAAATTCTCCATCAGGGGGATTTGAAAATCACACAATTGAAGGTTTTTAATCAATTCGGCAAAGAAGTGCTTTCTTTGGAACAATCCTTTTTATCAGGTGAGAGTATTACCTTAGCCCTCGCTGATTGGAATCCTGGTCTCTATATCTTAAAGGCTATTGGAAAGGACAATAAGCATTCTGCATTGAAATTCATTAAGTTATAATAATAAAGAGCATGCATCGGAGTAAAATAGTGGCTGGAAACTGGAAGATGAACAAAACTTTAAATGAGGGTATTGACTTCATTAAGATCCTGAAAGAAAGTATTCCGGAACTGAGGATCACAAAAGCTATCGTTGGGATGCCGTTTATCCATTTAGCTTCAGCCGGTCCATATTTGAATGGAAGTTTCAGCATTGCTGCTCAAAACTGTCATCACGAAGCCCAGGGAGCCTATACCGGTGAAATATCTGCTTCAATGATTCAATCTGCGGGAGCGGAGTATGTTATTTTGGGTCACTCTGAACGAAGACAATACTTTAAAGAAGATGATGATTTGATTCTGAAAAAAGTTAAAGCAGTTCTTTCTCATAGCTTGACACCTATCTTTTGTTGTGGTGAACCTCTTGATATCAGAGAAGATGATACCCACATTCAGTATGTCAATAAACAATTGGAAAACAGTATTTTTCATTTGAGCAATGAAGAGATTCAAAAAGTGATTATCGCATACGAACCCATTTGGGCCATTGGTACAGGAAAAACAGCCAGTTCAGCTCAAGCTCAGGAAATGCATAAAGAAATCAGACTATCGCTCGCGGATAATTTTACACTAGCCATAGCAAATGAAATCAAAATTCTTTACGGCGGGAGCTGCACCCCGGCTAATGCTGCAGATTTATTTTCTCAGAAAGATGTAGATGGTGGATTGATAGGAGGGGCCTCATTAAAAACTAATGATTTCCTTGAACTGATCAGGATAGCAGAAGCTAGCATTTGATTTCTAATCATTTTCTTCCTGTTAATTCCCTTTATTGTTTTCAACTTTATGATGCCTGTGTATTTCGGACCCATGATTTACATTGATATAAAAATATAAAAAAAACATATTAAAATATTTTATACTATAATTTATACATTGTAACTTTGTCACATTCGTTTCACAGGTGCAATTACAATTATGAATCATATCGTTACCCAGCGGTTTATAGAATGCTTTGAGCAATTAAAGCTGCTAAATACTGTGAGATCCAGCAGACAATTTGCGATGTCACTGGATTATCTGCCGCAAAGTTTCAGCGAAGTATTAAATGGCAACCGTAATGTGACGATAGATCTGCTACAAAAGGCTGTAGAAGTTTATAATTTCAATCCCATATTTGTTTGTAAAGGAGTCGGCCCGCATTTTTGTAATGACGCTAATCACGATAGTAGCAGAGTTTTGACAGTTATTATTGATTCCGACAACAATGAAAGAATCATGCACGTGCCGGTTAAGGCGCAAGCAGGATATGCAGGTGAGACCCTGGATCCCGTGCTGGTCGAAGAGTTACCGACCTATACTTTACCTGACTATGCCTTTAAAGTCGGAACTCACAGATCTTTTGACGTAGCAGGAGACAGTATGGAACCCTCATTGAATGACGGAGATAAGATAATCTGTAGTTATATCGAACACAATCATTGGGAATCAAGTATCAAAGATCATAATGTCTATGTAATTGTAACCCAGGGGGATGTATTAGTCAAACGTGTTGTCAATAATCTTAGAAAACACAGACATCTTGAATTGCATTCAGACAATGACTACTTTCCTCAGATTCGGGTAAATGTGAACACTATTCGTGAAGTATGGCATGTGAGAGCCCGTTTAAGCAGATTCAGTCATCAGCTACCTGCTAATCCTGTCAGAGATGATAACAATAATACAGAACACACTTCTGAGTTAATGAAAACAATCAATGAACAGAATGAAATGATTAGAAAATTGAATTCTACCATCGAGAAGATAGTTCTTAGAAAAGAAATTTAACATGCAAAAAGTCATCGGAGTCGTTCATCACCTGGAGGCAGAAGGAGGATTTTGGGGAATTGTCGCCAATAACGGCAATCAATATGAAATTATTGATATGCCTGAACAACTCAAGCATGACAAAGCAAAAGTAAAAGTCGAAATAGAAGAATTAGATGTTTTTACCCTCTACATGTGGGGCACTCCCTGTAAAATCGTCTCTTTTGAAACACTTCATGTCTAATTTAGGAGTAAGTAGTAAGGAGTAAGGCGTAAAGAGTAAGGCGTATGTCATAAGACAGAAGAAATAAGTCAAATAGCTAAAGTAGTAAGGAATAAGGCAAATTGCACGGATCCAAAGAGCCTGTTTAACTATATCTCATAGCTTGTCCTCTTGGTATACAAAAGCAACATCTCTTATTTCGAAGTTTCATTGCGCTATACTCGTGATCCTCCGGTTCACTGTTTAACTCATCCTTATCACTTACCACTCTTCACTCATCACTAGCCGTTAATCTTATATCTGGCTGTTCAACTCATAACTCATAACTCATCATTCACAACTCATCACTGGCTGTTTATCTTATCTCTTATCTCTTATCTCTGGCTGTTCAACTCATCACTCATCACTCATCACTCATCACTCATAACTGGCTGTTAATCTCATATCTTATATCTTATATCTTATATCTGGCTGTTCAAACTCATAACTCATAACTCATAACTCATAACTCATAACTCATCACCCATCACTCATTTAAGACTTCTCCGTTTCCAATTAGAACTAGCTCCCTGAATCTCCGGAGGCCGGCTGCACAATTGTTCATAAAAATATGTAGCAGCAATACCAGCAACTTTTAGTTCTTCTTCTTTCCAATCCAAAAGATGCGCCTCTTCGTAATAATCCCGTATAAAGTTAGTATCGAAGCTTCCATCCTTAAATGCCTGATGATTAATGGCAAAGCCGCCAAATGTTAAGGTAGTGGGTATGCCGTCTATACGGAACTTTGAAATGGCAGAAGACAATTTCTCTATAGCGGATTGTCTGTTTGGAGCATGTACAATGAGCTTGGCAATCATGGAATCATAATAAACAGGAACAGTATCTCCTTTCAAAAAACCAGTATCAATACGAATGCCTTCGCCTTCAGGCATTTCAAATTCTTCGAGATTACCGGTTGCGGGCAAAAAATTATTCCGTGGATCCTCTGCACAAATCCGTAACTCCATGGCATGTCCTTCAATTTTCAATGAATCCTGAGTAATCGTCAATGTTTCCCCGGAGGCTATTCTGATTTGCCATTCTACAAGATCCAAACCTGTAATATATTCAGTCACAGGATGCTCGACTTGAAGTCGGGTATTCATTTCCAGAAAATAGAAATTTTTGTCCTGATCCAGTAAAAACTCAACCGTTCCTGCTCCTGTATATTTACATGTCTTTGCTAATTGTACAGCTGCATTTCCCATTGCCGCTCTGATCACCGGTGTAATGGCTGATGAAGGAGCTTCTTCCACTACTTTTTGATGTCTCCGCTGAACCGAACATTCTCTTTCAAACAGGTATAGAACATTTCCATGCTGATCTGCCAGAATTTGAATTTCAATATGTTTTGGAGAGCTTACAAATTTCTCTATAAACACTGCCCCATCCCCAAAAGATGATTCTGCTTCACTGATAGCTCTGGCAGCCTGATCTTTAAATTCATCAGCGGAATTGACAATTCTCATTCCTTTGCCACCACCACCGGCAGAAGCTTTTACTAAAATAGGAAATCCAATTTCTGCGGCGACTTTCATAGCTTCATCTATATCCGTCATCGCTTCTGTAGTTCCGGGAACCAAAGGTACACCGGCATGTAAAGCTGTGTTTTTAGCAGCAATTTTGGCCCCCATTTGTTCCATTGCTTCCGGAGAAGGACCTATGAATACCAAACCATTTTGCATTACTTTTCTTGAAAATTCAGCATTCTCACTTAGAAAACCATATCCGGGATGTATGGCATCTGCACCGCATTTCAGGGCAATTTTGATGATGATATCTCCCCTAAGATAAGATTCAGAAGAAGGAGAAGGTCCCACATAATATGCCTCATCTGCCAATCTTACATGTCTGGATAATCTGTCGGCATCCGAATAAATCGCGACACTTTTTATTCCCATTTTCCTCAACGTACTGATAATCCTGCATGCGATTTCAGCCCGGTTCGCTATTAATACCTTGTGTATTGTATTCATATTTTTATACTTTCAACAGATCCTTGCGGACCATTTCCATGATTTCGCGGGTAATTGGATTTTTACCCAATATTTTATCATCAATTTGATTCACTGGTCGTATCCACTGAACAGCATTTGTCAGGAATAACTCATCCAAATGCTTGATTTCAGCCCAAAATAGTTCATTTTCTATTATCTCCATTCCCTTTTCTTTTAACAATTGCATCAAATATTGCCTGAAAACTCCATTTACACAGCCTGTTTGTAGTCCCGGAGTAAAGATTACTGATTCTTTTATTGCAAAAATATTACTGTTAGTGCTTTCAGAGATCAATCCTTCTTTGGTTAAAATCAATACATCTTCATAACCGGATTCCCGGGCTTCTAATGAGGCAATTACATAAGAAAGTGAACTCATGCTCTTAATCTGTTTCCAGTCTCCAAGGTTTGAATTGTACACTTTGTAAGACCTTCCAATGGAAAGGTAATAATCTTGCATATTAAGTAAGGGTTCCTGAGCGGTTGTTGCCTGAATCAGGAATTGAACTTCATTTTGATCAGGCAAATATTTGCCCGAACTATTTCTGAATATGTTCAGTTTTACCCTGTAAATCCCCGCCTCTGGAACTAACCTGAAAATTTGATCTAACAAAAAATCCGGCTCAAGTAAGTGAGCCGCTTCCATTTCCATGAGGGTAATACTCATTTTAATTCGATCCAGATGCGTGTTCCACAGAGGAATCGATCCATTGATTAGGATCAGACTTTCGAAGAATCCGTCTCCAAATGAAAACCCCCGATTGTCAGGAGTCAATCGTGCATCTGTCGAATTTAACAGAGTTCCATTATAGTTAATTAGGTTGTCCATCAGGACTTTTTTACTTTCGGGTGTGAATTAATCAAATTTTGATCATAAAATCATCATATGTTAGAAGATACCCCTCGATTACTGTGGTCTCCGGATCCTCTTGAGATGCAATCGAGCTCAATGTTTAAGTATCAAAGATGGGTAGAAAACCGCTATTCTATACAATTACACGATTACGATGAACTTTGGCAATGGTCTGTAGATCATCCGGCATTTTTTTGGGAAAGTATTTGTGAATTTTTTAAAGTCATATTTCATCAGAAGCCTGAACAGACTATCAGTAATGACCCAATGCCATACACAAAATGGTTTCAGGGAGCTACACTCAATTATACCGAGCATATTTTCAGAAATAGAAATGACAAAAATCCAGCTATTATCTACAGTGATGAACGAAATGGAGTATCTGAAATCTCCTGGAATGAATTAGAAGGAAGAGTTGCTGCTTTTGCTACCTTTCTGAAAAGCAAAGGAGTGGTAAGTGGTGACAGGGTAGTAGCCTACATTCCAAATATTCCACAGGCATCGGTTGCATTTCTTGCCACGACCAGTATTGGTGCAATCTGGTCAAGTTGCTCACCTGATTTCGGGGTAGATAGTGTGATGGATCGCTTTGCGCAAACAGAGCCAAAGGTTTTCATTGCTTGTGCCGGATATTTTTATGGAGGCAAATACTTTTCCCGCGGGGCCGAAAATCAAATGATCCGGGATAAACTAATTACTCTTGAATGCGCAGTATGGGTGCCATATCCTACTGAGAATGAACAGGAACTGGACGGATGGATTAGCTGGGACAATATCCAGGAAGAGTACTCCGAGGCAAATTTGGTATTTGAGCCTGTACCATTTGATCATCCAATTTTTATATTGTATTCATCCGGCACCACTGGTGCACCCAAAGCTATTACTCATGGACATGGAGGTATGCTCCTTGAGCATCTGAAGTATCTTCATCTTCACAATGATGTAAGAGCAGGTGAACGGTTTTTCTGGTATTCTACAACAGGATGGATGATGTGGAATTTTACGCATGCAGCATTGCTTACCGGAGCAACTATTGTGCTTTACGACGGAAGTCCGGCATTCCCCAGTCTTAACCGGATGTGGAGATTGACAGAAACTATCAAAATAACACATTTTGGTACCAGTGCTCCATTTCTGGTAGCTTCTATGAAAAAAGGAATCAAACCAAATGAACAATTTGATTTGAAATCTCTCAGATCGATTGGATCCACGGGTTCTCCCTTACCACCGGAAGCTTTTGACTGGGTTTATGAATTTATAAAATCTGATCTTTGGCTTACGAGTATGAGTGGAGGAACTGATGTTTGCACCGCATTTGTAGGTGGAAATCCCATGCTTCCGGTCTATCTGGGTGAAATTCAATGCAGAACTCTTGGGTGTGCTTTGTATGCGCTGGATGACGATAGTAATAAATTAACCGAAGAAGTGGGAGAGATGGTGATCGAAAAGGCGATGCCATGCATGCCAGTCAAATTTTGGAATGATACCAATTTTGAAAAATATCAATCCTCCTATTTCGAAGAATATCCCGGTAAGTGGCGTCACGGAGATTGGGTGAAAATCACTTCCAGAAATTCTCTGATTATCTATGGAAGATCAGATGCTACTTTGAACAGACAAGGTGTACGTATTGGAACCAGTGAGATATACAGAGTACTGGATCAGATTCCTGAAATAAAAGATGGCCTGATAGTAAATTTAGAGTTGAGTGAAGGACGCCATTTTATGCCTTTGTTCGTTCAATTACAGGAATCGATCATTTTGCATGAAGAACTCATCCTTAAAATCAAAAAAATGCTCCGATCACAATGTAGTCCGCGTCATGTGCCGGATGAAGTTATTCAGGTAGCAGAAATTCCTTATACTATAAGCGGTAAAAAGATGGAAGCACCTGTAAAGAAAATATTGCTGGGCAGATCTAATAACACTGATTATAATGAAGGTTCTATGCGAAACCCTGAATCCATGCAATTCTTCATTTCTTATTCAAAATCCATTTCATGATGATTACAAAGTTCTTACACAGGACAAACTTAGTTTATATTTTTTTGTACATAGTTGCTATACCTGCAGCGTACTCTCAATGGACTCCTAATCTAAATCTGCCGGAAAATCCGGATATTTTCAGATATGATGATCTGTACTTTACCTCTGCATTGCATGGAACAGTTGGAGATCCAAAAGGAATATTTCATACTACTTTCGATGGTGGGGAGACATGGATCCAATCAGACCAAAAAAATGTATATATCCGTTCTGTCGAGTACATCAGCCCATCTGTTGGCTTTGCAGGTTCACTGGAGAATAAATTCTTTCAAACACTGGATGGTGGAATTTCCTGGAATGATATCAGCGACCGGCTGCCCGGAACCCATAAATCTATCTGCGGATTAGCCCATATAGGTGATTCTATCATCTATGGTGTAGGTGTTTTCTTTTCTCCTGCGAGATTCTTTAAATCTACAGATGCAGGACAAACATGGACAGTTAGTGCCATTGATAGTCTTGTTAATGGAGCAGTCGACGTGCATTTTATAGATGAAATGCATGGATTTATTGCAGGTACAGGTCCTCAAAACCTGGCTTTAAATGAAGAAGGTGTGATTTTATATACATCAGATGGAGGAGAGAGCTGGACAAAAGTAGCAGGGACCGGACGGGCTACATCATATGTCTGGAAATTGGAATTCACTTCTCCACAGATTGCTTATGCCTCAGTTCAAAATTTTACAGGTGAAATTCCTTCCTATATGAAATCAACAGATGGAGGGATGAACTGGACTTATCATGAATTTGAAAAAACATTCCCCGGTTTTTTTGACGCGCAGGGAATCGGTTTTCAGGACGATAACATTGGATGGCTTGGAGGCTATGGAATGGGGACTTTTGAGACAAGAAATGGTGGTGATGATTGGGTACAGCTTTTTGAAACGCAGAATGTAAACCGTTTCTTCAAAAGACCGGATGGCAAAATGTTTGCAGCAGGATATAAAGTCTATTCACGGGATAGCCTCAATACGGCAACTTATGAATCTGAAATATCAGGCAAAATGGACCTTATTCCTCATTCTATAAAAATCTCATCTTCTAATCCTGTAACAGATATTGTTAAGGTCGAATGTAACCTGGATTCCCGTACGATGGCACTTCTGGATGTTTATTCTGTCAATGGAACCCCCATTGCCAGACTTTCAAATCAAGTTCTAAATGCAGGAATTCATGAATTTTCTTTATTGACAGATCACCTGCCGGCAGGAAAATACTTTGTAGCCCTTCGCACTTTTGAAAGACATTTATATACTTCTTTCATAATATTGGGTCAATAAATACAGTTTATCCGCAAAATGATAAATTTGCCCCGGATTCCATCACTCGTGATTTATCACAGAGCGCAGAATTTGTTTAAGCATTAATCATTTAAAATATACCGCATGAAAGCATATGTATTTCCGGGCCAGGCAGCTCAGTTTGAAGGAATGGGTAAGGATTTGTATGAAAATTCTGATCTGGCCCGCAGTCTATTTCATCAGGCAGATGAAATTCTTGGGTATAAGCTTTCAGACATCATGTTTCATGGATCAGCAGAAGAATTAAAAGAGACCAGAATTACTCAGCCAGCTGTTTTTCTTCATTCAATTATCAAATCAAAGATTGCCGGAATTGATTTCAAACCTCACATGGTTGCCGGACATTCCTTAGGCGAATTTTCTGCATTGGTGGCAGCGGAGGGATTGAGTTTTGAAGAAGGTCTGAAGCTGGTTCAAATCAGGGCAGAAGCTATGCAAAAAGCCTGTGAGTTAACTCCCTCTACAATGGCCGCTATCATTGGGCTGGAGGATGCAGTCTTAGAAGACATTTGCGCGTCCATCGATGATATAGTAGTACCAGCCAATTACAATTGTCCGGGTCAGCTGGTAATTTCCGGAACCATTCCCGGAGTAGAAGCTGCAGTTGAAAAAGCAAAAGAAGCCGGAGCCAGAACAGCTGTAATTCTCCAGGTTGGCGGCGCTTTCCATTCACCCCTGATGGAACCTGCCCGCGAAGAGCTTGAAAAAGCTTTAAAGTCAGCTAATATAGTTATCCCTTATTGTCCCATTTACCAAAATGTAGATGCTTTTGCCTACCTGGAACCTGAAATTATCAGACAAAACCTGATTAATCAGCTTACTTCACCTGTTCGATGGACGCAAATCATGCAAAACATGATTGCCGATGGTGCTTCTCACTTCACTGAAGTGGGTGGTACAGGCAAAGTGATTCGCGGATTTATTGCCAGAATAGACAGACAAATGCCTACTGAAAGTCTGTGAGTCTGATTTTTTAAATTTGAACGCATTTAACATTCAGGTTTTATTCTTTTAATCTCAAATACTTACTGTGTAATTTCTCGTATTTCAATGAGAATGATCTCTTGAACACTTATATCATGATGGTTTGATTGATAGTTGAGTTGTTTTAATTAACTCAATTTTTAGATATATTAACTAAATCAACCCTATGAGAATTTATATTATTTGTTATTTTTGATTTATGCAACAAAAAATCATCGTACAAAAAGGCACTATTCTATTGGCAGAACCATTCATGATGGATCCCAATTTTAAGAGAAGTGCCATCTTGTTGTGTGATCACGGATCAGAAGGAAGCGTTGGTTTTATCCTCAACAAACCCATCAAAATGAATGTGGGTGACCTGCTGCAGGAATTTCCGGATTTTCACGCCAGAGTAAGCTTTGGTGGTCCGGTTGCTACAGATACGCTGCATTATGTCCATAGTTTGGGAGAATTACTGGACGATAGTTATGAGGTAGCCCAGGGTGTTTCCTGGGGAGGTGATTTTAATCAATTGAAAGCACTTATTAAAGAGGGATTTGTTGAGCCTCACCATATTCGTTTTTTTATTGGGTATTCAGGATGGACTGTTGGACAGCTCGAAGAAGAACTGGAAGTAGGTTCATGGATCACAGCGGATATGGACAAAAATTACATTTTTAACCTTCAGACAAAAAAACTTTGGCGGCAGATTATGCGTGATAAGGGCAATCAATATGCTGTAATTTCACAACTACCGGATTATAAAACTTGGAATTAACCGCATTTGACAAAATTTGAATTGTCAGAAAGCACATTTTTCATAATTCATTCCATTTACTTTCCTTGCTGCATTATCAAGAGCTTCAGACTAATAGATTACAGGCTGATGATTTATTGTATCTTTGCACCCTGAAAAAGGAGACAGCAATATGATTCAGTTACAGCAGGTTTATCTGCAATATGGCAACAGGGTATTATTCGATAAAATCGACCTCACTATCGTACCCGGTGAAAAGATTGGTTTAGTTGGTAGAAATGGAGCAGGTAAGTCTACCTTACTGCGTTTGTTGGCTGGTGAATCCAGACCGGATGAAGGCAAAATTTTACTTCCAAAAGGGGTTACAATTGGTTATTTGCACCAGGATCTTAAGTTAAGACTCGAAAAGAAAGTAATTGAAATTGCTCAGGAAGCATTCGATGAAATCAAGACCATGGAAAAACAACTGGTCTATGTCAATGAACAGCTTAACGAACGCACTGATTATGAATCAGATGCATATCATGACCTCATCGATCAATTGACCCACATAACAGAAAGACTTTCTATCATCCAGCCGGAAGAGGCCGTGGCTGAGACGGAAAGAATTCTGAAAGGTCTTGGTTTCAAGCAAACTGACTTCGAAAGAACTTTAGCTGAATTTTCCGGAGGATGGCAGATGAGGGTAGAGCTGGCAAAGTTGTTATTGTTAAAACCAGACTACCTGTTACTGGATGAGCCTACCAATCACCTGGATATTGAATCTATTATTTGGCTGGAAAATTTCCTAAAAGTTTATCCTGGTACAATCCTTCTTATTTCTCACGATAAGCAATTCCTGGATGGCATCACGACCCGCACAGTCGAAGTGGAAATGGGAAAGATATTTGACTACAAGGCAAATTATTCCAAATATTTGATTCTGAGGGAAGAAAGACGCGAGAAGCTTTTAGCAACTTATGAGAATCAGCAAAAAGTAATAGCAGAAAGAGAGAAGACCATCAACCGATTTATGGCAAAAGCCACTAAAACGAAGATGGCCCAATCTATGCAAAAACAATTGAATAAAATGGAACGAGTAGAGCTGGATGTAGCTGATACGCATACCATGAAAATTCGATTCCCGCCCTCCCCAAGATCCGCTCAAATTGTACTGAAAGCGAAAGAAGTATCTAAGGATTATGGGGTTATAAAGGTATTGGACAAAGTAGATTTTGAAGTGGAGAGAGGCCATCGCGTTGCGTTTGTTGGTCAGAATGGTCAGGGAAAAACAACTCTGGCCAAGTTGCTGATAGGTGAGGAGCGTGTAACCAATGGACAAATTGAAATCGGACAGAGTGTTCAGATCGGATATTATGCGCAGAATCAGGCAGAAAATTTGGACAGCGACAAAACTGTCCTTCAGGTCATGGAAGATATGGCACCGGAAGATATGCGTACCCGCGTAAGAAGTATCTTAGGAGCATTTATGTTTAGCGGTGAGGATGTTGACAAAAAAGTGAAAGTTCTGTCCGGAGGAGAAAGAGCAAGACTTGCACTTTCTATGTTATTGCTAAAGCCGATCAATACATTGCTGCTGGATGAGCCCACGAATCACCTTGACATGTTGTCCAAGGATGTTCTGAAGCAGGCTTTAATGAATTATGACGGAACATTGCTCGTTGTTTCTCACGACAGGGAATTTCTAAAAGGATTGACAGATCAGGTGGTAGAGTTCCGTGATCGCAAGATTAAAACTTTTCTCGGCGATATCGACTATTATCTGGAAAAGCGCGCATTTGATAACATGCGGGCAGTTGAAATGAGTACACAGCAACAAAAAATTGCGGAAGCTCCAAAAGAACCTGTTCTCAATCTTGATCAGGTAAGAACAATCCAGCGAAATCTTCAGAATCTGGAAAAGAAGATTGAAAAAACAGAAACATTGGTTATCGAAATGGAAAGCCAGATGGCCGACCCTGAGAAATATAATTCACCGGATTATCCCCAATTCCTTAAAACATACAACGATCACAAAGCCTGGCTCGAATCAGCTTATAAGGAATGGGAATCGATGAGTGTACAGCTGGAAGTGTGATAGCTTCGAGCCACGAGCTGCAAGCTGCGAGAAGAGCCAAACAGCCGCTTCTGGCCTCTAGCTTCTGGCCTCTAGCTGAACACAGCCCACTATCACTTAATGCTTTCCGTAGCTTTCAGCTACGGCACCCACACAATTGTGTGATTTTGCATTCATTGGCTGTTCATTTTCAACTTTCAATTATTCTTCTAACTCTAACTCTCTGCTTTCCGTAGCTTCCAGCTACGGTCACTCACACAAAGCTGCTTGCTTGTTTTTATTTTTACTGCTGGGTATTTATTTAATTAGTTTCATTACCCCAGTCTATTGATATAAATACTTGGTAAAGAGATGTACCACCCGGACACTGTTCAACCTGTCACTCATCACCGGCTGTTCATTCTCATATCTTCTCTCTCATATCTTATCTCTCAAACCTCATCTCTTATATCTCTGGTCATTTCTATTATATTTACAGCATCCAATTCTTTATAAATCTTTTTACATGCTGAAATACCTTCTTGCATTTTTATTCATAAGCACAACCCTTCTTGCTCAGACACCTCAAAACCTTGTAGATCTGGTCAACCCTCTAGTTGGCACAGATTCAAAATATGAGCTTTCTAATGGAAATACCTATCCGGCCATCGCACTTCCATGGGGAATGAATTTCTGGACTCCACAAACAAATAAAATGGGAGATGGCTGGTGTTATCAGTATGCCGCCAATAAGATCAGAGGATTTAAACAAACGCATCAGCCTTCTCCCTGGATTAATGATTATGGTGCATTTTCGATATTTGCCATTACGGATACATTAATGTTTGATGAGCATAAAAGGGGATCATGGTTTTCCCACAAGGCTGAAATTTCCAAACCTCATTATTACAAGGTTTATCTGGCCGATTACAATACCACTGTAGAAATCACTCCTACGGAAAGAGCGGCAGCTTTTAAAATTACCTACCCTCAAACCGATGAAGCTTATTTACTTGTTGATGGATTTTTCAAAAACTCATACATCAAAGTTATTCCTGAAGAAGGGAAAATCATTGGTTATGCAAGCAACGCAAGGGGAGGAGTGCCAGACAATTTCAAAAATTATTTTGTCATATATGTAGATAAAGATTTTGAAGCTGTCTATAGTGTGAAGGATAGTATTCTCACTGCGGATTTATTGACTGCTGAGAGTAATCACGTAGGCACAATTATCAGGTTTAAGACCAAAGCTAATGAAGAAGTAAATCTGAAAATAGCATCTTCATTTATCAGTTATGAGCAAGCTGAAATAAATCTAAAGAGAGAAATTGGAGATAAATCATTTGAAACCGTAAAAAATGAAGCTGCCGCAGTCTGGAATAATGGATTAAACAGAATCCTGGTGGAAGGTGGCACACATGATCAGAATGTGACATTTTATACTGCACTTTACAGGACTATGTTGTTTCCCCGCAAGTTCTTTGAATTTGACAAAGACGAAAAGCTGATTCATTATAGTCCTTATAATGGGAAAATAGAGGAAGGTTACATGTTTACTGACAATGGATTTTGGGATACTTTCAGAGCCGTTTTTCCATTTTTTACACTAATGTTTCCGGAGTTGAATAGTCAGATCATGGAAGGTCTGGCAAACACTTACCGGGAAAGTGGATGGCTTCCGGAATGGGCAAGTCCAGGCCACCGGAATTGTATGATTGGATCCAACTCTGCCCCGATTATCGCTGATTCCTATTTAAAAAATATTCCATCTGAGTCTATTGAGACCTTGTACGAAGCTATCCTGAAAAATACCGAGAATGAAGGCCCGGTATCGTCGGTTGGCCGTTTTGGAGTGAATTATTACAATGAACTCGGGTACATACCTTATGATGTCAATGTTCCGGAAAATACCGCCAGAACCCTGGAGTATGCATATGCTGACTTTGCTATATGGAAACTAGCAAAAAAGCTTAAACGTCCTAAATCAGAACTGGATCTGTTTGCTTCCCGAGCCATGAATTACAAAAAAGTATTTGATGCTTCAACGAATTTCATGCGTGGAAAGAATAAGGATGGCAATTTCCAGTCACCATTTAGACCGGACAAATGGGGCGATGCATTTACAGAAGGCTGCTCGTGGCACTGGACCTGGTGTGTGTTTCACGATGTACAGGGCTTAATGGATCTTATGGGAGGTGAAAATAAATTTACAGAGAAACTTGACTCTGTTTTCCTTGCTGCACCCACATTTGATTATAGCTATTATGGCGTGCAAATACATGAGATCACTGAAATGCTGATCATGAATATGGGTCAATATGCACATGGCAATCAACCTATCCAGCATATGGTGTATTTGTATAATTATGCTAATCAACCCTGGAAAACTCAATATCATGTCCGCAACATCATGGATAAGCTTTACACTCCTGCTCCCGATGGACTTTGCGGCGATGAAGACAACGGGCAAACATCTGCCTGGTATGTATTCTCAGCACTGGGCATGTATTCTGTAACACCGGCAACTGATCAGTATGTATTTGGCTCACCGCTGTTTAAAAAAGCAATATTGAAACTGGAAAATGGAAAGACATTCACTGTTGAAGCTCCTGAAAACAGCAAAGAAAATGTGTATGTTATGGAGGCTACTTTAAATGGAAAACCTTATTCAAAGCAATTTCTGACGCAAAGCGATATTTGGAATGGAGGTAAGTTGCAATTTAAAATGTCCCCTGTTCCCAATAAAGCAAAGGTCTCCCGCAAAGCAGACCTTCCTTATTCAATGTCCACGGATATAAACTTGAAAAAGTAAATTGAAGATGGAAGTGTTTGATAAGGTTGAATGAGATTGATGAGATGACTAACTCAAAACTCATAATTCATAACATATCTCATAACTCTATTTTCTTACCTTCCACTCCTGTCTATAATAGCCGCACTTGCTTGTTGAGTAGCCAGTATCGTGATATCCTGAATATTCACATGGGGAGGACAGGAGGCCATATAAAAAACAGCGTCGGCAACATCGGATGCTTTTAAAGGCTTAAAATCATTGTAAATTTTTGCCCGCTCTACATCGCCATCGAATCTGACCAAAGCAAATTCAGTCTCTTCAACAGCTCCCGGAGATATTTGACTGACTCTTATCCCCTTTGTATGCAAATCAATCCTGATGGCCCTGGAAAGTGCATCCACAGCGAACTTGGAAGCACAATAAACATTACCGTTTGGATATACTTCCTTTCCGGCTATCGAACTGATATTGATAATATGACCCTTTCCTGCGGCAACCATCCAGGGGGATACAATTCTTGTTACATAAAGTAAGCCTTTAATATTTGTATCAATCATTTGATCCCAATGATCAGTATTGCCCTGATCGATCGTGGACAAACCTTTCGCAAGACCAGCATTATTGATCAAAATATCAATGATTTTCCAGTCTTCCGGCAGCGATTCCAGTTGTACTTTTACTTCATCCGGATTCCTTACATCGAAAACAAGTATACTCACTACAGTCCCATTTGATTTTCTGAGATTCCGGGCAAGTTCTTCCAGCCTTTCTTTTCTCCTTCCTGTCAATATCAAATCAAATCCTTCAGCTGAAAATCGATAAGCCATTGCAAGACCAATTCCGGAAGTAGCTCCGGTTATTAAAACCTTCTTTCTCATTCAATTAATTTTTGAACTGTTTCTTCAAACTCATCCACCCAATACTTGTACTTCGAAGTAGCAGGTCCGAAGAAACCGGCATGCACTTTATAAATATTATTGTTTTTATCCAGGAAAATAGTGGTCGGAAAAGCAAATACCTGCTCCAGAGCAGGAAGGTATTTTAATGCTTCTTCTTTATTAGTAGTTAGAGCAGCCAGAAGGATGGGATAAGGTACATTAAGTCTGTCCTGATAAGCATCCAGCCGTTTCATTGCACTCAAAGTATCCTTTGATCTTTCAAAAGCCAATCCTATAATAGCAAGGTCCTCATTTTTGTACTTCTCAGCCTGCTCTACCAGGAATCTGGTTTCATCATAACAATTGTGACACCATGTTCCCAGAATCTGGATGATCTTTGCCTTTCCGGCAAATTCCGGGTCATTCAGAGAAATGATATGTCCTTTTGAATCCGTAAAGGTAAAGTCGAACGGAATACCCGTTGTTTTCACTATATCGCTGGGATCTCTCAATATATCCTCATTTGTTCTCACACCGGTCCAGGTAGTCTGAAAGTGTTTCCCTGAACGGAAAAACCCCTGCAAAGTACCATCTTCCATTAATTTCGCCTCCAATAAATATGCAGTGGCTCCATCAAACTGTGACAGATACATTTTATCACCCTGCACGGTTCCTTCCAGATATCTGTAATCACCGGTTTCTTCGAGGATAGAACCCGAGACATAATTTCCTTTTGTATGCAATTCTCCCAATGCCTCATAAGGTTTATCTGTATCAGTTCCCATGGTAAGTTTCCATGATCCACCCAAATCAGCTACCGGCTTTTTTTTCATTTCAGTAAATCTGAAATTCTTCCCATGGTAAGCAACGAACGGAATTTTATAGTCTTCCCTGTCATATAATATCCATTCGCCTTCAATGATATTTTCTTCAAATATTCCCCGCATGGCTGCATTGTAGAATGGAAAAGAAAATGTAAAAGTGTCTTTGGCAGTTCTTCTATCCAGTCCCCAGGTAATATCTGTTATTTTGAAGACCTCATCAGCATTCTTCAAGAGTATATGAAAATTGTCTTTATCAGTATACACTACCTCAAAATTAAAAGGTAATTCTCCCGGATTTACTGCCTCAAAATCCAATTTTCCTGCCAGAATATCATCTTCACTTGGAGCATCCGCCCGTGAATTTACCTTGTCTAGCTTCAAAACGCCCCTCCAGGGTCCGGGTGGCATCTTGGTAAATGTATTCCCCGCCTCAATGCAAGCAGAAAAATTAATCAATAATAACGCTCCTACAAATAGATATTTAAACATATTCATTACTTTAACGCTGACATAACAAGTACCACAAATGTAATGTTGCAGGACCAAAGTCCCGGATTAAATTTTATAAAATGAATGTCCGGATGTATTACAGGTTCAAAATGGTCATTTGTGGGATTTATAAACATAATGAAAAACCTCAATTTTGATAAAAGTATTACATGTTTCAGCCGAATGCTATCCCGCGGCCAAAGCTGGTGGACTGGGTGATGTCGTCGGTGCATTACCCAAATATTTAAATCAGGCCGGACTTAACACAGCCGTTGTAATTCCGAAATATTTTACAAAATGGAACCTGGCTCAGACCTGTCAGCAAGTTCACGCTGGCTACGTAAGGGTTCATGATATTTATTATCCCTATGTTATTGACGAAGTATTGAATTCAAATCTGGGATATACCATGTATTTGATTCATGTTCCCGGCTTATTTGACCGAAATGGGATCTATGCAGATGCAGTTACCAATCACCCCTATGGTGATGAGTTGGACAGATATCTGGTTTTCCAGCAAGCGGTACTGCAATGGATAAATTCCTGGGCTGAGCTTCCCAAAGTATTGCATTGTCATGATCATCATACCGGATTGATTCCGTTTATGACTCAGTTTTGCCCGGAATTTCAGCGACTCAACAGATTACCGACTGTATTTACTATACACAACGGTCAATATCAGGGAGCATTCAGCTGGAGAAATGAACACAAATTACCGTACTACTACTCCTCTGGTAAAGGTGCACTGGATTGGTCTGATACCATTAACCCAATGGCATCAGCGATTAAATGCTGCTGGAAACTAACGACTGTGTCACCAAACTATCTCATGGAACTTCATCAATCTGCTCTCGGACTGGAAGCACTTCTGAGGCAAGAGTGGCAAAAGTCCAGCGGTATTCTCAATGGAATAGATACCGAGGTTTGGAATCCGGCAACTGATCCTATGATCGATACCCACTACAAAAAAAACATAGATACATACAAGCAACAGAACAAAAAATATCTGGTCGACAGATATAACATTCAGGAAGATTTGCCTTTGTTCACTTTTATTGGTCGCCTGGTATCTGAAAAAGGAGCAGATTTGCTGCCAGATTTAATTTACAGATATCTTCAGACAGGCAGAAGAGCATGTTTTTTCGTTTTAGGATCAGGCTTACCCTGGATCAAGGATTCTTTCCTCAGGATGAGACATGATCTTTTTAATTTCTTTGATGCTTCTATCGAGTACAATGAAGGACTGGCCCATCAACTGTATGCCGGAAGTGATTTTCTTCTGATGCCATCAAGAGTAGAACCTTGTGGTCTCAATCAGATGTACGCATTCAGATATGGGACCATACCGCTGGTGAGAGCAGTCGGAGGCTTATGGGACACAGTTCCGGATGCAGGCGGGCCTGATGGAAGAGGATTCAGATTCATTCAATTTACGGTAGAAGATGCCCTTGATGCTATGATCAGAGCCAGTAATTTATATTATCATAAGCCAAGCCTCAAAGCATTAAGAAAGAGAGTGATGGAACTGGATTTTTCCTGGGAAAAGTCAGCGGAAACTTATCTCAATCTGTATAAAGAGATATCGGATCTATAATCAGATAGCAGTATTCAAATAAATAAATAATTATACATTTTATGAAAGAGATTGATTCTAAGAAAATGATCAAGATGATTTGCCTGATATTAGGAGGTGGGGCCGGATCGCGCTTATATCCATTGACAAAAGACCGCTCAAAACCCGCGGTACCGATTGCAGGGAAATACAGATTAATAGATATTCCAATTTCCAACTGTCTGAATAGTGGGATTAAGAGGATGTTTGTTTTAACACAGTACAACTCCGCCTCACTAAACAGACATATCAAAAACACTTACAACTTTGATAATTTTAATAGCGGTTTTGTAGATATTCTGGCTGCTGAGCAAACTGCCAGTTCAGACAAATGGTTTCAGGGAACTGCCGATGCTGTGAGGCAATCTATGCAACATTTGAATGTACATGATCATGATTATGTGATGATTCTCAGCGGAGATCAGCTCTATCAAATGGATTTGAAGGAAATGGCAGAGAAACATGTGGCAAGTGGTGCAGATTTATCTATAGCTACAATTCCTGTTAATGCAAAGGACGCCCCGGGATTTGGAATCATGAAGGTAAATAATGAAGGATTTATAACATCCTTTATTGAAAAACCCAAGACAGATTTACTCCCTGACTGGACCTCACCTGTTTCAGAAAGAGATGCAGCTAAGGGCAACCATTACCTCGCATCGATGGGTATATATATATTCAACAGGAAATTATTGAATGATTTATTTGATACTTATCCAAATGACACAGATTTTGGTAAAGAATTAATTCCCAAAACTATATCAGGTGGATACAAAGTAGCAAGTTATAGTTACAGGGGCTACTGGACAGATATCGGGACTATTTCTTCGTTTTTCGATGCAAACTTATCGTTGGCAGATCCTATACCGGAATTTAATATGTTCGATGAAAACAATATGATCTATACACGGCCCCGTATGCTTCCACCGGCGAAGATCAGTGGCACTACCATCAAGCATTCCATAGTATCTGAAGGTTCTATAGTTCATGCAGAAAGTCTGGAGCGATGCATCATAGGAGTTCGTTCCAGAATTGGAAAAGGAGCCAGATTGAAGAATTGTATTACTATGGGTAATGACTATTTTCAGACTTTAGCAGAAATTGTTTTGAAACCTGATGAAATTCCCATGGGAATAGGAGAGGGCACTTATATCGAGCAGGCGATTATTGATAAAGACTGTCGTATTGGCAAAAATGTAATCATTAGAGGTACTGAAAACTTGCCCAATTCAGAGTCACCTGTTCACTGCACTGTTGATGGAATCATCGTTTTGAAGAAAGGATCAATCATCCCTGATGGATCTATTATTGGTGATGTGAGCGGAATGAAGGTCTAGATCGTGTAATAGAGAATGATATTGCATTTCATTTCTTATTAGTCATTTTCCCATAAAAAAAGAGGCACTCAAATTGAGTGCCTCTCTAATTTTGATCAAAGATCAAATTATTTCTATCGACTATTTATTAACGATAATTTTCTGAACTGCTTCAGTATTCACTTGAAGGAAGTACACTCCAGTGTTCAGATTGTTAATATCTAAACGCTCAACTTCATTTACAGCGTCAAAGTTTTGTTGTAACACAACCTGGCCGATTGTATTCATAACAGTTACCTGTACTTTTTCACCTGTAAGGTGAGCCATATTGATATTTAGCTCGCTGCTCGCAGGATTAGGGAAAGCATTGATTGCAGAGTAAACGGAACCTTCTCCATTGCGGCTTGCAAAATCAGAATTTAATGCAGCACCGGAGAATACTCCTGCACTACCAAACTCAACACTTCCAGTTATTGCAAGTTGAGAGTTGACATAGAAACCTACATTCAATGATGCAGGTAAACCAGCGACAGTTACACTGTTAACCTGGGTCCAGGTAACTCCATTTGCAGAAATAGAAGAAGTGAAAACATCTCCAACTCTGGCAATACGGACCCAATTATGCTTAGGAGCAGATAATTGTGAAACAGTGTGCGCACCATTTGCAACAGTACGTAACTCACGTGCAACTCTTGCTCCCAACTGAGTTTGTAAACCCACTTTACGAGCACCTGCAGTAAGTCCATCTCTAAATTGAACACCTCCAAATGTGAAACTTGTAAAAGTGTTTATGTCAGCAATTACATACCCATTTCCTGAAAGTGTTTGGTGTACGAAGTAAATTTTGTCAGCAGTAGTTGTTCCTACACCTGTAGTGGAAACGTTAAAACTACCATCACAATTTTCTATCCCAGCGCCTACAGCACCACCAATAGCAGTCACAGTCCAGGGAGCAGCAATAGGTGCAGGGCAAAGAGGTGCACATGAAGCATTCAAAGTAAATGTACCTGTGGCAGCACTAAATCCATGAACCAAAATACGGTAAGTAGTACCAGGTGTTGAAAGAAACTCAACCTGAGATTGAAGGCTGCAAAAATCATCATTTCCGGTTTGACAAACCAATGCACCACATGTTCCAGTGTACACGGATAATTTTGTATCATAAGCAGCACCACAAAGGCTTAATGTAAAGACATCGCCATCACCAACGATAGTATACCATACACCAGGCGCAGTATTTGAAGTGATACATGTGGGTGCACTGTCAGCAGTTGCATTTACTGTAGTTCCGACAGTTGAACTTCCACAAGTAATAGCTATAGCATTTGCACATGCGTCGTTAGCAGGAGGAGGAGGAGGTGGTGGTGTTCCACAAGATCCAGTTACATTTAAGGTAAAGGTACCTGAAGCAGAGAGGAAACCTGTTACATAAATATAATATTGTGTTCCGGCAACGCTCGTAAACGAAACTTCAGACTGAAGTCCACAGAAATCATCATTACCGCCTACACAAACTAAACCAGCGCAAGTACCTGAAAAAACACCAATTTTGGTATCAAAGCTACTTCCACATAAGCTAGCAGTGATATTTCCACCACCGCCATATACTGTATACCATCTGCCAGGTCCTGTATTCAGTGCAGTTCCGCAAGTACCGACTACTGCATTAACTGGTTGACCAACTGTTGTACCTGTCACAGTAACGCCACAAGAAACTAATGTTGCTGTTGCGCAAGTTGAAGGTGGTGGAGGCGGAACACCTGCTGTAATGGAAATGGTTGTACCAGTTCCAGCACATGGACCCGCCGGAGCCGGCCAGGTGTCAACCATAATGTAGTAGGTAGTACCACCTGTCAACGAAATACCGTTTAAACTTTTAGTTGCTAATGAGCTGGATACACCTCCAACGCATGTTCCACCACTAGTAGGGCAACCTGCATAAACCATGATTGCTGTCCAGGTTTGACCATTGATTGAAATATCAATAACACCATTGGCAGCTGGAGTATAAACAAGAAGCGCTTCTGTACCACCATAATAGGAAGCAGTAGCAGGAGCACACACTGCAGCATTTACAGATGTGATGTCATTCGCACCCGTACATGATAAAGTTGCATTGTATGGAATGGCACTTACTGTAGTAGCCTGAGGACAAGTAGTTGCCCCGGCCTGATTAACACTGATCGCAGCTATACAAAGCAGGACCATAGAGAAATTAAGTAATAATTGTTTCATAAAAAGAAAATTTGGTTATTATTAGTGAATCAAGTGTATACTAATTAAATGTGAAAACGGACTTTACCAAATGGGGGAAATGGTACAGCAATGTAACAGATTGCAAATTATCAGTCATCGTTTTCAGTTAGGTTATCATAAATACGTTGTAAAAGTAGAAATTATCTAATAAATAGTACATAGTCTGCATAATATAATTTTGCCATGCAATTGAAATGTAAAATATTATAACTGTTAAGTGTTGGATTATCAATTGATTATTAATTCAGATTTTATTAATTATGCAATAATATATATTTAAATAAATATCATAAATTACATAATTACAACCTTGCTGACTATTCTATTCTTGTTAAGTTGATTTTTTGGATTTAATCAAGCCATTTACCTCGTATCAAAAGCCCGAAATATATTGCATAATAAAGTATATAATTACATATAATATTCTGTTATAAAAATTGACAATTTTATCATCTTATGTTTGCCGGAAAGCAACTGTGGTAAATCTAGGGAATCACAGTTCTCAATGCATTAGTTATTTCAATTCTCGTTTGCAACAACTTTTGATGAACCTGCATTAAAATAAGTGTATCCTCTTCATTTTCGGCCTGAGCGGATTCCACAATCTTCTGCTGATTTTCTTTTAGTTTCCTGTTAAATTTTTTGAGCTTAAAACGAAGTATAGACTGTGTAGCATCATTGTAAAAGTTTTTATCCGGATAGGGCTGTGTCTGCAAAAATAACTGCCATCGCTTTTCCCAGTTTTCACTGTACTCATATGGGGAAATCAACAGATCCATTGCCAGACCCTGCAATTCTTTATCTTCATGATTGAGATAGTATTCAGGTTGTATCACTGTTCCTTTTTCCATTGCCTGAATACTCACCTCTAAAAGTTTCCGGTAAAGTGGCTGATCAATGGTATCCAATGCATCCTCCATATTAGAAAGTATCAATTCAGCTATGCTATGTTGCTCTTCTTCCAAATCAAAGGTTTGGTCAGCATATGCGACAAGTATCCTGATTAAATCTCTTTCCTGAATTTCGTGCGTGTCTGATATAACTTTGAATGGAACGCTTTCAGGATTACCGGCCTCCATAGCCTGACGCTGCTCTTCATCCAGTGTCAATCTGTTCTCAGGTCTGTTTCTCTTTTGTTGCTGATAAATTGCCTTTTTCAATAATTGATTTAATTCCCTTACAAGCAAGGTTTCATCCATATCAAAGAGACTTGCACACTCTCTGAGGTACAATGATCTTTTGATGGTGTCAGGAATTTTAGAAATGCTTTCCAAAACATCTTTAATCAGTGCAGCTTTTCTTATTGGATCATTTTTGGAGTCCTCTGAAAGTGTTTTAGCTTTGAATGTTATAAAATCACTTGCATTCTGCTCCAGATAATTCAAAAATCCCTCGGCGCCAGATTCTCTGATGAATGAATCAGGGTCATGCTTTCCGGGCAGTAAAACAATTTTCACATTCATATCCTGCTCCAGCACCATATCCAGGCCTCTTAATGCTGCTTTAATCCCCGCCGGATCTCCATCGTATAATATGGTGACGTTTTGAGTAAACCTGTGTATGAGCTTAATTTGCTCTTCTGTCAGTGCTGTTCCGGATGAGGCGACCACATGTTCGATTCCTGACTGTGCCATGGCAAGCACATCGGTGTATCCCTCCACAATGATACAATTATCCATCTTTCGGATGGCTTGCCTGGCTTGATAAAGCCCGTACAAAACCTTACTCTTCTTATATATCTCGGATTCAGGTGAATTGATATACTTTGGCGAATTCTCTGATTTAACCAAAATTCTTCCTGCAAATGCAACCGGTCTTCCACTGATATCGTGAATGGTAAACATCACACGATCATTAAAAAAGTCATTCCCATATTTATTGACCAGACCCAGTTCCTGCAGATGATCCTCCGGAAATCCATCCAGCTTCGCTTTCCTGGCAAAACTATCCCGCTCTTTTGAAGCGTATCCTAATTGAAATTTTCGAATGGTGGTATCCAGAAAGCCGCGTTCCTTAAAATATGACATGCCGATATTCTTCCCTTCCTGTGTCTCCCAAAGTTCCTGTTCATAGTGCTTTCTGGAATAGGCAGCAATTTCCAGAAGTTTCTCTCTGTGCTGCATCTCCACTTTTTGCTCCGGAGAAGCATCCACTTCTTCGAGTGTAATATTATACTTGTCCGCAATATATCTTATGGCTTCAGGAAATGACATTTGCTCATGTTCCATTAAAAACTGGACAGAATTGCCTCCTTTGCCACATCCAAAGCACTTAAAATAATTTCCTGTTACGTTTACATTAAATGAAGGTGACTTTTCATTGTGAAAAGGACAAAGGCCCAGCATGTTTGCACCTCTTTTGCGCAGACGAACAAAATCACCTACGATGTCCTCAATTCGGGCAGCATCCAAAACTCGTTCTACTGAAGCAGGCGCTATCATTCTACTGGTTTGATCAATTCCAATAAAACATCTCTCATGGTGTAAACACCTTTTCTTCCCTGAATCCATTCCGATGCAATTAGCACTCCATTTGTAAAACCCATCCTGGAATGCGCTTCGTGGCTAATTGTAATGCGATCATCAGCTGAATTCCATTCTACCTCGTGTATCCCAAATACTTCGCCTTCCCTTTTACAATAAACTGGCAGTGAGTCTCCCTCTTGAAGATCATTTTCTGCAAAGTGCCAGGTTTTATAAAAAGGATTTTGACTGATAATTCCATTTATTAATGTGGTGGCTGTTCCACTGGGTGCATCGAGCTTATGTATATGGTGTGTTTCTGTCACTTTACCTGCAAAAGACGGGAATCTGCCGGCAAAATTAGCGAGCAGTGAATTCAATTCAAATAAAATATTTACTCCTATGCTAAAGTTGGAAGCATACATAAAAGTTCCATTCTTTGTCAGTACATAATTCTGCAGCTTAGGTAAATCATCGTACCAGCCCGTTGTTCCTGTAACTACAGGATATCCCATATCAATCAGTTTTTTTATATTCTGAACAGCAGCATGTGGTTGAGTGAATTCAATCACTACATCCACAGGAATTGCCAGGTAATCTACGATTTCCCAGTCTGATTCAGTTTTAATGATCCAGGAAATTTCATGACCTGCTGAAGTCGCCCGGGATTCAATGGATTTACCCATTCTGCCATACCCAACTAATCCAATCTTCATTTGTTTCTCATTTTTTTGAACATTGTATTCTCATTGCAATCAATATTTAATATGTCAGGGCTGTGTCAGCTTTTAATGATTTTGATTCAAACGAAAATGAACTTGGATAAACTCTATCTGAAATTGCTAATTTTGCGCCCTGATTTGGAAGTGCAAGTTACAAAGTATCGAAATAGAATGATGCTTTGTATAGATATTGGAGTCATCTACGTCAATCAATTAAGTAGTCAATTATTAAAGTATTAATTTAATAAGAATTTCTATGTTATTGAATTTCAATTCATTCATGAAATTATTTTATGAAATATAAAAATGATATTTTTCTTCAAACTGTAAGAGGAGAGGAGGTACCCCGTCCTCCGGTATGGCTAATGCGCCAGGCAGGTCGTATCTTACCTCAATACCGGGAATTGCGGGCATCACTCAAAGATTTCAAAGAATTGGTTGAAACACCTGATAAAGCTGCTGAAGTAACCATTCAGCCTATTGATGAACTCGGAGTTGATGCAGCCATTATTTTTTCGGATATCCTGGTTATTCCGGAGGCTTTAGGGTTAACTTATCAAATGGAAGAAAAGCTCGGGCCCTATTTCCCCAGAGTTATTTCATCGGAATCTGATATTAAATCATTGTATAGCGCTGAAGATGCCGAATCTCGCTTGCATTATGTGTATGAAGCTATCACGCTTACAGTTCGACAGTTAGAAAGTAGAGTGCCTTTGATAGGATTTTGCGGGGCGCCCTGGACCATTCTGGCTTATATGATTGAAGGAAAAGGAAGTAAGACCTTCTCACAAGCCAAGAAGTTTCTGTACACCGAACCATTACTGGCAGAAATGCTTTTGGATAAAATTACGGAAGCTTCCATATTATACCTTAAGCAACAAGTGAAGGCAGGAGCCGCCCATTTACAAATTTTTGATTCCTGGGCAGGCTTACTGAGTTCTGAACAATATGCACATTTCTCTACGAAATATATTGGCAGGATTTGTTCAGCGATTGATGATGTGGGTATTACTGTGTTTGCAAAAGGGGCTATTAATGCTTTGAGTGATTTTGCAAAATTGGATTGTAAGGTAATTGGTCTGGACTGGACAATGGAACCTGATTTTGCAAGGTCAAAAGTTGGAGATCATATGGTCTTTCAGGGAAACCTGGATCCATGTGTTCTGTATGCATCTCCGGATAGTATCAGAGATTATACCATTGACATGATCAGTAGATTTGGCAAAAAACATATCGCCAATCTTGGTCACGGAGTATATCCTGACACTCCGCTGGAGAATGTGAAAGTCTTTGTAAATACTGTTAAAGAATTCACTTACAATACATAACAGATAATCAATCAGTTAATGTAATGAAGCCTTGAGTGATTGTCCGGGAGGAAGGGCCTGATTCAAAATAAATCAGGCCAAGGATGCAGACAGTTATCATTTTTATTTAACTTTGATCCCTATCCCACGGACAATCCACTCTTTCATATTCTAAAAAACGAATGAATGGGTTGGTTTAAAAGACTTAAAGACGGAATTCAAACCGCCACTGAGCACAAACGCGAAGTGCCGGATGGCTTGTGGTACAACTGCAAGCAATGCAAACAGACTTGCACCGCAAAAGAACTTCGGGAGAATATGTATGTCTGTCCCAGTTGCGAATTTCACACAAGAATTGGATCTGAAGAATATTTCGATGTCATATTTGATGGAAATAAATATGATGAATTATTTGCTGATTTAAGATCAGTGGATATGTTACAATTTGTAGATGTAAAGTCATACTCGGAGCGTTTAAACGATGCCTACAAAAAGACTGACCTTAATGATGCTATCGCAGTAGCTATTGGAAGAGTCAATAAAAAGCCATTGTGTATAGCTTGTATGGACTTCAAATTTATCGGTGGAAGTATGGGCTCGGTAATGGGTGAGAAGATTGCTTTATCCATTGATTATTGCCTGAAAAAGAAAGTTCCGCTGATGATTATCTCCAAATCAGGAGGGGCCAGAATGATGGAATCTGCATATTCATTGATGCAAATGGCAAAAACATCAGCCAAATTAACCCAATTAGCCGCTGCCGGCATTCCTTATTTCTCCATGATGACGGATCCCACAACAGGAGGTGTAACTGCATCTTTTGCTATGTTGGGAGATATCAATATGTCTGAACCGGGTGCATTAATCGGCTTTGCAGGACCGAGGGTAATAAAAGAAACAATCAAAAGAGATTTACCGGAGAATTTTCAGACTGCTGAGTATGTCCTTGAAACCGGATTTTTGGATTTGATCGTTCACAGAAAAGAACTGAAGAATACACTTGATGAATTGTTAGTAATATTTAACATTCAGCCTTCAAGCCGTATAATCTTAAGTTCACTGCGAAGAGGGTCTAAATGATCCAATAAAGTATCAAAAAAGCCGGGACCGAATTTTAAATAGTACGACATGAAATTTTCATGCCTTTCCTGCAATTGCTGATCAGGAAACATCTTTTCTTTCACTTGTCGGATTTGATTGATCCTTACCTCATTATTTTGCTTTTCGGCCCGTTTGATACGGCCCTCAAGTTGTTCCAGTGTTTTTAGAATCCGTATTTTTTCTGCTTCAAATGCCGCTTTCAAAGTTACGTCAGCTTTAGACCCTTTTGTTACTATCAGATCCAACAAACTATCAATGGCTGCTTTTTCCTGGTCTATTTCAATATGATCTTTTAAATTATTTTCCAGAAAATATGATATAATCACATCAATATCAGAGAAGTAAATATCGGTGCTTAATGTAGTTTTTTCCAATTTTACTGCAGTTCCGGCATCGAGTAATAATACAGAATCCCTTCTGATAAGCGTCGGGTAGAAGACATTTAACGCTTCGAAATGAGCTTTTCGCTCCAGCCAGTAAGCCAATTCACCACCACCACCAATGTATGCAACATTAGGTAAGCTAAACTCCTGATAAACAGGTCTTACATTGACATTTGGGCTAAACTTTTCCGGCGAAGAGTCAATCTCCTTTGCCATTTCTTCAGGGGTAAAAAGCTGCCCTGATTGTTGAAGTCTAAAGTTCTCCTCTTCCCGTTCGATTCGCTCTCTGTATCCATTCCCCAAATAGAAGAAATTAATGGGTCTTACAAAAGTGGCAGCTTTAAAACCGGCTTTTGTTATATTTTCCTGTATGGGAACAATATATTTCTGAGCTGTTTCATTGAAAATTTCATCATAAATGATGGCTTTAAATTCATTCTTCAGAATAGAATCATCCATATCCAAAATCACAAGTCCATATTCACCAAATAGTTCGTGAATAAACAATCGGGTAGCCTGCCCATAAGTCCTGTATCCACTAAATGCATTTTGAACACGGGTTAATAAAGTTTCAGCATTGACTGATCCTCCCAAAGTTTCCTTCAGTTCGGCAATAACTTCATCTATTCCTTCCAGGCTGAATCTGCCACAGGCACCGGCCTGCTCAGTTTCCCAGACAATTTTTTTACCAAATAAATGCAAGTGATTGATTTCTTCTACATCATGATCTTCAGCTCCCAGTATGAATACGGGGACATACCTATAATCCGACTGATCAGCATTTAATTGATGACTTAGCTTGATCGTACTGAGAATCTTATAAACAGTAAATAAAGGACCCAGGAATAAACAGGGCTGATGAGCTGTGATCAGTGTAAATGAATTCTCCAGCAATAATGCCTCCAAATTAGACTGTAGCAGGGGAGATACTGATAAATTTTGATATTGATTGGTCAACACTTCATTCAATAAGTTTCTGTTGACGGGGTAGTTTTTTCTTGCTTCTGTGGCTTTCTTAAGACCGTCTGTATTTGGATCAAATTGATAAAATGATCTCAGAACAGCATCTTGCCTGGAATATGCAGCGTCTAATTTGCTGAAAGCTGAAACTTTGTCAAAAGGGAAATACTCTGTAGAATTCACTTATATGGGGGTAAAAATGATTTAGAATACAAAGGAAATGGAAGCCAGTAACCTCCTTGGGCGCTCTGAAAACTGGTATTGATTCCCATCAAAAGTAAAATGGCTACCAAAATTAGTGAGATTTCCTTCATATCTGATATCCAAAAATATCTTCCAAAAGTCTATCCCTAATCCAGCTTGAAAACCCAGTGTCAAAGATTTGAAGTCTTCCTTATATCCTTCAAAGTCAGTAAAACCAGATGTATTTTGTAAAAACACATGTCCCACAGGACCGACGTTTAACCGCAAAGGACCTGCTTTTGTTCCGAATAATACCGGAATATCCAGATACTGATACTTTTCACTCACGATTCTATCCATTGAAAAACCATCTGTCACCTTAAAGTCTACTCTGTTGCTGTTATACACCACTTCAGGTTGAATAATAAATCCACCCAAATTAATCTGAGCAACTAAGCCCATATGATAACCATAGCTGGCATTTTCAACTGCGATTTTTACCTGATTACCCAAACTTCCGTTTTGAATATTGATAGAATCGGTACCCAGGTCATAGGATCCGAGACCTGCCTTAACACCGATTTTAAACTGCGCCTGAGATATGCTGACTAGCGCAAAAAGAAGAATGAAAGGAAAACAATATCTAAAATTCATGATTTCATTGTTTGTTAGGCAAAGGTAACGAACTGTATAAAAACCAAGTTTCAAATAAAAGGTTAATATTGCGGAAGGGAATAGTATTTTCCAAATGAAGTAAGAAAAGTATGAGCGGGAAAAAATTAAAAAGTGTTGAATTTATTGGAAGCTTTCCCAGAGCTGACTTGTGTCCCAAAGACGGATTACCGGAATTTGCATTCATCGGCCGGTCGAATGTAGGTAAATCCAGCCTTATCAATATGTTGTGCGAAAGGAAGAATATGGCCCACACCTCCCAGCATCCCGGTAAAACTCAGTCTTTGAATTTTTATAAAGCTGATTTTAGCTGGTATTTAGTGGATTTGCCGGGATACGGATATGCAAAAGTGAGCAAGTCATCACGTGAAAAGTGGCAGACTATGATTCAATATTATCTATCCAAAAGAAAAGAACTGGCATGTTGCTTCATTCTGATAGATTCCAATATACCTCCTCAACAATTAGATATTGATTTTATTAATAAACTGGGTTCATGGTCAGTTCCATTTGCCATTGTATTTACTAAAACCGATAGAGGTAAAACGACTGAAATTCAATCAAATATCTCCAAATTCAATAAGACAATATTGAAATCCTGGAGTTCTCTGCCTCCTCAATTTCTGAGTTCAGCAGAAAAGAAAATTGGCCAGGAAAATATCTTGAATTACATCGATGAAGTACGCCAGACCTGGATAACTTCCCTGGATAATCTTTGAAAATCATTCCCGGATCTAACGCAAGCATGTATGGATACAAAGAATATGTATCTTTAAGCGCTCATTAAACATAACAATACATTAACAGATCGCATATCTTACAGATTAACAGGGTTATATAAGCCAAAAAATACAAACCTGAAGTCAGCAGACAGCGAAAAGTAAAAGAGATGAAACATATAATCCCGAATATACAGGATTGGCCAATTTACAAGCTGAGTGAGCGAAGGCAACAGTTCATTCAGGAAATCAATACAGCGACTTTTCAAAAGCTAAACCGATTGTCCAATGAGCAGTTAAAGGATATGGTGGAGCGCACATTGTATTCAGAGTCCAGCAGAGTAAAAAATGACCCATGGGAAGTTGATCCTCCCAATGAAGCTCTCTTTTGGAACAAACTCAAAAGAAGACTGGAAGAAGAAGTAGGTACCAATCCGAATCATATCGAATACCGGGTATTACTTGAAGAGATACTCAGAACAATAATCAACCGATATAGTCAGGAAATCGTAGGGTCATTTAGAATGAAGACCTTTTTATTTGCCAGAAAATTCCTCACTGTATTTTTCAATGTGATTTTCAATCCATTAAGAGGAAAGCATTTGCTTAGTTTTTGGACTTCAATAAATTATGCTAAAGAAAAAATAAGAGTCATTGGCCCGCTGGATACCATCCGGCAATTGGCTAAGGACCAAATCCTGGTTTTAACGCCTACCCATTCATCCAATTTGGATTCCATTCTCATCGGATATATGCTGGATATGAAAACGGGATTGCCCGGATTTTCTTATGGCGCAGGTTTGAACCTCTATAATTCAGGAATCGCAGCATATTTTATGAACAGGCTGGGAGCTTATCGTGTGGACAGAAGAAAGAAAAATCTGATCTATCTGGAGACGCTCAAGATCATGTCTCATCTTTCTATCGTATTGGGGACCAACAGTTTATTTTTCCCGGGAGGAACTCGCTCAAGGTCCAATCATTTGGAGAAAAATTTAAAATTAGGCTTACTTTCAACAGCTGTGGATGCTCAGAGAACTTTAAGCGAAAAAAAGGAAGAAAAGAAAATTATTATTGTCCCTTTAATTTTGTCAAATCACTTCGTTTTTGAGGCCAGATCACTTGTAGAACAGCATTTGCGCCAGTTAGGGAAAGAAAAATATTCAAGATCTAAAGATACCTCAAAGGGTTTTTGGAATGGAGTAAAATTCGTTACATCGTTTTTTAGGGTTGATACAGAGGCTGTGTTTTCTATGGGTCAGCCGATGGATGTATTTGGCAACCCGGTGAATGTGGATGGCAGGAGTGTGGATCACAGAGGACATGAGATTGATATCAGTGGTTACTTCAGGATCAATGAAAACATTGTGACTGATCCGCAAAGAGAAAGTGAATACACCAAGATTTTAGCAGATCATATTGCAGAGAAATATTATAAGGAACATGTAGTATTAGACAGCGCAATGGTAGCTTTTGTCGCATTTCAATACCTGTTAAATCGCTTTGAAGAACTTGATTTGTTTGGAGTCCTGAAACTTAACCCTAAAACTTTAGTATTTAATGAGTCAAGTCTTGTAGAAGGCATTTCCCAATTAAAATCACTTTTAGTACAAAAGACTAAAGAGGGATCTATTCTGCTGGATACACACATTGAAAAAATGGAACCTGAAGCAATTTTGATAAGTGGAATGAAAAAACTTGGTGTATATCATCGCAACAGACCTTTAATAAAAAATAAAAAGGGGCTTATCATATCAAAGGATCTCAAACTCTTATATTTCTATCACAACAAACTTGACAATTATGGGTTGCAGGATGAATTGTACTGGAAAAGAATTTTAAGCTTTGAGCGTCCACAGGTACAATTGGAAGACTGATTCCAGATAAAAAAGAAACAATGGAGTTACGATATATAGTATTTGATTTGGAGGCTACATGCTGGAGAGGCCGACCTCCAAACGGTTATAATGAAATTATAGAAATTGGTGCTATCAAAGTGGATGCATACGGAGATCCCGGAGAGATATTCAGCAGATTCGTAAAGCCTACTGTTAATCCTTTGTTGTCCCCATTTTGTAAACAATTGACGAGCATAACACAAGAACAGGTGGATTCAGCAAGAACATATCCAAAAGTTATTCAGGAGTTTCTCGATTGGTCAGAATTATTGGACGATGATGTTAAAATGATTTCCTGGGGAGAAAATGACAAGGCATTGTTCTCGAGCGATTGCAAATTGCACAAATTAGATTATGACTGGACAGAAAAACATGTCAACCTGAAGCAACATTATAAAGAATTGAAACGTCATACAAAACATATGGGATTGAAAAATGCTTTAACGCATGAAGGTTTTGAGTTTGATGGAGATCCGCATCGGGGAATTGATGATGCACTCAATCTGGCCAAGATCTTTATTAAGTATATAGACGAATGGAACTTTCAATAAACCAAAAATTTACATTTTAATCACAACAACTTAATTATGAAACAATTACTAATTCTTTTCTTATTGGTATCTGTATCAGTTACTGCATTTTCCCAGAAGATTTCTGAGGGTGTAATCAGACTGGAATTGACTGATGTAAAATCTGATGACCCTTCCGTTGCCAGCCAGATGGCCATGATGAAAGGAAGTACAAATGATATTTATTTCAGCAAGGATCAACAAAAAGTATCCATGTCTATGATGGGGGGTATGATGAATATGATGGTATTCACTACTCCGGCTACCAAGGAGACCAAACTTTTCATGGATATGATGGGAAATAAATTCCAGGTTAAAACGCCAATGGAAGAACCAGGTACAGGTGAAGATGAAATGGATATCAAAACAACGGACGAAACTAAGGAAATTAAGGGCTATACCTGTAAAAAAGTCATAATGACGCCCAAAAAGACTGCAGCCAACGGTCAGGACATGACCATTACGCTTTATGTAACTGACCGTATTCAAATGGTAGGACCGATAACTCCACAAATGAAAGGTCCCAATAAACTAAATGGAACCCCACTTGAAATGAGTATTCAAACCTCAGGAGTTACGATGGTTTACACATGCAAAGGAGTTGAAACTTCTCTTCCTAAAGATTCTTTTAAAGAACCAAAAGGTTATAAAGAAATGTCCAAAGAAGAGTACGAAAAAATGATGCAGGGATTTGGTATGTAATTCTTTATATATCAATTATATAACCGGAGCAATTTAAACGATAAAAGCAACTGAAATTCAGTT
>JALHRR010000039.1 GCA_022841345.1 Saprospiraceae bacterium
CTTCCTTTGTAAATCCTCCACAAATCAAATGTGGAATGGCCTCCACCTGATAGCGGGTCATAATTCCAAAACAGATTCCTACCGTCCCCGGATGCTTTCTGATAGATGCCTTTTCATAGTATCCTGAAGGCATTTTTTTGTAAATGTATTCCTCCCGATGGTACGTAACATCAATGAATGGTGGCTTGAATTCCATCAAAGGATCAAGCGTCTTGAAAATAGTCTGGATACTTCCACCTTTCAAAGGAGGTAATATTTCAAATGATACTAATGTCTTTCCTGCTTCTGCAGCAAGGTGGTCTGTAACTTTCATAGTCTTGATAAGAATTCCCGATGAGGCCTCAAAATTAGTTTTTTACAGGAACAAAAAGAAAAGAAGTCCAATGCCTTTAGAGAGGGAGTGATTTCGGATTACATTTGTAAAACGCCCTGATTCCAGAGATAATGCACGAAATATCCATAATACGAACCTGATCTTTCAAATATTTTACCTCGATTTCATTCCAATTTTTACCGTATCATTGCAATTGTGCCTCCCCGATTCTTCATTTACGATCTTTAAAATATGAAAATACTAGTCACTTTATTACTGGGCGCTATGGTTTTCTGCGCTCAAAGTCAAACTCCTTCCTTTATGCCTTTGCCTCATTCAATTGAAATGCAATCCGGCAAAATGTTTATTGACTCTAATTTCAATATCGCCCTCAATGGTCCGGAATCCAAACGATTGACTGTGGCTTCAGGCCGTTTTTTAGCAAGATTGGGAAAGGCAACTGCTATCAGAATTCCAATGAATTCGATTCTCAGGAGAAATAAAGGAAATGTTGAAATCACTATACAATCGAGCCCTTCGATGCCTTCTGAAACTGCAGATGAAAGTTACAGCCTAAAAATAGAATCACAAAAAATATTACTTCAAGCTGCATCTGATCTGGGTGCCATGAGGGGGTTAGAGACGCTGTTACAAAGTCTGCAACAGGACATAAGTGGCTTTTACTTTCCTGCGCTGAAAATAGAAGACAGCCCCAGATTTGCCTGGAGAGGACTAATGATGGATGCTTGCAGGCATTTTATGCCAGTGGATGTTGTCAAAAGAACCCTGGACGTCATGTCTTCCATGAAAATGAATGTCTTTCACTGGCATCTCAGTGAAGATCAGGGATTCAGGGTCGAGAGCAGGAAGTTTCCACTATTGCATGAAAAAGGCTCAGATGGAATGTATTATACACAGGCACAGATAAAGGATATCGTGCAATATGCAGACCTGCGCGGAATCAGGGTGATCCCCGAATTTGATTTACCCGGCCATGCTACAGCCTGGCTGGTGGGTTATCCAGAGCTGGCATCGGCTCCTGGTCCCTATGACATTGAGCGTTTCTTTGGTGTGTTTGATCCGACATTTGATCCGACTATAGAGCGGACGTATGAATTTCTGGATGCATTTTTTGGAGAAATGGCCACATTATTTCCTGATCCGATTATGCATATTGGGGGGGATGAGAACAATGGAATTCAGTGGAATAACAATCCGGCAATCCAGTCATTTATGAACGATAATGGAATAAGAGATAATCACGGTTTGCAGGTGTATTTCAATAAACGTCTGATTACGATTCTGAAGAAATATAATAAACAAATGATGGGATGGGATGAAATTATGGAAGAGGGATTACCCACTTCTGCCATCATTCATTCCTGGCGGGGAAAGGAGTTTTTGGTCAAGGCTTCAGAAAAAGGTTATAAGACAGTATTGTCGGCCGGATATTATATCGATCTCTCACATTCCGCTGCCCAGCATTACAAAAATGATCCGATTACATCAGAGATGATATTGACTACTGAGCAAAGATCCCGAATTTTAGGTGGAGAAGCTCCTATGTGGGCAGAACTGGTCAATGAAGAGAATGTCGAATCCCGCATCTGGCCCAGAGTGGCGGCGATTGCAGAGCGTTTTTGGTCCTCGGGGGAAGTGAAGGATGAGGTGGATATGTATCGAAGATTGCTGGCCATCGAACCCTTCCTGGAGCTTTCCGGAAGTCATCATGTGAGAAACAGAGAAATGATGATTCGCAGATTATGGGGAGGCAATGACTGGCAAATTTTAATGAATCTGCTGGATTGGCTGGAGCCAGTAGAAGGATATAAACGTCATGGATCAAAACCACGATACAACTCTCTGGTGCCGCTCAGCCGTGCTGTCGATGCTACTATGCCGGATGCCTGTAATGTGGTGAAATTCAGAGTGCTTCTGGATGATTTTGTAAAAACAAAAGACAGTAACACCTGGAATAAAATGTACGCCATGATCACTGAAACGATGGCGCAAAGACAGATTTTAATGGAAATCCTGCCCCAAAAACCTGCTCTCAGGGAAATGATTCCTTTGTCTGACAATGTCATGCAATCAGCGGAAATCACACGACAGATCATGGATTATTACCATAAAAATAAGTCTCTGAAAGGCCTGAACACTAAGGATCTTTTGAATCGGGCTTCTGTATTTCAGACTGTTCATGCGGAATTGGAATCAGGCTTTTTACCGATGATGGAGGAATTGGTGAAGAAGTTAGAGTGATTTTAGAATAGCTTCTTCATAACCGGATTCGGAAAATTACCAGTACGATTCATGCGTTCCCGCCTGCCACTAAATTGACAAGACCAAAGAAATTGTCCAATTTTGGGGCTGTATCCTTTTGGTGCTGCTAATTTATTAGCAGCCTTTGAACTTGATAGCTTCTTAATAACTGAGTTCGGAAATTACCAGCACGATTTCAGACGTTCCCGCCTGCCAATAAATTGACAAGACCAAAGAAATTGTCCAATTTTGGTGCTGTATCCTTTTGGTGCTGCTAATTTATTAGCAGCCTTTGAACTTGATAGCTTCTTAATAACTGAGTTCGGAAATTACCAGCACGATTTTAAGCGTTACCGCTTGCCAATAAATTGGCAAGACCAAAGAAATTGTCCAATTTTGGTGCTGTATCCTTTTGGTGCTGCTAATTTATTAGCAGCCTTTGAACTTGATAGCTTCTTAATAACTGAGTTCGGAAATTACCAGCACGATTTTAAGCGTTACCGCTTGCCAATAAATTGGCAAGATCAAAAGAATCTAAATGCGATAGTAAGACCTAAAATTACTGAACCTTGAAATTAATCGTAACAGTCCCACACTGCTTGTCCACATTAGATGCAGAGAATTTAAATTTCTTAGCACTATTGATAGCAAGATTCCTTAGGTCATTATCTGCAGTAGTTGAACCCTGTTGTGTATAGTCAGCACTCGTGACTTCACCGCTGCTGTTAACACATATACGGACAACTACAATTCCTGTTTTTTGGGATTTATCCGTGATACTTGGCGTATGAACTACTCCCCTGCCTTGCAATCCACCACCAATATTACCTTTACCTGTACTGATACCTTCCAGGTTTTTGGCATTAGGATCACCTTTAGGATCGCCCTGATTACCGGCTTTATCGGTGCTTCCTTTACCTGAGCCACCGAAAGCATCACCAAATTGTTTTTTGGCTTTGTCGTATTCAGCCTGCTTTCTGGCATCTTCTGCCTTCCGCTCTTTCTCAGCTATCTCAGCTTTTTCCTTTGCTTCTTTATCTCGTTTGCGCTCATCTTCGACAGCTTTCTTGCGCTCTTCTTCTTTCTTTTTCATAGCCGCCACATTCGGATCTTCAGCAGTTACTACTTCTTTCTGCGTCTCTACAGGCGTTACAGGTTTAGAGACCGGGTCGGTGACGGTTTTCTTTTCTTCTTCGCTCGGTGGCTTAGGCGGAACTTCTTCTTCCTGCTGAGTATCAGGTTTAGAATCTCCTTTACCTATATCAGGCATACCGAAACTCACTAAAATACCTTCCTGGCCCGGAGGTGGATCAGGATAGCTCAATAATGGCAGAATAGCTATCAACAATACAAGCGCGTGTATGATGATGCTGGTAATCAAACCCCGCCTCTTATTTTCTTTTTCTGTTAAACTGATTTGCTGGTACATCATGGCTTCAACATTTAAACTATAAACGGATGAACATAAAGAGAGTTATCCATGGTTCCCTATTTTCCGGGTTCTGTTGCTAAAATTGCATTTACATTCAACTTATTTGCCATGTCCATGACTGCTACTACATATTCTATTGGAGATCCTCTTTCTGCAAGAATAGTTATTGTCAATTTTTCCTCATTCTTGGCAGATTGAATTTGTCTCGAAATATTATTCTCTATGCTTTCCAGAGGCATAGCAGTGGTATTGTAATAATACTTGCCATCCTTGGTAATAGAGACTGCCATAGAAGGTGGTGCAACAGTTTGAGAATTGGAGCTCGGCAACTTCAGGTTCAGTGCATTTTGACTGACCAATGTAGAGGTCAACATGAAAAATATCAATAAAAGGAAAATGATGTCTGTCATAGAGGACATACTAAATTCCGCACTTGCTCTCGATCTTCTTACTAATCCCATTTGTGACGGTTTTTAGGGTTATGCAGGCTCCTGCAAAAGGTCCAAAAATTCAATAGTTGTACTTTCCATATTGAACACTACTTTATCCACCTTGGATGTCAGCCAGTTGTATCCAATCATAGCAGGAATACCTGTAGCCAAACCAAAAGCAGTTGTCAAAAGCGCCTGATAAATACCACCGGCCAATACATCGGGAGTAACATTTTGCTGACTTGCCATTTCATAAAAAGACAAAATCATACCCGTTACAGTTCCAAAGAATCCAATCATCGGCGCCGCACCGGCAATACTCGCAAGGTTAGAAAGATTTTTTTCCAGCTTGAAAATCTCAAGATTACCAACATTCTCAATGGCTTTGTCAATGTCAGCCAAGGGCTTACCGATACGTTGCAATCCTTTTTCAACCATTCTGGCGACAGGTGAGTCATTGTTTTGACACAATGCCTTGGCAGCCGCAATATTTCCCGATTGAACACTCATACGGATGTTGTTCATAAAGTTAGCATCAATTTTGGAAGCTTTGTTGATAGTAAGGTACCTCTCAACAAAAATCGTTAATGCCAGGATTGAAATTGCAAACTGAATAAGGTAAATGGTCAGACCAATCATACCCCCTTCAAAGATAATGTCCATTACACTTTTGGACTCGATGGTAGGCTCAACTACCGGTTCCAGTTCAGTTGTGACTTGCAGCAAAACAAATAAGAAATCAGTCATGGATTAATACGTTTGGTTTTTAGGGAATTAAATTCAGCAACAAATATAGTATATAACTAACATACACATTAATTATTTCTATAATATAATTTATAAATAACGATGTAATTTATTAAAATATATAGGCGTGAGTGGCAGCTTGGATTTTTTGTATATCTTTCGAGACGATCCTATAACGAAGTTTAAAACAATATTGACATAAAGTCTATTTCTTTTTTTATCACTAATGCACCAAAAGAATCACCTGCATGAGAAAAATCAAACGAGTAGCGGTCCTGGGTTCCGGAATCATGGGCTCCGGAATTGCATGCCATTTAGCAAATATCGGTTTGGAGGTCCTGATGCTGGACATCCTCCCAGCCGGAGTAGATGAAAAAAATGATGGAAATGCATCCGTAAGAAATTCAATCGCTCAAAATGCATTGCAAACTGCTTTGAAATCAAAGCCAGCACCTTTATACAGACAGGATTTTGCATCCAGAATTAAAGTTGGCAACTTTGAAGATGATCTGTCGAAAATCAAGGATTATGACTGGATCATCGAGGTCATTATCGAGCGACTGGACATCAAGCAACAACTTTTTGAAAAGGTAGATCGGCTCAGAAAGCCCGCGACGCTTGTAACATCCAACACATCAGGTATTCCGATCCATATGATGGCGGAAGGCAGGTCAGATGATTTCAAAAAACACTTTCTGGGAACACATTTTTTCAATCCGCCCCGATATCTAAGGTTGCTGGAAATCATCCCTACCCCTGAAACAGATCCGGAAGTCGTGGATTTCTTCATGTCCTACGGAGAAAAATATCTAGGCAAACAAACTGTACTTTGTAAAGATACCCCTGCATTTATCGCCAATAGAGTAGGCGTGTTTGCGATGGGACATATTTTCCAGTTGACCAAAGAGCTTGGCCTCTCTATCAATGATGTGGATAAATTGACCGGCCCTGCTCTTGCCCGGCCCAATACAGGTACTTTCCGACTGGCAGATCTAGTGGGTCTTGACACTGCAGTAAAAGTGATTCAGGGTATCGTAGATAATTGCCCCGATGATGTAATCATTCAGTCAATGAAAATGCCTGAATATCTCAATTATCTGGTGGATAATAAATGGTACGGAAACAAATCAGGGAAAGGTTTTTACTTAAAATCCAATGAAAAAGATGCATCCGGAAAAAATATAATACAGTCACTGAATTTGGATACGCTGGAATATGAAATTCCGGGTAAATCAGATTTGGCCAGTCTGAATGTTTCAAAACAAATAGATGATCCTAAGCGCAGAATTCAGGCCTTATTCGCCCATGCAGACAAAGGGGGGCAACTGATCAAACAATCTCTGGCAGGACTCTTTGCATATGTTTCTCATCGCATTCCTGAAATTTCAGACACCACATTTGCCATTGATCATGCATTGAAGGCTGGATTTGCATGGGATTTCGGTCCATTTGAATATTGGGATATAATCGGTATCGATGCAGGAGCAAAAGCTGCAGAAGAACTAGGTTATCCTGTGGCTCCGTGGATTCAGGAAATGCTGGATGCCGGTTTTACCTCATTTTATCAGGTTGCCGGAGGGCAGTTGCAGTATTATGATATATCTTCAAAATCCTACAAAAATATTCCCGGCACAGAGAATGTAATCGAGCTGGATTATCTCAGAGATCGTCAACCAGTCTTTAAAAATGATGAAATTGTCCTTCACGATATTGGAGATGGAGTTCTTTGCCTGGAATTTAGAAGTAAAATGAATGCCATCGGTGAAGGAATTCTAAGAGGAATGGGCGAGTCTATCAGAATTGCAGAAGAAGATGGATGGAAAGGACTTGTCATCGGAAACGGATCCAAAAACTTCACGGTCGGAGCCAATCTGATGATGATCGCTATGCTGGCTTATCAACAGGAATATGATGAACTGAATATGGCTATTGACATGTTTCAGCAAGCTACCATGAGATGCAGGTATTCCAGTATTCCTGTAGTAGCCGCTACTCAGGGTTATGTTTTTGGTGGAGGTTGTGAGACTATCATGCACTGCGATGCTGCGGTTTGTGCAGCAGAGAGTTACATAGGACTGGTAGAAGTGGGTGTTGGTTTGATCCCCGGTGGAGCAGGAACTAAGGAATTTGCCTTGCGCTTATCTGACTCATTTACGGAAGGAGACGTGATGATTCCGTCCTTAATTGAACGCTTCAAAACTATAGCCATGGCTTCAGTAGCTACATCAGCACATGAAGCATACTCACTCGGCTATCTTACTCACAAAGACAGAGTTGTAGTTAATGCTGAGCATAGAATCATGGAAGCGAAGAAAGAGGTATTGCGACTTGCAGATAACTATGTCATGCCCATCCGCAGGGAGGATGTGTACGTTCTTGGAAGACAGGGCTTAGGAGCTTTGTACACAGCTGCACACAGCCTTTATTTGGGAAAATATGCTTCAGAACACGATATCAAAATAGCAAAAAAAATAGCTTATGTACTTTGCGGTGGTGATCTGACCGGCCCTCAAAAAGTTTCTGAAAAATATCTATTGGATATTGAAAGAGAAGCATTCCTGAGCCTTTGCGGAGAGCAAAAAACGCTCGAAAGAATTCAGCATATGCTTGAAAAAGGGAAACCATTAAGAAACTAATGCACTACTTTAGTTAAAAATTTGACAATCAATTGATAAAATATAAATAAATGGACGCATATATTGTTAAAGCATATAGATCACCTGTAGGCAAAGCCGGCAAAGGAAGCTTTAGAAATTACAGATCGGATGATCTGGCAGTGGATGTCATCGCACATTTGTTGAGTCAAACTCCGGAGTTAGACCCCGCCCTGGTGGATGATTGCATCGTGGGATGTGCCAATCCGGAAGGAGAACAAGGACTTCAGATCGGAAGACTGATTAGCACGAGAGCATTGGGAAAATCAGTCCCGGGTATGACAGTCAACAGATACTGCGCTTCAGGCTTAGAGACTATTTCTATCGCTGTTGCCAAAATAAAAGCCGGCATGGGAGAATGTTTTATCGCAGGTGGAACAGAAAGCATGAGCATGATTCCTATGACCGGATATAAGCTGGCACCAAATTATAATACTGCAAGTACTACTCCCGATTATGTAGTCGGAATGGGACTGACCGCTGAAGCAGTAGCAGGAAAATTCAAAATCAGCCGGGAAGATCAGGATGCATTTGCATACAGATCTCATCAACTGGCATCGAAAGCTATTTCTGAGGGTAAATTCAAGTCAGAAATTGTCCCCATTAATGTCCCTGAAGTATGGGTGGAAAATGATAAAAGAACTGAAAAATCAAAAGTAGTCGATACAGATGAAGGCGTCAGAGCAGATACAACTGTGGAAGCGTTAGCAAAACTAAAACCTGTATTCGCAAATGGGGGTTCTGTGACTGCCGGCAATTCTTCTCAAACATCCGATGGGGCTGCATTTGTTATAGTAATGAGTGAGCGCTTAATGAAGAGTCTGAATCTGCAACCTATTGCGAGACTGGCTTCTTGTTCGGTTGCAGGTGTAGAACCCATCTTAATGGGAATAGGTCCCTGCGCTGCAATTCCGAAGGCTCTAAGCTCAGCAGGATTGACATTGAATGATATCGATTTGATTGAATTGAATGAAGCATTCGCAGCTCAGTCTCTTGCAGTGATCAGAGAGGCAGGTCTGGATCCTGATAAAGTCAATGTCAATGGAGGAGCGATTGCGCTCGGGCATCCACTGGGTTGTAGCGGCACGAAGTTGAGCACACAATTATTCAATGAATTGAAGAGACAAAACAAAAAATACGGTATGGTTACTGCCTGTGTTGGTGGTGGTCAGGGTATTGCGGGGATTTATGAGATGATGTAGGGGGAGATTGAGGTGTGAGTGGGAGTTCTCTGCAGAGGGTGTGGGAAGATTGATAGTGCGTGTTTAGAGTACAGAGTGAGTGAGTTTGGGTGAGATTGATAGAGATTGACGTGTGTGTGGAGGGATTGTGTGGGCGTTTGGGAAGATTGATAAGATTGAGGGGATTGAAAAGATTGAGGTACCTGAATTTTCTAATTGAACTTCTGCATTCCTTTTACCTTTTTCCTTTTGCCTTGGCTCTTTTGCCTTGGCTCTTTTGCCTTTTGCCTTACTCCTTATTTTGATTTGACAAATCGTTTTCTCAGTGTGGATTCGCCTTCAATTATTTCGAAAATATAGACACCCGGAGGTAGGCTGGAAATACTAATATGCTGAGGTGCTCCACCGGATTTAATCCCGTTGATTTTTGCCTGACTCATAAGCAATCCCTGCATATTGTAAATGCTCATCACCCGTGCAGTTTCAGATTCGGAATCATAAATGAATGTCAGTTGATTTTCCATCACAGGATTGGGGAATATTTTTAACGATAATTCACCAACAAACGTAAGTTGCGCGATCCCTGCTGAGGAAACTGTTCCGTCCAGATCTACTCCACTCAATCGATAATAATTCCTTCCTGTAAAAGGTTTTTCATCATAAAAATGGTAGAGAAGATCACCTGATTTCCCGGAATTATTTGCCACTAAAGTTCCCAACGCTGAAAAATGCAAGGCATCCGGACTGCGCTCGAGGAGATAATAATCCAGATCAATTTCTTCTGATACTTCCCATTTTAATAATCCTCGTGTTCCTTCCTTAAGGGCATCGAAACTTAAAAAATTCACAGATAATGGAGCCTGAATGATGACATTTCTCTCATTGATACTAACTTTTCCACAGAATCCACCCTGACCATTGACCACATAATCAGAGATAAATGCTGCATAATTAATAGGTATGAGTGGCAGCGTACTGCTATTGGAATACGACAATCCTGTAATGATATAGGTTCCTCCAGGCAGGGAACTCAGATCAGGATTGGCACTGATTAATATCACATTACCGAGCAAGGCATCTCTCACTATGAAAGTGTAACTGAATCCGGCGCCGGGGTTGAGTGGTCCGGAAATCAGAGCACCACCAGGAGGTGCTGAAGAAACAGATATTGTGTAAGCAGCAGGGAGAGCAGGAGTACCGCTTGAAAAGGAACTAATGATCATAACATATTTTATGCCTGCTGTCAGATTTGCAGTAACATTGGAGGATAAAGTGGAAGGACCTCCATCCGTTGTAGCGCTTGAAGCAATAAAGTTTTCACACACAGTTCCCAGATTAAAACTAGTTTGATATATGTTCGTTACCAGTCCAAAAACACTACTTCTATTGATTGTATAATTCCCTGTTACACTTACATAAAAAGGAATGGTATCCAGTCTTACAATATTCCCGTTAAAATTCACACAACCCATAGTTACTGAACTATACACCACAACCGAACTTAAAATATCTGTACCTGTAACACTTCCCATAATGGGTGTTAATACCTGGCCATATACAGGAGCCATCCCCAAATTACTTAATTCAGGAGAACCTTCATCAGCAATTAGCTGAGTAGAGGGTGAAATACTTCCGCCTACTGCCAAACACCCCGAACTGATGGTGATTAATCCATCATTTACATTATAAAAAATGCCATTACTGCATCTGATTAATATTCTTCCGCTGGTAGTTTCAATATTTGGGACCAGTATAGTTTGAGCGCCATCATTAGGAGTGTTACTTAAAAGTACAGTGCTAAAAGTAGTACCAGCATCATCCGAGAATAAAATATCAACATTGCCACAATTAACCGGCGAAGAAGCTGATCCTGCCACATCCCAGGTGACTTCAAATGTATTGCTGCCATTAAAATTTAAAGTAATGGGTCCCATAGGGGCCGTGACTTGAAAAGGGCCGGAACCGGTAGTATTAATGGCTACATCTGCTTCATCCGTGCAACCATAAATAGCAGCATTATCTCTGACTGTCACTCTGAAATTCATAGTTCTGGCCACAGTTGGCAACACTTCATATGGGTTATCTACCCCATTTACTACATTGTCAAAAGCCGGAAAATATCTGAGCGTATTTGTTGTAGGTGGGCGTGAGCGGAAATTGGGGCCACTTGTAGCAGTCGGCGAAGGAGGAGTTCCAATTCCTGCAGGTGCAAGATCTATTTGTTCCCAGGTATATGTCAGGGTGTTACCTTCTGGATCAGAACCCGATGCAGTAAGAAAAAAAGGTGTTCCATTTGGAATGGAATATGAACTAAGCGGTACGGTAACATTTGGTGCATTATTGCCGCCACTAACTGTCCCACAAGTGCTTCCGACTCCGGAGGTAACGTAGGTGGACATCATGGCCATTGAGGTAGTGTGAAAATAGTTGTCGGAATTATTCTGATATGAATTGGGAGCACAAATTCCACCATATGCCATCAAAGTAGATCCACCCCCGGGTTCATAGGCACCTAACAGGTCCAAAGGTCCGGAACATCCACCATTATTCGCAGAGAAGGAGTGCCTTGCGCTCAACATGTGACCAACCTCATGATTTACAAGCGTTTCGAAAACAAAGCCTGTTGGTACATTCATCCCTGTTGCTCCCCCGCCTTTGTTTGCTCCACAAGCTGCAGGCCTATAAGCTAAACCGCCATTCCATCCTGCATGAAAGACATGGCCGATATCATAATTTCCCACACCAATATTAGCATTAAGTGCAGTTGTATTGGCATTCAGCAGAACGATATCCAAAGAAGCAGTGTTATATGGATCCGTACCTGCATCCGGAAAAATAATAGTTAAGTTTGACACAAGCGTGAGTCTAATTTCCACATCCCGTTCAAATACCACATTCATATTACTGACAGTCGCTGCTATAAATGCCAGCGCATTTGCCTGACTACCGGCCCATGCAGTGTATTCTCCTGTTGCTGCTACTGCAAAACGATAAGTCCTCAATTGGCAATCTCCATAACGGGAATTTCCATGCTGATGATCCGTGTCTATTTCATCATCACCATGCTCTGTCAAGCATTGAAAATCCAAAGGCGTAGTTATTTTATTGCTTTGATACAAATAATGAAGGTTATCTGCTGACTGTGTTCTAAAAGGTTGAATATAGGTTATAAAGCCCTCTTCCATATAAGAAATATGAACTCCCATATGTGACATCAGGAGGCGCCCCTTATTGGAAGGAATATCCTCAGAAATGAGAATAAACGATTGAATGAAAGGGAATTGTGCAGCAGTTTCCTTGGATAATAATTCAGTTTTTAATACCCGGAACCACTTTGCATTTCCTTCCTGATCAGGAATATTCAATCTTTTAAACATACGCTGAGCATCCATGGAATTTTCGTCAGGCGTATTATAAAGAAATGCTTTCAGGGAGATAACATCCCATGTAATGATTTCAAAATTATCTGCAGGTATTTCCTTCAACTGCTGTTCATCAACTGAATTACGGCTTTGAATATTCCAAAATTGCTCAGTCTGAGTAAGGCCGAAAAAAGGAAATAACAGGGATAGGAATATCAAAAAGGGAGTTAATGTCCTACTTCTCATGGTTTATGGAGTTTTAAGGCTGCTTGTGCAGGTATGCATTTATTAGATACTAGATTCTTACAACATTAGTTTGTAAAATATTAATTTAAATTGTTTCAGTTCGAAAATAACCTGATCTAAAAGATGAAGTGATTACGTAATTAAACTATCAGCTTGTGAACAAACAATTATAAAATATCAGACAGTACACCTACAATACTTAATTTGGCGTTTTAATATTTTTATTGTATATTTAATTTAATGTACAGCTCATTGCTAATATTTTATATTATGAGAACTCACATGCGCGAAATATTAATTTATTACAATCCTGACTCCAGAAGTGACAGAATGACAATTGTTTACGCTCAAAGTGTGGTAGGTCATGTTACTCCATATCCTTTTGGTAAAACGCCTTCCACTCCTACCAGCTGGCAACATATCCTCAATGCGTTGGACATGCATCCTAAGGAATTATTGAATAAAGCACATCCCTTTTATCAGGCTAATATCCGTGGGCGGGAATTTGATGATGAAGGCTGGTTAAATATCATCCGCTTCAATCCACAATTAATCAAGGCACCCATAGCTATGAGAGGAAACAGAGCAGTGTTGTGTTGTACTCCAACTGATATCTACAAGTTGGTGGAAGTATATGCCTGAATAAGAGATTTTGAAGTCTCTCTATCTTATTCATGTGATTGATATCATTATGCACCCCTCTTACTTGAAATGATTTTCTTAGCTTTGATTCCTGTAAACAAAGTAATATGGAACATCAATCAAATGGATATGTAGGGACTCACATTCAAGGTGGAATTGCTACAATCGAATTTTATCATCCGGCAGGAAACTCCTTACCTGCTGACCTTTTGGCTACCTTAACATCAGAAATACTTATTTCCGGTAAAGATCCTGTCATCAGTCTGATTGTAATCAGAAGTTCAGGAGACCGGGCTTTTTGTGCAGGAGCAAGTTTTGAAGAATTAATGGCTGTAAACACCCCGCAGAATGGCATGAAATTCTTTTCAGGCTTTGCAGGAGTCATCAATGCTATCCGTACCTGCGGAAAACTGGTAATTGCCCGAATACAGGGAAAAGCTGTAGGAGGTGGTGTAGGCATCGCAGCAGCAGCTGATATCTGTTTTGCCACACAACACGCTTCAGTAAGATTAAGTGAATTAGCCGTTGGTATTGGACCATTTGTCATTGGACCTGCAGTCTCCAGGAAAATAGGTGTTTCTTCTTATTCATATATGAGCCTCACACCAGATGAATGGCAATCTGCGCAATGGGCAATGGAACGTGGATTATATCATGCTGTTTTAGACGATATTCCTGCTCTGGACAATCACATACAAACTTTCACACAAAACCTCTTAGCTTATAATCCACAAGCACTCCATCAAATGAAAAACATTTTCTGGGAAGGAACAGAACATTGGGATACTTTACTGTTGGAGCGTGCAGAGATAAGTGGTCAGCTGGTATTGTCAGATTTTACCAGAAGTGCAATTGATCAGTTTAAGAAGAAATGACCTGGTATGACAACTAATGCCGGGGATTTGCTTGTAGCGAGGTGATGTCTTGCTTCACCTGCGGCTTGCAAGGTGATGTTTTTTCAGGGGACAAGCCCAGAAAAAGTGATGTCTTACAACTTTTTTCAGCTTCGCTTCAAAAGTTGTAAGGTGATGGCTGGCGCTAAAAAGAGCGGGCAAAACCTTAACCCTTTAACGCCAGTCTGTCTTTTAACTCAAATGTAAGCGCTGAGATTTCCATATTCAACAATATGATCGGGTAGCTACCCGAATACTTTCTTCTCCAAGCCAGGTTATTAGACAGACTGACGCTTCAGCGCTTTAACGAGGCTGTTTACCCGCTGTTCAATTGGCTGTTTGATTGGGCTGTTCCACTTCACTAATTCACCAATTCACCAATTCACCAATTGGCTGTTCCAATTCACCAATTATATCCCAAACTCTACCTGCGTCATCACAACCCATCTGTCTCTGTCACTTCTCATTGAAATCAGGGTATTCCGATCGTAATATTTGCCAATATTCAACTGAACTTTGATCCTGTGTTTATTAACATAGTAAGTACCACCAAGCAAGTATTCTTCTCTTTCCGGATGCCAGTCTATTACCCGGTTTGCAGGTTTTATACTTGCAAATCGAAGTGCGAGTTCAAAATTATTTTTGAATAAATAACTGAGCTGAGAATTAAATCCTGTCCCCTCCAAAATAATCTGCGCAGGAGTATTCGTTTCCTGATCCAAAATAAAGGGATTGGAAGATGTTCTGTCAATCCATTCAGCTGCCAATGCCCATCCTCTGTATTTGAAAAAAAACTCGGCAATAAAAGTAGTCAAATCTCTGTTTTCCCGAAGAGCGGAACCAAGTTGACCGCTGACTCTGCTTGCCTTGTTATTGAATGAAATGGTCGATGCCAGTGAAATTTTTGGTGTTTCTTCCCGTTCCAGATCTCCTTCAGAAAAATCCCCATTATCCTTAAATGGACCAAAGGGTAAAAACTCAAGTCTGCCTGTATAAGCAAGACCATTATTGATAGGTGATGCATTTCTGCCATCTCCGGAAGTCAGGGCTAATTTTGTCCTCCATTGCGCCCGACCTGTATGGAAGCTGTAATAAGAAAACAAACCAAAATCCCTGTCAATATTGAAACTAGCATTAACAATCGATCTGTCCGTAAACTGAAGATTGCCGGAAGAATTTACTCTCTGCCTGTTGCCGGGTAATTTGCTTTGGCCAAAGCCGATGTAGAAGTTGTTTGAGAAATTGTAGTACAAAATGGCATCTCTGATGATTTGAGCAATTGTTCCGGATTCCAAATCCTGATCAGCTCTTGAAAAAGACAATTGAAAATAATATTGCAGCTTTTTATTCACTACAAATCCATCAAAACGCAACCGCATTCTCCGCACTCTTGCTTCAAATGATTCAACCTTCAGAGGCTCATTTGAAACTGTTGTAAAACCCAAACGATTTTGCATCCTGAACCTCAAATTCAGCAAAAATTTATCATCCTTTTTAATACTTATTCCATCCTGCACATCAATCAATGCTCTTTCATCAGATTCTACCTGAGCCTGAGATTGAAAGCTTACGAAAAACATCAATAAAACTTTGATGGCTAAAGCATTACGCAAGTTATAGACTTTGGAAAGAAATAACTTTTTCAATTTGAAGCAATGTTATGGTAAAGAATAATTTGAAAAACAGCTTGAAAAGCGATTTGTAAAACAGGCGAAAGGTATTTTTTATTCCTGAGAATAAAGATACTTTTGTGCAATTCGAAGCCGATGATGCATACTATTTTGTGCCATCAGGCTTACTGTTACCAGCTGAAGTGATTTTTCATCAAACCGTTATTAATGCCATCTACTACTGTGAAAAAGGACAAGGAAATTTTGCTTAAAGCATTTCGGCATATGTGTACGGCAAAAACTCTGACCGAACAGTATGAACAAAATTTCAAGTTGGTCTCCAAATACGTTCATGCTACATCCCGCGGTCATGAAGCGATTCAGATAGCTTGTGGCATGCAGCTCAAACCCCAGGACTACCTATCCGCATATTATCGGGATGATGCAATGATGCTGGCTATTGGTATGCAACCATATGATTTGATGCTGCAACTGATGGCTAAAAGAGATGATCCTTTTTCGGGGGGAAGATCTTATTATTGCCATCCAAGCTTAAAAGAGGACGACAAACCCAAGATTCCACATCAATCCTCAGCAACCGGAATGCAGGCGATTCCGGCTACAGGTATAGCAATGGGATTTAAATATCGCCGCGAGCATGGAATGGATCAGGACATGGCCTCAGAGAATCCTCTGGTAGTCTGTTCATTAGGAGATGCTTCTGTTACGGAAGGTGAAGTAGCTGAGGCCTTTCAAATGGCAGTCCTGAGGAAATTACCCATCATTTACCTGGTTCAGGACAACGGCTGGGACATCTCTGCTACTGCAGAAGAAACCAGAGTAGCCGATGCAGCCACTTATGCTTTAGGTTTCCCGGGCCTTCATACACGAAGAGTGGATGGTACGGATTTTAATGCTTGCATGGATACGATTTCTGAAGTATTCTCCATGGTACGGGAAGGATCCGGACCATTTTTGATCCATGCTTCCGTTCCACTATTGAACCATCACACATCAGGTGTGCGAAAAGAGTGGTACAGACATGACCTTGATGAGCATAAGGAGAGAGACCCATACCCTTTAATGGTGAATGAGTTGCTGGATGCAGGTTTTTCCGGCTCTGATATTTCTGAAATCGAAAAAGAAATTTGGCAAATTGTTGAGCAGGATCTGGAAAAAGCAAGAATGGCAGAAGACCCGCGACCGGAGGATTTATTCACCCATGATTTTGCGCCAACTCCTGTCACAGAAGAAAAAGGTATCCGTAGCCCAGAGGGAAAAGAAGAAACCGTCATGGTGGATTGTGCATTATTTGCCATCCAGGAATTAATGGCAAAGCATCCTGAATGTCTGTTATATGGACAGGATGTAGGCCGAAGATTGGGAGGAGTATTTAGAGAAGCTGCCACCCTGGCCCAGAAATTTGGTGATCACCGGGTATTTAATACACCCATTCAGGAGGCATTTATAGTGGGCAGTACTGTCGGAATGTCCGCAGTGGGCCTGAAACCAATCGTTGAGGTTCAATTTGCCGATTACATCTGGCCGGGTCTCAATCAATTATTCACCGAAGTGAGCCGTTCCTGTTATCTGACTAATGGTAAATGGCCGGTGAGCATGATATTGAGAGTGCCGATCGGAGCGTATGGCAGCGGCGGTCCTTATCATTCTTCCAGTGTAGAGACAGTCCTTACAAATATTAGGGGAATCAAGGTAGTGTATCCCAGCAATGGCGCTGATCTCAAAGGGCTCTTCAAAGCCGCTTTTTATGATCCTAATCCAGTTGTCATCCTGGAGCACAAAGGCTTGTACTGGTCCAAGGTCAAAGGCACGGAAGCTGCCAGGACGGTTGAGCCGTCCGAAGACTATATTGTGCCATTCGGCGTGGGAAAAATGGCATTGGTCGCTAAAAATGAAAATCAGACAAACGGGAAATCAGTATTGATCGTCTCCTACGGGATGGGAATTCACTGGTCGCTGAACGCAGCGAAGTCATTTCCGGGCCGGGTAAGTATTTTGGACCTAAGAACATTATATCCACTGGATATAGAGATGGTTTTTGAAGAAGTTAAAAAGCATCATCGCTGCCTGATTGTCACAGAAGAGCCTGTTAATAATAGTTTTGCCCAAAGTCTGGCTGCGAGAATTCAGGAAAATTGTTTTGAATATCTGGATGCTCCGGTGATAACAATCGGTTCTGAAAACATGCCGGCGATTCCCCTGAATGAGACCTTGGAGAAAACTATGATATTGTCGGCGGAAAAAGTGGAGGCTGAGATTCGACGAGTCCTGCTTTATTAAATTGAAAACATATTTTTATTAATAAACCCATTATCTAATTTTAATTTTTACACTATGAAAAAGGTTCTTTTATTAACAGTCCTATGTATTGGACTCAGCACTTTTGCTAAAGCACAGGTAGAAGTAAAAATCAACCCAATTGCCCTTTTATTTGAAAATGTAAGTGTGGACGTAGAGTTTGGACTTTCCAACAACTGGGGATTGAATATTTCACCTATCGTTGCTTTTAATAAGTTTGATGTTGGAGAAGACGAATTCCGTCGCACACAGTTTGGAGCAGTGGTCAACCCAAGATATTATTTTTCACCTACTAAAGGAATCAACAAATTCTATCTGGGAGCTTATGGTAAATTTCAAACGGGTAAAATTGCTCTTGTAAGCAATTCTGATGATCATGTCAAGAACACCAGACTAGCTGTTGGTATCAACATTGGTTACAAAATAGTAACAAATGGTAACTTCGTATTTGACATTGGATTTGGTTTAGGAAGAGCATTCATCAATGAATACTCCAATGAAACCGGAGGAGTGGATCTTTCAGAATTCCCTCTTTTCAATATTGATGCAACTGGAATTTTTGCAATTGGATACCGATTCTAATTAGAATAATTAAATTTATTAAGGCCTTGAATCCAGCGGTTCAGGGCCTTTTTTTGTTTCTGGAAGGTTTGCGAACGAAACACTACACCCTCAACCCTAACTGGTGTAACCGCTCAATTCATGGGGAGCGGTGCCGAAACAATAGGATTGGTGCTTCTTCCGGGCTTTTTTCGAGAGGTTTTTTTTCTTAATGTTTGGATGGGTGCTTCGATCCGGCTTTTTGCGAGGGGCTACGCCGCCTCGCTTGTATATTGCGCCCCTTCAGGGCTTATTCCGAGTCAGCCCTGAAGGGGACGTAATCGGCTGTTTACTGACTGTTTGGCTTCTGAGCCAGAGGCTAGAAGCCAGAAGCAGAGATAGCGAGATTCACTGCGTTCACCCGCCACAGGCACTCATACTTCGGTCTCTATCTGTGACTTGAAGCGGCTGTTTGAATCACACGGAAAAGCTCTCTCCACATCCACAAGTCCTTGTGGCATTCGGATTACTGAAGGTGAATCCCTTACCATCGAGACCTCCGCTGAATTCAAGAGTAGTATTAAAAAGATAAAGGAAACTCTTCAGGTCGGTGACAATTTTGATGCCTTTGTCCTCAAATACCTGGTCATCGGGGCGATTCTCCTGGTCAAAATCCATTTTGTAGGACAGTCCTGAACAGCCGCCACTTGTCACACTTACGCGAATGAAACTATCAGATTCGATATTCCCCTGGCTTCGAAGCTCATCTATTTTGGCTTTGGCACTTTCAGATACAAAAAGCATTTTCTTCCTTTGTTTAAATGATTGACTGCAAATGTAATGCTAATCAGATCAAATTGGTTCAAAAAGAGTAAGTAAGGTGAGTTCGACAGCTTTCACGGCTTCTCGTTTTGTCACAATTTTTGCTTCTTTCAGGTCCCCAAAGCATTGGGGACCAAAACGATTGATTAAATTTATTTAACCCCGGATTTTCATCCGGGGCTACTCGTAGGTAAACCCCTTTCCGGGGTTTTTAATTATTTTTTCTTTACATGTTTCCTTCCCTATTTCAGCGAAGGTAAGTGCATTCTCATAATGCCGTCACTATGTGCTCTCTTTGCATAAGCGATGTGAAGGGGCGCCCAAAGGGCAGTCCGGATGTAGCGCAGCGAAAGCAGGACCGAGCGAACAGCGAGCCCCGCAACGTAGCGACCCTGAGTGAGCTTGCGAACCTCAGGGGTATGCCATAATAGAAAAATAGATACTTCTAATCATTCATTAACGGTATTCAACTTGATGGCATAGATATCAATTACATGTTTTTTAGTTGACCACCTTCGGAGGTCTATAGTATGTATTTCTTTACCCCGGGCTGCGTTGCTCTTGCCCGGGGTTATTTACGCTATACCCCTTCGGGGTATTCATTTTCCTCCATGGCTCAGGTAGTAACTACCGAATAAAAAGCTAATATTATGATATAGTATGAAGAAGCTGATATCATCTCAATTTCTGGTTAATATCTACTTTCTTAAATTAGCTTAAGTGGGTTCCTATGCGCCGAATGGCGCTAAACATAAATAACCCCGGGCAAACAAAGTGCAGCCCGGGGCACGGATATACAAATTCCTGAACTCCGAAGGTGTTCAACTGAATGCAAGAGCTAAAATAACCCTTCCAACAATTCATCATCGACTAAATTAGCCACAGTTACCTTTAACATAGGCTCCAGGTCCATTGCCTGCTGTATAGCAAATAAAGCCTCAGGATTGCGTGCCCAAGCTCTCCTGGCGATGCCATTGTTCACATCCCAGTGCAGCATCATTTTCAACCTTCTCTCAGAGGCTGCGGTCCCGTCCAGGACCATACCGAATCCACCATTGATCACCTCTCCCCAACCTACTCCTCCCCCATTGTGGATGGAGACCCAGGTGGCTCCCCGAAAACTGTCACCAATGACATTGTGGATGGCCATGTCCGCTGTAAATGCCGAACCATCATAAATATTCGAAGTCTCTCTGAAGGGAGAATCTGTGCCTGAAACATCGTGATGATCTCTGCCGAGGACCACCGGAGCGGAAAGTTTACCGGAAGAAATGGCATCATTGAATGCTTTGGCAATCATAATTCGTCCCGCCGCATCCGCGTATAATATCCTCGACTTAGAACCTACCACAGGGATGTTCTTCTCTGCTTCCTGAATCCAGATGATATTGTCGTATAGCTGACCCTTAATTTCAGGAGCTGCATTTTTATAGAGTTCATGCAGGACTTCTTCTGCAAGTTTGTCTGTAGTTCTTAGATCTTCCAAAGTGCCTGAAGTACATACCCATCTGAAGGGTCCGAATCCGTAATCAAAACACATCGGACCCATAATATCCTGCACATAGGATTGATATTTGAACAAGCCTTCTTCTCTATTTTTCCAGATATCCGCATCCGCTTCACCGGCTTCTTTCAGGAATGCATTGCCATAATCCCAGAAATACATTCCCTGTGCGCTCATCGCATTGATCGCTTCCACATGGCGTTTCAGGGATGCTTTCACAGCTTGCAGAAATGCGTTTTTATCCTTCAGCAGAAGTGCTTTGGCTTCTTTGAATGTGTAGCCCACCGGCGTATAACCACAATCGTCGATATTGTGCAGGGAAGTTTGATCAGAACCAAGCTCGATTTTGACTCTTTCTTTCACAAACTTTTCCCAGAGATCGACGATATTTCCCTGAAAGATAAGGGCTATCCCCTCTCCCTTTATTCTGCTTTCGTTGATGGCTTTTATTAAATCATCCAGATCAGTAAAGACATTTTCTTTTAAAATGTAGCCGTCAGTGATTCTTTGCTGAATGGCATCTTCGTCCGTTTCAGCAATGACGCCAACAGCTTTCACGATCACTGCCGCAATCGCCTGAGCGCCTGACATTCCTCCCAAACCTGAAGTTACAAAAACTCGTCCGCTGAGATCCTTATCACCAAGGCCCAGCTTTCTGCCTGCATTGAGCAGAGTTATCGTGGTACCATGCACAATCCCCTGAGGTCCGATATACATGTAAGAACCCGCAGTCATCTGCCCATATTGCGTGACGCCGAGGGCGTTGTACTTATTCCAGTCTTCTTTTTTTGAGTAATTGGGGATCATCATGCCATTAGTGACCACTACCCTGGGAGCATCGGCATGAGAAGGGAAAAGACCCATTGGATGTCCGCTGTACATGACAAGGGTTTGTTCCTCCGTCATTTCAGATAAGTACTTCATAGCCAGGCGATATTGAGCCCAGTTTTGAAACACTGCTCCGTTTCCACCATAGGTGATGAGCTCCTGGGGATGTTTGGCGACTTTGTAATCCAGATTATTTTGAATCATCAGCATAATGGATGCAGCTTGATGACTTTTAGCCGGATATTCCTGTATGGGTCTTGCATAAACAGGGTGCTCCGGTACAAAACGGTACATATAAATGCGCCCATAAGTATTCAATTCTTCAGCGAATTCTACAGACAGCTCAGCATGCCATTCTTTCGGAAAATAGCGGAGTGCATTGCGAACAGCCAGTACTTTTTCCTTCCTGCTCAGACCGGAAATATTTCGTATCGGAGCATGACTTGCAGCGGGATCAATTGTCTTAGGTGACGGTAAATCCGAAGGAATACCTTGCTTAATTTCGTCCTGAAAAGAAATACTGACCGCCTTATCAAATATTTGCATACATCCCTTTTTGGTGATATCAATGAAGGGGTAAAATTAGGAAAAAAAGTGGAGTGTGGGGGGAGGGCGCATTGTTAAACGAACCGGCAGCAAATCAAGATAATAATAAAGATTCTATTATTCCCTATCCCAATTTTTAATTAAATCCCTTCCAAAATAAAGCACGGTCAAGAAAATCATCATACTACCAAATAGTCCGGTCATCCAGCCCGTGGGGAATCCGTGTAAAAACATAGTAAGGATAAAGGTAGCAATCATTCCAATGCCAAACTTCAACATCCTTTCCATTGCATTCATTCTTTTAGTCAGGAAAACAATAAAAAATGGGATAAAGACACTCAGCAAAAAAGATGCAAATCTGCTGTTAAAATTTGCAAATGAGTCCATCGTTAAAAAACTGATGATGGCAACCAACACCATATTCAAGATTATAAGAAACAGCCAGTGGACAATTTTGTCACCAATTCCGATCTTTTCATCAATAGTGTCTGAGATCAACACATCTTCCAGGTCGATCTGTAGGACTTCACAAATCAGGCTGAGTGTTTTACTTCTCGGCTCACTTTCGTTATTTTCGATTCTCTGTATAGTTCTCAGATTGACATTTGATAATTCGGCCAGTTCTTCCTGAGTAATGCCTTTTAGTTTGCGGACTTCGATTATTTTCTTTCCTATTGGATTCATATGGCTGGGATTAAAATTTCTCTAAAAATACAATCCCAGCACTATTTATTGTCTGACAATATGTGACTTTTATACGGCAAATGGAGTGTCTGGAAAATGTTGTGGTGGAAAAACATTAGACATTCCGCGTCATTTGGCATAGTATATCAATTTTAGTTTTCAAGCGGCTGTTCATTCGTGAGCCAGAAGCCCGGAGCGGCTGTCATCATGGCTGTTCGCCAAAAACTAAAGGCTAAAAGCCAACAGTTCATACAGAAAAATACAGACAAAAATGAACCCAGAGGGATATCCTTGAAGCCGAAGTGGACGAAATAAAATTGAAATCTCCACATTAGAGAAATAAATATGTATTTTTAGTACAATATGAGATATCGGGCCTACAATCTCGTCCTACATTTGATAAAAACAAATGAAACCATCCATTTATCTCTTTTGGCCTTTTCTCTTTCTGAGTTATATTGGGAATTCGCAAGACCTACCCAAAGCACCATCTCCTCGTTGGGCTGTTGTCTCAGACTTATTATCCAATGTCAGAGGAAACAGTGCGATCAATGTGGGTGTTTCGAGATTCAATGGCAAAATACAGGAGGAGTTAGGCCTGGATCTATTTTATAACTCACAAATATTAATAAGTTCTTTCGGCTATAAGATCACACCGCTCAGGAGTTTTCAAGTTTCTTATGCCCGAAACTTTTATCGCAATTTGGACTATTCAAAAACCAGAAATAAATATATGGGATTTGAGTTATCGGCAATGACTGCAGGATATCAAGATCCGGAACAAGTTTACAACGAAAATGGAGCATGGAAATATGCTTACCCTGGCTATTCAGGACCTACCGAACCTATTATAAAAATCAACCATTTTCGATTTAGATTCTTATTTGTTAAAGGCAGCACCTACAAACTCTCAGAGAAATGGTTCCTGAATTTTTCAGGGGCAATTGGATTTGTGGCCAGCAACAATTCCGGAACTGTAAACTGGAATTATAATTCCCAAAATAATCCAATTTTTGATTTTAGCGGACTAGAAAAAATAGCCAATTTCATTACACATCATTCATATGTGGATTATGATTCCGGTACAAATTTTGGAGTCGTTTTTCAACTAAGATTGAAAGTAGGCTATTATATCCATTAATAAAGGAAATTAAAAAAGCCTGCAAAAGTGACAATCTTGCAGGCTTTTCAATTTTAAAATCCGGATCTTAAATCCTGGATGTCAGCTCAGCCAATCTGTTGGAATAGCCGGCTTCATTATCGTACCAGCAAACCACTTTAATATATTTGTCATTAGCCAGTGCGGAATCAGCATCAAAAATACAAGAGTGCGGATTACCGATAATATCACTGGAAACTAAGGGCAGATCAGAATATTCAAGAACACCTTTCATGGATCCTTCAGCCGCAGCTTTGAATACAGATCTGATTTCTTCTGTTGTTGTTGATTTCTCAACAAGACAGTTAATTTCTACTAATGAACCTGTAATCACAGGGACTCTGTAAGACATTGCTGTCATTTTTCCTTTTAGTTCAGGTAACACCAGAGCAGCAGCTTTAGCGGCACCGGTAGTAGTTGGAATAATATTCACAGCGGCTGCTCTGGCTCTCCTCAAGTCTTTGTGGGGAGCATCCTGAAGATTTTGATCCTGAGTGTAAGCATGAATGGTAACCATGGAACCGGTCACATATCCAAAATTCTCGATAATCAATTTCATTGCAGGTGAGAGGCAATTAGTCGTGCAGGATGCATTAGAATAAATATTAAGGTCCTCACTGATCTCATGATCATTTACACCTATTACTATAGTCTTAATGCCATCGCCTTCGCCTGGAGCTGAAAGAACTACTTTTTTAGCACCGGCCTCGATATGCCAGCCCAGTTTTTCTGCGTTTCTGAACACGCCAGTACAATCCAGTACAACATCCACTCCCAGATTTTTCCAGGGAAGCGCCTTGGGATCTTTTTCTGCATAGGCATGAATTTTACGTCCATCTACTACTATTGAATCTTCAGTGGATGTTACGGTTGCATCAAAAATACCTTGTGCGGAATCGTACTTTAGCAAGTGAGCCAAAGTCTCATTGTCAGTCAGGTCATTAATGGCTACGACTTCAACGTTTGCCATTTTTTCAAGGATACGGAAGGTCAGTCTGCCTATCCGCCCAAAGCCATTAATGGCTACTTTTTTACTCATAGGGATTTAATTTTATACTTAGTGTAAAAGTAACAATAATCATGTAACTTACCAAAACTGAGTCTTGCAAAGGCGCAAATATGTGTCATTTGAGATTTAATACCGGTAAATTTTACATTAAATTTTTGATATTTGATCAAGCGGTTTATATTTGCATCGCTTTTGAAAGAAGGGTACTGAAGAGTACCTCTCCGAAGCGACTGTAGTTCAGGTGTTCATGCATATTGTCTTGTATAGAGATGTAACATTTTCATTCAAATTATAGTTGGTTTTCATTATTGGCCCGTTCGTCTAGGGGTTAGGACAGGAGATTTTCATTCTTCAAACAGGGGTTCGATTCCCCTACGGGCTACCATTACAACATTAAATAAGTATTGATGTTGTAACTTTCTTTATTTCCTGGCCCGTTCGTCTATCGGTTAGGACGCATGGTTTTCATCCATGTAAGAGGGGTTCGATTCCCCTACGGGCTACAGAGTTAAGGCAGCATTTATGCTGCCTTTTTTATTTTAATCTAATTTCACTACACTATCACCCTCGCAATCTATCCATGTCTTGTAGTGTCCTGCGTGGATAATCAATCAGGAATTAACACACGGAATTAAAGCACATTCACCTCAGGATGTATGGCGATCCCAAACTTCTCTAAAACTGAAGCCTGAATATCCTCTGCTAATTTCAATATTTCGCTCCCACTTCCTCCTCCAAAATGCACCAAAACCAAAGCCTGATCTTTGTGACATCCTACTGATCCTATCCGCTTCCCTTTCCATCCACACTGCTCAATCAACCAGCCTGCAGGAATTTTGACAGTTCCGTCTCCTTGTCTGTAATAGGGCATTGCAGGATATTTCTCAAATAAGGAATCCAACAAATTTTCATCAATAACAGGATTCTTAAAAAAGCTTCCGGCATTGCCGATCACTGCAGGATCAGGTAATTTTGATTGTCTGATTTCTATCACTGCATGGCTCACATCCTGAATGCGCGGATTAGCGATTTGCTTTTGATCCAGAACAGTCTGGATAGCTCCGTAAGTGGTATTTAATTGATGAGAAGGTAAGCTCAGTTTAAATGTAACATCCAGAATGACGTACTTATTTTTCCCTTCATTTTTAAAATACGAATCCCGGTACCCAAAGGCACATTGCTCTTTATCAAAGACTTCTACTTCCAGGGTTTCCTTATTCAGAGCAGATAATTCTACAAAAACATCCTTGAGCTCTACTCCATATGCACCTATGTTCTGAATAGGTGCAGCTCCAAGCGTACCAGGAATCAATGACATATTTTCCAATCCTCCCCAGTTATTATCCAGTGTCCATAACACAAACTCATGCCAATTCTCACCGGCCCCACCTTTCACGATCGCATGATTCCCCTTTAATTCAAAATGTCTTCCTTTAATTTTATTGAGCGCAACTAATCCATCAAAATCTTTCGTGAAACAAATATTACTTCCTCCACCCAGAATGAAATGATTGGAAGGGTAAAGATTAAGCAATTCCTTTAAATCATCCACATCTTCAAATTCAGCAAACGCATTTGCACTCACCTGAAAACCAAATGTATGTAAAGATTGAAGTGATTTATTTTTTGTAATGAGCATATCTCTGAATTCTGTCCGCGAAAATAGAAGATAAAATTCAGATTGAGGAAGATTGTTGTGTGGGAGGGTGTGAAGAGTGTGCGTGAGAGAAGATTGATAAGATTGTAGTGTGAGTAGAGTGTGGGAAGATTGATGGTGGGTGTGCAGGGTGTGAGGTAGTGGGTGAGGGTGAGATTGATAAGATTGTTGTGTGAGTGGTGTGAGAGGGTTTGGAGTGAGGGAAGATTGAGAGGATTGTTGGGTAATTGGGAGCTTAGGGTAGCTGCCCCTTCTATAATACTAATTCAAAACGCTGATTTACAAAGCTTTGTAAATATGAAAATGTACCTAAATAAAATAGATTTTTGAATAAAATCAATGGCTGTTGGCTGCTGTAAATCTGATCCCCAAAGCTTTGGGGACTGAAACCTGAAAACTGACATCTGAAATCATTAAGCCCTGCTGTGTCATCTCAGATCTAATGGCCACATTTCAGGTTGCTGGGACTGAAATCTAATTGTGTCCTCCCCGAATTGCGTACCTTTGGCCATTACTTAAAATCAAATATGCTGTCATTTCAGGTCGGTCAAAAAGTATTTCTGCGCTTCGAACAGGATTGGGCTACAATAGTAAGTCTTGCCTCTGATCCTTTTTTGGAGGTGCAGGATCAGTCTGGAAGTAATTTTCTGGTTGATTCTGACGATGTGCTCAGCGAGGAGGAATATCATTTTGAAAAACTGGAAAGGCCCATTCCTACAACAGTAAAACCAGTTTCAACCAGCTCAGATAAAAGTTTTGGATTTGCGGACCTCACAACAGGTTTTTATATTTTGCTGAAGCCTAATGATAATCAAGCCATTTCAGAAGAATATCAATGCTGGCTGCTCAATACCACCGAATTTATTTGCAGTTTTCATGCTACATTATTTACACTCGATGCTGAACCATTTATAGAAGAAAGCATTCTGGATAATTCAGCTCCATTCATGTTTTGCGAGATTTATAAAGAAGATATTGGTTCACAGGCGAGAATAGATCTGATCATAGAATTCGAAATCCAGGGGTCAAAAAAAACAAAGCACACCCTCAGATTTAAACTTCAGCCTAAAAAAATACTGGAATCCCCACTTAGAAAAGCTACTGATGGTACTGTGTTTAAAGTATTTCAAATGCAAAGTCTGGAGCAAATCCTTCCCTCATCGACATCAAAATGGACACTTGCTTCTTCAGATACCAAAAAATCAAAATCACAGGGCAATTATTTTCCATTGATTGATATTCAAAGTAAAGCAGCCTTCTCTCTTGATCTTGATCTTCATGCGGATAAGATCATGAAGAATCATAAATCATCTTCTCAAAAAGATATCGTTGAAAAGCAAATGAAAGTATTTGAACAGTATATCCACGATGCCCTCAGACACGGAATAGACAGAGTTTTTATCATCCATGGCATCGGTCAAGGCAAGTTAAAAGAACGCATACATCAGCGACTGGATCAAATGCATTTTGTATCAAAATTCAAAAATGAATTTCATCCGAAATACGGTTGGGGAGCAACTGAAGTAGAGTTCTGAGGAGATTGAAGGTGTGAGGGTGAGTTAAAGGTGAGAGTTTGGGAAGATTGATGGGATTGTTGTGTGGGTGGGTGTTATATGTAAGTGTGGGGGAAGATTGAAGAGAATGAAAAGAATAAAAAGATTGACGGGGCTCATGGGATTAAAATCAGCTATTATATGGCTGTTTCAATTCTAAATTCTGAATTCTAAATTCTGAATTCTACAAGCCTTGCGCATGCGACTCATCCCTTGGATCAGCAGCGCCTTCCAGTGTCTTATCCTGCAAAACCCTGATGGCTGCAATTGCGCCCATAGATTTTATCTTTCGGATTTTGTGCCCACGAGACTCCAGTGATTTCAATACTTCAGGATTCCAATCTTTATCTTCCATGACGATTTCATCCGGAAGATACTGATGATGGAAACGACGATTCCCCACAGCTTCTGCTAAAGTCAATTCAAATTCAACCACATTCAGAAACACCAGCAATACCGAACTTATAATTGTGGGACCACCGGGAGCTCCTAAAACCATAAATAATTCGTCATCCATTTCAATAATAGTGGGAGACATTGAACTCAGCATTCTTTTATTTCCTTCAATTGCATTCGCCTCAGAACCTACCAGTCCATATTGGTTGGGAATTCCCGGAGCTATGCTGAAATCATCCATCTGATTATTCAGAAAATATCCACCTTCTTTCACAAAAATCCCTGATCCATAATTAGAATTCAAAGTGGTGGTTATGGCCACAGCATTCCCCGCTCCGTCCACGATAGAAAAGTGTGTCGTTTCGTAATGCTCTTTTGGAGAAACCGTGCGTTGTTGTTTATCAATGGATGCAACTTCAGTGGCGAAGTTGGGATTATATTCCAGCATTTGATTTGTCAAAAAAGCTGGACTAATCAAATTTGCCTGATCAATTTTGACAAAATCAGGATCACCCAGATAAGTCGCTCTGTTTGCAAAAGCTCTTTTTGATGCTTCCACGACCAGATGAATATTATAGGCTGATTCCCATGCATTCATTTCCAGGGAAAAGGACTCAATCATTTTTAATATCTGGATCAAAGTAAGCCCCCCGCTGGAAGGAGGTGCCATACTATGAATAGTATACTTTTTATAGGTAGAAGAAATCGCATCCCTCCAAATTGGTTTGTATGATGCCAGATCCTGAATTCTAATGATGCCGGATTTATTTCTCGCTGCCTGAGTCAGATAAATGGCATTCCCGCCTTTATAAAATGCGTCCGGTCCTTCATCTGCTATTCGCTGGAGCATGTCAGCCAATTCATCCTGCTTTATCAAATCACCCGTAACCCAATCTTTATCCTTTACAAAAGGTATAGGATAATCATTATTATCCAGAAACAATTGTTTGAATGTATTGAGCCTTTCCGCTTCTGCCTCCGTAATAGAAAATCCCTCTCTCGCTAAATTAATCGCAGGTTGAAGGAGCTCTGCGAAAGAAAGGTTTGGGTTTAGGGAATTGTACATTTCCCACATTCCGGCTACGGTTCCGGGTATCCCTATGGCCAGACCGCTTTCAAGCTGTTCTTTTTGAGTACTGTCAGAGACAAACATATTTCTATAGGCATCCGCCGGAGCCTTTTCACGAAAATCAAGCGATGTCACTGATCCCTCAGAGTTTCTGAAAACTAAGAACCCTCCGCCACCAATATTTCCGGCCCGGGGATATACTACGGCAAGGGCAAATTGAACGGCTATCGCCGCATCTACAGCATTTCCACCTTTTTGCATGATATCAAGCCCCACCTGAGTAGCCAGATAATGGGCGGTCACGACCATTCCCTTCCTGGATATGGAATGTTTCTGAAAAACTTCTTTCGGTGGACGCGTGCAGGCTTGGGAAAACAGAAGTAGCCCCACAAATGTGCAGGCCCAAATTTTCAGTCCGGGTAATTTCAACTTTATTGAAGACAAGTAGATTATCATCTTAAGCGATCCATGGACTTGACGATCTTGTCATCTTTACGAATTCCCCTAAGTGCCAAAAATCCTCCTATAAGGGCAATAGCCGGCAAAAATGCACCTGCTCCTATTTCAAATGAAACATCTATAATTTGCTGAACACTCTGCAAATCATTGAAAATGATGTACAAAGACAGCACGTTGATCAACACTGCAATCAGGATGAAAAAACTCACCATTTTGGCTTGCAAGCCTCTTTTATTATACAATAAAATGGTAATAAATGCCATCAATACTGCTGCTGCAGTAAGCAATGTAATGACAAGATTATCCTGTATATTAAATTTTCCATCGTCGAATGTGGTTCCGGAAGCTGCCTGGAGTACCACCGGAGCTTCATCCGCCAACTTTCCCATGGCAAAAAACGTGTGAAATAACAGCCCGCAAGCTACAGCAGCCAGCAACAGATATAAGGTTTGTATTCGTTGAATCATTGTTTATTTTCTTTGAGTGGGGCCAAAGTTAACAATTCCCACACTTGTGGCAAGGGGTAAATTTTGATATGAATGTCAATTTACTGTGGGCTGTTATATCTGGCCTTTAAAAATTTCCTTAGTTTTCAAGTCGCTTGTAACACAGTTGTCAAGCTCAATTTGACGACAAGCAAGCAGGCACAGAAGTCGAGCAGAAGAAAAAGGTTTAACCTTCTCCAAAATGAATTCAGAACACATAATTCTTGTTCAATATAATCTAGGCGAGTCACTTATGACAGCGAGTGAGCAAAGCGAACCTCGCTGCGGCTTTGCATGCGCTTAGTATGAGTGACGCAGGAAAGTACTAAATGTACTTTACAAAGAAGCGAACCGAGCCACAATCCCCAAAGCTTTGGGGACGCCGAACGCCGCTGCGAGGCTACTCTATATAACCCTGATAGAATATAACCCTTGATTTTTTGTTACTTTTGTATCAAGACAAAAGTAAAAGAAAATTGAATCATCACGATGCAGCAAAATCCATCAATTCTGCTATAACTTTTAAATAATCAAACACGGAATACTCCCGGATAACTGTGTCGTGGCTTAATTTCTTCAATTCTGAATCAAATAAATTCAAGATTATTTATTCAGAATCAATCATCTCACATGACAGAAAATTATACCTTTTCATTTTGGGAAAAAGAAAGCTTCCTGTATACCCAGGATTTCATCATCATTGGTGCCGGGATTGTAGGCTTGCAGGCGTCTATTGCACTGCGTCAGCTTCATCCCGATGCAAGAATAATGATTTTGGAACGAGGGGCCTTACCTAGCGGTGCAAGTACCAGAAATGCCGGATTCGCATGCTTTGGAAGTATCTCTGAAATTCTGGATGATCTTCAAAAATCACCTGAATCTCTAGTCGCCGACACTGTAAAAATGAGATTTGAAGGACTTTCTTTATTAAGAAAATCGGTACCGGATTCTGTGATGGATTATGAAAATAGCGGAGGTTTTGAAATATTCCGCAATGAAGATGACTTGAAAAAATTTGTGGATGCCATTCCGGAATTGAACGCTAAAATGGAAACCTGGATTGGACTTAAAAATGTTTATGGCCTGGACGAATCCATAGCTAAGCAATCAGGGCTGACTGATGTTCAGGGCACCATTGTGAATCAATACGAAGGCCTGCTCAATCCCGGCAAAATGATGCATTATCTGCTTGAAAAATGCGATGCTCTGAAAATTCACATTATGTTTGGATCTAATGTATTACATATTGAAGAACAAAATAATAGCTGCGATATCCAACTGGAAGGAGGGAAAATAAACGCAAAAAAAGTATTAATTGCTACGAATGGATTTGCACAAAGATTATTGCCGGAGCTGGAAGTTCAGCCTGCCAGGAATCAGGTTTTACTGACTAATCCTGTCAAGAATCTTCGTTTGCAAGGTGGCTTTCATTTGGATGCGGGATATTTTTATTTCAGGGCTGTACAGGATAGAGTTTTGATTGGTGGAGGACGGCATCTGGCCAGGGAAGAAGAGGCTACTGATGCATTTGGACAAACAGAATTTATTCAAAATACGCTTATGCAATTACTTCGAACACATGTACTGAAAGGACAGGATTTTGAAATAGAACACAGCTGGAGCGGCATTCTGGGTATTGGATCGCAAAAGAAGCCCATTATTCAAATGACATCACCTTCCATCGGGGTTGCAGTTCGAATGGGAGGTATGGGCGTTGCAATCGGAACATTAGTAGGTATTCAGGCAGCAGAAATGATATCTTTGTGCTGAATTAAACGTTGTATAGTCTGCTATACATTCCGAATATGATTTTTCGCATTTTTTCAATGCTGGCTTTTCTTTCTTTTCTGAGTAATTCATTGATTGTCAATGCCCAGAATAGAGACACAGTTCCTTCCGGGGGTGTCAATATCCTGTCTATGGATCACATCATCAAGACTTTTGAAAATGATATTGAAAGGCAATACTTCAAGGGGAATGTGGTCCTGAGACATGATCAGGTCTACATTTATTGTGATTCCGGAAATGTAGATGGCAAGATTATCAGGGCATTTGGAAATGTGGTGATCAAGCAGGGCGACACCCTTAACATATTTGGTGACCAGCTTTACTACGATGGTTATGTGAAAATTGCTGACCTTGAAAATAATGTTGTTCTTGAAAATCGGGATCAACGCTTATTCACGCAAAAACTGCGATATGATGTCAATACCAAAATCGCCACCTACAACCAAAAGGCCACGCTGACTGACAATAAGACATTTCTCAAAAGTATCCGGGGGACCTATCATGCCAATACAAATGATGCATTCTTTCAGGACAGCGTAGTGGTGATTGATCCGGGGTTTTCATTGAAAACTGAACAATTGCAGTATAATACGGATGCAAAAATGGCTACCTTCCTGGCTCCTACTATGATTTCATTTGAAAAGAGTAAGATCTATACTGAAGGTGGATATTATAAAGTCCAGGAAAAATATGCTTTGTTTAACAAGAATCCACAGTATCTGAGTGAGACTTCCAAAGCCAAATCAGATTCTATCATCTATGATGGCACCTTGAAGGAAGTGCAGTTGTTGGGCAATGCATTTTTTGAAGAGGAAGACACGAAAGCTACAGCTGATAAAATGCATTTTTATGAATTGAAAGACATTGTAGAACTCACAGGGAATGCAAAATACGCAGACAAAGATCGCACTGCATCAGGAGATAAACTCACTTATGATCGCAAAAATAAAATATTCAGAAGTGATACCCGCATCAAAATACTGGACGGGGTTCAATCTTTGGAGGCAGACATCACGGATTTCAATAGCGAAACGGGGGAAGGCATGGCTTCCGGAAAGGTAGACTGGCAGGATACAGTCCAGAATATCAGAATATTGACTGAGGATGTGGTGTACAATAAGAAAGAAGATTACGTAAAAGCCTGGGGAGACCGGCCATTGCTGGTCATAGAATTGGACGGAAAAAAACTTTTTGTTTCGGGCGACACATTGATCAGCAAAAGGATAGCGAACCCAAACAGAAATTTATCTCATGCGGACAAAGCATTCCAATTAATTGATACTTTATCTGTGATTTATATTCCGGATAATTCTTACCTGAAGCAGAAGATCCCTTTTGCTGTTGATACCATTTTGGCCAATCAAAAAGAGTCTGTTTTGATAAAATCAAAAGAAGAGGATATGATGGATTCGGATTCAGGTATGATCGTAAAAGATAAATTGCTTGAGGAAGTCCCTGAAAAGAAGAAAGACCTGATGCTTCCGGATTCTACTTCTATAAAAGATGATGTAATGGCAGATTCTACCTCTGCTATAAAAGACACGATCATCACAAATGATTCAAAGTCTAAAAGAAAGAAAAAGAAAAAAGCGGAAGAAATGCTTGCGGAGGAAATGAAAGAAAAACCGATTCAGAAACCCTTAGCCCCCGCTGTCGAACCGGCAGATTCCATAACGCCCGCAGTGTATATGGGCAAAGAATTGGTTTGGGCACCGGACCTTCCTCCGGATAGTTTTAAAATCATTCTGGTGTATCCCAATGTGAAGATATTCGGGGAAGATCTGCAGGGAGTTTGTGATTCTCTTGCATTCAATACGCTGGATTCCATGTTTCATTTCTACACAGATCCGGTTCTTTGGTCGGATACAACACAATTTCATGGCGACACTATCAGAATGTTAGTCAAAGAAAAGAAATTGCACAGCATGGACATTTTGAGCAATGCCATGATCATCAGCACTCCCAATCAGATATATTACGATCAGATCAAAGGAAAGCTCATCAATGCCTGGTTTGTCGAAGGTGCTATCGACAATGTGCTCATCACAGGAAATGCAGAAACGATTTATTATGTCACTGATGAATCTGGTGCTTATAATGGAGTCAATAAAAAGCAATGCAGCAAAATGCGCATGACTTTCCTTGAGAAGAAACTTGACAATATCCGATTCTATGACAAGCCGGAAGGCACTTATTTCCCCATGAGCAAAGCAGATCCATCCACCATGAAGCTGGAAGGATTCATATGGAGCTGGGATTTAAAACCCAAAGACATTCCTTCCCTTACCGACCAGAAATGGATCGACTGGACGCAATTTGATCCTGTTCCTGAGGAGGAGGAGGAGACTCCTGTGGAAGAGGGTCCGGAAAAGGAAATTGAGTTGGAGGGGAAATTGGAGGATGATGGGAAGGGGATGTAGGCTCGGTGAATCGGTTAATCGGGGAATCGAAGTGTGAGTTTAGGGTGCGGGGTTGAGTGTGGTTCGTTAAGGCGTTGAGAGGTTGAGGTGTTGAGGCGTTAACAGCCGGAAGAAGCTGCAACCTACAAGCTCAAGCTGCAAGGAAACAGCTGGGGATCGGTTAATCGGGGAAAGGTTTTATAGGGTGTGAGTGAGGGTTTGGGGTTGAGGGTGTGGTTCGTTGAGGCGGTGAGAGGTTGAGGCGTTGAGGCGATGTGTGAGTTGAGAGTCGAAGGTAAGTGTGAGATGTATCAAGACAGCCCTCTGGTAAGCCGGACGTATAGACGCAATGCCTTGTGTCTGAGGGAGCATATGGATTTTTTAGTTGATATTGAATCAGAAGTCCAAAAAAGTCCAGCTCAAAAAAGCGTCACTTTGACATCTTGCTGTCAAAAATCGTCACCTTTTGTCGGAGGCAAAAAACGTCACCTTGCGAGCGCAGCGCGGCAAGGCCTTGCGGTACGACTCAATCCAACCAATACGTCAAATGAAATCAGCGGTCCTTCGTTCACTTCCTGACATAAAAAAACCCGGCATTTGCGGGCCGGGTCTTAGGGATAATATTTGTCGTCTTCGAATAATATGTAAATATATAATATTTATTCTTCTTCTCCAACAGTATCTGTTGCTGTCTCAGTTGTTGCAGTGGTAGCTGCGATAGCTGCTGCTGTAGCTGCAAAAGCAGCATCAGAATTTTTTGTCTCTGCTGCCGGTGAATTTGCTACAACCGTATCAGTCATAACTGAGTCAGAAGGCAGGATAGACACGAAAGTTCTGTTTTTCATACCTTTCTTGAAAGCTACTTTGCCATCAACCAATGCAAACAGGGTAAAGTCTTTACCCATGCCTACGTTTTTGCCCGGATGGAAACGAGTACCACGCTGACGAATGATGATGTTACCTGAAATGGCCGCCTGACCACCAAAAAGTTTCACACCCAGTCGCTTACTAATACTATCGCGTCCGTTATCAGAGCTACCTACACCTTTCTTATGTGCCATGATCTTTAGTTTTTAATAATGATTAATTAAGACTGGATTGAATCAATTTTGATTTTGGTAAAAGACTGGCGGTGTCCATTCTTTTTACGGTATCCTTTTCTTCTCTTCTTTTTGAAGACGATTACTTTGTCGCCTTTCAAGTGGTCAACTACAGTTGCGTTGACGGAGGCACCACTAATTAGCGGTGCTCCGATAGTGATGTTGCCATCGATATCGACCAGGAGTACGTCACTAAAAGTGACAGCATCTCCTGCATTTGCATCCAGCCGGTGGACGAAGACTTCTTTGCCTTCCTCTACTTTGAATTGTTGACCGGCAATAGTTACAATCGCGTACATGTCAATGATTTAAATTGTGATTAAATTAACGGAGCGCAAAAGTACACCTAAGATTTCAGATTAACAATCAATTGTGTAAAATAATTGAGTAAAGGTTGAGTGTCGTGAAAAGTCGTAGCGCGCCTAGGGCGCGCAGATGGTTGCAACATGGCCGGTGTGTGAGCGTCGGCTGTGCCTCGCTCGTGTGCTGCTTTGCGGTCTACGACCGCGCGGGATGTGGTTCACTTCGTTCACGTGATGTGTAACAGCCATTGATCGCCGATGACGATCAAATAAAATACATAACAAATTCTCATTCCGGCTGATCGCCAACAGCTAATTGCCAAAAGCTAAAAGTCGGCTGCTCCAAACTCACAACTCACAATTCATCCCGTGAGCTGAGCGAACCACATCCCGCGAATTCGACGAAGGAGATTTCGCAGCACACAGAGGCAGCGAAGCGCCCCTCTACACACTATCTCTACTCGTATACCTGAGGCGCAGCCAACCTCAACCCGGCTGTTACTCCTCCGGCATTATCTGCGCCTGAAAATAAGCCTGCAATTCCGCCAAAGTTTCTTCCTTACGCAATTCATCCTTCACAATCAGACCCTTGTGGAGGACCAGAAATCGCTCACAAAATTCAGTAATATGGAGAAGATCGTGGCTGGAAATGATCATTGTGATATCTGTATTTTTATCCAGATCAGACAGCATTTGTCTGAGCAAAAACTGAGAAGAGGGATCCAGGTTGGCGAAAGGCTCGTCAAGAATTAGGATTTCGGGCTTACAAAGTAATGCGCCGGCAATGCCGACTTTCTTTTGATTTCCCTTTGACAGGTCTCGAATGTACTTTTTGTTGTTAAGTATTTCTCCCTGAAACAGAGATTCAAATGGAATTAAAGCCTGCTTCACATCTTCTTTATTCCAGCCATGCAATTTTCCCAGAAAATCAAAATACTCCTGCGGAGTCAAATAGTCGATCAAAAAACTCTCATCTATAAATGAACCGGTGAATGTCTTCCATGCTTCTGAATGACTCACAGGTATGCCTTTCACATGAACAGTTCCTGTGTCAGGTGCTATAAGATCCAGAATAGTTCGGAATAACGTAGTTTTGCCCGCACCATTATTTCCTACAAGACCAAGAGACTGCCCTTTGAAAAAATTCAATTCAGGGATATCCAGAACCTTTTGCTGTCCGTAGATTTTTGTCAAATTTTGTAGTGATATTATAGTTTCCATGTGCTTATGCTTTTTGCCTGAAACCGTCAGCGGTCAGATATTTTCTTTCATTAAAATTGGCAATAATTCCTTTCATCCAAAACTTGTGCAAAGCCATTGATATTAAAGACAAAGTGCCTAAAATGATCCATGCAAGGTTGTCCATTCCCAGCCCCAACGGAATGGCTATAATTAAAAAAGGTCCAAACAGCAGGGGTAATGCAATTAGAAATTGAGTAGCCCCCGTACCCTGATAATTCATCATACTACCTTTACTCAGGTCAATTTTTTTCTTATTATATGTGGCCGCCCACAGCAGGAAATATGAATTGACTCCGATATTGTACAACAAACTGGCAAAGTGAGGCAGAAATATGTCATCATAAATAAAAAAATAAGGGATGCTGAGAATAAAAAGGATCACACAAGATCCTGCCAGAATCCATAATTTAGCCTGAAAATATTCATACTGAGGAACATTTCTGGTAAGTAAACCATCAAAACCTGCACTTTCCCATGCAATCATAAATTGACCATAATTGATCATAAATATTCCACTGACAAACACTCCAATAAAAACTTTCCAATAATCACTATTTAAATCCGGATTAGTATAAAAGATTAATGGATAGAATAATATAAATAATCCCAACCACAGCGCTGTCTTTGTTCTTTTATTACGCAGAATTAATTTAATTTCATTAGCAAGAATAGCAGAAGTAGTACCTTTTTGTTCCAACCAATCAAAACGGCCAATGGCGGACCCTGATGTATCGCCAGAAAACCAATCGTCCATATGTGAATAAGCAGAGAGAAGCCGGTAATTTATGATATACATCATTACTGCAATAACCCAATAAATGGTCCAGGTAATAGGTGAAGAATACAATGGACTGAAAATGAATTCTGATATTTTCATAATTGAAATCCAGCCCATATAGTCCATAAAACCCAGCAAGATAATAGCTGCCAATATGAAAATTCCTTTGAAATTGCTAACCACCTCAATACGTTTCAGGTACATGGCCATGTAATGAGAAATCACAGGTAAAGCCAACATTCCAAGAATCCAATTCATCCCAATTCCCACCCCAAGTTCAGGAATGATAACTTGCCAAGCAAAGGGAATCAGAAGGATCCATCCGAATAAGTTGAAAAAATTGAAAATAGACCCTGATAGAGATAGATGAAAAATGGTTGACTTTTTCAAAGGTGTCAGCAGGAATTTCTCAAGATCAAGAGTCGCTAATTTTTGAAGAAAATACCTGATAATGATATCAAATGAAAGATAATATAACAGGACCGATGTAAATACTGCGTACGCAGTTGTGTCTTTCGCCAGACTTCTGAAAATCTCAGGCAGGACGAATGTTAATAAGAGCACCATCGAGAGCATATACAAACCGAAAAGGCCCAATAGTATCTTGATGGCGAGTCCCTGTCCAAAAAAGGAGGAACGGAAGAATTGTTTTCTCTGAAGCTGTAAAATGTCCAATAGAATCATACGCTTTTAAATATGACTCTAATGTAAAAAAAAATCAACTTAAGAGAAATTTGATATATACTAAACCTCCGGATTAATAGATGAAAATATGCTGGGGTGAATGAGATTTCAGGTTTCAGGTTTCAGTAGTTTCAGGTTTCAGGTTTCAGGTTTGGGGAACTGCCATAAAGCTTTAAAGTTTACACAAGAATTTGTGTTTAATAGCTTGATTTAATAATTTTATACAGAATTGAATGTCAGCATTATGCAAAAGCAATATATAAGAGAATTCAGGTTTCAGATTCAAAGATCGTGAGTGAGGGACGAACCTCGCGGTTGGAACACCGAAATCCGTCAATCTCGTCAATATACCTCAATCTTCACAAACTCTTAACCCTCACACACCACTCTCACAACAATCTTATCAATCTCACCCGCACGCTCTACTCTACACTCTTCACTCATACCATCAATCTTACTTATCTGTCGAACTATCTTCCGGAATCTGTGCTTCTTCCTCCAGAGCTGCTTCCAGTTCCTCTTTCTTTAATTGAGCATCTTTCTTACGTTGCAGCATGATTTTATTGATCCAGGCAGGAATAATGATAGCCCCGGCAATCAGGTAAGAATAATATGTAAAAATTCTCCAGAGCGAAGCTACCACGAGCGCAATTCCTTTAGGAACGTAATCTCTCAGGAATCCTCCAAACACAAATTCAGCGAATCCACTTCCACCGGGGGTAGGACTGAAGGCCATAATAACAAACATGGATTCCAGCCTTGCGTATAATTTGAACTGATTCATGAATGCGAAGTCAGAGGTGTTCACTATTGCAATGATCAGGCAGTTGATGAGTGTAAACTTAAAGGTCCATGCGGCTACTGTAGCTAAGAAAGCCTTCAGGTGAAATCTTCTTTTTTGAGCTTTCAACTCTTTGGAAGCAATAATAAAATCATTGCCCAATTCCACCGCTTTTCTCCTCCATTTTCTTAAAAAACTTATACTGGTAATTCCGACAGCAATTCGCTTCATCTGATTCGGATTAATGAATAATCCATAGAAAAAGAATGTTCCGTATGTAGCCATCGCAAGGTAGGCCGTGAGAAAAGTGACGCCCCAGCCATTCATATTGTCCATTCCCGGACGTATCATTTCATTACCAAAAATGAGATATAAAACAGGCAATGTTCCAACAAAGAAAACTGTATCCAACACGACAGTATACAATACAATGGCCGTAGTTTTAGCTGCAGATAATTTCTCCTGAGACATCACAAACAGGGCTACAGCAGAGCCTCCAACGCTAGTAGGTGTAACAGCTGAAGAAAATTCCCAAATAAATATGAGTTGTATACTCTTTCTCCAGCTGAAATGATCCTGTGACAATGTTTTGATCCTGTAGGCGTATGCCAAATGTCTCAAAACAACAAAAACCAAACTGGCCAATATCCAGAATAATGTGTGTGCGGTCCAGCTGATTTTAGCAAATTCCTCGGGATCAAATTGCTGCCAAAGTAAATACAGTACGACACCAATCCCAATCAGGATAGGTAAAAATACCCTCGAAATCTTGATAGATTGGAGGATATCTTTTTGTTTATCAGTAAAATCAGTCAGGTCGGACTTCTTCACAGTTTTATTTGAGTGGCGAAAATAGTAGCATTACTTGCAGCGAAACGAAAATTTCGATTAAAAGTTATTATTTTTCTATTGAATCGACTTTGAAGGGGGAACTGGGTGATGTCTTTCTGCGGCTACGCCTTGAAAGGTGATGGTTCGATTCACTGCGTTCACTCACCACAAGTGTTTTTTCAGGGGGCAAGCCCTGAAAAGGTGATAGCGAGGTTCGCTTGGCTCACTACGCTACAAGTGTCTCCGTCATAAATTGAATGCTATGCAATCAATTTATGACGGAGGTGATGTGCTTCGCGGCCTAATATGGAGCATTTAGTATTTCAATCAGGACTGTGTAAACGAAGAGCTGTTTAAAGACATCCCATTCCAGAAAATGATCTGAAGAAGTTATCATTATAATCCTATATTTACCATCGAACCTATAAAAACCCTTCTGTATGTCATTTTTGTACTTTATCATTATCGGTCTTATAGCTGGCTGGCTGGCCGGCAAAATCATGCGTGGCTCCGGATTCGGTCTCATCGGAAATATTTTGATCGGAATTCTGGGTGCTATCCTTGGAGGATGGTTGTTTGGAGTGTTGGGATTTGCAGTTAGTTCAGGCTTTTGGGGCTCTCTCATCACAGCTACAATCGGAGCAGTTGTTGCTATTTTTATTGCACGTCTTATTGCAGGCAGATAGATGGAAGCATTGGAGGAAGATCAATTGGCTTTGCGCTGGAGAATGATTCTCGGGCAAGACGCTAATCCTGAAAAGAATATTCCTCTGAATGCAACAGAACAAGGCATGGACAAAACGCTTTCTGCCCTTTACGGTCAAGATAAAAAAGGTGGTTTGTCCGGCTCAAAACCATATGTCAATCAATGGCTGGGGGATATCAGAAATTATTTTCCGGAGCCTATTGTCGCCATGATGCAGAAAGATGCCATTGATAAAATCGGCATCGTCCCATTTTTGGAGCATCCTGATGTGCTGGATAATATTGTTCCCGATATTCAATTGGCAGCAACCCTTCTGCAGCTGAAGCATGCTATCCCGGATCACACCAGACATACTGCCCGAATCGTGATCGAGCGGATGGCTCAGGCTCTGAAAGAGAAGCTGCAGTTTCCGATCACACAGGCGGTCAAACTGGGCATCCAGAAACATCAGCGTCAGCTAAGCAAAAGAAACAAACATATTGACTGGCACCGGACAATCAGACAAGGCCTGAAAAACTACGATCCTGTTCTGAAGCAAATTGTTCCGGAGAAAATTTTCGGATACAATGCCCGTCAGAGAAAGATGAAGGAGATTTTCATCGTGATCGATCAGAGTGGTTCTATGTCGGAGTCTCTGGTATATTCAGGAATTATCGGCTGTATTCTGCATCAGATACAAAGTCTGGATACCAGTTTGATTGTATTTGATACATCGGTAGTAGATCTGACTGAATTGCTGGATGATCCTGTTGAGTTGTTATTCGGAGCTCAGTTGGGTGGCGGCACGGATATTTTGCAGGCAATGAAATATACCCGTCAAAAAATCCAGAGGCCCAAAGACAGTATTGTATTCCTTGTGACGGATCTCTACGATTATGATGCTGATGAAAAAATCCTTCAAGTGGCAATGGGCATGAAGGAGGAAGGTATTCAGCTGATAGTTTTATTGTCCATCAATGACAAAGCACAGGCGGATTACAACAAAACATTGGCAGCCATGCTGATTGCTGCTGACATCATTTGCATGGCCTGCACTCCTGAGCAGTTTTGTGATTTGTTGCCGGGGGCAATTGCTGTATGATAAGTATTTAAAAGGTGATGTTTAGGCCTTTTTTATTTAAATTTTAAAATACATTCATTAAAAATAATACTAACTTCAACGCTACATTTTAATTTCCATCAGTGGTCAATCCATGGCATGGAAAAGAGAATAAAATAAACTGCCAAAGTCGGATGTCAGGCTTCTCATATGCCTGCAATGACTTATTTTTTATGTTTGAAAAGCAAACATTGCTCCAAACGGCAAATTTTTATTCATTCTGAAATTATCTTATCATGACTAAAATCAACATCCTGGCTAGATTGACATTGTGCATTACACTTTGTATCATCTTCATTTTGAATTCGGATGCTCAGGCATTAAGAATACCTTCCCAAACAAACATCTCCTGCTCAGTGGGACGAAAAATCGGAGTAACAAAAATTAATATTTCCTGGAATGCACCGGGAGTAAAAGGCAGAGAAGGCAAGATTTGGGGAACT
>JALHRR010000040.1 GCA_022841345.1 Saprospiraceae bacterium
TTGTAGTAAATTGCCCCAACACATGCCAATGCCAGTATAACAAGTATTATTCTCAATACAGGAACAGCGTCTCTCATGATATCCAGAGATGCAGCAGGACTCAGCATCTCAATTGTCCAGCTTGGAAAAGCAAGAAATGGAGCGGCCAATATCATAGTAGTCCCTACACATAGGATAGCGGTGCGTTTGATAACTGACTTAACTGATTCATGATGATTTTGACCAATTAAAAAACTTACAATTGTATTGATTCCTGATGAAAAGCCCCACAGTGGAATGGAGAAAAATAAATATAAGATTCTACCAAAATTGGTGATAGCCAGAGCCTTTTCTCCTAGTTTCTCAATGTATGCAAAGAAGACAAACCAGCTTCCAAGTCCAATAATGGATTGAATCACAACTGGTAATCCGATTTTTGCAATCTGCCTGATCTGTTCAAAATCAATTCTCAGCTTGACTTTAATATTCCAAACCTTACGCATTGGGTCCATCCTAACATAAAGGAAAAACGCGATGAAGGCAATTGCCTCAGAAATAGAACTTGCCAGTCCTGCACCGGCAATACCCATGTAGGGAAATCCCAGCTTCCCAAAAATGAGCACATAATTTAGAAAGAAATTACACAACATCATGATCAAAACATCAATCACAATGAAAGTACTACGGGCGACCCCGGTATACAATGCAATATATGAAAGTCCAAAATAGCTGAAAAATATGCCCCAGTTCCTGTATTCCAGGTATTCCAGACATTTGGTGAGTATCAGTGGATTATTGATAAACAAACCCAGAAAGTACTCCGCTCCAAATGTTAGTCCTAAAAATAACACCACTGCTACAGCTCCCTGAAAAATCATCATATTGGTCAGGGCGGACCCTATGGCAGCCAGATTCCCTTCCCCATTTCTTCTGGCAATCAAAATCTGCCCTCCCTTGGAAAACCCATACCCGATTGCAGAGATAATCAGGTAAAAAACACTGACAATTCCAATGGCAGCGAAATCAGTCTCATCGTGGTAGAATAAGAAAATACTGTCGCTCAGAGCTACTCCGTTCTGAACTGCACTGCCCAGCATAATCGGCAATGATATCCTAAATATTTTCCAGTATGAAAATGATTTATTCAAACCTATTGTGTGTAAAATTCAAGAATAAGTAATACCAGAAAATAAAGTTGAGCCGGGCTAATTTACATAGTTTCTCTTAAGATGGCTTGCTTAAATTCCAGCGACCCGGAAGTAAGTGTAGTGTTAAAACTTCTAATAGAAATCATTTTTTACAATTATTGTTTACTTACATTCTTTAAATCAATGAAAATCAGGGTATAGTAAATACTTCTTTCGTGTTTTGGAATACGATTCCAAGCCCGGTACCCAGCTTAATTTTATTTTTTCAACTGATTCTCCTTTCAGTATTTGCTGTCTCAATTGATCAGTTCCTGCCAGTTTATCGAAAAAATTATTTTTAAGAAAGAAAACCGGTTCATCTTTAAGCAGCTTTTGATATTCAATCAAATACTCCAGTTGAATACCGGGATTACTGAACAATTTATCTGCTGAAACTGAAGTAAAATCATCTCCAAAGCAGCGCTTTCCTTTGAGAGGAGGATCGGAAGCCCCGGGATTGGGTTGTGGAGTAAACGAAAATGACTTTCCTTTCACCTCCGGATGTCCCAGGATTTGAAATTGCTTATCGGTTCCTCTGCCCATGCTGACCACAGTTCCTTCGAAAAGACACAGACTTGGGTACAATAGTATAGATCTGTGATTAGGAAGATTCGGAGATGGCTTCACCGGCAATGCATATGGAGTATTGTGGTCATATCCACTGCATGTGACCCATCGAAGTAAAAGAGCATTCGCTTCATTGATCCATTTTTCTCCTTTTATCATCTGAGCATATTCAGCTATAGTCATCCCATGTACAATCGGAACCGGATGCATACCCACGAATGACTTAAACGAAGTATCAAGTACTGGACCATCAATGTAATGTCCGTTGGGATTTGGCCTGTCCAGGACCAACAATGGAATCTGCTGCTCTGCGCAAGCTTCCATTACATAATGCAGTGTAGATATATAAGTATAGAATCTCGCACCCACATCCTGAATATCATATACCAAATAATTGATTCCTTCCAGGTCTGCTGGCAAAGGCTTCTTCTTGTTGCCGTACAGCGAAATAATCGGGATACCGGTTTTGCTGTCTTTGCCATCTTTAATACTTGCTCCGGCATCTGCTTCTCCCCGAAATCCATGTTCGGGGGCGAAAATAACTTTCACTTTAATTCCGTTTTCCAGGAGAATATCCAGCAAATGCTTGTCTCCGCTGATGGCAGAATGATTGACTACGAGACCTACAGATTTATTTTTTAAAATAGGTAAATATTGATCCGTTCTGTCTGCCCCCGTCAATATTGGCTCTTTCTTGGTTGAAAGCTCAGCTCCATTTTTAATAGCGACTTCGGGAGTATTTTGACAAACAAAAGTCAAAAACATGCTGAAAAAATATATATTTAAAACTTTCATTTGCATATTTGTGTGTGATTTAAGCCGATTATGAAACATACTTTTGCCATTATTGATATTGAGACGACCGGAGGAAGCGCCAGAATGGACAAAATTACTGAAATTGGTATAGTACTGCACGATGGAAACCAAATATTAAAAACATTCAGCTCACTCATTAATCCCGAACGATCTATTCCCCCTTTCATTACAGGAATAACGGGAATAACTGATAGTATGGTTGCCGGGGCTCCAAAATTTTACGAAATAGCCAAAGAAATCATTGAATGGACTGAAGATTCAATCTTTGTAGCACACAATGCGCGCTTCGATTACGGATTCATTGCTGAAGAATTCAGGCAACTGGGATATCTTTTTTCAAAGAAAACCCTCTGCACAGTTCAAATGTCAAGAAGAGCTTTCCCCGGCTTGAAATCTTACTCATTGGGAAACCTCGTAAAGCACTTTGGAATCAAACTGGACAATCATCACAGAGCACTGGATGATGCCAGGGCAACTTCAGAAATATTTGAGAAAATCGTCAAAAGTGAATACTACACCAGAGTTAATCCCATTCTCTCCAAAAGTAGTATGACAGAACAGAAACTCCCTGCTCATATTGATGCCAAAATGCTGGATGCGATTCCGGACTGTTGTGGGGTTTACTACTTTTTGGACCAGGAAGGTGATTTTATTTATATCGGCAAGAGTAATCAATTAAGAAGAAGGGTTTACGAACATTTTAGCGATAATTCAGAGCGCTCCGCAAAACTGGCTCACGCAGTCAATAAAATCGAATACACTGTCACGGGCAATGAATTAGCTGCATTATTGCTGGAATCAGCTGAAATCAAGCAGTACAATCCTTCATTCAATAAAGCTCAGCGCAAAAAAGAGTTCAAATTTGCGATTTGCCAAAATGGAACATTTGAAAAACCAGAAATGCCTGTTGTCGTTTCATTGCTCAAAGTCAAAGAATCACAGGAGTTACTCAAAATTTTCAGTACACAGGATGCAGCGAAGAAATATCTGGAATATGTGCAGCGTGAATGTGGTCTATGCCCCTGTGTAAGAAATAATTTGAATCAAACTGCTTGTATTCACTTAAAACTGGGTAGCTGCCAAACTCAGGAAGGCCTGCCGGATCTGCAGGAATTAATCCGCCAAATGGTGACATTGCTCCGCAGAGGATTTGAAAAGGATGGGGTATTGGTAGGTCCTGGAAGAGATGCAGACGAGCAGTTTGTAGCAGTCATACAAAAGAAACAATTTCTGGGTATGGGGTATATTTCTAAAGACATTGGATTCAACAATGAAGAAGAACTGGTGGATCACATTCGTACTTATCCACATCATCCCGAAATACCCGCCATAGTTAGAAATTACCTGAAAGATCACACAGATGTTAAGTTCGTTTCTGTGGGTTAGACCCTGATTAAGGCTTGATAGGTTCTATAGCAGGAGGCTCAAAAGCAATCAACTTATCAATCATTCCATCAAAAACGAAATAGTGAAAAGGCAACACTGCATACCAATATAATCTTCCCCATAATCCCAGCGGCCTGAAAGTAGCAGTTTGCCTTAGATAAATTTCCTCATGCTTTCTAATAATTTTAAATTCTAACCACGCTTCTCCCGGTAATTTCATTTCAGCAAATAAAAGAAGTCTTTTGTTCACTTTATCAGCTGCTAATACTCTCCAGAAATCGAGTGCATCTCCCGGAGCAATTTCAGAATGATGTGTCCTGCCTCTTCTCAAACCCACTCCCCCATTCAATTTGTCCATATAACCTCTGATTTTCCAAAGAAAGTTGGCGTAATACCAACCTCTTTGTCCACCAATGCTCCATATATTTTGAATGGTTCTCTCTGTATCAGTTATCTTTCTCCATTTGATATCTTTAAAAACGCCAAACTTGGGCACCTCGATCCTTTGAAAAATATCTGTTCCAATATTGGAAGCGCTAAATGCGTCCTTCCAGCTACTGATAATCATATTTTGCTCAATTTTCTGGAAAGCAAGTTTTACTGATTCCTGATAAGGAATTAATTTAATTCCCAATTCTTCTGCCAATCCGTTGGGGCGACCTATAATATCAATCTTCATGCTGTTGACCAGATTGACAGCCAGCCGGTATGAGGTTGCAGTGATGAAATATAGCCAGTAGGAAGATAAACGTGGCGTCATGATGGGAACTGTGATAACTAAACGCCTTAATCCCCTCACCTTTGCAAATTGCAGAAGCATCTCCTTGTAGGTAAGGATATCAGGACCCATTATATCAAATGTCTTGTTAAAATAAAGCTCATTCCCGGAAACTCCGGTAAGAAATTCCAGCACATTGCGCACTGCTATGGGTTGAGATCTGGTCATCAACCACTTGGGAGCAACCATCACAGGCAATTTTTCTACCAAATCCCTTATGATTTCAAATGAAGCACTGCCTGAACCGACTATAATTCCAGCTCTCAAAACAGTAAGCGCTATAGGCGATTCAGCCAGTAATTGCTCAACTTGCTTACGTGATTCCAGATGTTTTGAGAGTTTTTCCTGATTTGAAATACCACTCAGATATATAATTTGTTTACAATTTGTTGATCTCAATAATTGGATAAAATTCCTGGCAATCAAACTTTCTGTCATGCCAAAATCCCCTTTATCCGACATGGTATGAACCAGAAAATATGCAACATCAATTTCTTTAGGAAAATCAGAGAAATTAGAAGGTTCCAGTAAATCTATTTCTATCAGATGAACATTGGGCTCATTTTGATATTCGCCCAGTCTGGATAAATTCCTGACACAGCAAAATAATTCATGTCCTTGTTTCAGCAATATGGGGATCAAGCGTTGGCCTATATATCCATTGGCACCTGTAATAAGTACTTTCATTTAATAAATTGTTACAGTCTAACATGCAAAGACACAGTAAGTTTGATATTTGAAGTGTAGGAGGATTACCCCGAAGTAAAACTTCCTTAATGGTAGAAATTCTTCAAGCAAACAGAATGATCCTGATTAGTCAGGCTGAATGAATAATGTTTGTGTCCTGTTTTGTTGTAGGATTGTTACCATTGAATGATTAGTTTTTTCATTTCATCATTAAGCCTGGAAGCTTCTAAAGCTGCTGCATCTGCAAAACTTTCATCACTCGCTGCATAAATAATACCGCGGGATGAATTAATTAAAAGCCCCACATGGTCGTTAGCGCCTTTTTGAAACGTTTCCTTCAAATCTCCTCCCTGAGAACCTACTCCCGGTACAAGTAAGAAATGTTCAGGAATTATAGATCGAATTCTTTGGAGGTACTCTGTCCTGGTGGCACCCACAACAAACATAAGTTGACCTGCTGTTCCCCATTGCGCCACGGTTTCTATCACTTCTTCAAACAAGTAACGGTCATTCGGGCTAATTTTGCGTAGCTGAAAATCCTCAAACCCTGGATTGGAAGTTAATCCCAGCACTATTGTCCATTTGTCTTTATACTCCAAAAATGGCTGAATGGAATCACGTCCCATATAAGGAGCTATTGTAATGGCATCAAATCCCAAATCTTTAAAAAACGTCTTTGCATATTGATCCGCGGTATTACCAATATCTCCTCTTTTTGCATCTGCAATTTTCAAATGATGCGGACCGATATAATCCACAGTTGATTTCAAAATATCCCATCCTTCTGATCCCATAGATTCATAAAAAGCGAGATTCGGCTTGTAAGCCACACAAAACGCTCTCGTTGCATCGATGATTTGCTTATTGAATTCCAATACCGGCTGTGAAAAATCATTTAAATGAGTAGGAATCTTTGTTGGATCTGTATCCAATCCAACACAAAGAAAAGACTGTTTCTCCTGAATGTGTTCTACAAGATATTGTAATTGACTCAAAATGTATTAATTATATTGGATAACCTAATAAACAACAAACTTTTCACTGATCACTAAATTCCCCCTGTAAAATATTTCAACCGTATAAGTATCTGGGTTCCAAATACCCGGTTCATCAGCTCCCCAACTCCAGGAATACATGGAAGAGCTCCATCCGGCTTCAGCAAAGTTATCATATTGCGCTCTACCAAACTCAGTACCATCGCTATGTCTGTAAATTACCAGGAAATTGACGGATGTTCTTTTTTTCAGTTCGGAATGATTTAAATTCAATTCCCAATTGATGTACCTGGCTGAAGAAGCAGGAAATGAATCAGCATATATACGGTTCGCTTTATGGGGAATTGAAGGGCCGGATTCGAAAAAAGTTAAAACAGGAGAAAAGAAGGAAAAACTTTCAGCAATATCTGCGACTTGAATTACCTCTTCTTTAGGTTCAGATTTTTCTCCCAAAAAGCCAGTTTGCCTCAAAATAAATATCAGAATAAGGCCTCCTATTACTGTAGCCAGAATTCCTCCTATCAAAGATTTTGCGACATGAACCGCCATGATTATAATCCATTGATAGCTTCAACCTGAGTGATCTCAGGTACTCTGTTCCTAATGACTTCTTTAATACCAGCTTGCATTGTCATAGCTGACATATTACAATTTTCGCAAGTACCTATCCACTTCAATCTGAGAATAAGGTCCCCTGTGATCTCAACAATTTCAACGTTGCCACCATCCACTGCCAGATGAGGTCTGATCTCATTCAATGCATCCTCTACACGATCTTTAATTGTCAATTGTTCTGTTATTTCCACGCTTTACTACTGATTATTTACCCAAAATTAATCAAAATACTTCAATCCACTCTTACTTTCTCAGTATCTGGCAATGTTTCATGCCTCATCTGAATGGCATGGCTGGTTTTTTTTGCTATTTCTTCAAATATTTTTGACATCATATTACCGGAATTAAGCACAACAGGCTTTCCGGTATCAGAGCCTGATCTCATTTCCATCATTAGCGGGATCTGTCCCAATAAGACAGAACTACTGGCTAACGCAAGCTTTTTACCACCGCCTTCTCCAAAAATTGGATATTTTTTTTCTGGTGCATCATCCGGAATAAACCAAGACATATTTTCTACTACACCAATAATTGGGACATTAATCTGTGGCAGCATAAACATATTCATAGCCTTGACAGCATCAACCAATGCAACTTCCTGTGGGGTAGTTACCAGTATTGCACCTGTCAAAGCAACAGTTTGGACCAAAGTAAGTTGAATATCACCTGTACCCGGAGGCAAATCGACTATCAGATAATCCAGTTCAGGCCAGATCACATCATTAAAAAACTGTTTTATAATTCCTGCCAGTCGCGGACCTCTGAGAACCACAGCTTGCTCAGGCTCCACAATAAATCCTATACTCATTACCGGCATTCCATAAGCTTCCAGAGGTAACAACTTTGGTGTACCATGAACATCTTTCATTTTGGGTCTTTGCCCCTGAAGCCCCAACATTGTTGGAATGGATGGCCCATACAGGTCAGCATCAATAAGACCCACCTTAGCTCCCAGGGATTTCAAAGCAAGCGCAAGATTTACAGAGACACTTGATTTTCCGACACCACCTTTTCCGGAAGCCACTGCAATAATATTCTTTATCTGTGGTACGGTATCTTCATTCACCTGAATGCCGCTGTTTTGCTGAATAAAATGAAGATTGACATCCGCATCCGGAAATTGGCGAATAATGGTGTTTGTACAAGATTCCAGCAACGATGTTCTCACCTCAGACGAAAGTTGATTTCCGGCAATAGATATTTTAATCACATTTCCCTTAATATCAATATTTTGTATCATCTTTCTTGAAGTAATACTCAACCCGGTCTGAGGATCAATCACTTCAGATAATATCTGTTCTATTTCATATCTTTCCATCAGCTCGTTCTATTTTGTAATACAAAAGTAGTAACAATTGCAGCCTAAAAAGTTCATCAGACCTTATTTAATTCAAGCACTTAGTTTAACTGCGTTGTGGCATTTGACAATCAGTATTCTTAGGATGCATAGTTTGCAGCCTCTTTTATACGGCCATATATATCGTTTGGAGCAACAAACAAACGGCTTTCTTTGTAGTCCGAGTGACATCTAGCTCGCTGCGCGAACCAGGTGACATCCTTTGCCAGCGGCAAAAGGTGACGCCTGAACATTTTATTCCCGGCTACGCCGTCAATAAATGCTCAGGTGACAGCTGACGCATAATACGAACAGGCAGGTTGAATACATTAAATATGAGGCTACGTAGGTGCGATTCATGAATCGCACCTACATAGCTGTTTCGACTGCTCAACAACGGCTTTTGGCGGGCTACCTGGCTTTGCATCTCATAACTCGGAGATTCTTCTTCCAGGCTGTTCCTAATTACTCGGGGCCTTCACACTCACACTCACACCCACACTCACACCCAATTATTTATATTTCATAAAAACTTAATACAACTATTTTGTTTACCTTTGTCGAAGGTTCTTTTATGAGAGTACATACAGACATATCCACACTTCCTGCTTTTAAAGCACCGGTCATTACAATTGGGTCATTCGATGGTCTCCATAGAGGGCATCAGGCAATTTTGAATCAGGTAAAGAACCTGGCAAAAGAAACGGGTGGCGAAAGTGTTATCATCACTTTTGACCCGCATCCCAGGCAAGTTATATACCCTAAAGCAGGAGACCTTAGCCTCATCACCACCCTGGAAGAAAAAATCTATTTGATGGAACAATTTGAAGTAGATCACCTTGTAGTGGTTCCCTTCACTGTTGAATTTGCTCAGATTTCTGCTGATGAATATATAGAGAAATTTCTGATCGATAAGTTCCGTCCCAGATATATTGTCATTGGTTATGATCACAGATTTGGCCTCAACAGGCAGGGAGATATACATTTCCTGAAGTGGTATAGCCATAAGGCGAATTATGAAATAATAGAACTGGACGAGCAAATTATAGACAATATTACTATCAGCTCCAGTAAGATCAGGAAAGCTCTCGAAAGATCAGATCTGAAAACTGCAACAGGCTTGCTCAACCATCCCTTTATTCTGATGGGAAAAGTGATTAAAGGCAATCGTATAGGTACCAGCATCGGATACCCCACAGCCAATATTTCTTATCAAAATAAAATAAAACTGATCCCGCCTGATGGTATCTATGCAGTGTATGTTCAACATAATTCACTCATCTATAAAGGTGTGCTCTACATTGGAGTCAAACCGACAGTTACAGATGATAACAAGAGAGTTATCGAAGTACATATAATTGATTTTGAACAGGATATATATGATGAAAATGTAACCATTGAATTCATTGACTTCATAAGAGCGGATGTGAAGTTTGACAATTTAGAAGCAATGCGTGCCCAGATCACTCTTGATAAAACTGCAGCACTGGAAATTCTCAACAGAACCAGCAGCTCTTTACATTCAAAAAGTGAAGCCATCCTGTGAGTATTGCGATAGTAATACTTAATTTCAATGGGAAATCTCACCTGGAAAAATACCTGCCGGGCATTATTCAACATCAACCCTCAGACAGTAATATATATATAGCTGATAATGCAAGTACAGACGATTCTGTAGCATTTATCAAAACCCAATACCCTGAACTTCATCTATTGGAAACCAGGATTAATACCGGTTTTGCAGGTGGATATCAATGGGCCTTACAACATGTAAAAGAAGAATTTTATGTAATTCTTAATTCTGATGTGCTTGTTGATGAAGACTGGATCTCCCCTATCATCTCATATATGGAGGACCATCCGGATGTCGCTGCATGCCAACCGAAAATCCTATCCATCCATGATCCTGAAATGTTCGAACATGCAGGAGCCGCCGGTGGCTGGATAGATATATTGGGCTATCCATTCTGTATAGGCCGTATTTTCAGCACCGTGGAAAAAGACCTGGGTCAATATAACCAGACCTCCCCTATATTCTGGGCAAGTGGAGCCGCAATGGTTATCCGTTCAGCTGACTACTGGGCTGCCGGTGGTTTTGATACACAATTTTTTGCGCACATGGAAGAAATTGACCTGTGTTATCGTCTGCAAAAAATGGGCAAGGAAATTGTCAGCTTTCCGGCATCAAAAGTTTATCATCTTGGCGGCGGAACGCTGCAATACGGATCTCCTCAAAAAACATTTCTGAACTTTAGAAATGGCCTGTTTTTACTTTTGAAAAATAAATCTATTCTCAATCTTCTATGGTTGATTCCTGCAAGAATGATACTGGATGGAATTGCTGCATTATTGTTCCTTTCCGAAGGCAAAACTGACCATTTTAATGCTGTCTTTAAAGCTCACATTTCTTTCTATGGTATGTTCGGAAAAATGTTTCAGAAACGCAGGGATATAGATTCAATTACCCTTAAAAAACATCAGATCAAAGGTGTATTTAAGGGCAGCATCGTATTCAATTATTATATCAAGGGCAACCGACATTTCTATCTGCTGGGGACTGGCAAAAAAATGATCTGATTTTAAAAATATTCCACATGGCTAAGAAAAACACTCCCGAAATACTATATCAATCAGAACATATCCTTGCAGTTAACAAAAAGGCCGGCGTCCTGAGTATCCCCGATAGATTTGACAAGACTAAAGAAAACCTTGTAGATCTTTTGCGACCCGAGTTTCCGGGTTTGATGCCCGTACACAGACTTGACAAAGAGACATCCGGGGTATTGTTATTTGCCCTGAATCCTGAAAGCCACAAATACATCAGCAATTTATTTGAAAAAGGAAAAGTTGAGAAGTATTACCTGGCAATAGTCGAAGGAAATCCTGTCACTGATTCAGGCCATATCCGGGCTTCCATCGGTGTCGATAAAATGCATATGGGCAAAATGAAAATAGATGGAAAAGGCAAATTGTCTCATACCAGCTGGGAAATGCTGGAGCGTTTCAAAGGCTTCAGCCTGCTTAAAGTCCAGATACACACCGGTCGTACTCACCAGATCAGAGTACACATGTTGTACATTGGCCATCCCCTGGCAGTCGATAGTTTGTATGGCAAGCGGGAATCCATCAGTATATCCGATATCAAACCTCACGCAAAGGTAAATCCCAACGATACAAAACCCGGGGTCTTAATGCAGCGTTGTACACTCCATTCAGAACAATTAAGCTTCACAGATCCGGGTGGAAAAACAATTACACTGCAGGCTCCTCTACCAAAGGACATGAACGCATTGCTTAATCAGCTTAGAAAAGCAAAGTAGAAAAATCATTTGGGCATCCCCCCGATCTGATTTATTCCATTGCATTCCTTAAATCAGCCCGGGGTCGCGCTCTCCACTTTACTTCGTTGCGCTATTGAATTGAAGTGAATTCCATCAATTATGTCCATTCATTATTTCACCTAATGCGCGGCTGTAATTCAGGCTTCACTCGTGCTCGTTGCGATCGCTGATGCAGTTAGGGTTAAAGTGAGAGTTTTGAGTGGATGGAGTAATTTGGGAGCTTTAAGCTAAACAACTTGTGACATCTTGCTGCGCTTTGCTTGCAAGGTGACATCCTTTGCCTTTGGCAAAAGGTGACGTCTTCGAAATAAATTGCCTGAAAATCAGTCAATTTATTTCGAAGGTGACAGCTGGCGCATAAAACAAGCAGGCTCTAAGTACTAAGGATCGGTTAAGAAGGAGTGTACTGTTTGATTACATAAACAGTTGGAAATGAACTGTTCCGACTAAACACTTGAAGATTCTCAATGCACTAAGGCTATTCGATTTTGCAATTTCAGGGAACAAATGCGGATTGATTTCTATATGATTAATATGCTTGTCCGGTAAAAACAAATTTCCTGATTTCATTTTCCGTCCATCTGCTATTTAAATATTCACTTTCAATTTTCTCTCCAATACTTTGCGGAATGTATCCAAAAACTCATCAATTGGCTGTTTCTCGAAGCTCGCAGCTCGCAGCTCGTGGCTTTAAAAACAATACTCATTATGCTCCCTCATCACAGCAGTAATATTTCTTCTCGCTAGCTTCACATTGACTGTTGGATATTTTGTGAATCTCTTCAAGCCCATCGTCATTACTTTCAATAAATCACCTTCGGCAAATGAAGCCAGAGCATCCAGCGCATTCTTGGCAATTCTTGCCTGCGCATCATGCATGAATACATGAAGTATATCAGAATAAATGGATTGATCAACTTTGGTTTCCCTGCCTTCCAGCTTCTTAATTCTGGTCAGAATAGACTCCGCCAGGTAAGTATCAATCATAATATCAGATACATTCATCAGGATTTCCTGCTCTTCCTTTAAATTGAGCTGACCATCCATTTGTTGCTTGGCCGCGGCACCGGCTACCATCAGCAATATTTTTTTGAAATCTTTGATAGCTGCATCCTCTTCTCCATATGTGCCTTCTGGTCTTGCTATAGATGGCATAGATGCCAATTCCTTTTGCACTGCCCAGGCGGGCCCGATTAAGTCCAGTTCACCTTTCAATGCCTTACGAAGCAGCATATCCACCATCAGGAGGCGGTTGATCTCATTGGTCCCTTCGTAAATTCTATTGATTCTGGAGTCACGATATGCTCGAGCCGGAGAGTATTCTTCCGAATAACCAATTCCACCATGAATCTGGACTGTTTCATCTACTACATAATCCAATACTTCCGACCCTGCAACTTTAAGAATAGAGCATTCTATCGAATATTCCTCAGCTGCTTCCAGAGTAGCTTTAGCATAATCCATTCCTTGCTCAATAAAGGAATTTTTCGCTTCCTCCAGGAGATTGGACACTCTGTAAGTAGCACTTTCGACAGCGAAGTTTCGGATGACTTGCTCTGCAAGTTTATATTGAATAGCGCCAAAATTAGCAATAGGCTGCGCAAACTGATATCTTTCATTTGCATATTTGACAGCTGTAGTGATACTTCTCTTAGCTCCACCCATGCACAGGGCGGCAAGTTTGAATCTCCCGATGTTTAATACATTGAAAGCAATATGGTGCCCTTTGCCAATTTCACCCAGCACATTCTCAGCGGGTATGGATGCATTATCAAAAAATACCTGACGAGTGGAGGATCCTTTAATACCTAATTTTTTCTCTTCTGCTCCCAGCGTAAGACCCTGAGTATCCCGCTCGACTATAAATCCGGTAAATTTCTCTCCGTTTACTTTCGCAAATACGATAAAAATGTCAGCAAAGCCTGCGTTTGAAATCCACATTTTCTGTCCGTTCAATACATATGTTTTTCCATCTCCTGACAAGTCCGCTCTGGTCTTGGCTGCCAGTGCATCGGATCCCGATCCCGGTTCCGTCAGGCAATAACATGCTTTCAAATCGCCGGTGATCAATCCGGGGAGATATTTTTCTTTTTGTGCCTCTGTACCAAAATACAAAATAGGCAACATCCCGATTCCGGTATGCGCTGCAAATGAAACAGTAAAAGAGCCTGATGGTCCCAAAACATCACATATCAGTGTGTTTGTGTTGGTATCCAATGCCATTCCGCCATATGATTCCGGCATATGCGTCCCAAGCAAACCCATATCCCCCATTTTCTTAACTAACTGAGGCGCAATATCATCTTGCTGTGCTTCTATCTTATCTGCATTGGGCAAGATTTCATTCTCTAAAAAATCAAGACACATTTTCCTGATCATTTCCTGCTCTTCATTGAGTTCCTCCGGAATGAAAGTATCTTCGACAGTGCAGTCCTTAATAATAAACTCGCCTCCCTTCAGTACATTTTTTTCTCCCGCTACTGTTGTCATATGATTTTATAGTTTATGTTTGATGTGAATTAAAGTTTGTTCAATGGATATATTCATGTGCCTGATTCTAAAAATGCGGATGCAATTATCCGTAATGATAGTTTCAACACATTGGTATAAAAATATATTGTTCTTTGGATTAAATCGCAATTCAGGCAAAATAGTTTTTATGCCCATCTGAAATGCAAAATATTAAGAACAAATTCAATTGAATTTCAATATTTAATTCTAAATCTCGTATTTCAGAGTAGAATCTCCTTCTAAATGATCTTACATAAAACATGGCGGGAAAGTGATTTAATCTGTTGGGCAATTGCTCTGGCTACCCTTTTGGCAGGTGTGTATACATGGCCGGTATTTGATCAGGATGAGGCCGCATATGCAGGTTTTACCATGAATATGGTACAAACATCTGATTTCTGGACACCTGAATTTATTTGGTCTGATGTTCACAGAAAAACACCTTTGCACTTTTGGATGATCACAGTGTTTTATAAACTCTTTGGTTATGGAGAATTCCCTACCAGAATTCCGGCATTGTTGAGTATAATAGGAGTATGCTATTTAGTCTGGTCATATCTGAAAAAACATCATTCTAAGGAAACTGCCAATCTGGTTCTTTTGATTCTATCAGGAAACGTTCTTCTTGGGGTATATGCCCGAATGTCAGTTACGGATGGCCCCCTTTTGTTCTTCCAGACCCTTGGAGCTTTATCCTTAATCCGCTTTACTCAAACATTTAAGTACAAGTATGCCTGGATTCATATGCTTGCGCTCGCTTTAGGTATGTTACAAAAAGGTCCTGCTATGCTGATCTTTAGTGGATTACTGGGACTTACATTTATTATTTTTTCAAAGCGGGGGCGGAAGATACTGCATCCAGCTTTTCTTGGCATTCAATTGTTAAGCTTTATTCCTGTTCTTTTTTGGGGATATTTAGCCTGGCAAAAGGACGATGGCGGGATGATTCGCTGGATGATAGATTGGTACGTTCTGAATCGTGTTGGAGAAAGTGTATTCGGCCAAACGGGACCTCCAGGTTATCATTTTGCACTCATCTTACTTACATTTTTGCTATTAATTCCTGTTTTGATTTTCACATTCATTCAGGTTGGAAAACAAATCAAAGGGAAAAATTATTCAAATCTTCCATTCATACTTTGGGCCATAGCCGCCTGGATTCCATTTGAGTTTACTGCCAGTAAACTACCTTCCTATGCATTGGGAGCTTATCCGGCCATAGCTATATTGATGGGCATCATGGTTCAGGAAATGAAGACATCGCATCTTAAATGGTCTTTATACTGGAATATATTCTTAATGATTGCTGCCATAGTCGCATTGTGGATTCTTGATGTGGAAATACTGCGTTCTGTCTCATGGCATCTTACATTTGCTTCGGTTTTAATTGGAACACTAGCTATAAGATACTTACGACGATCTGAGTTTTCAACAGTAAACATCGTTTTACTTCAAAATGCATTTATTTGTTTGATCATGTTAATTTTCACCATTGTGCTTCGGCGGGAGTTTAGCATCACAAAGCAAGTATCCCGTGAAATCCCTGTTAAAAAGGAGTCAACAATATACCTGGATACCAGCATTTTATATTACCCCTCTCTCCCACTATATCTTGAATGGGAATGGGAAAGGAAGCCTCTTATGATTTCAGAAAACCCACAAACCAGCCTTAATGCAGGCACTCCCGAAGATCTATACATTTTCAGTTTGGAAAGCTACAATGCATTGCCCTCCACTATAAAAGATGAATTCAATGTGAAGGAATTCTCAGGACTCAACACCGGCCGGAGCGGAAATCTCGAATTGAGAATCTTGAAACGCAAACTTTAAAATATCACTCTTACATTTCTGGGTTTTTTGCGGTTTTAACGATTAAACGTTCACCGCTTTAACGAGGCTGTTTACCGGATGTTCCAAATCTAAAACTACTGAAAACTGATATCTCCTATATAACAATTTTGCAGAATGCTGATTTACAATGATTTACAAGATATCAATATCAAGCCAACTAATCACAAAATCTATTTAAAACTCCCTGGCTGTTAAATCTGAACGCTGAAATCTGAAATCTTTTTGTCCTAAAACATCCTCAGCACCAGCCCTTTCAAATACGATCCTTCTCTGTGAAAGATATTGACTGGATGATCAGGTCCCTGAGTTAATTTGTGGACAACCTGGAAATTTCTACCACTTTCTATAGCTGCAGCTACAATCGTGTTGTAGAATAATTCTTCATCAATGACCTGAGAACAGGAAAACGTAAACACCAGGCCACCAGCTTCAACGTGCTTGAAAGCCAGTACATTCAGTCTTTTGTATCCCTGCACTGCATTATGCTTTTTCTGAATGCTCTTTGCAAACGCAGGCGGATCTACTACGATCAGATCAAATTTCTCAGTAGAATCTTTCAAAAATTGCATCACATCTGCACAAACTGCCTCGTATTGCTTTGGTTTGACTTTATTCTCTTTCATATTTGAATGAACCAAATCAATGGCTTTCTGAGATACATCCACAGCACTTACATGCTTAGCTCCGCCTTTCAGCGCATATAATGAAAAACCTCCGGTGTTGCAGAAGAGGTCCAGCACTTTCGCATTCTTCGAATAGGATTGAACCAATACTCTATTCTGTCTTTGATCCAGAAAGAATCCGGTTTTTTGACCGGTGACCCAATTTACATGCATCATATTTCCATTTTCAGAAACCACGGCTTCTGACGCTTCTCCCAAAATAAAGTGATCTGCCTCTTCAATTTTATCAGGAAGAGAATCTTTGCTTTTGCAATATATAGTTGTGATAAGCTCGCCCAATTCTTTCCGGATGGCTTTTGCTATTTCTTGTCTTGATTGGTACATGCCAAAAGAATGGCATTGAATCACAGCTGTATGATGATAAACATCCACGATCAATCCGGGCAATCCATCTCCTTCTCCATGAATCAATCTGAAACAATTCGTATCAGAATGGCTGCTGAGTAAAGTCTTTCTCCATGCCCATGCAGAATCAACTTTTCTGTTCCAAAAATCCTGATCGATTTTCTCTTCTTCAAATGTCAATATTCGCACAGCAATGGAACCATGATTCTGAAAATGACCAATTGCCAGAAAATTATTCTTTACATCTTCCAGACGGACGATTGAACCATTTTCGGCTTCCGTGCCTTTCATCAGTGCTCCCGAAAATACCCATGGATGTTTTCTGATGATGGATGATGTCTTGCTGGGATGTATTTTTATTGTTTTCATAATCTTGGATAAAAATAAACCGGACCCAAGGAAAATCGGATCCGGTCTGAATTTTTTTTGAATAGTAACTAAGCGTTTCTGTTGATACAGTTCAAATCTTCAAAAGCAGTTTTTAACCTGTTGACAAATGATTGTTCTCCTGCTCTTAACCAGTTGCGAGGATCATAGAATTTTTTGTTTGGCTTATCAGCCCCATCTGGATTGCCAATTTGTCCCTGAAGATATTCCTTTTTGGATTCGTAAAAATTCTTGACACCTTCCCAGAATGCCCATTGCATATCAGTATCAATATTCATCTTGATGGCACCATATGACAACGCTTCACGAATTTCTTCCCTTGAAGAGCCTGAACCGCCATGAAACACAAAATTTACCGGCTTGTCGCCAGTCAGATACTTCTTTTGTATAAAATCCTGTGAATTTTTCAAAATAACAGGCTGTAAAGATACATTTCCTGGTTTGTAAACTCCGTGTACATTTCCGAATGCAGCTGCAACTGTGAATCTGCTGTTTATTTTCAGCAATTCTTCATAAGCATATGCCACCTCTTCCGGTTGAGTGTACAATCTGGAGCTATCAACATCAGAATTATCAACGCCGTCTTCTTCACCACCTGTGACTCCCAGTTCAATTTCAATTGTCATACCCAACTTAGACATCCTGTGCAAATATTGCTTGCAGATTTCAATATTCTCCTCAAGCGGTTCTTCTGATAAGTCAAGCATATGTGATGAGTAAAGCGGATAACCTCTTTCTTCAAAGAATCGCTCACCTGCTTCCAGAAGTCCATCGATCCATGGCAACAGATTCTTTGCGCAATGATCCGTGTGAAGGATCACAGGAACACCATAAGCCTTTGACATGGTGTGAATGTGTAAAGCTCCTGAAATACATCCAAGAACCGCTGCCTGCTGATTGTCATTGGATAGACTTTTACCAGCATTGAAAATCCCCCCACCATTGGAAAACTGGATGATTACAGGTGAATTGACAGCCTTAGCAGTTTCCAGTACAGCATTAATAGAATTAGTACCTATTACATTGACTGCTGGTAAAGCAAACTGTTCGTTTTTTGCATGCTGGAAAAGTTCTGACACTTCATCCCCATGTAAAACGCCTGCTCTGAATCTATTTGAACCGCTCATTTTTTTTATTTTTAAATTAACAAATTGCATTATTTACCAGATATCGTTCTGCATCCAGCGCAGCCATACATCCGGTACCTGCAGCAGTAACTGCTTGTCTGTAAACATTATCAGCAGCATCACCACTTACATACACGCCCGGAATTTCAGTGTGAGTAGTACCGGGAATTACCTGTAAATAACCGGAAGTGTCCATTTTCAGCCAACCCTTAAATATATCTGTATTCGGCTTGTGTCCTATTGCAACAAAAAAACCAGTAACTGGTAAAACTTGCTCCTCAGCAGTTAGTACATTTCTCACCAAAACCCCATCAACTGAATCTTCACCCAGTATTTCAACAGTTTGTGTATTCCAATGTACGATGATATTCTCAGTTTTGAGGACTCTGTCCTGCATAATTTTGGAAGCTCTCATCTCATCTCTTCTTACAATCAAGTGAACTTCCTTGCATAGCTTTGACAAATATGTTGCTTCTTCAGCTGCAGTATCACCACCTCCCACTACTGCAACTACTTGTCCGCGATAGAAAAATCCATCGCACACTGCGCAGGCAGAAACTCCTTTGTTATTTAATCTTTCCTCTGAAGGCAATCCAAGCCATTTTGCAGAAGCGCCGGTACTGATCACCACAGTATGTGCGTGATGTTCCACTCCACTTTCTGTCCAGACTTTATGAACCGGACCTGTAAAGTCAACTTTGGTTATAATTTCCATTACCACTCTGGTACCAAATCTTTCAGCTTGTTTGCGAAAATCTTCCATCATTTGCGGACCTACCACTCCATCCGGATAACCAGGATAGTTTTCAACATCATTAGTTATAGTCAACTGTCCACCTGGTTGTTCCCCGGTAAATAGAATAGGCTCCAAACCTGCTCTAGCTGCATAAATAGCTGCTGTGTAACCGGAAGGACCTGAACCAATAATCAGGCATTTTTCAATATTCATATTTCGATTTTATTTATATATTTGACTTGAATTCTTTCGCGAGGCGAATATAACTATATTTGAAAAATCTCTTTGATGATATATACCAGTTAGGATAATATTCACCATTGAATTAAAAATATTAACATTACGTTATATACATAGACTGGTTTTGAATGAATCTCAATGATTTCCCAAGGTATTTATCATTATTTTTCACTGAAATATCGATTGAAATATGCTCTTATCCGACATGATCTATTTTGGTACTGGTAGTTTATTGTATCTGATACTTTTTGCCTGGTTGCAAAAATGGCTGATGTTGAATTTCAGAAGCCATTGGGGAAAAATCACTGCAGGATTGATATTAATATATCTTTTAAGCATATTGTTGAATGGAACACCCATGGGTTACAAACTATTCGTCCTATGCCGGGATTGCATCATTGCAGGAATTTCAGGTGTGGCCATTTACTACTTGCGTTCCATCAGGAAGGTGTATGCTGTCATTCTTACTGTAATTCTGCTTTCTGTGTACATATTCTTGTTTTATAAACCAGTGATCAGACAAATGGTTTACGCCAGATTACCTGAAATGCAAGATAATGCAGAACTATTGTTGGAATTGGATGAAGGAGTTGTCATTGAATCCATACTGCCGGTACTGGAGAAGTATGATATCACATATAAGCAAGCATATTATCCTAAAAATGCAAGCAGCACCATTATGGATAATTATTACCTTCTGGATGTTCCTAAAAATCAAATGCACCGATTTTTCGGTATCAAAAAAAATATAAGATCTCAGGCAGCTATGGAATGGCTCGAAGTTAATGAAGTATTTGAAGTGGATTTGGATATCAATGAAACGATACCTCCGGGTACAGCTGCTCTGGCAACTGTCAATGATCCGGAATATACTTATCAATGGGGATTAAGGGCTTTAAATATACAGGAAATGAATACCTGGCTGCAGCAAGCAGGCCACCAACCGAAAAAGACTGCTTTGGTTTGTGTACTGGATACAGGTATTGAAAGAGAACATGCAGATATAAACAGTAATTATCAAAGCTTTAATACTAAAGATGATATTGATGAACATGGTCATGGTACTCATTGTGGCGGAGTCATCGGCGCAGTATCTAACAATGCCATAGGTACTGCCGGAATATCTTTTTCCAATCAACACATCAGAGTAAGCAGTATTCAGGTACTTGGAAAAAATGGAGTAGGATCTCAAAACACAATCATTGATGGAATCATCAAAGCAGCAGACCTGGGAGCTGATGTGATTTCTTTATCATTGGGAGGACCATCAAGCGATGGTAAACAAAGAGCATTTGAGAAAGCTATTCAATACGCAAATGAAGCCGGTGCTATCGTAATTGTAGCTGCAGGTAACAGTAACGCAAATGCTAAAAAATTTGCTCCGGCAAATGCAGCCGGAGTTATCACCATAGCAGCTGTAGATTCACAATTAAATAAAGCTTCATTTTCAAATACTACCGCAGACATCAAAATGAAACTGGCCGCTCCCGGGGTAAATATCCGATCAACTTTCATCAAGAATTCATACAAAGACCTGAATGGTACTTCTATGGCTACCCCATTCATTGCCGGCATTGCCGGAATAATCAAGAGTTACAAACCTGATATAACCACGGAAGAAATGTATCAACTTTTGGAATCAACCGCCATTGATACGAAATCACCAAAAACTATTGGAAAAATCCCGGATGCCTATCAGGCAGTGAATAAACTGCTAAATTAAAAGGCAATGGATATTTATGCTATTTAATGAAAACCTTGAATCAAATCTTACCAAGTTTTTCCAATATGACTTTTATAGTCTCTTCAATGTCATGTTCATTGGAGATAATCAAGTGTGCATTTTCATAAAAAGACTGACGTTTTTCATATAAATCCATTATCGCAGCCCATTCAAGATCCTTTACAAGAGGACGGGATTTTAATTCCTTAGCTTTTAGCCGCTTCCTCAATGCTTTAGGAGATACTTTAAGGTAAATTGAAAACCCTGAAGCATTCATGTTTTCAGCATTATTAAAATAGCAGGGTGTTCCTCCCCCTGTTGAAATTACCAGACTTTCATTTCTACCTGCAATTTGTTGTAAAGTTGATTGCTCCAGGCGTCTGAAATACTCCTCTCCTCTTTTATTAAAAATCTCAGGGATTTTCATTTCTTCCTTATCCTCTATCACTTCATCCAAATCCAGGAATTGATACCCCAGCCTGCTTGCCAGCTCCTTCCCCAGAGTGGATTTGCCACTTCCCATAAAACCCCACAAATAAATCCTTTGAATATCCAAGCTGATAAGGTTTTCTTTCATAAATTTAATTTCAACAAAGTACATATAAAAACGTTACCCGGAAGTATTCAATCTAACCGAATAGCGCTTCAATTTTCAGCACAGGCATCAATAACGTAATCGGTGTCGTTATGCTTATGGATATATCTTTCTTTATTCTTACATTTGTGACTCATGAAATATTCTTACAGCTTATTATTATTCTCCCTTATATTTTGGATGGCCTGCTCATCTGATGATAAAAAAGTTGAGGAAATCAGGTCTACCAATGGAGTAACAGAAATAATCCGTAATCCAATAACGGCTGATGGCAATATAGATACTATCAATATTGCAAAGATGGAATTTGTAAATGCTATTATCAGTTTTGGAGAAGCCAATGAAGGTGATACCATCAGACAAGCCTTCAAATTTAAAAATACAGGAAAAATTCCTCTTGTAATTAACGATGCCAGAGCGGTTTGCGGCTGCACTGTGCCTTCATGGCCCAAGGAATCAATACCGCCGGGAGGCGAAGGTGAGATTGTAGTTCAATTCAATACTGCCGGAAGAATTCATGATCAAAACAGAGATGTGACAGTCATTGCCAATACATATCCCAAAGAGAATGTAATTGCATTGATTGGTTATGTCAATCCTCTCCCTGAAAAATAAAATAAACCAAACAAAACACCATTTTATGTTATTATCTATGTTTTTGCAAGCATCCGGCGGAAGTTCACTGATGAGTTTTCTTCCTTTAATACTTATAGTAATCGTATTCTATTTCTTCATCATCAGACCACAACAAAAGAAAGCGAAAGAGCAGGTAAAATTTACTGATAGTCTGGAAAAAGGCAAACAAGTTGTAACTGCTTCCGGAATTATTGGGAGAATCAACAAAATAGAAGGGAATATTATTCACTTACAAGTTGATGTTAAGACCTTTCTTCGAGTCACAAAAAACTCAATTTCTAAAGAATTAACAGAAGCTGTGGAGCCAATGAATGATGGATTTTAATTTTGGAAATAAGCCGGGGACATTCAGAAAAGACGCTAAAATAATAGTGGTCAGTCTGCTGATTGCCCTGATTTTCTGGATCGTTCAAAAATTCTCTCAATCATATACTTCCACCGTCACTGTACAAATAAAGTACGAAATGCCTGAAACTGTTACCTTCAGTCAGGAGCCAATACGTACAGCAGAATTTATGATTTCCGGAACCGGATGGGATTTAGTGAAACTTCAGTGGTTTGCAGATCTGAATACGATCAGTATTCCCCTGAATGATGCTGCAGTTCAAACATTAAGTGGCTACACACTCCGGGAAAAAATCAAAAGCATTTTGGCCAATTATCCTGTGAACGTTTTAAATGTTGCACCGGATATTGTACAAATTCACATGGAACAAGCTTTTCGTAAGACAGTTCCTGTTAAATTCAATTACGATATTGAATTTTACCCGGACTATGACTTAAACGGTCCCATCCTGCTGGAACCTGATTCTATTCTTGTTTTCGGGCCTCAAAGCTATTTAGACACAATCAAGTCATGGCCTACAGAACCCATTAAACTTACGAATGTCAGGGAGAGTATTCAAACTGCCATTAAACTTCATTCTCCGGACCAATCATTTGTGAGGCTGGGGTCAGAGAAAGTGCAGGTCAATATAACAGTGGAACAATACACTGAAAAGGTACTGGAAGTCCCTATTCAATTTTCTATGAATAGAAAGGGAAATACTGCATTCAAATTTATCCCTGAAATTGCAAGAATATTTGTTGTCGTACCTTTAAGCCGCTACGATGGTCTGGAAGCTGAAGCATTCAAAGTTATTGCAGACGAAAAGGCGCAAACGCTTAAAAATGAAACATATATTCTGCCATTAAAAGTCATTGAAAAGCCGGATTATGTTAGAAGTATTGTCATCCATCCAAAGACTGTAGAACTCTTCTACATCAAATAATGTGGCACTGCCTGAATTTTGAGAAATACTGCTGATATGATAACTTACCGGATCAATGTTACATTACCTTTCTTTATTATTTCTACGCCGTCTAAACAAATTCCCCGAAAATAATAAGCAAAAACATCTAAGGGAATGGGTTCACCATTAAAAGTACCATTCCATGATGCGTCCAGTTGATTCGTTGTGAAAACTGGCTTACCCCACCTATTGTACACTACAAGCTCAAAAGATGTTAGAATATTGGACCTTACATTGAAGTGATCATTGACACCATCACCATTCGGAGAAAACAAATTTGGAATAAATACGAGATTACTATCACATTCGAATTCCAGAACCCTTACTTCCACATTACCAGTTTTACTGCATCCGAAGGGGTCAGTTACCGTTACAGTATACACTGTAGTCACCAAAGGACTTGCCAAAGGATTTCGTATATTATTGAAGTTTAAACTTCCCGATGGTGTCCAAAGATATTGATAGTTGCCATCCAGGATAACATTCAGTTGAGATGATTGAGTAGGAAAAATTTCATTCGGTTCTGCAATGACTGTTACATCAGGAATTTCATTTGTGATATCAATGAATATTGAATCAAATTTGGCGCAATCATTGGGACCGGTGATTTCTACGTATACCCAGACATCAGAAGTGGTATTGATAGTCACACTACTGGTTCCCTGTCCATTCAGAATCACATTCCCGGGGGTCCATTGAATCATGTAGTTTGCACCTGGATTATTAACGTTAATGTTCATTTCCATCTGGGTTCCAAAACATATCACCACAGAATCCGGCAAATTCAGATCTTCTAAGATTACGACCGGAATGGTTAGCGAAAATGTATCCTTGCAACCTATGTCATTTTGTAAATATAGCGTCGAGGTTACTGAAGTCACAGAATTTCCTAATTCTAATGAATTTGGAAAACTATCCAGCGTAAGTTTAGCGTTACCTGCAAGCACAATGAATGAATCTACTGAAAACCCTTGTTCTGAATCTGAACTAAGATCTGTGTAATTGATTAAAAAAGGAAGAGTGCAGCCAGATTGAACAGCAGTAAATAAGGCATTTAATTTACTATCAAATATAGTAATATCTTTACTGAAAGTATCCACACAAAAACTTCCGGGATTAGCAATCAACGTAATATTATACACTCCGGGTTCAGGAAAAGTATATGTTAAATGATAAGTTGAAATCGTATTTAAAGTGTTTCCATCTTTTGATATAATCCATAAAGCACTGTCCGTTTCCGCACTTTGATTTACCAGGTTAAGCTGCAGGGAACAGAGCGTATCAGAAGTAAAAAATGCTGCTGATGTCATGCCGCACTGGCCAATATTATACTGAAAATCCCTTCTGGAAGTTGAGATAATGCTATCCCCTCTATATTCATCCACACAGACCCCGACAACAAACTGACCAATAAGAGATGGAGTTCCTGTCATAAATCCAGTGGAAGGATCTATAGTAAGAGGTATTCCTCCTAAAACATTACTTAAATTAAATCCCGGAGCAAAAGTAACCGGAACATAAGGAGGTCTGTTTGGGGGCCTTGGAATGGGCGCATCGGTCGTTGCTCCAGTTAATGGGGTACATAATCTATAAACTAAGGAATCCCCTTCTCTGTCAAATGCGGAATGATCAAATTCTATAGGCTCTCCCACACATATATAAATGGGTGGCCAATTGTTAAACTTCGCATTCATATTGCAGCTTCTCAGTGCTTCTTCGGTTATATTCACTGAAAACGTAGCCCCAGTATCCTGCGGCCTCACAATATTCTGAATAGTTTCATTCCTGCAACATCTCTGATAAGCTAATTGATAGCCTCCCTGAAGAAATGGCAAAAATATAGTATCAATATAGGTAGTTGTGTGTACACAAACATTAGGTGGAACCACGAAACAAGTACCTGTCAGGGTCGGGTCCAAAGTATCGTTATTCATTAAAACCATTCGCAGCTCGCCATTTACTCCAACAGTCCTGACAAGGTTATTATTTCTATCAAAAAAACCGACTGAAGCCGGATTATCGAACCATGCATTAGGATTTCCATAAAAACAATCACGATAGATAATCAGGCTTATTTCATATTGATCATTTCCCAAACATCTATAATTTAACTCTCCTCCAACAATGTGAGAAGCATCCAAATTATTTATAGAAAGCATGGAAATTAGAAATATGAATAAACTTCTCGCTTTAGTAAAAAAACTGTGGAATAGCGGATCGTTTTTGCTCATCAACAAATTTAATAAAAAAGCCCTTTGGTTGTCAATTACCAAAGGGCTTTTAAGCAAAAATTATCTTATTGTTTATCTGATCAGTGTCACACTACCTTTCTTGGTAAATGTTTGACCATCTATACAAATTACTTTCAAATAAAATCCAAATGCATCAGTTTGCAAAGCTTCTCCCTGGAAGGTACCATCCCAACCGGAAGTCAAACTGGTTGATTTGAATACTTCAGTTCCATACCTGTTATAGATTAGCAATTCCACTGATGTAATAAATGGCTCAAATGCTCTTACATATAGTACATCATTTATGTTATCACCATTAGGCGTGAAAAGATTTGGTAAGAAGATGAAAGGCTCTTCACAACGAGGATCAGTAACTGTCACTGTAGTTGATAAAACCAGTTCACAACCATCTTCATTTGTAATCGTAACCGTAAATATGGTATTTTCTTCCAGTTCAACTGTCTCAGTAACACAACTGTTCGGATCTACAACCAGGTTCGATGGCTCCCAATTAAATGTATATTCTGAAGGACATGGTGTCACAGTTAATGTAGAAGTATTTCCCGAGATAATTGTATCAGGATCCATGGATATACTCATGTTAGCCATAAATCCTGAAACAACCTGAGTATATGTACCATTTAGAACACAACCGTCTTCATAAGTCACTGTTACATTATATACAGTGGTTTGTGAAGGACTGACCCTAATACTATTTGTAGTGCCCCCGGAAATTATTTGGTCTGCTGGTCCCCATAAATATGTAGCTACAGAATCCATATTTGGAACATTTATAAAAATATCTGTCGTATCACCAATACAAAGTGGGTTTTCAGAATTGAATACCACTCTGAAGAACTCTACCGCAACTGATTTTTCAATTCTACAACCAAAAATATCAATCACAATTACAGTGATAACATCATCAGTTTCAAGAAATACATCTATTGTATCACCTATGCCAAGTGTATCACCATTTTGATTCACCCAGGTATAGCTTGCTGCAGTGGGGCTAAAGGCAATTAGTCGAACTGTGGTATCTTTACACAATTGTAGGAATGAATCAGTATTCAGAGTGATTGGATCCGGCACAAACACCGTAACCTCTTTGGTAATTCCGCACGGATCAACTGAGAGATTAAATATAGTTACCGTAAATGTAGTCGTCTCCGTTACATATGCTCTTGGATTAGGTGTATTGAAGGGATCTAACAATTTATCCGCAGGTGCCCATTCATAACTGTATGCAGGGTTAAAGTTTGGATTCAAAAACACAGTGTCTCCATCGCAGGAAGGAATCGAATCTATAATGAAATCTGTATCAATAAAAGTAACTTTAACTTCTTTTGAAATGGTATCAGGACACTCACCACCAGTGTAAAGTGTGACTATATACGTTCTGGAAGTATCAGGATAAGTGAAAGTTGTGGTCGGATCTCCAGTAGCGATAGATGAAGGAATCTTATCTCCAAATTCCCATCTTACAACTGGTCCACCTGCAGTTTTTGTGAATGTAACTTCAGTTATTCCACATTCAGTCTCAAAAGTAAAGTCAGCTCTTTCTGCATCTTTTACCGTTACCGTTGTTTCTCTTACGATACTACAACCAGTAACAGGGTCAGTAATCGTGACTGAATAAGTAGTAGTTACTTCCGGTGAAGCCCATGGACTTTCTGCAGTCGCATTATCTAAAGAAGCAGCTGGCGCCCAAATGTATTGTAAATCAGGAATATTTGGATTAACATTTAATTGAACACTTTTTCCAGGACAAAGCTCATATTCTTCCTGCCAATCAAGATCACCTAAAAGGTTAAATTCATATTCTTTTGTTGTAGTGCTCACACATCCGTTATCGTATGTAAGTGTCAATGACACTGTCAAATCAACACTAGTTTCATAAGTAACAGTGATATTAGGAGTAGCGAAGGGTAAAGGATTTCCTCCATTTGCTATTACTACCCAACTCCATCCTGTGATCTTAGGACCAGGAGGGCCATTGAAGGATTCATCTGTAAAATTAATCCTCAGGATAGAGTCACATTCTGTAACTTCAAAATCAAAATCAGGAGTAAGATCTATATCCGGATTCAGCGGGAAAGTTCTGGTAATTGTGCCTTCACAACCTGTAGTAGAAGTAATCGTAAGTGTCAATGTGACTGTTTGAAAACCCTCAACTACAAAAGTAGGATTCGAATCAATGGACATTTGCATATTATTCGGCCCATAAGTAAGGACATATTTCCAGGTCAGGATATCACCTAAAGCGTCCAGGGAAGTATCAGTTACATTTATGGTATAAGTATCATTGCACTTGATAATTTCTGTATCAAAGTCAGGAATCAATCCTACTTCAGATTCAGAGATAAATTCCTTGGTGATTGTACCTGTGCATCCATTCTCTGCAGTTACAGTGAGTGTAACTGTAATGGGTATACCTTCAGGCAAATTCAATATAGGATCAAGAATGTTTGTCAAAGTAATTGTAGTGTCTCCGTACATAATTGTCCAAACATTTGTAACTAGTGTAGAAACAGTATCTGTAGAGATATCTATAAAAAAACTAGTGAGGCTGTCACCACACAAGTATTGCTCGTAAGTAAAATCAACATCAATACCTGTATCTCTTAAGACGATTGTCTTGAAAATTGTATCTGTACAACCTGAACCATTGTCTGCAATCAGAGCCACAACATATGTTCCTGTATCAGGAAAAGTAAACGTCGGGTTTCTCACAATGGAGGACAGCGTCGTAGATGGCCAGTTAAAATACCACTGGAAATCTTCAGCTATCGGATCACTAGTATTTTCAAAAGTAACAGTCAAATCTCCACACTGTAAATCAGGTGCGTTGAAACCAGCAGTAGGAATTTCTCCGCAGGCTATGACATTGTATTCAAAATCACGTCTGGTGGTGGAATAAAAAACACCGCCCCGGTATTCATCCATACATACACCCACTAGGAATTGTCCCTGAATCTCAGGAGTGGCTGTCAGTAAACCGGTATTGGGATCTATTTCAAGAGGGTCGGATCCACCCAACATATTCGCTGTTGAAAAACCCGGGGCCCAAATAACTTCCTGGTAAGGTGGTGGTCCGGGAATTACAGGAATGGGGACACTTCTTGTTGCCCCGTGATAGGGAGTACATAACCTGTACACGACCGAGTCGGCTTCTGTATCAGTTGCACTATGATCATAGGACAATGGCTCGCCAAGACAGATGTAGACTTCAGGCCAGGTATTAAAGACCGGTCCTGCATTTGCCTGTGCTCTTGCTTCTGCAGAGATTTCTACAGCTATAGTCATACCTGTTTCAAGAGGTTCAACAATATTTGAAACGGTCACATTGCGGCAACATCTTTGATAAGCCAGTGTATATGTGCCTTCCACCTTGTCCAGGCGAATTGTATCCCGATAAACTGTTCTGTGCACACATATATTGGATGCTACAGGATCACAGGCGGGGTTAATATTGGTTGAGATAGTATCATCTCCCATTCGAAATGGCAAGGTACTGTACTCATAAAAAATCGTTCCATCCGGACGAGTATGAAATATGGCGATTCTACCCGGATCATCAAATACCGCATTGGGATTAATGGTATTACAATCCCTGTAAACAGTAAGGGTTACTTCAAATTTTTCCAGGTTCATGCCCATCATACCCAGACTTCGGTAAGATATTTCCCCACCTACGATATGTGTGGCACTTACCTTTTGGACCCCAAAACACATCAGGACCAAAATCATGGCTGTAGCCAGCTTCTTTGAAAATGAAGTTGCCATATTGAGCATATTTGTCTCAGGTCTTTGGAAAATTCCTCTTGGTATATATTGATTCTTATACATTTTACTTTCTTTTAATTCCGTGCACATTGATGAGAAAATTAACGACGGTTACTCTTGTTACGCGTCACCTGAATAATTTCAACCCGACGTTCTCTGGACGCAGGAATACTGTAAATTGAGTTTCTGGTATCTTTTAGGTTGCCACTAACATATTTAGGCGCTCTTCTGGAACCATATGCTCTTTCTGAAATAACCAATTTTTTATTAGTAATGAATGTATTTAACTTACCATCAGAGTACTTAGTGACCTGGTTCAGAACTGAACTGATCCTTCTCTTACTCAATGCTTCATTATATGCTGCTGAAGCTCTTGGAGATGCAAAACCCTGAAGTACTATTTCTACCTTTTGATTTTCATCTATTAAGGCCTTTTCCAATAGTGCTATGAAGGTTCTTAAATGCTCATTTCCTTGTTTAACTTCTTTGTCGAAGAATCTTCTCACTTCATCAGCTGCCTGTGTTTTCTCCACTCCTGTCAATGGATTACTCCACACATTTATGAATTCATCTTTTCTGGCATAATAAGGAGGGAAAGTTTCTTCATAGCGAAGAGATGTCCTTGTCTTGTAAGTTCTCTTTTCCGGCTCATCATTATCAAAGAATAAAGCCAGAGGTAGCAAGTCTTCCAGGTTACCCAATCCCAGATACATGTTTTTCACGATTCTGTTCTGATCATCGATGCCTGAAGTAATAACTGTTGCCGTATCAGGCGCATAACCTCTTTTGGAGGCAATCACCAGGAATTCTTTTCCCCTTTCAACAGGTAGTACAATTTGATTGGTTTCATCATCCATCTGAACTATCAGCTCATCTGAAGGATTTGCTTTATCAATAATTTTAATGGTAGCTCCGTTAAGCGCAAGATTATTTCGCTTATCAAAAGTATTAATTTCAAGATCTAAGTTTGTAGTGCGCAGGAAAAGTTCTTTTTTAATCGTTTCACTTTTTCTGATTCTTTTCGTACTAAAACTTACACTATCCGGAAAATAGCCTTCTTTTACAGCTGTAACAACGTAGTCTTTGGCTCTGTCCAATTCAAAATTGAACTCATTTCCTTCAAGATTTGTAATGCCCCTTGGATTATCAGGATCAGATAAATCAACAAGTGTAACTGTCGCTCCGTCCAACTTTGCTCTTGTCAATTTATCAAATGTTGTAGCTAACAGATTTAAATCTATATCTACATAATCGGCGCGATAGATATCGTTACAACACGCTTCACTGGATTCGTCCATGTACACACCGCCCTGCCTGTTGGAAGCAAAATATGCTTTTTTATTGTCCTCAATGATCATATAATAAAGATCATTATAACTACTATTAACCGGAATGCTAATGTTCTCAGGGTTTAACCAGTTTCCGCTTCTTAATTCAGTGCTGTAAATATCATAACCACCTAATCCCACACGGCCGTTCGTTGAGAAGTAGAATACACCTGTACTTGAGTGATAGAATGGAGTAATTTCATCCATCATTGTATTCACAGCTGTGAAGTTTACAGGAGCTCCATAAGTGCCATCAGCATTAATGGTGCTGTACCAAATATCATACCCCCCCTTGCCTTCAGTTCTGTTACTAACAAAATAAAGAACCTCGTTGCCGGAATCTTTATCTTTACCCACATTTGGCATAGTGGAAGTAAATGCCGCATTGTTGACAGGTTCAGGTAATTTCATTGAATTTCCAAAAGTGCCATCAGCATTTACGTCTCTTACATAGAGATCGCAACGAATATCCTTTCCATTCAAATATTCGCAGATCGTATAGTAAATTTTATTGCCTTCGGTATTGAATGCTGAATGCGCAGTGTGGAGTTGATCCATATTAAAACCATTCTCAATAGGTAAGCCTGCACCTTCTTCTTTAGAAATTAAAACTTTAGAAATAGGCCTTTGAGGTTTATAAGTATCAGCTTTATTTTCAAACCTGAGAGAAGAATAGTAAAGTGAATCACCTTTAAGATATGGGCTGAAGTCAGAATAAGGAGTGTTGATCTGACCACCAAGGTGAGTAAGATTGACATCCTCAAACTCAACTTTCGATTCAGCAACTGCAAACTCAATTGACTGCAGGGCAATTTTTGCTTTTGCAGTTAATTCTGCATCATCGCCTTCATTCTCTGAAAGATACAGCTCATAAAATGTTTTGGCTTCCGTATAATTACCAATATGGAAGTACATATCTGCTAACCAGAAAGAGGCGGTGGGGTATCCGCCATTTTTTTCTTTGTCTAATACTTGTTTGTAGTATTTGGCTGCTAATTTATATGCATTGAACTGGCGGGCAGATTCTGCACATTTATAAACCAGATCAATTCTATCAGGAGTAAATTCAAGTGCATTTTGATAATACACCATGGCTGAATAGTAGTCCTTAAACTCAAATGCCTTGTCGGCAGCTGCTTCCCAAGCTTTTTGAGTTTGTGCTTGTGCACCAAATCCCAAAAACAGTAATATAAAGCAATATAGTATGTTTCGTTTCATGTTCGATCGAGTTTTGCCCATGGGGATATGATTTAATAAATTGGACAAGTTTTGTACGTACTAAGTGGTCTCACTTTCAGAATGCGGTAAGAAATGGATAATTCCGGACCTCCTCTTCTATTGGTAGCCTCCTTAAAATCAGAATAATTTATATCATAGCTAAGACCTAAATGCCATGTTTTATAATGGAATTCAAGTTTAGGTATGATGGCATCTTCTGTTCTCCAATTAGCACCAACAACAATTGCTAATTCTCTGCCTCTATTTTGATTTAAATAGATTTTAGCACCGGCACCAAATACCAATTCATCATGTGGTCCCTGAAAAGTGTACTGACCGTCTAATAATAAATCAAGTCCATTTGTAAGTTTCAAAGATCCCAAACCATAAATTGACAACCTGATTGGTAAATCAGTATTACCCTCATTCTTAAAAGTTTGCGCAGGAGTATTCAAATGAAATGCTCCAGCTCCCAAGTCAATTTTAGTTCTCTCATTTGCCTGTAATCTGTAATTCAGACCTGCAGACACATCACCAAATATAAAAGACTCATTAGCCCATGTTTCTCCAGTTGGTAAAGTCGGATCATATGCCAAACCATCAAACATATTATTTGTGGTTGCAAGTCCAGGCTTAAATGATCTCTGAGCTCCTCCAATCGCAACTCCTGCAGTAACAATATTATTTTGGTTCAGAATACGTGTATACGATCCACTCACTGTAAGGTGTAACAGATTCAACTTGACGGCCCCTGCCAAATCATAATTGAAGTTAATACCAAGACCCCAAAAGTAATTGTCACTTCTTTTGGGATATAGTTTAGTATCAAAAGCCACTGTGAAGGTGGTATAAGGTACAGAGACGCTCCTCCATTGGTCTCGAAAATTGCCTGCAAACCGGAGATCTCCATTGAAGATCCCTGTTAAACCAGGGTTAATGTTCAACGGGGTGTGGTTGAACTGTGAGTAGTGGATGTCTTGACCTATAAGGTAAGTCCCCGGCAATAGCAGAAGGAGACACCATATGACTGTGTTGAGTAAAGCTTGTCTCAAGTTAGGACTATTTTGTTGTTAGCAAATTGTTCATGCGATATTACTATCACAAATATTATACCATTAATACGATGTAAACGTTGAGTGTAGCTCCCCTGCAATTTTGATAGACCTGTATAACGAGGCAAAGATACACATTCCGATGATATGGTAAAAAAATATAATCAATTTTTACGAAACAATAAATTTTCGTTAAAAACTAATGGAGAGTAGATTCTTATACATTACATTTAAATTGAATTTGACAATAGTTTCAATAGAATTAGGGCTATATTAAATTTATCTATAATATGAAATGGTCAAAATTGCGTTTTGTTATACTCGGAAATTAATTTATGGATATTCAGGCGTATCCTCTTCTTCATCAATAAACTTGTATATTTAATTAATTCATCTTTGAAGTTTAACTCATCTGAATTAACCTAATCAGAGTAAATTGGTGATTCTTTTAAAAATTAATTTATTTATTCTCCCTATGAGAGCTTTATTGAATGCAGCTGATTTAAGATCCCTGGATACATACACAGTTAAAGAACAGGGAATCACGTCCTTCCAACTTATGGAAAGAGCGGCCAGGGCATTTTGCAATTTATACATCCGATTGTTTGATAACAGAAATCAAATGATCTGCGTAATTTCAGGGCCCGGGAATAATGGAGGTGATGGATTTGCTATAGCCAGAATGTTGCACCAGCAGGGATACAAGAGAATCTATGTGTACGAAGATGAGCATTTCAAGGAATACAGCAATGTAAATGACAGAAGCAAAAACAAGGAATTGCTTAAGCGAATATCCGGAATCAGATGGATCCGCACTTCAGCTGCTTTGCAGGATTTATTGGAAACGAATACTGTAAACACTATAGACGCCATTTTTGGCACGGGATTGAACAGGGTTGTCAGCTTTGAATGGCAATCCGTAATATCCATAATAAACAAATACAGTTCTACTGTAATCTCTGTTGATGTGGCAAGTGGTTTACAATCTGATCAGGAAAAAATTGAATCTGAGCAACAATATATCGTGAAAGCTCAACATACATTTACCTTCCAGACAATAAAGCGATCCATGACATTTCCAGAGACTGGTGAATACTGCGGACGGATTCATGTGCTGGATATTGGCTTAAGTGAAACTTTTGAATCAACATCTGAAGATCAAATTTACGTTTTAGACAGAACGATATGGCAAACAATTGAAAGGGCTCAAACATTTGATCACAAAAGTACCAATGGAAAAACTCTGCATTTTTGCGGGAGCAGAAGGATGCCCGGCGCTGGCATACTCTGTAGCAGAGCTGCTCACAGGAGCGGGGTCGGATATGTAATAGCTGTAATTCCGGTAAAAAATCGGGATCTTATGATAAGTCAACATCCTGAAGTTCTGCCAATTACCTATTACGAACCTGATGGACTTTCCTTCACCCAGGTAATATCCGAAAATAAGGGCATCCAATCAATACTGGCGGGTCCGGGCCTGGGCACTTCAGATTTTACCCAAAAAAGAATTGACGAATTATTGGAATTGCGATTAAACATACCACTGATTTTGGATGCAGATGCGCTCAATGTTTTAAATGGTAATGCCGAAAAACTCTCAAAATGGCCCGGTCCACTAGTGATTACACCTCATGCAAAAGAGTTTGACAGATTATTCGGATCTTCCGAAAACTGGGCTGAAAGGGAGGTTAAAATACGTCAATTCTCTGCTTCATTGAATATATGCATAGTATTGAAGGGTGCTTTTTCCAGAATTGCATTTCCTGATGGTTCTTTATATATCAATACCAGTGGAAATCCCGGACTGGCAAAAGCAGGAACCGGAGATGTTCTAAGTGGGATTCTGAGTGCTCATCTTGCACGGTATAAAGACTTTAAAAATGCAGTGCTGAGTGCAGTATTTCTGCATGGAAAAATTGCAGATGATCTGTCTCACAGCTTGTCAGAAAAAAGTATTCTTGCGAGCGATTTGATTGAACAATTAGGAATGAGTATTAAACTGATAGAAACAAATGGATAGGAAAAAAATTGCGGTATTGACCGGAGCCGGAATTAGCGCAGAGAGTGGTATTTCTACGTTCAGAGATGCCGGTGGATTGTGGGAAGGACATGATGTGATGGAAGTTGCTTCTTTTGATGGTTGGTTAAGAAATCCTGCATTAGTATTAGACTTCTATAATAAGCGCAGAATGCAACTTGGACAGGTGCAACCCAATCTTGCGCACACGCTCCTATTTCAATTGGAAGCTTTTCATGATGTTACGATCATCACGCAGAATGTTGATGATCTTCATGAAAGAGCCGGAAGTAAGCATGTAATTCATTTACATGGAGAGCTTAAAAAAGCCCGAAGTACCCTGTATGAAGAGCTAATTTATCCTTGTGAAGGAGAAATCCGGCTGGGTGATCATTGTGAAAAAGGTGCTCAACTAAGGCCTCACATAGTTTGGTTTGGAGAAATGGTACCTCTTATAGAGCAGGCTGCAGAGATTATTTCAACGTGTGAAATATTACTAATCATAGGAACATCACTACAAGTTTACCCGGCAGCGGGTTTGAGCGATTATGCTCCGTCAGATGCCATGATTTATTATGTGGACCCCAACCCCGGAACATTTTATGGCGTATCAGCACAAAGAATCAGAGTCTTCCCATTAAAAGCGACAGAGGGAATGCAGATTATTTATAGAAATCTGACTGAATAGTTACAAATTTGATCAACGATTGTATTTACATTTGGGTCTTGTTTATCAGCAACCTTATCCATATATACTCCTACATAATTTCACAAAATGAAAAACAGTCTACTTCTGCTTTGTTTCAGTATTTTTTGTCTTCAATATGCATTTACTCAGAATCGAACAGAGTTTTTTAAAGCTATTCCATCCAATGATACCAATACCCCTCATTGGGCAAGCCTTATGTATTCAGAGAATCCTAATGTTCAGGAAGTAGAAAATGCTTATTTGGAATATTATAAGACGGAAGCATTCAAAAAAAATATCCATACCCAGAATTACAAGTATTGGAGAAGGAAGATTGCTTCATATGTTACTCAGGACGGTTATATCCTGGTACCGGATAAAGCAACAGAAGATGCCAAAATTAAAAGCATCAATGAAGTTAGAAAAATGAATAGCAGAAATGCCGGCTCCTGGCAAAATCTGGGTCCACTGGAGACATATGATGAGGGCGGAGTGCTGCCTATCTCTTTTCAGGTGAATGTTTATTGCGTTGACCAGTCAAAAACAAACAGAGACATATTGTTTGCCGGAACCGAAGGGGCCGGTATTTACAGAACAAATGATAAAGGACTTACCTGGGAGCTCTGCAGTGCTGAAACGGAAGTAACCAGTGTGGAAGCAGTACAAATTCACCCAACTAATCCCGATATAGTATTTGCAGCAGGAAACAGGAGAATTTTCAGAACTACTGATGGAGGTGATCAATGGTCCGAAGTAAATTTTATAGATGCATCTGGTTATGCTTTTAGATTTAATCCTGAGAATCCTGATGAAATTTTTTGTGCGGGATCCAATGGACTATATCAAAGTAAGGATGGTGGAGATTCATGGAACAGGAAATTTACGGAAACTTGCTGGGACATTATCTACCATGCTACCGATTCTAAAATTCTTTATTTATTGAAAAATATAAATGGTCAGGCTGCCACTGGTCTATGGAAATCATCCAATGGTGGTGAAACCTGGTTGCAAATTACTCAAGGTTGGTATCAACCTGAAGATCCGGGAACTTCAGTAGAACATGGCGGTAAGCTTGGAGTTACCATTGCTGATCCGGACAGGGTCTATGCGGCATTGATTGGCGATAGTAAAGCAGGTGATTCAGGATGGATAGGAATTTATATGAGTGAGGATAATGGCGAGAGCTGGAAACTATCTGCAAATCAGATTGGCGGACCCTATAATGAACCCAATATCACTCCCTGGAATGTTGCAGCTTATTCAGATGGATATCACCAGGGTTACTATAATTTCGGATTAGGTGTTTCTTCTATCAATCCAAATAAACTTTGGGTAGGTACTATCAGACTCTCAGAATCTTCAGATGGCGGTAAAACTTTTACTGCAATTGGAGCGGCAAATTCAATCAAGCATAATAAAATCCATGCAGATATTCAGGCCATTTTGGTCCAGGATAATGAAATTTGGATAGCCTCAGATGGAGGACTTGATTATTCCAATAATGAACTAACCACACATGAAAGCCGGAAATACGGTATTACTGGTGCCGATTTCTGGGGATTCGGCAGTGGCTGGAATGAAGATGTGCTAGTAGGGGGAAAATATCACAATGGCAATGGCGTATACTATCAGACTTATGGACAAGGTAATTTTCTTCATATTGGTGGAGTGGAAGAAGCTACAGGATATGTTAATCCTCTGGACAACCGAACGGTGTATACTAATCAATACTGGGCTAACAGAACGAGAGCACAAAGAGTACCTGAATTAATCTCAGGAGCTATATTGGATGTACCAAGTTTTTCCTTAATTCCCAATGAAACTTATATCGAATCTTCTTCGAGCGGGATTTATTTTGATCCCAGGTACTCCAGACATCTGTATATTGGGTCCGGAGATGGTGTTTGGAAGTCCTTTGATGGCGGAGTATCTTTCAAAAAATTAGTAACTTTTGACAATAGTACTGTGCATGAGATCGCTATCAGCAGATCCAATCCTGATGTATTGTATTGTGTAGTGCATACGGGAGGCTTCTGGGATGGTTGCAGTATTTACAGATCTGAAGATGCCGGTGCTACGTGGACTAAAACAACAAATATAACGGGGGATCGCTGGCGTCTGGAGATTGATGTACACCCCGAAAATTCAATGGAAATTTGGGTGGCCACCAGCAGAGGAAATAATGGAGGGAAAGTGTACCAATCTCTGAACGGTGGTCAAAACTGGTCAAATAAAACTACTTCTATTCTGAATGATCAAAGAATGAAGGATTTGATAGTCCAGGGTGGTACTGAAAACACCATCTATCTGGCAACAGACAGGGGAATATTCTATTATGAGAACAATCAATGGCAACCATACTCTGTAGACCTTCCTTATTCCTTGAACAGTCTGTCATTGAGACCATTCTACAGGGACAACAAGCTAAGACTTGCAACATATGGCAGAGGTATTTATGAGACGGAGCTGGTTGCAGATTTCAAACCTATTGCGCAAGCAATGACATTGAGTGATAGTATTTTATGTACCAGAGATACCATTCCTTTTGATTGTTACTCTATTTTAAATCACGATGATGCCACCTGGGCCTGGGAGTTTAGTCCTGAACCAATGTATATTTCATCAAAAACAAGCAGAAATCCTAAAGTTGTATTCGGGACTCAGGGAAATTATGCAGTTAGTTTGACGGTGACGGATAAACTGGGCAGGAGCAGTACATATTTTAATCCTGAAATGATTAAAGTATTCAATCAGTGCACTGCAGAAGGAATTGCCGGAACATCAATTGAACTAATGGGAGATGGTGACTATTTCCAAACCTCATCATTAAATACAAGGACTAATCAGTTTACTGTGACAGCATGGGTTCATCCCAATGGTATGCAGCCGGAATACAGTGCCATTTTTATGAATGATGAGGAAACTGCAGGGTTGAATTTTACAGGAAATAACAACACGCTGGGATATCACTGGCCTAATGGCGCCTGGTGGTGGAATTCAGGCTTACAGGTTCCGGCAAATGAATGGTCATATGTAGCAATGGTAGTTGAACCAGATGGTGTGACTGTCTATGTCAATGGTAAAGGATCCAAACACAATTTTACAGTACCACAAGCATTCTTGCAGGCAGCAAAAATCGGATCATATAAAGCCTGGGGAGGGCGCAATATGAGAGGAAACATAGATGAGGTATGTGTCTGGAACAGAGCATTAAGTGAAGAGGAAATCAGACTTCAAAGACATTTAACAAAAGAAAATTTAATCTCAGAAGATACCACTATCATTGCTTACTATCAATTCAATGAACCTGGTAGCAGTGTATTTGACAGAAAAAATTCATTTCACGGTTTTTTAGCCGGTAATGCAAGTAAATCCAGCCGTTCAGTAGCTGTAGGGTCCGGAAATAGTCAAGTATTAATTCATTCGGATAGCAATTCCTGGACAGCAGAAGAACTTGGTTTGAGCCTTGAAACCGATGCATTCAGTTCTTCTCAAATAGACAAATTAGCAGGAAGTAAAATTAAGGGATTGAATTGTACTTCAGAAGATGGGGAGCAAGAATATCCTGTTTATATATTCAACCACTACGAATCATTTTTAGATGTGGAATCGGCGAATATATCATTTAGTGATGCTGCTTATGAGGACGGACAAATCCCAAAAATGTTTTACCGTCCTGAGAACAGCGGAGATGCAGCTTGGGTGGAACTGAAAGAGGGTGTGAGTGCGGGCAATTCCTGGACTTTTGATCTGGTAGATTTTGAATTTCTTACCGGTCAATATTGTCTTTTGAGTGGTGAGCCCACTACTTCTACTTCTAATTCACAAAATGATGAGAATGTAAGAGTATTTCCAAATCCAGTGGTTACAGGGCAGGAGCTGTTTATCCGTCTGGCTGAATCAGAAAATGGTACTTTTTCAGTGTATGATATGAGTGGAAAAATTCAGTTCAAGCAGAAGATTGAAGGTGGAAAAGAACATGTTATTTCATTAAAGACTTTAGCCCCAGGAAATTATATGTATAATTTCAAAAGCAATCAAAACATAGCAAATGGGGTGATTCAGGTGATGGAGTGATTCAGTTATGAGTTATGAGTTATGAATTATGAGTTATGAGTTATGAATTATGAGTTATGAGTGATGAGTGATGAGTGATGAGTGAAAAAGCTATAAGTTTCAAGCTTCAAGCCTCAAGCTTCAAGCAAACAGCCGTGAGAGTTATGAGTTATGAGTTCTGAATTATGAGTGAAGCAGCCGGTTGAACAGCATAGAGATATAAGGTATGAGATATAATAGATGAGATGAAACAGCCAGTTATGGGTTATGAGCTATGAGTTATGAATTATGAGTGAAGCAGCCGGTTGAACAGCATTGAGATATGAGGTATGAGATATAAGAGATGAGATGAAACAGCCAGTTATGAGTTCTGAGTTATGAGTGAAACAGTTGAACAGCCTTGAGATATGAGGTATGAGATATAAGATATGAGATATGAGATATAAGATATGAGATGAACAGCCGTGAGAGTGATGAGTGATGAATGATTAGTGAATAAGGCTCTTTAAATGCTTTTCGTAGCTTTCAGCTACATACACCTACACAAAATTGTTAATTTCAAAATGATAATTATAGCAACCCGCGTGAGTGTGTCTGGAGTGAGTTTGATTGCTAATAAATTAGCAATACCAATAAGAGCAATTAAAAAAGGCAGCGTAAAATTCACACTGCCTTTTTGCTAAAGTATTGATTTATAAGAACCTGCTCACTACAAATAAACTGTTCTTAGATATTAGACGGGAAATCAACTACCGCACATCAGGCAGTTGGGATCATCGAGGCTGCATGCTTTTCCTTCCTGCATGTCTTCCATTCCTTCTGCTGCTGCTGCATTTGCAATCATAACCTCCTGAGCTTCTGCAACTTCTGTAGCAGTTCCTGTAAATTTGGTCTGATATTTCTCGCTCAGAGTAAACTTGATAGGATCTACCGCTGCTTTTGATCTCAGATAATACATACCTGTTTTAAGCCCTTTCTGCCAGGCATAAAAATGCATGGAAGAGAGTTTGGAGAAGTTAGGATTTTCCACAAAGAGGTTCAAGCTTTGACTTTGGCAGATGAATGCTCCTCTGTCCGCTGACATATCAATGATAACTTTCTGGCTAATCTCATAGGTGGTTTTGTACAAGTCTCTGATGTGCTGAGGAATTTCCTGGATATCAATGATAGAGCCATTTCTCTGCATGATTTTCTCTTTCATGTCATCATTCCAAAGACCCAGACCAATCAGATCATTCAGTAAATGTTTATTCACAACAATATACTCACCGGATAAGGTTCTTCTGGTGTAGATATTGGATGTATAAGGCTCAAAGCACTCGTTATTACCAAGAATCTGAGAAGTGGAAGCTGTAGGCATGGGAGCAACAAGAAGTGAATTTCTCAATCCGAATTTCTTCACTCTCTCCTTCAGAGTAGCCCAATCCCAGCGATCACTAGGAGTCACTCCCCAAAGATCAAATTGTAACTGACCCTGGCTGGCAGGTGAGCCTTCGAATGTCTGATAAGCGCCTTCTCTCTCGGCAATCACACAACTTTCTGATACAGCAGCGTAATAAATTGTTTCAAATATGTCTTTGTTTAGTTTTTTAGCTTCAGGACTATCAAATGGCATACGCATCAAAATAAAGGCATCTGCCAGACCCTGAACACCAATACCGATAGGGCGATGTCTCATATTGGAATTACGGGCCTCTGGAATCGGATAGTAATTGATGTCAATTACTTTATTAAGGTTACGCGTTAGTACTCTGGTAATCTCTTCCAATTTCGCGAAGTCGTATTCACCATTTTGGACAAATTTGTTCAATGCAATGGAACCGAGATTACACACAGCTACTTCATCCTTGGAAGTGTATTCCATGATCTCTGTGCAGAGATTACTGGAGCGGATAGTTCCAAGGTTTTTCTGGTTGGATTTTTTGTTTGCGGCGTCTTTGTATAATATATAGGGAGTTCCTGTTTCAATTTGGGATTCCAGCACAGCGAACCACAATTCCTGCGCTTTTACGACTTTACGTGCTTTGCCTTCTGCTTCATATTTGTGATATAGTGCTTCGAATTCACCACCGTAAGTATCACATAATCCGGGCGCTTCATTTGGACAGAAAAGAGACCAGTCGCCGTTTTCTTTGACTCTCTCCATGAAAAGATCCGATATCCAGAGTGCATAAAACAAATCACGGGAGCGCATTTCTTCTTTTCCGTGGTTTTTCTTCAATTCCAGGAAGTCATAGATATCAGCATGCCATGGCTCCAGATAGATTGCAAAAGCTCCTTTTCTTTTTCCGCCGCCCTGATCCACATATCTGGCTGTATCATTGAATACGCGAAGCATCGGAATGATACCGTTGGATGTTCCGCCCGTTCCTTTGATGTAAGAACCTTTTGCTCTGATATTATGGATACTAAGTCCAATTCCACCGGCAGATTGTGAGATTTTAGCACATCTGGCCAGTGTCTCGAAAATACCTGAAATACTATCATCCGTCATAGTCAACAGGAAGCAGGAGCTCAGTTGGGGTTTTGGCGTACCTGCGTTGAATAATGTTGGAGTTGCGTGTATAAACCATTTTTCGGACATCAGGTTGTAAGTCTCGATGGCACTTTGTACGTCTTCACCGTGAATTCCTACAGCGGCTCTCATGAGCATATGTTGCGGACGTTCGACTACTTTACCGTTGGCACGAAGCAGGTAGAT